>CAZXYS010000029.1:0-53587 GCA_964645005.1 uncultured Hyphomicrobiales bacterium | reverse complement strand
GAAAATTCATTAGAAGAATTCCCTCATCCCTAAATCCCTTCTCCCAAGTGGAGAATAATGGCACTAAGATAGTGCATAAATAGAAAATATTTATTATATTTGTATGTTAGTATATTGCAAATATAATAAAGGTAAAAATATGAAAGCGAACCGTTCTTTGGAAATCAGCACTCTTATCAAAGAGCAATTGGCGCGGGATCTGTCAATGGCTTTCTACGATTACTTTCCATTTGATGTGTCCGAGAAATATTCCGACGGCAAACGACGAGACAGAATATTTACCCAAGAGAACACACTGTTGACGATGCTAACTACAATGACATGCGAAGATAAGTCTTTGCAACAATCAGTCAACATTTATAAGAGAATTCATGAAAAGAACCGCGAAATAATAGAGAAAGAAAGCGCCAGAATAATTGAAGAGTCATTGAAAGAAGACAGAAAAGGAAAAAGAGGAAGAAAACGCACAACAGCAGGAAGGATAGCCAAGAGTAAACTGCAGGAGGTATCTTCGAATACTTCAGCTTATACGCAGGCAAGACAAAGGATCTCGGCGGATTTTGTAAATGAAGTCTTCAAAGATTCAAGGAACATTTCTGATCGAGAGGATAGATATAGCTGGAAAGGTTATCAGGTATATTTAAGCGATGGCACATATCTTCAAATGCAGGATACCGAAGCTATTCGCCAGGAATTTACGCAAAGTATCAAAGGATCATATCCCCGAGGTTTACTTGAAGTGATAATAGAGCAGGGAAGCGGTGTGATACATGACTACGAATTGTCCGATGACAAAAAAAGCGAGTTGGAATTGTTGGAAAGAATGATAGAAAATATGCCAGATGGAAGTTTATTATTGGGTGATGACCTTTATAACTGCTATGCGCTGTTGTATCAATTAAAATCAGGCGGGATTGAATTTATTGTGCCTGGGAAGCGCAAGAGAAGATACGAAGTATATAAGAAGTTGGGCGACGGCGATGAATTGGTTTATATATACAAAACAATAAATTCAAAATGGGTAAAGAGCGCAAAAAAAATTGGAAGCAAATTATTATTGAGACGGATAGAATATGAAGAGCCGAATGATAATAGTATTAAAAGAGTTTTATATACATCGCTATTAGATAATCGGATCAGCAAATTGGATATAATACTGAAGTACAATACGCGCTGGGACATAGAAGTAGGAATAAAAGAAATAAAGGCAATTTTAGATATGAATATCGTAAGAAGTAAGACACCGGAAATGGCAAGGAAGGAGGTATCAGCAGGTTTAATAGCATACAATTATTTAAGGAGAATAATACTGGGAGCCGCTGAAGAGAGCGGCTTTTCCCCCCAGAGAGATATCATTCAAAAATTTTATGAGATTGATAAACCTGTATTTATTGACAAACTTGGGCGGAAATACAGTCAGTGGTCTCCGGGCAGATATGGATATGCTAAAGGGGCAAATCATAACCTTCCTGGTACCAAGGCGTCCAAATAGGTGTTATCCACGAAAAATGAATGGAGGAAGATATAGAAAATATAAATAGCATTATTACGTTATCTTAGTACCATTATTACTAAGGAGGGGAAAAGAAGGTGGTTAATTTGTTAGGGTTAAATTATTTATGCTAATGAAAGAATGATCTAATGAAAAATATGGATTAATTCACAATAAATGTATAATGTAAAACTGAAGCCGGAGCCAAAATAATATATCCCAATCTATTTATTACCTTTTATGAAGTATTAATTTATTGCTTTTCAAATTTCTCGGCGATTACTGTATTAAATTTTTTCTTTGAATGAATAATAAAAATCAGTAAGACATTTAAAATAAACATCATAATTTTTAAAGATCATAGTTTGAGGTTCTGTAACCTGATAGAATTCATTGGTTTCATATTTCCATATCCATAATTCCGATGGATGAAAAACTCTTTTAGGCAGGAATTTGTTTCTGACAGGATCATCTTTAACATTTCGGTATTTTTGTATAAGCTTGCTTCCAGTCCATATATTTACCCATTTATTGCCGCTGATGGGGTCCTTATAATTTCGAACTATCTGAAATTTTCTCTTGCCGATATTTTTTCTGACATCATTAATATCAACATTGTCAACGAATAGCCCGCCTGCTTTCAACTGCATATTCACGTCCCATGGCGTTTTGATAATGCTAACCCAATTGTGATGATAAGGGGCGTCGACGAGTATCATAGCGTTTTCATCGGTTTGATAGATCTTATCGAATGGTACTTCAGATATAACTTTTTTCTGAGTTTCCCAAGAGTGATGCCAGTCCATAATCCTGAAATAGCTCGCTATGCCCAGAGTTATTATACATGCGATTATCAGGAAATTTGTCAGAGCGTTGCTTAAGGTAGTTTTTTCGACTAAAAAAAAGAAAACGAAAGAAAAAGCAAATGCGAGCCATAGACTGATAGTCATAGTAGTCCTGCTGCGCATTCCCATCCCCCAGATTATATAACCGGCACCGGAATAAATAAATAGCGTAATGAGAATTGCCGCAATAACGCTGACAAAAATCCAGAAAATTATTTTGTCATTCTTAAGAATATTAAATTTATTTTTGAAAATATAATAAATTGTCAATCCGAGTGTAGCGCCGAAAAACGGAGTTACTAAATACCAAATTTCGCTGCAGCTCTTAAATAGTGCGTAAGGTAAAAAGAAAATATTTGCTAAAAAAGTTTGAATGAAATACGGATTGAAAGGTTTATTAATGCATGCATTTTCAAAAACAATGGCGCTAACTCTGTTCCAACCTATAGCAATCGCTTGAGCTAAAAAGAATATAACAAGACTTATTACAATCTTTTTCCATCCAAATTTTTTGTGTAAGCCGCCCGCATAGCCAAATAAGAAAAGCACAAAAAATTGTAAATAAAAGCTCTCATAGGCGAGACAGCTTATAATAAATAGAATTGGAGGCAGTATTATCGGTATTTTTCCTCTATTTAAGCCATTGAAGAAAACTATACCGCTCAATAAGAAAAATAACATCGCGAAAATATTATTAGCCGAAGAAAACCAGATTATGAAACATGGCGAAGCAAGCCAAAAAACCGCCCCGATATTGCTCCAGACCCTGGCATTGTTGAACTTTAGATATTTAAATATCGAATCAAAAAAAAGCCTGATAAAAATAGCATTTACAAGCATCAATATTATAAGGTAAATATGTCTGTAAACTGGCGCTGATTCCCGGAAGATTTCCGTAGTGGCATAGTGTACTATTCCCATAACGGGTCTGTTGATGAATTTAATCATATAATGGTCAATATTGTTCTCTATATTCTCTTTTTCCTGAGGGACAAAAATATAGTTCCAATCGTCAGCATAGTAACCCAGAAACCAGGGGCGCCAAGCATATATAATGATCCAGACAATTAAAATCGGGAGCAAGGTTTTAAGATATTTTTTCATTCGACTTTGTTTTAATTGGAGTACAATGCATTATCAAGATAGTTTATCGAATATATTAAAACTATAGCAATATAAACAGAAAGCGCCAGCCAGCGCCATTTCATCCATTTCCTATTTTCAAACTGGGAATTATAGAGTACTAACAAAATTATCGGGATTGCAGGTATGAAATACCTGCCCTGAATTCCAAATATCATTTTTGCTCCGATTGGCGATTGGAAATAAAATCCGGCAATGATTATAAAAATGCTTCCGAATCCGACAATGAAAATAATCAACTTTTGCCATGTCCTGAACACCATTTCTGACTTGCTGTCAAACAGGACTGCTGCCATCAGTACAAGCCCATGTATGATATAGAATGCGTTTGGCAGCATAGTGTAAGAATAACCAAATCTGCCGAATATGCCTCCGGTCCATTCCTGCCTGAAATGCAAAATGTTAGCAGCTATGTTTTTTAAAAATACAATCGGCATAGACAAGTTATGCTGTAGATTTTGACTGAAGCCTGTCTTAAAATCTTTTTGCAATTCAGGAGGCTTCTCTATTTCTATAGTGGAAACTATAGGTCTCCATGTCCAATCAGGAATTTTGTATAATAAGATAAAAAATACTCCCATTAGCAACATTTTCCAGTAGTTTCCAACAACTCTGGGAGGGATAATGAAGAACAGGAAGGGGATGAGAAAATATCCATCCTTTGAATAACTGTGCATCAAGGCAATGACAATTATGAGGATAAAGTCCTTAGTCTGCATTTTTTCTGTTTGCATGGCATATTTTAAGTATAGAGCCACTAAAAGGAATGACAGAGCATTGTGCACAGCATCATAAGTCACTGATGCGCCTTGATATAGCACCATGGGCGTCAGTCCATACAAAAAAAATACCGACTTGAATACGGGAGCTATTCTAATAGCCAGAAAAACTAACGTTAAATACGCTATTAGTGAAGTGATTCTCCCTAGCCAGCCAATCCAAACCGGGCTGGCTTCTGCTATTCTGCCTATTGCTATTCCTATAGCAGCAGGAATGTATGGAAAAGGATTGCCTTTGTAATGATAATCGTGATAAAACATTTTATCATCAGGATTTAACTCTACATCTCGGAGCCTCTCGGTTTTAGTTCTGTCGAACTTAACTCCCTGATGAAAAGGTATGCCCTGATAACTTTTAACTACCCGATAGAGGTTTGCAGGTATTTCATCTCCAACTTTATTACTGTCAACTTCAGGTATGATATTGCCTTTCGCCAATACGTAAGCTTTTAGGAAATGTCTGTCTTCATCGTTTGTATGAAATGGAGCGTTTGTGAATATAAACCAAAGCCCGCATACGGTTCCAATAACAAGGAAAATTATATCTAAGCGTATTCCCTGTTCTTTGTTTATTATTTTCTGTCTCATTCTTTTGCGTAAATCCTAAAATTATCTTAGTTTTAATTTTAATATGCTATAAAAAAAGCTTGAATATATCACTTGAAATCCGAATATCAAAAGAGTTATTGCTGAAATAACTATTCTCATTGTATTGGTGATGCCCAGTTCCTGGAATTTACCGCTCTCTAAAAGTATAAGGCTGTAAATTGAGCCGCCTATACCAACAAGCACTAATAATCCGCCTACGAGAATACCTTTTTCCAAAGTAGCATGCTGTAGTAATTTGTTTAATTTGGGGTGAGCGGGTAAAAGCTTTTCTTGTACAGCAAAAGTTTTTATCAAAATTGCGAATGATACAAGCTGAAATCCAATTATCAACGCCGCAGCCGCATACAACATAGTATGTACGTCCAAAGACCATTTCGCACCAGGAAGCAGCCAAATGCCTAATACTAAGCCGGCAAGGATTAAAGTAAATCCGGGATAGAGAAATAGCCAACGGGGAGAATATAATAATAAAAATCTTAAATGGCGCCAACCATCCGTAAAAGTACGCAGGTGGGGGGGACGTGAGCGCCCGGAAGGCATCATTTTGGTTGGTACTTCGGTCATCTTCAGGTTAAATAGTGTCGATTTAACAACCATCTCGCTGGCAAATTCCATTCCAGCAGCCCGCAGGTCAAGGTTTTCGAAGGCTTCTTTTGTAAATCCGCGTAATCCGCAATGAAAATCCTTGATTTTACTATTGAAAAAAACTCTGCCGATTCCAGATAGGAGTGGATTACCGACATATTTTTTCATGAAAGACATAGCTCCGGGTTGGATTCCCCCTTTGAATCTATTCCCGATGATCATTTCATATCCTTCTCTGAGCTTTTCGATAAACGGATCCAGATTCTCCAGGTCATGGCTGTCATCGGAATCCCCCATAATAACAAACTTGCCTTTAGCTTCTGAAATTCCGCCTATAAGAGCGGCGCCATATCCCTTTTCCGGAACATCGACAATGCGAGCCCCTTCTTTTAAAGCTATTTCTTTTGAACCATCATCACTGCCATTGTCTGCAACTACAACTTCACCGTTGATATTATTTTTTTCCAGAAAGCTCTTTGCCTTTCGGACACAGTCACCAACAGTTTCAGCTTCATTAAGACATGGCATGACTATGGATAATTCCATCATCTCATTTTGTTGTTTCTGGTCGTATTGCACTGTATAATTTGTTGATTCTTCGATGCGAAAACCGAATTCATATTAATTAATAAAATACAAATTTACAAAATAGATTTTTTTAACCTAAATTCAAATAAATATTTTTGTATCGAACTTTTTAAATTGTATTTTGTCTTGCCTGCAAGATTATAACTTTTTAATCGTATAACATTATCAATCAGTAATTTAGTCACATAATAACGGAGTATAATATGGATTTAAAAGAAATTTTTGATAAATACAAAAACGTAGCTGTTTATGGTATGTCCGGCAATCCGAGTAAAGCCGCGCACACGGTTCCGGCATTTTTCATTGACAGGGGGTATAATATTTTTCCAATAAATCCAAAGGAAGATGAAATAAAAGGGCGCAAAGTCTATCGCAGTATTCTTGATATCCCTGATGAAATTAATATTTTAAATGTTTTCAGACCTTCCGAAGAAGCTTACGAAGTTGTCCGGGAAGCTGTTGAAAGAAAAAATCAAAATGGAGATATTGATTTAATATGGCTTCAAGAAGGCATAGTCAACGAAGATGCAAGAAAACTTGCCGAAGAAAACGGAATGGAATTTATTCAGGATAGATGTATGTTTAAGGAATATAACAGACTTTGATGGGCGTTAGATTTTGTTTTCATTCCGATTTTTAAAAAAATATTTTGCATTTCAAATAATTTTGTTGATATTTGGTATGAAATAATGATGATATTAATCAATACCTGAATAAATTATTTTATTAACACATATAAAAGCGGAGATATGTGGGAGCACAACCATGAAGATTGAAGTAAAGAAGCTTTCAGAGGATGAATTTCGTAGTAAGGGCGTAATAAGCTGGCCCATTTGGACCAAGGAAAGATCCACTTTTGACTGGTACTACGATGACCGGGAGCAATGCTACTTCCTGGAAGGCAAAGTCACTGTTAAGACTGATGATGGAGAAATCACTATCGGAAAAGGTGATTTTGTGGTATTCCCTCAGGGCTTAAAATGTATCTGGGAAGTACATGAACCTGTAAAAAAACATTACAAGTTCGGTTAAGAGCAAAATTCGGACTGAAGGCAAAATCCGCAAAACCTCTCCTTTTTCGGAGGGGTTTTTTTTGAATTTCAAATAAATTCGGACAAATTATTGGTTTAGGCAGTCATTGAACCATAAATTTTTTTATTAATCGTAAAATATATTAATTTCGCAAACGTAAAATTATGTGATTTTTTAACTTCTCGTTTGTTATAAGAATATTTGTTGCTTGTAAAAATTGCAACAGTTGTTAAAAATAAAATTTTGGAAATATAAAGAATGAAACTATGAGTATTTCCGTAAAAAACTTATCAAAACATTATGGCGCAACTCGCGCAGTGAACGATATCTCCTTCGATATTGAGACAGGGGAAATTTTAGGATTTCTCGGACCCAACGGCGCTGGAAAGACAACTACAATGAAGGTCCTTACTTGTTTCATACCTCCAAATAATGGTACCGTAGAAGTTGATGGATATAACATCCAGGGTCATTCCCTTGAAGTGAGGAAGAAAATCGGCTATCTGCCGGAAACTAATCCGCTTTATATGGATATGAATGTGCTGGAATTTTTGAATTTTTCTGCTAAGCTTCAGGGAATGCGCGATCCCGAGCTTTCGCAGAGGAGGAAGGAAATGGTCGATGTATGCGGTATCGGAGAAGTTCGTCATAAAGATATTGGCGAGTTGTCCAAGGGATACCGCCAGCGGGTAGGGCTCGCACAGGCAATGATCCATAATCCGGATCTGCTTATTCTCGATGAACCGACCAGCGGTCTTGACCCAAACCAGATTGTTGAAATAAGGAATCTAATCAAGCGGCTGGGGCTTGCCAAGACGGTTATATTATCAACACATATTCTCGGAGAGGTGCAGGCTACCTGCGGCAAAGTGATCATTATTAATCGCGGCGGCATTGTTGCTGACGGGACGATCGATCAGTTGTCGGAGTCATTCCGCGGCGGTGAGATAGTTGATCTGGAGTTGAAAGCTGATGTAGAGGATCCAATGAAGGAGATATATCCCAAATTCAATGAATTGCCTGAAGCGCAGTCAGTTGAGCTTGTCAGTTCTGATGACGGTACGCACAAATTCCTGATCAATTCTCCTAAAGGGACAGACCTGCGAGAGGATGTTTTCAGGATAGTGGTTGATAACAAGTGGATAATGCTTGGCATGCAAAGGAAAAGCACGAGTCTGGAAGAGGTATTCCATCAGCTTACTCAATCGCAGGGTGGAACATTCCAGCAGTCGGGTGCAATTGACAGTCAGAGTATTTTTGCTGCAAAGCAGGAAAAACCGCAGGAAACACAACTGCCTGCTGAGGATCAGCAAGAGCCGGAGAAAGGAACTGATGATCATGATAAATACAAACCACAAAGTTAAAAATGTAAGTTAAATAAAGAGAAGTCATTATGAACTTTTCACAAATTGGTATTATTTTTAAAAAAGAGATGAGTTCTTACTTTAATTCAGCCGTGGCTTACGTGCTGATGGTGGTTTTCTTAGCGATAGTCGGCTGGTTCTATGTTAATAACATATTCCTCTACGGAACGGCTGCTCTACGCCCTATGTTTGAACTCATTCCGTTAATTTTCCTCTTTATCATACCGGCTATTACAATGCGCCTGTTATCAGAGGAAAAGAAGAGCGGTACATTTGAATTATTAGCCACCAAACCGATTGCTGACAGTGATATAATAATGGGCAAATTTTTTGCCGCGTGGACGATGATAGCTGTGACTTTGCTTCCGACGGTGCTTTACTGGTTCACAATATCCACATTAGGTGATCTGGATCATGGACCGGTAATTGGAGCTTATTTAGGTTTGCTTTTTTCATCTGCGGTGTATCTTTCGGCAGGGCTTCTGGCTTCGAGCTTGTCAAATAATCAGATCGTAGCTTTCATTCTTGGTTTCATATTTGTTTTTATACTTTTCATTTTGGATGAAACGCTATTATTTCTGCCCGCGTGGTTAACAACCCCGATAGAATTCATAGGGGTTGATTATCATTATCAGAACATTGCAAGAGGCGTAATTGATACGAGGGATGTGATCTATTTTCTGTCGGCTATTGGAATTATTATCTATCTGACGATTATTTCGTTAGAGAGGAGGAGATGGTAATATGAAAAATAAAACGATATTAAATCAACCGATATATAAAGTTATAATAGTTCTTGGAATATTAATTCTGCTGAACATTATCTCCATAAGGATATTTTCCAGGGTTGACCTTACTGAGAACAATATATACACGCTTTCTGATGCGAGTAAAGAAATGGTTGCCGATTTAGACGATATTGTTACTGTAAAGGCATATTTTACGGAAGAACTTCCGGCACCGTACAATAATAACAGGCGAATGCTAAAAGACATGCTGGACGAATACAGGGCTTATGCAGGAAAAAATATCCGCTATGAGTTCATAAGTCCCGAAGAAGAGGAAGATAAACAGCAGCTCAGAAGAAAAGGCATTCAACCGGTTGATATACAGGTTGTCGAGGAAGACAAGGTGGAGGTGAAGCGTGCTTTCATGGGAGTGACAATTCAATATGAGGATAAGCAGGAAGTGATACCTGTTATTAAAGACCTTTCCACCCTTGAATATGATATATCCAGCGCTATCAAGAAATTGACGGAGGATGATAAGAAGGTTGTCGCTTATACAACCGGACACGGTGAGGTTAAAGCAAGTGAGATGAGTCTTGCTCTGAATCAGCTTAGAGAGCAATACATGGTTGATTCTGTTGATTTGAGTGCCGGAGGACCGATACCTCCGAGAATAAAAACACTTTTGATAATTAATCCTGAAAGACCATTCTCAAAAGACGCTAAATATAAAATTGATCAGTATTTAATGAAAGGCGGAAGAATTGCCCTGCTTAACGGGAGACTTAAGATAGATCCAACATTGAGCAATCCTCAGGGGCAGTTTGTGGACCTTGATTTCAATGATATGCTGGCTCATTATGGTATCAAAGTGAATAAGGATGCGGTTATTGATGCACAGTGTATCAACATAATGGTGCAGCGCCAGCAGGGTCAATTCAACATTTCAAATCAGGTGCAGTTCCCCTATATACCACAGATCAGTGAATTGAACGAGGAACATGTTGTGGTTAACAGATTGAACAACGTTATTCTCCAGTTCCCAAGTTCGATAGATACTTCGCTTGCATCTCAAAGAAATATCGATGTCGAAGTGCTTGCAACTTCTTCTGAAAAGAGTGGAAGAAAAACAGGGAGAGTATTTGTTCAGCCTTTTTATGAGTGGACAAATGCCGATTTCCCAGAGAAGTATATACCCGTTGCTGCGGTTTATGGAGGTAACTTCACCAGTTTCTATAAAGGGAAGAAGCCGGCTCCGGAGGCAACGCAAAGTCCTGAGACAAGAATACTTGTTGTAGGAACAGGATATTTTATGTTAGATCAGATAACTCAGAGAGCCAGAGAGAATTTGACTTTCTTTGCCAATATTGTTGATTATTTATCTGACGACTCCGGTCTGATACAGATTCGCTCTAAAAATGTATCAGTGCCGCCTCTTGAAGAAGTTGAAAGCGGTACAAAGAAGATGATCAAATACGGGAATATGTTTGTTCCTCCGATAATTGTGATCATTTTTGGTTTATTGCGGTGGCGCAGACGCCAATCGATCAAAAAATCGATTGAGCAACAGTTAAGTTAATAAATAATAATAATGTAAAAGAATTAAAATTTGATTATGAAAAGCAAAATCATTCTTTCGGTATTATTTATTGTACTACTTATCATAGCTGTTTTAGTTTTACAAGATCCCAGCGAACAGACTAAAACAATGGGAGAGAAAGACTACCTTGAAAAGCTGGATTCGGCAAAAATCGACAAATTGGAAATTATGACGGATCTTGGTCATATTGTGCTTCAAAAAGAAGGTGATCGCTGGCAAATGATTGAACCAGTGGATTATCCGGCAGATATGCAGCGCGTCACACGTACTATCAGCATGTTAGCCGATATGACAAAGAAAGCCCTTGTTTCGGAAAATCCCGAGAAGCGCTCTATTTATCAAGTCGATTCTACCGGGAAAAGGGTTAAAGTGTATGAAGGCGGTCAACAAAAGATCGATTTGTTCATAGGAAAATTCGGCAATACACCTCGTGAGACTTATGTCAGAGAGGTGGATAAAGATGAGGTATTATTGGTAGACGGTGCTTTGTCATTGATGCTGAAAGCTGCTGTGAAGGATTGGAGGGATCGTGCTGTTATCCATACGGCAGAACAGGAAATTGAGCAGATCAAGTATCAGTATAGAGATGACAGCTTCACTTTAGCACGGCAGGATACATCCTGGACTATCGACGGATTACCTGCTGACAATACGAAGGTTGATAATCTACTGAGAGAGATAGCCAATTTCAAAACTGATTTCTTCCTGAGCAAAGGTGAGAAGGAAGACGCAAATCTTACAGCTACTGTTACTGTGGACAGTACACAATTAACTTTTTATAGGGTGGATGACGAAAGATATTACGTGAAAAATGCAAATAATCCACAGGAATTTATTGTTCTGATGGGTAAAGCGGATAGAATCCTGAAAAAACGGGAAGATCTGGAAAAGTAAGAATCGGATTAATATAAGAAAGCCCGGTAAATTAGCCGGGTTTTTTAATCTTTGTCTAAAATATCAATAAATTCTTTGGATGTGCTTTTAATAATGGCTACCCCTATAGCCAGTTTTCGTGAAGCATCGGGTCTATCCGGCCGTGTTACGTTCTCATTATTAATGACCATAATGCTTGAACCGCCACCGTCAAGGTTCATAGCGTTGTAGCAGCCTATTTTTTTCATTATCATCGCCATATCGTCTAAAGATGCTCCGTTTATACCCTCACTTCTATTGCCTCGCTGTACAACTGCCAGGTAAAGTTTAGTTTGATCTTTGTTTGTTCCAATTGCCGTTCGAGGCAGTTTATTATTTATAAACCTGCGGGAGGTGGCACCTTCTTCACTGGCTCCCGGATTTGCTATGCCGTCTCTTATTAATTGCGGGACAGCGGATACGCCATGTTTGAAAATTACGTCTTTATATTTTTTTGTGTTGAATTTTATTGATACCAGATCACTTGGTTCAGGGTACATAGATATTGGTATGTCTTCTCCAAAAGATATAACACAGCCATTTCTGGGTACGTTAACCGCTCCTGATTTGAGATATATTACCTTGCACATTATTTCCTTGTTTATAGCAGGCTCGTCATGATAGATCAATACTGCCTTGTTGAGAGAAAATTCTTTGGCTGCTGCTCTTTTCGATCTTACCAATTCCGCTCTAAACTTTTCGGTATCAAATTCTCCTTCCGTTGAATCACTGAATTCCCTGTCTTCAAGAGCATTCATAACGGCTTCATCAATTTCCGCATCAAATTGCTCATAGTGAATGTATGGTATAGTATCACCTCCGAACCGATTGTACAGGACAACTCCGGTGGAATCACTTCTTCTGTTAACACTCTCGATTTTAATTTTATTACCAATGTTTAAATCAATGATACCAGTGATAGGGAAATAGCCGAAATAGGGATGATTCAACTCATCGAACAGGCATGAAGACCACTTTTTGTAAGTGTTTAGTTCTATAATTTCACCATCTTTGATGGTTGGACCAATCGGAAAGCTGTTATATTTTCTCCAAAAGCTGCCGTTTACAGCGCCGACTACTTCCCAAAGATTTGTTGAATCGTAAAAAGAAATCATATCATGAAGCGTTTCGCGTCCTCCGGCTCGATTTTCTCCCAGTAATAAGGCGATCGAACAATCGGGGTTTTCAAGATCAGCTTCCATGACATGAGTGCTGTGGCGGTATTTTCCGTTATTTATCAGTATGTTTTCATAGTTAACTCCTGGGGCAAGTTTTAATCTTAATTTTACTTCCGCATCCGAAGCAATGATATTGAAAGAGGCAGTCTTGGTTTCGCTGGATATGGTATTTGATAAATAGGCACCTATACCGAATATCCCGAGAAATAGAATTATCGAAATCTTATGTAACTTTTCTCTTTTTTTGGTGTTATTCATTTTGAGATTTAGTTTACTCCTTGTTATTGGTAATTATTTTATTAATTTAAAATACAGGAGCGAACAAAAATTTTTTCTTTTAATTAGGGAAAACGTCTAATTATTTTTAAATAATACATATTCAGATTAAGTTATCAGTAATAAAAATAATTTCAGTTAGAATCAATGCAAAATAAATTAAAAAAAATGATAATTATGAAAAAATTATTTTAATCATAAATAAAGCAAGTATCATGAACAAAAATTACTCTTTTATCAATCTATTGCGAAATTTACTGATCTTTCCGACATTATTGCTCTCAATTTTGTACTTTTCAACATCTGAAATTCAGGCTTATAATTATTGGAGGCATCTGCCTTCTCCTGATGCTGAGAATATTAATATTCTCAGTGTAGATGATCAGGATATTTTATTTGCAGGTTTATGGGGAAAAGGATTGTACAGATCTGAAGATGATGGACAAACATTTCAACTTGTAAATGACGGACTGACTAATTATTACATCAAAGCTATCGAGTATGATTCCAGCGGGAATATGCTGCTGGGTACACTTGGCGGCGGCGTTTTTAAATCAACTACTAATGGTCTTTCATGGGAAGCCATAAATAGCGGACTTACCGACTTGAAAGTAAAAGCCCTTACCATTGATGAAAATGGCAATTACTTTGCAGGAACAATGGGCAAAGGTGTATTCAAATCGACTGATGAAGGTGAGACATGGTTTCAGGCTATTGTTGGCATGAGATTCTTTGATATAAATGCTTTGACCGCTCTTAGAGATACTATCCTCGCCGGCACCAACGGCGAAGGAGTTTACCGCTCGACCAATAACGGCGACCGCTGGCACCCATCAAATGGCGGACTTGAGAGTATGACTATTAATTCTTTTATGATAAATAGAGTTGATGAGATATTCATTTCAACTTCGGAAGGGAATGTGTGCTTTTCCGTGAACGGCGGCGCCTCTTGGAAAGTATACGATGAGCAGAGCGCCTATTACGATACTAAGACTGGCGATACTATATTTGTTTCTTTGAATGTTATCTCAATGATATTTAACGATAAGGATGAACTTATAGTTGGGACCGCCGATGTCGGTTTATGGCGTCATGATAAGGTTGACGAAGCATGGGTGAAAACTGAGGATTTTATCCATAATTGTGTGCTGGATTTTGCCATAAATTCCGATGGGAAATTGTTTGCGGCTAAGCCTTCATCGCCGCAGAGAGGATTAGTAACAAGTGATGATGATGGAGAGACATGGTCTAAACTGGATTTTACAGCAAGAGATTGGATAGAAGTATTAGATAGTAAAGATAACTTTGTCTTTGCGAAAAAGGTAGTGCAGGCAACTAAAGATGAGACATTTTATTATTCTAATGACTATGGTTATTCCTGGAATACGTTTCAAGCTGGATCAGCGACATTTTTATTCGATATTTCTTTTGATTCCAGCGGTACTATATATGCTGGTACTGATGCAGGATTATTTAAGTCGACTGATGACGGTGATTCGTGGATAGCTGTTTCACTTACGGTTGTTGAAATAGTTACGGAAATCGAAACCAAATCGGGGTATGTATTTGTAGTTGGTATGAATGTTGCTGAACAAATAAAATTGTTATTCTCTACCGATGGTTTTCAATCGTTTCAGATGCTGAATTCTCCTAATGAAGTGATTCCCGAGATGGGTATAAATCAAAATGGTGATGTTTATGTTATTGGACATGACGCTGCTACTGAAGCTAAGCCCGAGGTAACCACACACATCTACAAATCTACTGATAATGGGAATAATTGGACTACAGTTAAAACAAATCCGCAGAATCAGGATGGTAATGTAGAATATGAAGCTCTGGCTTTTAATTCGAACAATTATGTTTTTGCCGGAGGATTAAAAGGTCTGGTTTTATCAACAAATAATGGTACAAGCTGGTCAGATGTTGATCTTATGCAGCAATATGCTTCGGTAGTTGATCTAGCTACTACGCCGGAAGATATTTTATACGTTGCTCTTAATGTGGAGGTAAGCGTCTTAAGATCAACTAATAACGGTACCAAATGGGATACGGTTAACACCGGTATTTTAGATAACAGATTGAAATCTATGATCACAACAAATGAGGGTTATATTTATTATTCCAATAATTTCCTTTTCTCGACCGTTGATGAAGAATCTATGCTAAAAGT
The DNA here is from genome assembly GCA_964645005.1 of uncultured Hyphomicrobiales bacterium. Lineage (GTDB taxonomy): Bacteria > Bacteroidota > Ignavibacteria > Kapaibacteriales > UBA2268 > CAZXYS01. The sequence continues at coordinate 38,283 of CAZXYS010000029.1, read as the reverse complement.
GCAATTATCCGAGCCTCCGAATTTAATAACTAATATAGGCAGACATCCTACTTTTAAGTGGAATGAGACCGACCGAGCGTTGCATTACGAATTCCAGATATCAAGTATCCATAATTTCAGTGGAGTTTTCGAGCGGGTTATTCTTTCCGATACTGAGTGGGAGCTTAAAGACTCTCTTCAATATGCCAAGAAATACTACTGGCGGGTGCGGACTAAGACGAATGATTCATTTGGTCCATGGTCGTATGTATGGACTCTCGAAAGTAAAATACCGCCTCCTGAGTTAGTCTATCCGGTGAACGAATTAGGCGGTTATGATACGTCTCTTACATTCACCTGGCATCCGGTGGAAGAAGCGGATGTCTATGATTTTGAGCTCTCAATTGATGAGAATTTTGATTCTTTGGTAGTTAGCGCAGAGGATATTGCAGATACTTCTTATTATGTGGAAGGACTGGAATATTTCAAGAAATATTATTGGCGCGTCCGTGCAAAAAACCAGCAAAGTACCAGCAACTGGTCATCGGTCTGGTATTTCAAGACCATCTTCGACGAGCCAATTTTGCGTGAACCGCCGGATAGCTCAATCAATCTGCCTACGGAAGTCACCATGAGGTGGGATACCACCACAGGCGCTGAGTCATACGAAGTGCGTATCGCCACAGACTCAAGTTTTAATGATATTGTCTATGAGGGCGCCACTGATGATTCTACCATCCATACAATTTCGCTTTTGGAGTACTATACTACTTACTATTGGCAGATTCGGGGGATCCTCGGTGATATCGAAGGATACTGGACACCTGCATGGCGCTACACGACTATAATGAAACCGGCAGCGCTTAACTCGCCGGCAGATAGCACATATAACATGCCCTTCGAAGTGAAATTCGAATGGGCGGAATATGAGGAAGCGGAGCATTACCATTTGCAAATAGCAACTGATCCGCAATTTGGGAATGTAATATTTGAAGATGAAGAATTAACCGGCTTTGAGCATGTCCAATCCGATTTAGAGGGCTGCCACACGTATTACTGGCGCCTGCGCTATCTTAAGGGGGATCATATCGGCGAATGGTCAGAAGTCAGAATGTTCACCACGGATATGACGCCGCCGGAGCTTACCTATCCTGAAGATAAAGCTGCGAATGTGATGGTAACGACAAATGTAGTCTGGAATGAAGTATCATGCGCCGATTTCTATGAGCTGCATCTTGCCACCGATGAAGAATTTACTGAAAATTTAATGAAGTTCGACAGTATAGATCATGACAGAAAGAGCCTGCGAGATCTGCTGGATTCAAATACCACATATTATTGGCGGCTGCGCGGTAAGAATGAGCATGGTATCGGACCGTGGTCGGATACATTGACATTTACGACTCAGGGACCAAGTTCTGTGGAATTTCTATTAGAGCTTGAGGATAGTTACTATATCTCACCTAATCCGGCGCATAAATTTATCTATATTAACTTCAATATCCCAGAGCCGGCAAAAATAGAAATTCAACTGGTAGATATCGCCGGTAATAAAGTAGGAACATTGTATAACGGCTACAAGGATAAAGGCAGCCACAGGATAAGATGGGATAACAATGATAATGTAAGCGGAGTATATATTTTCCGGTTGATCATTGATAGGACTGTACTATCGAGGAAAGCAGTGATCTTAGAATAATCGATTAATAAACCGTATAAATTATAAATAAAAAATTTTTATTAACTTCAAAAAAAAATTTAACATAAAAAAGCAGGTACTATGATGTTACGAAATCTATACTACACGTCTTTCAAAACACTTAATATCAGTCTCTTCATAATTGCATCATTTTTTCTTTTTTGCTCAACTACAGCAAAAGTTGATGCTTTTGATTACTGGGGGAAAATACCCGGTCCGAATACCAATGATGTAAATCTGCTGAGCTATGATGACGAGGATGTCTTATATGCTGCTGTCTGGGGAGGCGGACTGTACAGATCGGAAGATAACGCGCAGACTTTTGAGCAGGTGAATGACGGTTTAACCAATTTTTATATAACTTCGATTGTGTATGATTCCTCAGGGAACATGCTTGTCGGGACCTATGGCGGTGGTGTATACCGCTCCGGTGACGGTGGTTTCACATGGACGGAGTTCAATGACAATCTGGGTAATTTAAAGGTGAAAGCGCTGGCTGTCAATGCGAATAATGATTATTTCGCCGGAACTTACGGCGGTGGAGTTTATCGTTATCTGGATTCTGTCGGCGAATGGGAAAGAGTTGTTTACAGACTGCCATTCCATGATATTACTGCTTTGACTGTAGCTCCGGATAGTACTATCCTTGCAGGAACGAATGGCAAAGGTATATATAAATCGGGCAACAATGGAGGTCGGTGGTCCTCTTCGAATGCCGGGCTTGAAGGCAAAACAATCAGCGGTTTTATTCAGTATAGTTCGGAAATATATTGTGCAACTCTTGGCGGTGATGTTCATCTCTCGGTAAATAATGGAGCGGATTGGAAGATCTTCGATACTAACAGTGTATTTATTGATCCGGAAAGTAATCTTAGATATAATGTAACAGCCAATGTAACCTCGATGGTATTTAATGATGACGACGAACTAGTTGTTGGTACTATGAGCACAGGAATTTGGTACCATAGCGATGTTGATGACGCCTGGGACATTACTAACGGACCTTTTAAAGGTATTAATTCTTTGGCAATTAATTCAGACGGATTGATATTAGCTGCTGTCCCGCAGAGAGGAATAATCTCTTCAACTGACGGCGGCAAAAAGTGGGATTCGCCGTTAGCTTTTAATAATTATGAGGGTATAGTCTTAATGTTTCCTTATGAGGATGGACTACTATTAGCAGGTATTGAGGATACTGACGGAGAACTAACCCGATTATTCAAAACCGAAGATAACGGTATGACTTGGGATCAGGTTTCCGGAGGCAGCCAGTGGAATGATATCAAGATATATGATATATGTATAGATTCTACAAGAAATATGTTTGCGGCAACAAGCAAAGGAATTTGGCTGTCGGGCGATATGGGTGACAGTTGGGCAGCTACGGGATTGACAAGTAGAACAATAGAAGGAGTTGCCTCAAGCCCGGAAGGTGATATTTATGTTACCACTCATGACTATGGGGAAGAGAGCGTTACCGGTTATGTTTATAAATCAACGAATACAGGGCAAAACTGGACTCAGGTATATTCAGCGGCGGATATTGTTTTCCAACAAATTGCCGTGAATATGAATAATGATGTTTACGGAATAACAAATGGAACTGATATATTAAAGTCCTCCGATAAAGGTAATAGCTGGAATAGTATAGTGCTTAGCAGTGGATTGGCGTCATCTGTTGACTTCAACTCGCAGGGGCATGTTTATTTAAGTGCTTCCGACGGAGTCAAATGGTCAACGGATAATGGCAGTACCTGGACAACTGATAATATTAATATGACAAATGCTTATGCAGACAAAATAGTAATAACGCCGGATGATAATCTTTATGTGGTGAGAGGTGGCAGTTTCAAAGGTGCTCTTTATTCTGCCGATGGCGGTGATAACTGGGATACACTTTCCACAGGTGTGCTCAAAGACAGCTACAGGTCAATGGCGAAATCAATTGACGGCAGAGTTTATCTGGGTACTAAAGTAATCTATCACGCAGTTGATGAGCCTGCCATGATAACCCCTGAGCACGTTTCACCCGTAAATAATTATCCTTCGGCTGAATTGAATCCGGTTCTTACATGGAGGAAAACTGAAAGAGCAGATCTGTATGAGCTGCAGTTGTCAAGGAGTTCGGACTTTTCTTCGAAAGTGGAAAATGTTGTTATAGCAGATACATCGTGGCAAATTGAAGAGAAATTAAGCACTTCCGAATCTTATTTCTGGAGGCTTCGCTCGAAAACCAATGCTTCATACAGTGACTGGTCGCAGGGTTGGAGATTCTATACTCACATCGAAGCTCCGGAGCTGGCATATCCTGTGAATGAATTGGGCGGATATAATACATCTCTTACATTCACCTGGCATCCTGTAGAAGAAGCGGATGTCTATGATTTTCAGCTTTCAACAAACATTAACTTCGACACTCTCGTGGCTGATGCTAAAGATATTCAGGATACATCGTATATTGTGGAGAATCTTGATTATTTCACAGTCTATTACTGGCGGGTAAAAGCCAAAAATGATAAGAGTGAAAGCCCCTGGTCGACTGTCTGGTATTTCAAGACTATATTTGATGCCCCTGTTTTACGCGAACCGCCCGATAGTTCCATTAACCAGCCAACGGAGCTTACTATGAGATGGGACACTACCGATGGACCGAACAAATATGAAATCAGGATTGCTACGGATCCCGATTATAATAATATTGTTTATGAAGGTGAAACTGACAGTATAAACCATCACACTATAACGCTTTTGGAGCATTATACGACTTATTACTGGAAAATCAGGGGTGTACTGTCCAATTTGCAGGGTGCCTGGACTCCTACATGGCAGTATACAACTGTAATAAAACCTGCGCTGCTTAATTCACCGGCAGACAGTACATTTGATATGCCTTTCGAGGTAATGTTTGAATGGCATCAGTATGATGAAGCTGAATTTTATCATTTGCAGGTATCTTCCAATCCTGATTTTGAAGGAGAATTGTTTTATGATAAAGACAGTCTGACCACGCTTAAAGATACTATCGCGGGGCTCAAATCCTGTGAAACTTATTACTGGCGGGTAAGATATATCAAAGGAAAGCATATCGGGCTATGGTCTGAAGTACGTGAATTCAGCACAACGATGCCGAGTGCGGAACAGCTTTACCCGGATAATGATGCTGTAGATGTGGATCTAACGACATTTGTAATCTGGGAAAAAATTGACTGTGCTGAATTTTATGAAGTACAAGTGGCTGCGGATGAAGAATTTACAGAGAATCTATACAAAAAGGATTCCATTGATAATGACAGGCTGCGGATGGAAGGACATCTTGAGAAGAATACTAAGTATTACTGGAGAGTGCGGGGAAAAAATCAATATGGTATCGGCGACTGGTCGGAGACATGGAATTTCACCACAAAAGATCTCGAATCAGTGTTTGAATATGCAAACGGCAAGAATAGTATTGCTGCTTCGCCAAATCCATTTTCAAGTGAAACGAGCATTGAGTATTATCTTTCGCATCCTGCTAAGATCAAGATCGATATAATTGATATCAATGGCAGCATTGTCAAAACTCTTTTCCATGGTGTCAAGGGGCAGGGAAGGAACGAAATTAGCTGGCATCCCGATTCTTCAGGACAGGGAATATATTACTGCAGGTTCGAAAGCGAAGGGGATGTTGAAATCATTAAATTGATTTATATGAGATAATTAACCCGAATTAAAATACAAATGCAATTTTTGTATTTTGAATTTGGGTTTAATCCAAATTCATTAGAAATTTGAATTTACTGTAAACTTATGTAACAAAGTGCTTTAGCACTTTGCTAATGGTCTGAAAAACTTAGAATTAGCAGCAAGCTAAAGTTTGTTGCGCAATTGTTTCCAAAAATTTATATTATATAATGCAATATCCGGATTTAATGAAATTTTCAAGGTAATGGATTCCACAAAAAAAGCCGGCTGGGTGAGCCGGCTTCTTAGATTTTACTCAATTTAATAATTATCTGTCGTTATTTCCAGGATTCCAGGGCAGACACGGATGTTTCTGAGATTTGAGCCATCTCAGGAACATCTGCTGCTGATCTTCATCCAGTACAGAGTAGATATTTCTAAGTAATTGATGGAAACATTTGCAGATTGCTTCTTTGTCAACAAGTTCTCTAAGAGCATTTTTAATCCTGTGATTCAGATTACGCAACTTTGCCATGGCTTCTCTTCTTTCGATCTCACCATTGCGATATGATTCGATAATTACTTTCCTCGCTGCATTGCCTTTTCTTAAGATTTCTCTTCTCTGTTCCATAGTGGATATGTGGACTTCCCACAGGCATTTGCGATATTCCAAGAAGTATCTGTGAATTTTCATCATCTGGTCTCTGTCAATCTGCATTTTCTGGAAAATCCTCCGGAAATGAAGACGATGACCTTTACGATGGTGATCTCTTTTCCTGACATTATCCCTTGGATGCATGAGATAATTCATTTCTTGCTCCATGGTTCCTTCCTGGAAACTTCCCTCTACGATGTCGCTATAGACATTCAAATCCGAGCTTTCGTAGTTCTCTACCGGCATCTGCAATTCCTGGGTATTGGAACTGTCAACGACGTCGCTGCTTTTTTCACATGCTGTTATGCCGATCATCAGCAGTGCGGCAAACAACAGAACGAATGTGTTTTTCATCTTAAAGACCCTTTCATTAGTTTATTATAATTTTACCAAAGAAATTTTTCTTTGTATTTATATGAACTACACATAAGACTCAATTTTGTTCCAAAAGGTTTAAAAAAAAATTAAAAAATCTGAAATTATTTTTAAAAAATATATTAATCCCAATAAGATTTACCTAAAATGACTGAATTATTAATTTAACAATTTTACGTTGATCTTTTGCAAATGGAGGCTATGAATAGGTTCTTCAACCTAATTATTTCATTAGGAATAATCAAAATTACTAATATGACGTATTTTAAAATTAAAAGAACCACATCGGTATCCCCTCCTTACTAAGGAGTAGAAAAGAAGGGGTGGTTAAGTTCTCAGGATTAAGTTATCTGCTTTTTGCCACAAATGCGAATTTGTATTTTAAACTCGGATTAAATATCGACATCCCCTCCAACATCTCCCATGTCGCCGCCGAAATCAGAATCGAGCCAGGAGTCACCTGAATCGATGTCGCCGCCTTCTCCAAAGACTTTGGCATCATTGAGTTCGCCGGAATATTCATTGTCGTGGAAATAGTCAACATTTCCTTCAGCGGGTGGTTCAAAGTCAGCTTCGGGATTAAGTGTCTCCGTTTCACCTGCGTTGAAGCCCTCTTCTCCTACGCCCATCACTTCGTGTCCCTTTTCATCGACCATAGTGAAGTTATGGCAGTAAATATTATGGCTGTGACACATCGACGACCACAGCCAAGCATACATGAAGAAATTGCCCATGCCGTAATAACCATAATAAATTGGTTCGGTGTGTTGGTAAGATTTAACTTGTTCGGGCTTATCTATCTTGTGTTTTGGTCTGACCATCCTGTTTTCGGAGTTCTTGACAATATCGTCAACTTTGATGACTTTACGGATGTTTTGTTCAATTATATCCAGATAATTATCAAACTTAAGCTTTTGAGTTTTAACGAAATTGTCATATTTTTCCTGCGAATTGAATATATCTTCCATTCTTTTTTGTAATTGTTCGGGGTTTTCTCCATCTTTGAGTTGAAAATCCTGAAGAACTCCGTTGACTATTACATTTATCGGGTATTCGCCCACTTTATGCTTGCGGGTAACACTTATTTCGATAAGATATTTGATAGCTGCTTCATCATGTTCGAGGACGAGATATATAGTATTAAAAATTTCGGATTCGAGTGGATCGATCTTTGCTTTGAGTTCGAACATGGCATCGGCAAGGTCATCCTCCACCCCCTTTTCATCCAGATAAAAATCGTAATCATCCACAGCAAGGCGAATTACGTTTTTTATATTCATAGAACGCAGACCCATGTTGAGCTGCTGCAGAATAGCAAGAGCTGTGAAAGTTTCATGTTCCTGCTTGTCGGAAAGCTGACCGAAAGTCATAGCATCCAGCAATTTTCCGAACATCTTTGTTGGTTTTACCCTCTTGATCATTGTCATTTGCGAAGGATCGATTTCTAATCTACCGGAAAAATACATTGGGAACTCCTAAATTTTGATAGATATTTTTTATTTATATTATGATCTTTAAAAAATGTAATTAATATTTTTCTATAATTTAATAAATTTAATCAATAATGTTAAAAAATTTGTTCTTCTAAAGTAATTTTTTTTAATTATTTTAATTAAATTGATAAAAAAGGCGATCCTTTTGGACCGCCTTAGGTGTAGGGACTAAATCAGATTATTACCTGAATATAACCAAAATTGCGGAAGAATATATAAATTTACTTAAAATCCGATAATAGATTTTTACAATTTTTTATATTACAAAGTTATTGAATTAATGGGCATTTTTGGTTAATTTCGTATCAATTTTAAGTTAATTTTAACAATTAAATTTTGGAACACTTTCTTTAATTTCCTCAAATTTCATAGAGAAATATTAAAGTTCTCTTAATTTTCAATAAAGTTATATTAAATTTTTCATTATTACAGGAAATAATATGAGCACCCATATTCCAACTAGAGAAGAAGCTTACGAACTATTACTTAAGTATAATGACAACGAGTCGCTGATAAATCATGCCAAAGCTGTGGAAGGAGTAATGCGCCATGCAGCAAGAAAATTCGGCGAAGATGAGGAAAAATGGGGAGTTATCGGATTAATTCATGATCTGGACTATGATAAATACCCCGATCAGCACTGCCAGATGACCGAGAAGATACTACGCGAAGCAGGATGGGACGAAGAATACATAAGAGCCGTATTATCTCACGGATGGGGTATTGTAACTGATATAAAGCCTGAGTCACTTCTCGAGCGAACACTATATGCAATTGATGAATTGACCGGTTTGATCACGGCTGTTGCATACGTTCGCCCGTCAAAAAGTGTAAACGATATGAAAGTTAAATCCGTTAAAAAGAAGTGGAAGCAGAAATCTTTCGCAGCAGGAGCAGATAGAGACATCATAATAAAAGGTGTCGAAATGCTGGGGATGGAACTGGACGAAGTGATACAGATGACCATTGACGGCATGAAAGAAGTAAATGAAGAAATAGGACTTTAAAAATAAAAAAACGTAGTTGCAATTAGTCTAAAATTTATATATATTATATTATTAATAAAATTGCCTTTTTTTATTAATTAACGGGAGTTATGTACAATGAAAACTAAATCCTTACTACTTGCAGTCCTGATGCTGTTCACGGCGGTCAATTGCCTTTACAGCGGATCGAAACGAATGGTGCTTGTTGAAGAATTTACCGGCACAAATTGCCCAGCCTGCGCGGCAGCAAATCCAACCTTTAAAAGCCAAATTGAACAGAAACTGGATTTAATCATACCGCTTGTTTTTGTGAGCAGCAGCAAATCTCCACCCAACTATGGTGTAACTGGTAGAGTAGGTGCTTATGTTTCAGGTACTTACGGAATCCCAGCAACATGGGTGAATGGAGAGAAAGTCAGTCCGACAAGCGCAGCCTCGCATGCATCTAAATGGAGTAGTCAAACATCGCCGATATCAATTGATGTTCTTGAAAATAGAAATGGATTGAATGTAAGTGTGACCGTTAGAATCGAATCTGATGATGAAATAACCGGGGATAAGAGATTATTCGTAGCTGTTGTTCAGGATGAAATAAATTTCACCACTCCACCGGGTACTAATGGTGAAACAGATTTCCGCTGGGTTGTATCCAAGATGCTTCCAGGACCTTATCCATCTCAAGGTAAGAGATATAATTCAGAAGCAGGGCAGGTAAAGAATTTTGATTACAGCTATACAATGGGTGCGGAATGGGATCCTGACAATGTTTATACTGTTGCTTTCATTCAGGATTTCGACAATTCCAAGAAAGAAGTGCTTCAGGTTGGCAAAACAAGCGATCCTTCCAAGATGGTTCCTAAAATCGCAGTTAATCAAACCGGACTTGATTTTGGCAAAGTTACCGATGAAAAAACAATGAGTTTTGAAATAGAAAACACTGGATATGCTGACCTCGAAATCACTGAAATGAGAATCGATTTTGACAATGCCGGGGTTTTCGAAGTTGTCAATCCGGTATCTTCAATAGCTCCTTTCCAAAAGAATGAAGTAAATGTAAAGTTTACGCCAAAAGATAATGCCTACTACAACGGAAAGCTGGTCATAAAATGCAATGCGGAAAACAAGAAACAGCACACTATTCAATTGGTTGGTCAGGGATATAACATAGAACAACAGCCGGAGATCACATTTGATAGCGAATCTATTGATTTCGGGACAACTAATGAAGGAGATACCAAATTAAAAATTACAAATACAGGCATAGCGCCTTTGAATATTGAGCTGATAGAGATAAGAGATGATGAAGATAATGTCTTCAAACTGGATTTGAAAGATGAGTTTCCGATAACTGTTGAAGAAAATAAGGATTATGATGTTAAAATCCTTTTCGAACCTAAAGCCAATATAACATTCACTGCTGAATGTTATATTAAGTCCAATGCGGCGAATGGAACTGAAAAAACGATTGAGATCCAGGGAACGGGAGAAGGAGTTGAGACACAGGCTATACTGGCGGTGGATAAAACATCGATCGATTTCGGCAGCGTTTCCACTACTAAAACCGAAATATTCACTATCACTAACGACGGATATAAATTACTCGAGGTAACGGAAGTTGACATTGTCGATTATAATAATGTTTACTCGCTGGTTGATGCACCCACAGAAGCCATAAAACTTGAGCACGGAGAAACTCACGAACTGGAAATTGAGTTTGCTCCTACTAGTAATACGAGTTTCGCAGCATCCATACGATTCAAATCCAATCATGACGGGACAAGTGCATCCCCTCAGATTGGACTTAACGGAAGAGGCGATGAAGTTGAATCAGTTGCGGAGATGGATCTTTTCGGCAATGGTGTTTTTCGACTTGAAGCCTCCCCCAATCCATTTGCTGATGAATTAAAAATAAGCTGGGAATATTCAGGTGAAATACCTGTTAATGTCAATATCTCAATATTTGACATTTTAGGCAGCGAAGTGTTAGAGCTTTACAGTGGAAAGGTAATACCGGGCTCGAACATGTTTACCCCCAATTGCAGCAGCTTGAGCGACGGATATTTCACCGTTGCAGTTGAAATTGAAGGAAGGATAATGAGCCTCCCGATAATTCATCTGAAATAATCATGAAGGATAGAAAACACTGGAGGCGGACTATCACCGCCTCCTTTTTTTAATTAATATTTGGTATATGCATTAACGAATATATATTTATCTCCGACCTTTTCCCAGATTACAAGTGCTGCGGAGAGATGGTCGGTATTCCAATCTTCTTCGATCTCAATAGAATAAGAGTTTTCTCCGGTGAACCCTGCTTCAATTTTACCTGAAGCAACCTGTTCTCCCCATGAAGTTTCATTAGCTGTACCGCGCAGTACATATAAATGGTTCGAATATCCTCTGCCTGCTTGTTCATTTCCTACGCCGTTCTCAATTACATAAACTCCAAGGTAATACTTACCCTCAGTTTGTTGGAAAAATCTTGTACGGGTATTAATAGTCAGGGAATTACCTTCAATCAGCATTTCGTAGCCTGCGTTGACTATAGGTTTATCTCTGTTAAATTTTGCTGCCTTATCGATAATAGTTTCTTGCGTAGCTTCTGAATCCACATATCCCTGCACATATTGGGTAAAATTTTGACCATTATAGCAGAAGGCGGGATAACCTGTCCCCGGAGCAAAAGCAAAATTGAACTGCTGAGCAGTTTGATTAGTCATATCCGATGCCGAGGAGCCATAAGTGCCCATTAATACGGCTTTACCTTTCGTTTCATCAATGATTTCCTTGAATACATCCCAGCCCCAAGTGCCGCATGTTCCGCACCAGGTTGCTGTCATTTTATTGATCAGTGCCATTTGTTTTTCTTCTACTTGTAATCCCTGAGGAGGATTGTCATCATTTTTGGAGGTATCCGTTGGGGTAGATTCACTGCAAGCGAAAAAAGTGAAACCGCTTAGAATCAATGCCAGTGCCATACTTAATTTATTTAACATTCTGTGCCTCATAAATTATTATTAATAGTTTAGTATAATTATTTTATTAACTATGGCTAAAAACGAAGATGATAAAGTTTTGTTATTATAATTTATTCCTTTTTCCTGTCTTGGATTGTTTTTTTAAAATATAATTGACATTCAATCGGATTTTATAAAAAAAGTTTATGAAAGAAGCGCTATTTTATGAAAATTTAGGAGGAAAAGGCAGAGAGAAAGAAGTACTCTGCCGATTATGTGCTCATTATTGTCTTATTAAGGATGGCGATGCCGGAGAATGCCTGGTTCGTGTTAACAAAGGCGGAAGACTTTATACATATACCTGGGGTAAGGCAGGCGGAACTGCTATAGATCCCATAGAAAAAAAGCCTTTCTATCATTTCAAGCCCGGCACATACAGTCTTTCCTTTGGTACTCCCGGCTGCAATTTTAAATGTGAGAATTGTCAGAATTGGGATTTATCCCAGTCAATGGACCTTTTTGGTGAATCTGTTTTCGATGGCAGTACACTCTCGCCGGAGAAAATCATACAGGCAGCCATAAACAAAGGTGCACAGAGTATAGCCTATACTTATACCGAGCCAATCATTTTTTATGAATACGCAAGGGATGTAATTCTCGGCTGCCGAGCTCGCGAAGAAGCAAGCTATATCGATCATTTATTCATTTCAAACGGATATTTCTCGAAAGAGTTGATTGACATGTTTGAGAAGGAATATCTAATCGATGCTGTGAATGTAGACCTAAAATTTATGGACAATGAAAAATATGAGCGGATATGTAATGCAAGGCTCAAACCTGTACTGCGCAACATAAAATTGCTGGATCAGCTTCGGGAAAAGCTGCATATGGAAATCATCAATTTGGTAATACCGGGAGAAAATGACTCTGATAGCGATCTGCGCCGGCTCTGTGAATTCATTGCATCTGTGTCACCGGATATCCCGTTGCATTTCAGCAGATTTTATCCTCAATTCAAAATGGACAACCGCCCGGCAACACCAATATCCCGCTTGCAAAGAGCACTTGAAATCGCTAAAGAAACCGGCTTAAAATACGTTTTTATCGGTAATGCCAGCATACCCGGGGCATCAGACACATATTGCCCCAACTGCGGAATAACACTGGTCGAAAGAAGCGGCTACAGTATTAAAAAGAATCTTTTCAAGAAAGACCACAAACCAGTGTGTGCGAACTGTGGTGAAAAGATTAATATTGTTTTGTAAAGCACTCTATATTCATGTGAGCTGTGATTTAACAATACTCAAAGCAAATAGACTATTCCCCTTGTGAAATCGTCGTAAAAGCTGAAAATTTAGCAATTGACGATATCAGAATTCTTTTGGATTTTTTTTGATAATTGCATAAAATTGTATTTTGATCTTGTAAATAATGTAGATCAAAATTCAAAATTGCGCCCATAGCTCAATTGGATAGAGCGTTTGACTACGGATCAAAAGGTTAGGGGTTCGACTCCTCTTGGGCGCACCAAAACAACAATATTAATGGCTGCAAATCTGAAGTTTGCAGTTTTTTTTATTAGTCGATGCCTAAGGGGATGTTAACTATTAATAGTAAATATCCTACCAAATTGTAATAAATAATACGATTTTATTGAGAGTATCCCCAAAGCGGCATTTTGAACGGAATGAAGTTGAGTGAAAATCCAGGAGGTTTATCAAGCCTGGATTCTTCGCTGTGCTAAGAATGACGATATACTAATTTTGAAACTTTTGGGATAACTTCTCTAGTAAAAAATATAAAGTAAACTGGCTTGCAAAAAGTAAACATGAATTATGGTTTGGAAATGTTTGTATCCGGAATAGGATTTGATAATTGAGATTTAGACATAGTACCTCTTCTTATTCTTTTAATAAAATTCACATTTCTCAATAATAGACTTTTACTTGTGTTAGCTTTAATTAGTAAAAATAAACCTATAGTCTTTTCTCTTTCTTTGCTTCTAGAGTTTGAATGTTTATTTTCAAATGTTAATGCAGTAGAATTACATAAAAATTTTTAAATAAAGGAATATTTTGTTAAACTTATAAATTGATAAAAGTACTTTCTTTAACATTTTGGAGAGATTATGAAAACAAATGATACATTTTTTAAACGAATAACTTTTCTAATCCTCGTTTCTACATTCACTATACTCGCTTTCAATGAAGCTTATTCTGTTGATCCGAGATATTTTAAGAGCAGAGATCTATCCCTACTAATAAATGCAACAGTAGAGAAAGATCCGGAGCCAAGGATTATTCTTAACTGGGAAAAGAACGAACTTGCACAGAAATATATGATTAAAAGAAAAACTATTGATCAGGATTATTTCTCATTTAATTATCTTGCTGAACTGGATACAAGTGATACCCGGTATGTTGATGATGATGTAGAACCGGGGGTGATCTATGAATATGAGGTGTCCGCTTTGCAAACCGGATCGATGGTTTTGCAATATTATGATGAAAAAGATTCAACTTATAAAGACACCACTGTTGCAAAACCTTTCGAAGGATATGGTTATGCGGCGGCAGGTATGGATATCTTGCCTCCAGATTCCAGAAGAAAAGTTCTATTACTGGTAGATTCCACTGTTGCTGAAGCACTGCCTGATGAGGTAGAAAGATTAAAAAATGATATGATCAATGACGGATGGGCAGTTGTAATGAAATTAGTGCAGAGAGCTGAAAGTTTCGATGGTGAAGCCGTAAAAAATACCAAAAAAATTATTTTAGAAGAATATGAAAAAGACCGAGAAAATCTAAATACTGTTTTTATTTTGGGAAGGGCTGCCGTGCCTTATTCCGGGAAGATTGTACCTGATGGACATGCAAACAATCATTACGGAGCCTGGCCCGCAGATATGTATTATGGTTCTGTGTATGAAGATTTCTGGACTGATAATATCGATCACAATGCTTCGGCGAACCGGGAAGAAAATAAAAATACAGCGGGCGACGGTAAATTTGACCAGAGTTCAGTTTCGTACAGTGAAATTTCGCTGAGGGTCGGCAGAGTGGACTTCTATAACATGACTGCATTTGAAGAAAGCGAAATTGAACTTCTAAAAAACTATCTGGATAAAGACCATGCTTATCGTTCAGGAGAAATGGAACTTCAGTTCCGAGGACTTATTGACGACAATTTTGCACCACATGGCGGATTGTTCTCAGGTTTTGCCGGCAGCGGCTGGAGAAACTTCGCAGCATTATTAGGTCCAAAAAATGTTACTCAAAAAGACTGGTTCAATACCTTGAGTACTGATAATTATCTTTGGGCTTATGGCTGCGGCGGCGGTACTTATGTAAGCTGCGGGGGGGTAGGAAGAACATTCAACAATGATACATCCGATAAAAAGACATTTGTTGCAAGCCCTGTGAATGCTGTTTTCACAATGCTTTTCGGCTCTTATTTCGGCGACTGGGATTCTAAAAATAATATTTTAAGAGCGACTCTTTGCTCGAAACCGTCGATATTGACATGCGCATGGGCTGGTCGACCTCACTGGTACTTCCATCATATGGCAATGGGCTATCCTATCGGCTATGCAGCAAAATTATCAATGAATAACTCCGGAAATACTTACAAAGCTAATTTATATTATTTTAATGGTATTCAGGGCAGCGCTCAGCAATGGCATCCCGGTCTTAATCAGATCCACATCGCTCTCATGGGTGATCCGACATTGCGCATGTATTCAGGCACGATACCGCAGCCGGAAAATGTCAACGTCTATCAAACTGATGATGACCCTGTGCAAATTGAGTGGGATATTCCCGTTGAAATAACCGGTGAATACTCTTTCAATGTTTACAGGCTGCAATTGCCTTTCAATGAGACAGATACAATGGGCGTTTTCGTAAAAGTCAATCAGGAACCGCTGACAGTAACAGAATTAGAAGATATGCCGCCGGAAGACGGCAAATATATTTATATGGTAAGAACTGCGCAATTGAAAGAATCTAATACAGGTTCTTTTTATAACTTAAGCCCTGGCAATTTCCAGGAAATACTTGCGCAGGGTATTGTCGGTGTTGAAAATAAACCGGAACTGGCTTTCGATCTGTCATGCTCGCCGAATCCGGCAACGGAAAATGTAAAAGTTAAGCTTACGCTGCCGTCGTTGCAGACAACTTCCATCAGTGTTTACGACATCAATGGCAATATTATCAAAGAGATTTTAACTGAGAATCTATCTGCGGGGTCGCATCAATTTGGTTGGAATCTGCGGGATATGGCAGGCAGACGGGTTGCACCGGGTGTTTACATTGTGCGCGTAACTTCATCAAATCATAATGCGGCAGAGAAGATAGTGGTGCAGAGATAAGGGTTATAGATGAGGCTTACTCAAAAATCGTTTTTGTTAATCCTTCGAGTCTGCTAAGTGTGAACCTCAAAGAAAGTAATTTGTTATATATTATAATGTTGCAAAATATATCAGATTCAATTCTAATATATTTCCAACACTTTTTTCAATTTTCTTTGTATCAAATTTTTATACAAAGCTTTATTGATAGATTAAGTAATTGATTTCGCTAATGAATATTTTTCAGCTTATTTTTTTTTAAAAAAAATTATGATATGGATTGCTTCGATGCTATGATCTACTCAATTACTTCCTGGTGCAATTATTTCATTAGAAAGTTGACAGCTTATGCTATTTTTGGTTTATTCTATCTAATAAAATTAAGTTTTGAAAAAGTGATGTGAATAACCTCTTAATTTGAACATTATTTTGTATCGTTCCAAATTTCTGATGCTGCGAAAGTTCAATTTAACCCAAATTCACAATACAAACTTGCATTTGTGGCAAAAAACAGCTAACTTGCCTCAGAACGTCTCGTCAGATGCAACATCTGACGGAATTTCCCTTCTTTGAGGGGTGTTCGAGCGCAGTTGCAGCTCAGCGGGAACCACGCTTTAGCGTGGTGAGGGCGGAGTGGATTCTTATTTAACCTCTGGTTTTTGATAACCCTATGGGAGACCTGTGCTTACAAAAGAGTTAGGTGGGATATTGCATTAGAACATAAACAATCTTTTGTTCCCCCTCATCTCCAGCCCTTCTCTCACAGGGAGAAGGTAGTAAGAATTTCTTATTACACTGAAAGTCTCTTCTCCACTTGGGAAAAGGGATTTAGGGACGAGGGAATTCTTATAATGAGTTTTCCGGGTTCAAAAATTCCCTTAACCATTCGCAAACACCACTGTTTCCCTTTCATACCCCTTTATCAGCTCACGGATTTCATTACTTATAGGATGAGATTTCCGCGTTACATAATCCAGAAAGACTATGACCACTGTCATCTTAGCAAGTATCTTACCGCCGGTATTTCTGATTACATGATCGAGTACCATCGAGGAATTTTTCACAATCACCGTCCTCGTCAGAACTTCGTAATCTTCGAAGAAGCGCGCTTTTTCGAAAATATCATAGGTAGTATGAACTATCACATGCAGATATTCCTTAAGGAAATTATCCGCATTGATATTGAGACCGATGTCGCGGTAATACTGCGCCCGAGTCCATTCCATCCAGTATAAGTACTTTATATCGCTGACGGTTCCGTCTATGCCCACATCTTCGAATTTCACCGTGCCGCAGGTTCGATGGCGGAAAAGAGGAATCTCGTTTTCTATTTCAGCAATCTTAGCGCTATGGTCGTCAAGTTCGGACATCGATCATATTTAAATTTTACTATGATTATTTTGAGAAATTCAATTAAACAAAAATAGGAATTTCGTTGAGTTGAACAAACATTATTCATATTACTACTTGCAATTTCTAAAAATTTGTTTTAAATTTAACAAAATTAAGTTAAATATTAAACGGCAGAATAATATTAACGGCATACTTACCTTAATCCTTTGATTTTAAATAAGCTATAAGCTTGATATAGATTCTCTGAAAATTATGTAAACGCGGCAAGAATGATACTGGAAAGCGTCATTCTAAGCAGAACGAAGTATCCGGTATTTATCAGATTCCTGCCCTGCTAAAGCAGGATCTAAAGACATTCGCAGCCATGACAAAGACATAGATTATTTAATTAAATATTAACTATTTAGCTAAAATGTGTACCAGGCAGTTAATAGACATAATCAATAAATTTAAATCGGGAGTTCTTAATGAATAACAATGACTTAGCATTCCCCAACGTGAGGATCCCTTACGGAACATGGGGCAGCAGTTACTTCCCGGCGTGGCAGATGTCGGCGCTGGCAGAGATCAACATCGGTCAGTTTGCAGGGGAAGCCATGAGCAATATCATGAGTAAGCGTAAAGTGCCGCAGCGCATAATCGAATATCTCGTAACAGGTTCGACTGTCCCGTGGCACTGGAAATTCTGGAATTCGCCATTTGTATCGAGCTGCATGGGGCATAGGGTCCCCGGCTTTCATGTTGAGCAGGCATGTGCAACGGGTATGCAGGCGATATTTCTTGCAGCGGCGGAAGTTCACGGCGGCTCGCATGATATTGCGGGCGTACTAACCTTCGATCGTACAAGTGATTCGCCGGTTGGCGTTTTCCCCGAGCGGAGATCTTATGAGAGAACGATTGCGCTCAGCGATGTCTGGGATAATTTCGGCTTCGATCCGGCGACAGGACAGGCTATGATCACTACAGCCGGCATTGCCGCCAGGAAATATAAGATAGCCCGGAAGGAAGTAGATGATTTGGCGTATTTCCGCCATCAGCAGTATTTCCATTCGCTGGAGAACGGATTTCTGGATAAAGTTCTTATCCCCTTGGAAGTATTGAATTTGCAGGGGAAGGTGATAGGGCGTGTAGATTCCGATGCCGGCGTAAGGAGACTTACACCGGAAGGACTTAGCGCCATGCGGGAGCTGGATACATGCGTTACCGGCGGTACGCAGACACATGCTTCCGACGGAATGTCAACTTTGCTCGTCACAACCAAGGACAAAGCTAAAGAAATTAGCCTGAAACCTGAGATTGACATTCAACTGGTTGCGAAGGCGGAAATCAGGACCTCGCCGAGTCTCATGCCGGAAGCGCCTACCCTCACAGTGAAAAAACTTTTGCAAAAAACAGGCATGTCCATGAAAGATATGGCGGTAGTCAAGAACCATAATCCTTTTGCTGTAAATGATGTTATTTTCGCTAAAGAGATGGATTTTGACTGGCGGGAAATGAATAAGACGGGCTGCCCGCTTGTATGGGGGCATCCGCAGGGACCAACCCTGACACGAGTCGCCATCGAAGCTATCGAAGAAACAGTGGATCTCGGAGGAGGATATGCTTTGATATTTGGCTGCGCGGCAGGTGATGTTGGAATTTCCGCAATATTCAAAGTCACGGAAGGAGGGAACAAGTAATGATGAAAGAAATGAGACAATCGACGCTTCAAACGCTCGGGCTGGGGAATGTTATCGACATTTTTAAAAATGGTACACTGCCCGCGAATACAAGTGAGTTGGCAGATCAGGTCTTTGGCGCTGCCGGCAGCCGGAAATCGATGATTATCTCCGGAGCTAACGGTATTGTTGGCGCCGGAAAACTGATGCAGTTCGGGTCGAGGCTTCTTCCGTACGATGTGCCGATTATCGGGCTTGATCTTGCGGGTGCGCCTGATGGAATAACCGCGCAGTACCAGGGGCTGGAAGCCGCCTTCGGCAGGAAGCAGGCTGCTGAGATCATGGCAAATATAGTCCAAATGAATTATGACGGGAAAAATCTTCCTGGGCATCTAAAGAAGATGAATCCCGGCTTCCTTCTTGAGGCTATACCTGAGATTCTAGAACTTAAGAAATCGCATTACGCGGTTTTCAGAGAGTCGTTCCCGGATATAAATATTCGTTCTGTCACATCGGGTTTTCCGAGTTCGGAGCTTGGCGTGGGGATAGCACATCCGGCATTCCCGCACCAGATAAATAAAATTTTCGAAATAGTCGAAGATGAGCCTTCGGCAGTCACTAAGCTATTATGGGCAATGGGGTTAATGCCGATACCGGTAAGCGATAACTGGTCATTTGTGCTTGATGTTCTCTTTTGCGGGATAACCCTTTCAGCGCTGAGATACCATGAACAGAAGAATATGCCTTTCTGGAAGATGGACAAGTATGTCAGGAAGCTGTTCGGTCCTAACCCTTTCAGAGCTCATGACGTGATCGGTGCAAAGGGGGCGAACTTCCTTACATGGTCATGTCTTAATGACCTGAGTAAGCACTATGGAAGCTTGTTTACACCTACGAAGGAACTTGTAAATCACAAAGACAGCGGACAGAACTGGTATCCGCTGAATCACCTCAGACCGGTTGTGAATTGGACTCTCGATGAAGAAGAATTGATAGACATCCGCGACTGGGTCTTGGGCTCGCTTATACGAATGACTGCCGTCATGCTGCATGAGAACCGGGCGCATCTGGCGCACATGAATGCTATTGGCGAGTTATGCGCGCAATTCAGGCAGGGAGCGCTTGTAACGATACGCAGTATTGGCGCCGAAGATGCTGTCAGAATTGGCGAGAAATATCAAGAATTGTATCCCAGGGTTAAGGACACAAGCTGGTATCCGGAAGTATTCAATGAGATTGAGTCGGCGGAATGGCAGCAATTATACGTTAATGCGGAACACGATGGCAATGTCGGCGTCATCACTATCTCCAGAGAGAGCTATAACAAGGATGTTGATGACGAGATGAATCGCGCTATCGACTGGCTGAAGAATGATAAGATAGAGCGGGTGATAGTCACAGGTGATTTCCACATGTCAACGCAGATGGTCGGCGCCGATACGAGCGAGTTTTACCCTGCTTTGCACGATAAAAATGCAGGCTTTATTATCTCAAATTCGTGGTCGAAGACCGCTCGCAGATTGAATAATGAATTCAGGGCTTCGGTAGGATTCATCAATGGCAAGAGATGCCTCGGCGGAATGCTGGAGCTGATGGTGCACTGCCATTATCTTGTGGCTGTGGAAGATGCGAAGCTCGGAGTGCCGGAGGTGACGCTGCCAGTGGTTCCTGGTATGGAATTCTGTCACTGGTCATTCAGGAAAGCTAAGAGAGAAGACTGGAACAAGATACTGTATATGCTGCTGAGCGGCGAGCAGGTTCCTGCCGGTCAGGCTGTTGGATGGCTGTTAGACTATGCCGGTCCGATGGAGAATTCACTTAAAATGACATGGGAAATCGCAAACGATGGCGAGAAAGCAATGCCGAAGCGTCCTTTGGTAGAGGACAGCCTGAGTGAACTGGCTTCGGTGGAAGTGAATCTGCCCGAGACTGATAATCCTATGGTGAAAGCAGCAAGGAAAGCTATAGCCGATTGTGTAATTCATTCCTGCGAAGCGCCCCTCACGGAAGCGATAGATATACAATCGGAGCATTCGGCGAAATTTATGACTACTAAAGAATGTCTCGGCGGCATGATCGGAGGTGATTATAAGAAGACTATGGAGGTTTAGGAATTATAATTCTCATTATTTCCTTTGGGTCTGTCCATAAGTCTTTTTTTCTATCTTTCGACTCCGATAAGGATGTCAAAAACGAGTGTTAATGGGATTGTCACACTGAGCAGATTCGAAGGATTGACAAAAATGATTTTTGAGTCAGCCTCTATGAAGGGGGGAGTTTCTTGGAATAGGCGATTTATTCGGATATAAGTCTATTCAAATTAAAAAAATGGGTTCAAAATTGTCATTGCAAGGAGTTAAGCGACGAAGTAATCCCTGCCCTCACTGAGTTTGCTTCGTTGCGGTCGCAATGACATTTTAGCGCTGTTTTATTAATAATAATGAAATATACTGGGGTAATTTAAAATTTAGAACTTAAAACTCTAAAAAATGCCGTCAGTCTTCAAGTTCAAAAGTTTCATCTATCAAAAATTAAATCCAAATCCAAAATACAAAACCTGCATTTATGGCAAAAACAGCTAACTCGCCTCAGAACGTCCCGTCAGATGTTACATCTGACGGAATTCCCCTCTTTGAGGGGTGCCCGAGCGTGGCTATGGCGGGGTGGATTCTATTTAACCCCTGGTTTTTGATAACCCTATGGAATACCAGTGCTTACAAAAGTGTTAGATGGGATTTTGCATCAGAACAAAAACAATCTCTTATTCACCCTCATCCCCAGCCCTTCTCCCGCAGGGAGAAGGATGTAAGAATTTCTTATTACACAGAAAGACCCTTCTCCACTTGTGAGAAGGTATTTAGGGATTAGGGAATTCTTCAAATGAAATTTCTTGGTTAAATCATTTCTCAAAACATTCTTAGCCTAAACTAATAGCAAATTTTAATCGTTGGTAAATAATTGATATACTTTAAGACACTCAGAATTTTTAATATAAACCAAGGGAATTAACTATGGAAATGGATATTTGCTATGGCGGTGTTCCCGCCAAGGTTCCCGATGATTCAAATTCGATGGGCATCCGAGGATACGACTACGTCGAATTCTACGTTGGCTCTGCGAAAATGGTTGCCTACTGGCACGCAAAAGCCATGGGGCTGGAAATAAAAGCTTACGGAGGACCCGAAACAGGCGTTAAAGACCGCTGTTCATACTATCTCGAAGGGACTCACGGTCTGAAAATAGTGATCACATCCGCTCTGAAACCAGGCACTGACGATATTCAGCGCTTCCAGCAACTGCACGGCGACGGCGTCAAGAGATGGTCCGCCGAAGTCGCCGACGTGCGCGATTCTTTCGAAAGAGCCTGCCAGAATGGCGCCGTACCCATAAGAAAACCTTATAAAACGGAAGATTCCTACGGCTATGTCGAAGAGGCGGCTATCCGTCTGTATGACGACTGCGAAATCAATTTCATCAACCGCGATAATTACGGCGGGATACTCAAGCCGGGATTCGGTGAGCCGGTACAAAGTTTTGAACTACAAAGAGAGCCCACCGGCTTAAAATTCATTGATCATATTGTCGGCAATGTCCATATCAACGAAATGGATTACTGGGCAAATTATATAAATCGCTCTTTGGACTTCGAGACATTCATTAATTTCGGACCGGGCGACATATCGACACAGTATTCCGCTCTGCTTTCCAAGGTAGTCCGTTCGAAAGATTCAATTATTAAAAATCCAATAAATGAACCTTTCGAATCGGCAAAACTCTCGCAGATAGAAGAATACACGCAGGAATACTTTGGCTCGGGAATTCAGCATATCGCCATTGCCACAAGAGACATTGTCACTACTATCAAAAATATGCGCAAAAACGGCGTTGAATTCCTCGATGTACCTGAGACATATTACGAGGATCTCGCGAAGAAAGATTTCGACCTTGAAGAAAACATGGACGACCTTCGCGAGTATGGCATCCTTTGCGATGTGGAAGGCACTGGTTACTTATTGCAGCTTTTCACAAAGCCGATAGGCGACCGCCCGACATTTTTCTATGAAATTATCCAGAGGAAACAGGGCGCCACAGGCTTTGGTCAGGGCAATTTCCAGGCTCTGTTCGAGTCCATCGAGCGCGACCAGGAAAAAAGAGGAAATTTGGTATAAGAAATTTTAAGTAAGTTGTGTTGCACTTTAAAAGTGTGGCACATCTAATCTACCGAACATATTACAAATAATCAAGCGAGGACATGATGCCTTTTTATCACAAACTTGGTAAAATACCGCCGAAAAGGCATACAACTTTTTACAAGGAAGACGGCGAATCCCTCTACAGGGAAGAGCACTTCAGCACCAAGGGCTTCTCGGGCATTTATTCGAACAAATATCACCTGTACATGCCCACGAAGACTCTGCGTATCAGTGAAAAACCCGATTTAGAGGATGTTTCATGGAATGAAGCCCCGCTTCAGCACTTCCATTTTTACACGAACGACCTCAAAAAGCAGGGTGATTTCTATACTGCGCGAAATGTCTGGATGCAAAACGAACATTGCCGCATCAGCACGGCTTTCGTTACTGAAAACCCGGATTATTTCCTGAAAAATTCTTACCACCACGAGTACATCTTCATTCACTACGGCACCGGCGAGTTCATTTCCGAATTCGGCAAAATGAAATTTGTTCCGGGCGACCAGATAATCGTCCCGCGCGGAATTATCTACCAGATGCACTTCGACGATTTCGAGAACAGCAAGATAATGGTGGTGGAATCGGATACACCTTATGACATACCGAAGCATTTCAGAAATGAATACGGTCAGCTAACCGAAGATGCGCCCTACTGCGAGCGCGATTTCAAACTACCCGAGTATTTCGAACCTTACGACGAGAAGGGCGAATTCAGCGTTCTCATAAAAGCTGGCGACAAGCAGTACGAATACATCATGCCGCACCACCCATTCGATTTGATCGGCTGGGACGGCTATGTCTATCCATTCGCCTTCAATATAAGAGATTATGCGCCGAAGGTTGGAAAGCTGCACTTACCGCCGCCGGTACACCTGGCTTTCAATACCGAGAGCTTTGTACTGTGCAATTTCTGTCCGCGGCTGTTCGATTTTCATCCTCAGGCTATACCGGCGCCGTATTTCCACTCGAACGTGGACAGCGCCGAGGTTCTCTATTACTTCGAGGGCGACTTCATGTCCCGCAAGGGCGTGAAGGAAGGTTCGATAACGCTTCATCCGCTCGGAATACCGCACGGTCCGCAGCCCGGCAAGACGGAAGCCTCTGTCGGCGCCGAAAAAACCGACGAATACGCGGTAATGATTGACACATTCCAGCCCCTGCGCGTGACGAAAAATGTGAAAGAAGTGATGGATCCCGAATATCATAAGTCATGGCTTGAAGGAGATCAGGGGAAAGACGGCTAATGGCGAACGGCAAACGGCTACAGGCTACAGGAAAAAAGTCATTCCTGCGAATGTCTGTAGATCCTGCTTTGCAGGGCAGGAATCAATATTAATAAATCCAATGTGCTGGTACTATTCTTTCTTAAACCAGTAGCCAGTAACCTGTTGCCAGTAACCTATTTCCATATAGTATTAACTGTTCTTAGCAATTCAATTTTATAATATTAATAAGTATAGAATAATGCGGATTGTGGAAAATTTACTAAATTTAAGGTTTAGTATTTTCCAAATATATAGAAATTAGATATGATAAAAGTACCCGAGTACGTTAAGAATTTAAGAGCTTATAAAGCAGGTAGTCAGCAGGAAAAACCCGAATTATTATTTCCTGAAAAGAAGCCCATAATGATGGCTTCCAACGAGAATCCGCTGGGTCCGTCGCCCCTCGCGAAAAAAGCCATGATAGAAGCGATAGAAACCCAATCGCTATATCCTGATCCTATGGGCAGCGAGCTTGCCGCCAAAATTTCCGAATATCATAACGTACCGCAGGAAAAGATAATCTGCGGGCATGGGTCGGAATCGCTGCTGGCACATATAATCAATTCTTTCGCAGATGTAGGCGATGAAGTGCTTACAGCTTCCGGGACTTTCGTAGGCATTTTTGTGATGACAAACAAGCTGGGACGCAAGATCAAGACTATCCCCCTGAAAAACCGGGCTTACGATTTAGAAGAGATTTTTAACAACATCACTGATGAAACGCGGATAGTGTATCTCGCCAATCCAAATAACCCGACAGGCACTATGTTTACCCGCGGCGAATTCGTCAATTTTATTGCAAAAGTGCCCGAAGATAAGCTCGTCATCCTCGACGAAGCTTATTCTCTCTACGCAAAGCAGCATGAAGGTTTCCTCGACGGACTCGAATTCGATTATCCCAATTTAATTGTCATGCGCACTCTGTCAAAGACTCACGGTCTCGCCGGTGTAAGAATGGGCTATGCAATAGGATCGGAAGAATTGATACAAACAGTATATAAAGTCAAACTGCCCTTCGAACCCAGCATGGTCGCTCAAAAAGCAGCCATTGCTGCATTTGATGATAAGGAATTTGTTAAGGAAACACTGAAAACCAACGATAAGTCACTTGAAATAATCCTTAGTAAATTAAAAGAATTAGGTATAGACTACGTTGAACCTCATGCAAATTTTGTTTTCATGGCGCTGCCCAGCGGCGAGATCGCTTTTGAATTTTCTCAAAAATGCTACAGCCGCAGTGTTATGGTACGACCGCTGCCCGCGTTCGGTATACCCAACGGAATCCGCATCAGCACTGCAAAAGTAGAGGATACTGAATATGCGGCGGAAGTATTCGAAATAGTGTACAAAGAGTTGAAAGAAAAATTTAATTTTTAATGATAATTATGTAGAATCAAATAAAAGGCTGTTTAATGAAACTTGTTTCTTTCCTAAATGGCGAAAATCAAGAGAGATTAGGACTATACATCAACGGCTCGATCATTGATCTGCAGAAGACAGCCGCGCATTTCAGCGTCGATCTGCCGTCGAATATGAACGATTTCCTCAACGGCAGCGCCACTTACCTCGACAAGGCAAAAGAGCTTAACGAGAAGCTGTCGCAGCAGGAGCTTAGCGATATTGCGGTTAATAATCCGTCGATGCTGGCGCCAGTGCCGCATCCAGCTTCCTGTCGGGATGCTTATGCATTTCGCCAGCATGTCGCCTCTGCGAGAAAGAACCGCGGCGTCGATATGATACCGGAATTCGATCAGTTCCCGGTTTTCTACTTCACGAACCACAACAGCATTATCGGCGAAGGCGATCTCGTAGTAGAAAAAGATCATCTGCTGAAGCTGGACTTCGAACTCGAACTCGCCGCTGTCGTCGGCAAAAAAGGCAGGAATATTGAAGCGAAAGACGCTGACGATCACATCATCGGCTATACGATCATGAATGATTTTTCAGCCCGCCAGCTTCAAATGGAAGAAATGAAGCTGAATCTCGGTCCGGCGAAGGGCAAGGATTTCGCAACTGCGATAGGTCCTTGGCTCGTCACCAAGGATGAGCTTGAAGACTGCCTTATCAAAACCGACCGCGGCAATCAATTTGACATGAAAATGACCGCCAAACATAACGGCGGGCAGATTTCAGAAGGCAACGCTAAGGATATGACCTACACTTTCGCCGAGATAATCGAGCGCTGCTCGTATGGCGTGGATGTATTTCCGGGTGATGTCATCGGTTCCGGCACTGTCGGTACGGGCTGCTACCTCGAGCTTAACGGCACCCGCCGCAGGCTCGCCCAGGAAAAAGGCGAAGACTATACCCCCGTCTGGCTTGAAAACGGTGATACCATCGAACTCGCCATCGACGGCTTAGGCGTTTTGACAAACAAGATCGTCTATAATGGCGATGAAAGATCGATTTTATCTAAAAAGAAGAATGTATGATTCATTGGTTACAGGCTGCGGGCCACAGGTTACAGGTTAAAGTAATAATTCCCTTCATTGAGGGGTGTCGCGCCGAAGGCGTGGCGTGGTGGATTCTAAAAGATAAGACAGACGCTGGAGCGTCAAGTATTTCATTCCCACGCTAGAGGGTAGGAATGATTTAATAATATTTGTTAACATTAATAAAAAGAGATAAAATGAAAGACAACAAACCTACTGAAAGTAAAAACATGCTCAGCATTGAGCCGAAGAATCTTGAATTGAAACAGATCGGGAAATATCTTCTCGGCGGGGTTGCGCCTCGACCGATAGCATTTGTATCAACACTTAGTGAGGAAGGTGTCAACAATCTCTCGCCCTTCTCATTTTTCAATGCTTTCGGGCATAATCCGCCGGTAGTGGCTTTTTCAGCTTCCCGACGCGTCAGGAACAACACTGTCAAAGATACCTATAACAACCTGAATAACACCGGCGAATGCGTTATCCACGCCGTCACATATTCCATGGTCGAACAGGTAAACCTCGCATCCTGCGAATTCGGCGCGGATGTTGACGAATTCGAAAAAGCAGGCTTCACTGCTGTCGATTCGGACATCGTCAAGCCGAAACGCGTTGCCGAATCACCCTTCCAGATGGAATGTAAACTCATGCAAATGGTCGATCTCGGCGGGAAGCACGGCTCGGGCAATCTGGCAATTTGCGAGATTGTCAAATTCCATATCGCAAATGAATTGATAATGGACGACGGCTTTCTCGATCCGCAGATGCTCGATCACGTCGGCAGGAACGGCAAGCACTGGTACACCCGCGCCAGCGGCGACGCCATCTTCGATGTGCCGAAACCCGGCGCTATCAAAGGTCTTGGCTATCAGCAGCTTCCCGATTTCATGAAACGATCGCATATCTACACGGCGAATAATCTCGGGCGCTTCGGACTCGTGGATTATATTCCAAAAGAGGAAGAAGTCGAATCATTCATGAAAAATTACGAGCGGCTCGACGGCTCAGAAGATTCCTTTTTCCGCTACATGCGCTTCAATGATTATAAGAAAATGCTGAGCGTAGCACTTAATTTCGCCGACATCAAGCACCCTAAAAGCATAGCTTACCTCGAATACACGGCAAAATGCGCTATCGAAAATGACAACCGCGACTTCGCCTGGAAGGCAGCTGTCTTTAGCGGGTTGTTCGAGAAGAAGCTGAAATAAAAATGGCTGCTGACATAGGGTTACGGGGTTGTAATTAAAAAGTATGTTGGTTGGATGATTTTGGGGTTCGTTGTGATTCATCCCTGTTTTTTTCCTGATTCAAAATACAATAATCCCGGATTCACAATACAAAAATTGCATTTGTGGCAAAAAACAGCTAATTCATTTAGATTCCCCTCTTTGAGAGGTGCCCGAGCGCAGTTGCAGCTCAGCGGAAACTACGCTTTAGCGCGGCGAGGGCGGTGTGGATTCTTATTTAACCCTTGGTTTTTGATAACCCTATGGGAGACTTATGCTTACAAAAGTGTTAGATGGGATATTTCATTAGATTATTCTTTCATTAGCATAAACAATTTAACCCTAACAAATTAACCAGCCCTTATTTTCCTCTCCTTAGTAAGGGAGGGGGAGCGAAGCCGAAGGCTTTACGGGGTGGTTCTTCTAAAATGATGAATTGTAATTTGTTAGCGGTACTGAAGAGTTCTAATGAAAAATATAGGATAAATACTGGCTCCCTCACTGAGCTAAATAGGATGTCATACAAAAATTTAGCTCTTATGAGGCAGCTTCACCCTTTAATGTTGTTTTTTCCTTCTAAGCGTACTCGAAGTGTGAAATCTTAAATCAACTTAAGAGACACCCTTAAAAGTCTGATTATCCTACACCATATTTTTCTGTACGAAGTCCCAATTAATGACATTCCACCAGTTTTTGACGTATTCGCCGCGTCTGTTCTGGTATTTAAGGTAGTAAGCGTGTTCCCAGACGTCGACGCACATGAGTGGAAAGAGATCCCATGTCGTGAATTTCTGGTGATTCTCTATTTGAAGAATAACAAGTCTCTTGTCGGTGGTTCTCTGGGCGAGCATACCCCAGCCGCTTCCTTCCACTGATGAAGCAGCCGCTATGAAATGGTTTTTGAATGCGTCGAAGCTGCCGAAATCCTGATTTATCTTATTCGCCAGCTTGCTTGGGGGATTTTTCTTTGCGTTGGGGGTCATGCATCTCCAGAAAATATCGTGGAGGAAAGCACCTGCGCCATTGAATGCGAGTTCGCGCTGCCAGTACTGGACTTTGGAGAAATCTCCCGAAGCTCTGGCTTCTGCAAGGGCTTTTTCCGCTTTGTTCAAGCCTCTAACATATCCGGCATGATGAATGTCGTGATGCAGTTTCATGGTCTGGGTGTCGATGTAAGGCTCCAGAGCATCGTAAGAATAGGGGAGAGGGGGGAGTTTGTGTTCCGTAAGTTCTCCTGCACCTTGAGCTTTGGCTTCTGCAGGTGTAAATGTGCTGCCCAATGCTGCCCCTGCTGCTATTGCTCCGGTAGTATATAAGAATTCTCTTCTGTTTTCCATACGAAACCTTGAATTTTTTTATACAAATTTACAAATTGGATTGTTAACAAAGTGAATGTAGATTATCATGAAATTACTTTAAATTATTCATGAATTATATTGTTTTTACGTTTGCACTAATATATTATTTTAGATTACCTTAATAGCATAGATGGTAATATAATTAATGATTTGTGATAGTTTTATTCATCCGAGAAGAAATATTCGGTGAAATCATCAAGCTCGATATTAATTACAATCCATCCTGCAGCCGGAGATTTGTAGAATGTGAAGATCCATCGCATAGGTAATTTGCTGTTCATTCCAAGATATCGCAGCCGTAGATATGATTCAGTTACTTTTTCGGAGCTAACCGGTTCGTAATCCTTTATTTTTCCATAAATATCATTGGCTCTTTCGACCTGAGCAATAAGCTTTTCAATCTGGTCATTTTTCTCTTTGACAGGACTTTCTTTCAGGAATTTATCAAAGCCATTTTTAATTTTTCCTGATATTATATCGTCAAAAAATTCCGAGACTTTATTTTCCAGTTCTTCAGGGATGCCAATAAACATTTTATCACGAGAGTCTGCTTTTGGGACTGATTTTTGCCTGTCTATCTGCGAATATGTATTTAAACAGGCAAAGAACATGAGTATAATTATTAAAGATAATTTTTTCATCTAATATTTCGGTTTATTTTAAAAAATGATACGATACAAAAATATAAATAATAATTATTAAATTATGAACAATTTTCTAATCCTATTCGTACTTTTTTCCTGTCTTCTTTTGGATATTTTTTAGGGTATTCGAAAAATCGCAATTTCCAATTGTTATCCTCAATTTCAGTCCATTCAGCCCGGATTTTATTTCTTCCCTTCTTGTCAGAAACCTGCAGCAAGATTTTGCCATAATAAAAATAACAATATGGGTATAAAGAAATTAGCGTATTTTGTAATTATTTTGTTTATGCAGGGTATCCTGATGCGGACGGGCGGATTGTCCAAGTTTTTCCGACAAGTAATTTGAATTGATATTTTTATAGATCTTGTCTAAACTTCTACGGAAATTTTTTACGCCTTCAGAATTAATAAATTTATCCAAAGTATTATACAAATTTTTCGCGTTTACAACAACAAATTTCAAAGAAGGGGGGATATTAATTTTACACAACTTAAATGATTCATAGTAATAATTGAAAAAGTAAGTTTCTTTTGAATCCTGATCTTGCATCTGTTTTTTCTTTACTGAATTTTTTTCCGGTTGTTTGGTAACGGGATGATTTTGCTTTGTGTTAGAAATTTTATTGGAATTTTCAGCATTAATACCGGCGAGATTATAGAATAAAATGTTTATTCCTACATATCCCATTAAGATGCAAGGAATGACCAGTAATAATAACTTATGTTTCCGAGCTAATTTCATAATACAAATTTACAAATTTTTGTATTTTTATCGAAAAAAATTGGTCTGTTTCGATTACTATAACGATATAAATAAGTTTATGTTACACAAAATTGTAATTTTATTTGAATGAATTGCAGTTGGCGACCCTGAGATAGATTGAATTCGGGTATTCACGTGCAAGCCTGTTGAACAGCTTTTCTGCTTCCGGTTTTCTATCTGTAACACAATATACTTGCCCCAAACGCACAATTGATTTTTGCAGGACTTCGCCAGGAGTTTGTTGTTCATTTATAAGATTAGATAGAAGTGCCTCTGCGGCTTTTATTTCATTATTCATTATCAGGCATTCGCTCATATAAAACTTCGATTCGAAGTATAGTGAGTCATCTTTATTCAAGGTATTTGAGAATTGTCTGAACTTAGAGCAGGATTGTTCGTACATTTCGTTATCGAATTGTTTAACGGCGGTTTCAAATTGTTCTTCGAAAGATTTTGACGGGGCTTTCCCGGGAGTTTGTAATTCAATAACCGTAGTATCTTCAAAACGATTAAAATCTTTCTGTCTGGTTGAGTAATCTGCATATAGAGAATCCTGGTCTGATGCTGTATCTGCGGCAGCTAATTTTTTAGTTACTTTTTCTCTGTTATTGAAATAACTGTCTCTTACTGAAGTACAGGAGAAAATTAATCCAACGATCAGGGATAATATGATTATTCGGGCTTCCATTCCTTTAATATATTCCAATAATTTATAATTCAACTTATATACAATATCTCTTTTATAATTTCAAATTTAGCAAATTTGACGCCAAAAACAATATCATTTTGAATATAATGGCTTATTCTGTGTAAAAATATTCAGTTTATAATTTTTTACCATTCATTCGTCAAACATCAATATTTACTGAAAAAAATTAAGGTATCAATGTACAAGCTTGAAACGATTATATCATTAGCAAAAAGAAGAGGATTCATTTTTCAATCGTCAGATATTTACGGCGGTCTGAACGGCTGCTGGGATTTCGGTCCACTCGGCGTGGAACTATTGCGCAATATACGGGAGGCATGGTGGAAATCAATGACCTACCGCGACGACATCGAAGGTCTCGACGCGGCTATCCTCATGCATCCGCGGGTTTGGGATGCCAGCGGTCACACGAAAATGTTCACCGACCCAATGATCGACAACAAAACAAGCAAAGCGCGGCACAGAGCCGATACCCTCATAGAAGACCAAATCGCTAAATACCGCAAGAAAAATAAAGATGACAAAGCCGATGAGCTCGAAAGAAGGTTGAATGCGGCGAATGAACCGAAAGATTTTTATGATATAATAATGGAATATGAGATAAAGGATCCGGTATCCGGCACTATGGACTGGACGGATGTCCGCCATTTCAACCTCATGTTCAAATCTCATGTCGGACCGGTCGAGGACAGCGGCAGCGTCGTATATCTTCGCCCCGAGTCAGCGCAGGGAATATTCGTAAATTTCAAGAATGTGGCGGAATCTTCCCGCCAGAAGATACCCTTCGGCATAGCGCAAATTGGCAAGGCATTTCGTAATGAGATAAATACTAAGAATTTTCTTTTCCGCACGCGTGAATTTGAGCAGATGGAAATGGAATACTTCGTCAAGCCCGGCGAGGAAAATAAATGGTTCGACTACTGGGCACAGGAACGCTGGGACTGGTTCGTGGAATACGGCATGAAACCCGAAAACATGCGCATGAAAGAACACGAAAAGCTCGCCCATTATGCCGTAAGAGCAACGGATATTGAATTTGAATTCCCCTTCGGCTTCGGCGAAATTGAGGGAATTCACTCGCGGACAGACTACGACCTCGGTCATCACCAGGAATATTCCGGCAAAAAGCAGGAATATGTCGATACGGTGAACAACGAGCGCTATGTGCCTTATGTAGTGGAAACATCCGGCGGTGTGACCCGTTCGCTGATGGCGTTTTTATGCAGCGCCTACGAAGAGGACGAAGCGCCCAATGACAAAGGCAAAATGGAAAAGCGTACATTGATGAGATTCGATCCGCGGCTGGCGCCCGTTACCGCAGCAATTTTCCCTCTTGTAAACAAAGACGGAATGCCCGAGATAGCGCATAAAATCCACAAGGATCTGCAAAAGCAATTCCGCTGCCGCTACGATGTCTCAGGTGCAATAGGACGCCGCTACCGACGTCAGGATGAAATAGGCACGCCTTTTTGCGTGACCGTGGACGGTCAGACAACAGAGGATCAAACAGTCACAATAAGAGAACGCGACACGATGAACCAGGAAAGAGTCGGTATATCTCGTATTAACGAATATCTCATCGATAAAATGGGCGGCAAGTATTGATCGTCATTTAGTTATTGTTTCACAAGTTTCATTTTTAAATGAAGAAATTAAAATTTATAGCAATTCTTCTAATCACTTCAATTTCAGCATTGCTGCTGGTTTCCTCAACCGACAGCTACTATTTCAAGATAAATAAATCCTTTGAGCTTTTCAGTTCCGTAATCAAACAGCTTTCCAAAAATTATGTCGAGGACATCGACCCCGAGACGCTCGTTGTCCACGGTATCAAAGGGATATTGGATCATCTCGATCCCTATACCGTTTACTACGACAAAAAGGAAACCGAAGATATAGATGTGCTCACAACCGGCGCTTACACCGGCTTCGGCATTACCGTCAGCACTGTTGACAGCATGATAACGATTATGGGCATCAGAGACGGCTATCCCGCACAGAAACACGGATTGCGCATCGGCGATAGAATTTACAAGATAGATTCTACTGTTGTTTTGAATCTATCCACAAAGCAACTAAGACAATACACCCGCGGAGAAGCCGGTGCTGAATCCGAGATCTACATACTTCGCGATGGGCTTGAGGATACCATCCATGTCACTGTCCCACGCCAGAGAATTAAGATCGACAACGTCTCGTATTCCACAATCCTCAACGAAAAAATCGGCTACATCAAACTCGAGAGATTCTCCCGCAACGCTACGGAAGAACTTCGCAAAGCGTTGAATGAATTAAAATATATGAAAGATTTGGAAGGACTTATACTCGACCTTAGAGATAATCCAGGCGGGCTGCTGGAATCGGCGGTTTCGGTGTCTGAGATATTTGTTCCCGATGGCAGCGAAATAGTTTCCACAAAAGGGCGCAACGATGCCCGCTCTTTCACTTATAAATCAAATGTGGAACCAACCGAGCCCGAACTGCCCCTTATTGTACTGATAAACAATCGAAGCGCCAGCGCTAGCGAGATAGTCGCCGGCGCCATCCAGGATTTGGACAGGGGATTGATACTGGGGCAGCGCTCGTATGGCAAAGGGCTCGTGCAGACGGTAATTGATCTTCCTTATGACGCAAATCTGAAATTGACTACTGCGAGATATTACACGCCGTCCGGAAGATGCATCCAGCGATTAAATTACGATGGTGTAAAGAATGAAAAAGATACCAGCAAACTCGATACTAACATTTTCTACACCAAGAATGGACGCCCGGTCAAGGAATACAAAGGCATTCTGCCTGATTCAATAATTGATGATGAAAAAGCATATTCGGAAATTGTGCGGGAACTGAAGAAACAGCACCTGATCTTCAAATATGCTAATGAATTTACGGGAAATAAGGATTCACTTGGCTCGGAATTCAAAACCGAAGACAAAATTTTCTCAAAATTCAATAAATATGTGATTGACAGCGGGTTCATAGTCAATTCTTCTCTGCATAATTATCTTGAAACTATCAGGGAAACTGCTGAGAAAGAAGAATATTCCGATGAAACGCTCAGCAGGATCGAAAAACTTGAAAATAAAATTATCGCAGAACAAAAGAAGGAATTGAAGTCCAGCAAAGAGATTATTTCCGAACTGCTCGATAAAGAGATACGCAAAAGATTCTCAGGCGAAAAGGAAATTATAAAAATGGAACTCGACGACGACAAAACCGTCATTACAGCTATGCACTTGATAAAAACACAGAAATACAGAAAAATCCTTGCATTGGACAAGGAAAAAGTAGATAAAAGCGAAAATTGATTTTCGATTTTTGGTTATAAAACATTGAAAATTAAAAAAATTATATAATAATTTTTGAACTTCGTAGTTTAAAATATAAATTTAAAAAAAACGTTTTAAAACAGGTTTTTAATTTGAATAGTTCTAAGTTTTTAAACATACAGGGGCGTGTATGAGAATTACCAAACAATATACAAACCGCGAGAGCCAATCGCTAGACAAATATCTTCAGGAAATCGGCAGGGTCGAACTGCTGGATCCCGATGATGAGGTGGAACTTGCCCAGAAAATTAAATGCGGTGGTTGGGAAGGTACCCGCGCTCTCGAGAGGTTGGTCAAAGCTAATCTGCGGTTTGTTGTTTCGGTGGCAAAACAATATCAGAACCAGGGATTATCTCTTGGCGACCTGATCAACGAAGGGAATCTCGGCTTGATAAAAGCTGCGAAACGTTTCGATGAGACACGCGGATTTAAATTCATCTCCTACGCTGTTTGGTGGATACGTCAATCTATCCTGCAGGCTCTTGCCGAGCAATCAAGGATAGTTAGGCTTCCCTTGAACAGAGTAGGGGCTCTCAACAAGATAGGCAAAAAATTCAGCGAATTGGAACAGGAATACGAACGTGAACCTACCGCTTCGGAAATTGCCGATCAGCTTAATATGAGCGTCTCTGAAATTGCGGAGACCATCAAGATCTCCGGCAGACATCTTTCAGTAGACGCACCCTTCGTGCAGGGCGAGGACAACCGCCTTCTTGATGTGCTGCCCAACGATCAGCAGCCACCCCCGGATTCCGAACTCATAAGGGAATCACTCAGGGTAGAAGTGCAGCAAGTACTGACAACACTCTCAACGAGAGAAGCAGAAGTTATAAGATTATACTTCGGATTAAACGGTCAGGCGCTGACACTCGAAGAGATAGGCGAGAAATTCAACCTCACCCGCGAACGCGTACGCCAGATCAAGGAAAAAGCCATTCGCAGGCTCAGGCACGCGTCCAGATCAAAAGCTTTGAGAGCATACCTTGGTTAACAACAAAATCAAATCAAATAATAAAGGGGGAAATAATGCTTTCCCCTTTTTTATTTTTAAGATTTTTTCTATCTTAAAATTCTTTTTTGTAAAAACTAAGAATGTTTAAATAAAAAAAGTGAAATATAATGCACGATGAAATTCATCAGATAGATACTAAAAATTCGGTCAAACCTAATGGCAACGGTAGAACTAAACCCAACTGGCTCAAGGTAAAGCAGCCGGGCGGCAATTCCTACGCCGGACTGAAGAGGATGATGCTTTCGAAGACGCTCCACACAGTCTGCGAGGAAGCTAAATGCCCTAATATTGCCGAGTGCTGGGAGCGCGGCACGGCGACGTTCATGATCCTCGGCGATACATGTACGCGTAGCTGCGGTTTCTGCAATGTCAATACAGGCAAACCGAATGAAATAGATCCATTCGAACCGGCTAAAGTCGCCTGGTCAGTTAATCAGATGGGCGTTCACCATGTGGTGATCACCTCGGTCAATCGCGACGAACTTAAATATCAGGGCTCTGACCTGTGGGCGCGCACCATCCGGCAGGTCAAAAAGCATAATCCCGGCGTTACGATTGAAGTGCTCATCCCTGATTTCAAGGGCGATCTCGACTGCCTGCAGCGAGTAATCGACGAAAAGCCCAACGTACTCAATCACAATGTAGAGACAGTGCCCCGGCTCTACAGACCCGTCCGCCCGCAGGCTAAATACGAACGATCGCTGCTTGTGCTCGAAGAATCCAAGAAGCGCGGCATGAGGACGAAAACAGGCATCATGGTCGGGCTCGGCGAAAAAAGCGAAGAAGTTATTGACGTAATGAAAGCCCTGCGCGCTATAGATGTAGATATTTTCACTGTGGGGCAGTATCTTCAACCGACGGAAGACCATCTGCCGCTGGACAGATATGTACACCCTGAAGAATTCGAAGAATACAGAAGAATAGGCTTGGATATGGGATTCAGATTCGTGGAATCCGGTCCGTTAGTCAGAAGCTCGTATCGCGCTGAAAAGCATGTAAAATAAACTCAAAATTTTAAGTAAATTAGCTGACTGCAGGTAATTGAAATGACCTGAATAAATTAACCACCCCTTAATCCCCTCCTTATGAAGGAGGGGAAAAGAAGGTGTGGTTTTTCTAAGTCTCTCAAATCATAAATGTTAGTTATATAAATTAACTTTTATAGTATAAGGTTTAATTTAATTCGAATGATAGATAATTCGGAAAATAATATAAAAATCACGGCGCTGGGGACGGGAACGTCCACTGGTGTACCGTCTATTGGCTGCGAGTGCGAAACCTGCCGCTCGACCGACTGGCGGGACAAGCGGCTGCGCTGCTCGCTATTGGTAGAATCCGCGAATACGTCTGTCGTGATCGATACTTCGCCGGATTTTCGGCAGCAGATGCTTCGCGCCAATGTGAAGCACGTGGATGCGCTGATATTTACTCACCATCATTTCGATCATATCGGCGGTTTCGACGATATTCGCATATTTAATTTCCGCAGCGGCAGGGAAATGCCCGTTTACGTCACCGAAAAAGACCTTAAGGAACTCAGACGCACTTTCATCTACGCCTTCGAAAAGCCCGAGCAGATGGGCGGCGGCGTCCCGGGGATCAATCCGCATATTATCAAAGATGAGAAATTCACTATCGGAGACATCGAATTTCTGCCCATACCGCTGAAGCATGGAAAAATGGACACTCTTGGCTTCAGGATCGGCAATTTCGCCTATTGCACGGACACAAATTTCATCCCGGACAGTTCGCTCGAATTGCTGAAGGGGTTGGATGTACTCATACTCGACGCACTGCGTTTCAAGGAACATCCAACGCATTACAATATTGATCAGGCAGTGAAGATGGCTAAGCGCATCGGCGCCGGCAAGACTTACTTCACGCACATGAACCACGATATTAAACATGAGGAATGCGAAGCCGAACTCCCGGAAAACATCTGTTATGCTTACGATGAACTCGAGTTCATTTTAGAGAATAAATCTGCGGGTAGGGAAATATCGGTGCAATCATAAATAAAAAACGCACGAGGCTGACTCATAAGTCGTTTTTGTTTATCCTTTGACTCCGCTCAGGGTGTGACAAAAACAATGTATTTTATTATATAACATATGCTTATAGAATTCATAAGTAGTGTTTCTAATATATTTCCAACACTTTTTGAGATGTACTACCTCTCTTTATTTTAT
>CAZXYS010000028.1:55986-58626 GCA_964645005.1 uncultured Hyphomicrobiales bacterium | reverse complement strand
TTCAACGCCTGTGTAGGAGCAAACATCGCCGCTTATCGAAGTCCAAAACGGTACGAAACTAACAGTACCTGATGCACCGTCTATTTCTGCGCCAGGATGCGGTGAAATACCGCCCCATGCGTTATCCGGATGCTCTGGTCCGTATTGATCGCCGTAATAGTTATTATCAGCGTCGATTACATCTGAAGCAGCGCCATTCTCATAAACGATAGCCTTGTAATTATCGGTTTCAAAATAGTTTTGATTAACCGAAATATTACTTAAGTCAGCGGTAGTGTTGTCAAAATCGGAAATTGTTACAGCACCACCAACGCTCTGATCAGCGCCGGCTCCTGAGAAGTAATTTTGTCTAACATCGATATTATATGTAGCAACACCGTCATTTTCTGAAGTAATAACTATAGCACCTAACTCATGTCCTGAATAATTATAACCCACATTATCATAGAAATAATTACAGCTAACTGTAACGTCATGAGTTGGTCTATTGGGTGATGCGCTACCGGCACCAAGCCATACCCAAGCTGTTTGAGTGAAAGTATTACTGCTTATTGTTGAATTTGTAACACCACAATTTATGGGGTTAATTACGGCACCATAGGGTGAATTAACACCGCCGTCAGCAGTAGGATAAGGTTGTATTTCATTTTCTTCAAAAGTAAATCTATTGACCACATTACCTGATGATTGTGCTGATAGATAAACTGTTGAGTTACCGGATGATGCCTCTAACAGGTTATTTCTCACTGTAGAATTATCGCCTGGTCTAATATGAACCAACTGCTCTCCAACAGCATTACCCCCTTCAGCATATACCATCCAGTTATCTTCAAGAGTAAAGTCCGTATAAGTATCTCTCTTGAAAATACCAACATCGAAGTCAGTATCATCATCTCCAAGATCAATTTTGAATCCGGAGAATGTAACATCGTTAGCCTCGATGGTAAACATTCTATCTCCACCATTTACAATGGA
Organism: uncultured Hyphomicrobiales bacterium; assembly: GCA_964645005.1. Taxonomy (GTDB): domain Bacteria; phylum Bacteroidota; class Ignavibacteria; order Kapaibacteriales; family UBA2268; genus CAZXYS01. The sequence goes on along the minus strand of CAZXYS010000028.1, from coordinate 57,651 downwards.
GCCATTCTTATAACTACCGTCGAGAACCGTAGTAGCTGAATAGCCCTGTCCGTTGATAGTTAATGATGAACTTACTGTCTTCTCGGTGACTACAGTGAATGTACCGTCGTCAAATGTTACTACGCCGCCTGGAGCAGTACCATCATAAGCAAACTGCAACGCGGCATAGTATTCCTGAGGTGAATCATCATTCCAAATTGGTCCGTACAGGTCAGACATACTTGCATCATCGTACCATCTGACGAAATCAACCCCCGGAGTTACCATCGACCCTTGATCGCCGTATTGATAGGCGTTTAACTCAAGATCGGCGTATTCATATTCCGGAGCGTCATTCTTTACACTCGGACCATTTGTACTAGCCCACCAGTTCGATCTTGCGTCGAGATTATCTCCGGCGTCCACCGAGTATGACGAAGATTCAAAACCGACCGCCGGATCGGCATCCGTATCCAGAACCTGGTTGTTCCAGAATACCATATCCGTTGACCAGTCGTTATCGTCAAGATCTGCGCTGGCTTGTATATTTTTCTCTATGAATAATGCCGGCTCATCATTTGATCCGTCTAAGAACCAGTTATTCTGGATCTGGAAGTCAGCAATATAGCCGGTAGTTGTCGATGAAGGCTGTCCGACAAGTATGCCTCCGTCGGCAAATGTGTTGCTTGTGGCGGTAAATCCGTCGATTTGTGCCGCGCCAAAGTACAGTACAATGCCGCTGTTACCGGTTATATTATTATTAGCCAATGAAATGTTGGTCATTGTTGAGGCATTAGGCGTGGTACCAAAGAATGTTGATGAACTGCTCGTCATGAACTTGTTATAATTTACGTCCATGCCGGTAACGCCATTGCCGTTATTTGCCTCGATACCCTTATCGCCGGTATTCATATCAAAATTACAGTATTCAACCGTTGAATTATTAAGGTTGCCTGTAAATTGAATACCCTTTGAGGCTGCTCCGCTCATGTCAAAGTTAAAGCCCCTCATGGTTATATTGTCTTCTGAAAAATAAACCATGTCGGAAAGGGTTCCATCGTAAGTAATGACAGGTCCTGAGCCAGTACCCGGCGTTCCGTTTGTCCAGGCATCTTCGGTTCCGTCCGGAATACCTGTACCCGGTGTACCAGGCTTCTTACCGCGCAGATAAACCTGCTCGTAAACGGTAACCTGCTCGGCGTAAGTTCCTTCTTTAGCAATGATATGGTCGCCATCCGCCGCAACAGCATCTACTGCCGATTGTATTGATGGGAACTCACCGCGTAAAATTGTTTCCGCCGAGTTGTACAAATAAACCGGACCGCCGAAAGTTTCCGCCAGATCAGAAGCGTTCAAACAGTCGGAACCAAAATTCAAAGCGCTTGCCAGCCATGGCGTGAAGATCATCTCTCCTTCTGCACCTACTGTTTGGCTTGGTTTATTAAACGGATTATCGTCATGTAATGGACCAGCATCTGAATCCCACCAGTTATTCGAAGCGTCCAAAGTGACTGTGCTGCTGTTGAATACAGCTAACTGACCGGCAGCACTATAATCTGAATCTGCAAAGTCATGATATTTTACATGAACGCTCATGGTTGAAGAATTAGCATAGTTTGCAATTCCGTAATGAGAATTCGAAATACTGTTCGAAAGAACATCAACATTTGTAAGTGTGTTGGATGT
>CAZXYS010000028.1:48168-55886 GCA_964645005.1 uncultured Hyphomicrobiales bacterium | reverse complement strand
CAAGTTACTATCGGTTTGTCTTGGCTTCCTGAAAGTATAGTCAGTTCGCTTGCACTGAACAATTCAATGCTTACGGGCACATCAAGACATTCATCGAATGAACCTTCGGATACCATAACTCTGTCATCATCGAAAGAGTCATCAATGGCATCCTGAATATTGTAGCGAATAAATCTTCTGTTATTTGAATTCGTTCTTGAAGCAACAATTTCATTGATTGAACCTTCCAAAGCTGCGGCTGTGTGCTTAACGCTGCCGCCGAAATCATTGCTGTTGTTCCACCAAATGTCATACAGAACTTCGCCGGCGTAATCTTCATCTGCCGCCACGATGATCTCATCTTCTATGTAAAATTGGTTGTCATGAACATAGACATCGTTATTGGATTCATCAATGTTCACACAAGAAAGATAAAGACCTCTGTTCTGGTTAGTTCCTGCCGGGCTCTCACCAATAGTATTTTCTGAGATGTCGACAGATCCCAATAGGTTCCAAATGGCAATACCATATCCTTCGGTTTCATCTGCAGCTACGCTGCCGCAATTTTTTATCAGGTTATGCATGATATATGAACCTTCGGCATTAACGTCGTCGCCCTGGCGACCATATTGGATACCATTTGTCGGGCAGTTGCTTATTGTGTTAGAAGCCGGAGTAAAGCTGCCATCTTTCTCAACTCCGATATAAATCGCGTCAAGATCGATATCAGCAACCGAAGTCCAGACCATAATACCCGTACCACCATCACCGCCAACTTTGCCGTTGTTGTCCAGGTCGATACTTGAATTAAGGATCTGAGTTACAGCGCCTTCTCTGACATAAACACCCCAGGTACAATTCGATATCTGCAATTGATCGAAAATGTGACCTGAAGTTTCATTGAAGACGTAGACGCCAACACCTCCATCGTTAGCGAAATCGCCGCCATCGGAATTAGCGACAAAGTCCTGAATTTTGAAATTTCTTATTGTGATGTTATCAGCCTGCACATCAAAGCCAACGATCGGATCTGAGCCGCCGTACCAGCCTCCGTATTTCAGGATTGGTACGCCTCCTGCATCATTTCTGTCGTCACCGATTATCTGCAAGTCGTTTCTTGTAATGAATACATGTTCGTAGTATTCATTATCATCACCATTGCCGTCGACATAGATTATGTCGCCGCGCGATACTTGATTAAGAGTAAACGTAATCGACGCCCAGGATTCACTCCATGACTGTCCGTCATTGGAAAGATTATCGACCCCGATATCTGACGATACGTAGTACTCTTCGGCTTTCGTCATAGCAATCGTAGTTGCTAAGAAAAGTAAGACAAGTACGAAAACCCTAGCAATTCTTTGCATATTTTAACCTTAATAAATAATGAAACAAAATTATGTATGTTGATTTCCTGTTCATTCAAAACAATCAAAATAACTGTATTTTCTGGTAATTATACTTGGTTGTAGGTAATAGTAAATTTTCTTTCATATGATCTTTACTTAAGTTCAATTTTAAAATGCCCCCCCTGACATAAGGCTGTATTGCTATTGACCCTGTTAAGAGATAAGCAAATATAAAAAATATTAACAAGGTAAACAAAAAAAATTTTATTAAAATTAATATTATTTAATATTTTTTTTAATTATTTGAAAGAAATCTTTTATTTATTTCGTATACCCCTTAATTTTTTATTAATTAAATTATTTTCTTATAATCAAAATAAAAAGCAATTTCTATACCAAAAATAAAAAACAATAAAGTAATTATATATTTATTAAAAAATATTACTTTTTATTTTCAAAGATGTATACTTTTAGGTTCAAAGTTATAATATACTACTATTATATTTACTTAACTAAATAATTATATCTAAATGCTGCCGAATACAATTATCGAATTTATTAAATAATTTCTTTTTTGAAAAATAAATTCTTTCAAGTTTTAAAAAAAAAGCGCGGCATTCGAAATACCGCGCTTTAATATTTATCCGAAGATTACGAAATATTATTCAGTAACCTTCATCCATTTCGGTGTTCCACCATCATTTACTACTACAAAGCAGCAAATTTCACCGTCATTTACAACAGGTGAGCCGATTACATTTGATCCACCAAAGGTGAAGCTTGAACCGGAAGCATTCCTGACATAAAGTACCTGACCGCCGCCTTGAATAAATACATTATTATCGATGGTTGGAAGAGTTTCGTTAAGTGAAGTCTGAGCTGCTGTGAAATCAATCACTGTAGCCCAGCCATAATCTCCGCTATTAGCGTTCAAGTCAGCGTTTATATCTGTTGTGACTTCAACGTAACTGTAGATCATGTTACCATCTTCCATCATCAATGCTGTGGAGTTTTCATTACGAGTTGGAGGTGATCCCTCTACATTACTATTACCTCTTGCCAGAATAGCCGGTGTAGTATTGTTGGTTGGATCAACTGTCAAAGCGCCAAGGAAGTTGACATTACCATTATCTACATGAAGTGCCGTACCATTATCATTCTGATTCTGAATGAACACAGTCGGGTCACCAGTAGCAGGGCTGTTATTCCATGCTCTTAATGCCTGATCTGCAGTATTGGAAGGATTGAAGTATACGGTTTCGGTAAATGTATTACTTCCGCCGGTTGTTACTACTTCATTGCCATTGTAGAACAATCCTCCGGTGAAATAGAAATCATCCGAACCGTCGATTTCATCATTTCCTACTGCATCATTCTGAATTTCAAGAGCATTCCATTTGCCTGTTACTTCACCGACAGTTAAGCCAAAGTCGGTATCTTTTGTTAGCACATCAAATCCACCTTTTGTTAGTGAACTTGCAAAACTACCTTCATCGGCTGTAAGAGTAGTGAAATCGCCTCTGCCGGTTTCGGCATTGATCTTAATAACTTCCGTGAGAGTCGTATTTCTCATAAGGATGCCGGGATCGTTCGATCCACCGATCAAGCCTTCGCCTATCTGGATCTGTTCTGTTACATTTGCATCCACTCTTAAACGGCTACCTACAACAACATCGCCCTCAGTTTTGATAGCAATAGGATTGGGATCGCCGCTTGTATTATTTACTTGTAATACTGCGCCCGGTGTGGAAATATTCTCTTCCATTTTAACCTGACCAAAGAACTGCTGAGCACTCCATGAATTAGAATTATTCATGTTAAGTGTCAGGCTGCCGGAATTCTCAGTTAGAGAATTGTCATAATCAAGATCAATCTCGTTACCCGGTGTTCCGTCGCCAACGATCGGATTGTCGGTAAGTACGGAAGCATCGATAGTAACTGAACCTGAGTTGGCAGTAGTTGTAATATTCTGTCCGCCAACAAAGAACAGCTCAGGATTACCGTCGGTAACGTCGAATGGGCTGTTATTGTCGGCATCTACCGTTGCGAAAACTGTGGCATCGTTGATTTCATCATTGCCAACAACGCCGTTATCTATCTGCCAATCCATAGCGCCCCATGTCGAGCCGCCGTTTATACTAATGTCAGAAGCGGCAGCATCAGCAAAGGTTGTTTCATTGGCGTCCGTTAAACGACCGTCTTCATCAACCGTGAAGTCATTTATCAACAAGCCGGTAACATCGCCGTAAGAATCGGCTGTAACTGCAGTTTCATCGAGTTCGGTCGGTGTTACTACATCAGCCTTCAATTGCAGATCCATAGCAGTGAAGTCGCCGCTCATCGTCAAATCAGATGCTCCATCCTGTGCCATAGTTGCCTGCTGAGCGTCTGTTAAACGACCATCTTCATCTACTGTGAACTGTACTACGTCAAAACCTGCTATATCGCCGTAAGTTCCGGCGGATACGGCTGTTTCGTCTAATTCAAATGGGGTTACCACATCTTCCTGAAGCTGTAGATCAAGAGCGCCCCAGTTACCGCCGGCATTAACGTCAGTACCGCCGGCATTACCAACGGTCATTTCATTGGCTGCTGTTAATCTTCCGTCTTCATCAACTGTGAAATCGGCTATACCGAGATTTGCAGCATCGCCGTAGGTATCAGCAGCTACTGTGGTTTCATTCAATTCGAATTCAGTTACTACATCTTCAAGAAGCTGAATATTGTCATAAGTACCATCTACATCGCCGCCAAAGGTGGTGCATGTGGTCAGTACTTCACAGGCATCTACCCAGAGATCACTGAAAGTACCGCTGCTAGCTGTGACGGCACCGTCAACATTTAGATCGCCGTCTATCTGGGCGTCATCGTTAACCTGAAGATTGTCGTCAACTGTAAGATCGCCGATATCATTATATAAAGTGCCATTGACATTGATGTCATCAAGAACATAAATTCCTCCGTCTAAGACACTTAGTCCCCAACCGAAGAAGGGATCGCCGCTCATGATTTCAATTCCGTCCATAACCCGCAGCCCCAAGTCAAAGCCGCCATTACCAATCTCGGCGCCGCCATTTGCATCGAGCAAACCTTCAGCGGTAAGATCATTGAAAGTACCGTTAGCTTCATTATTAGCGCCAATTACAGTACCGTCAATCTCGCCGCCGTTAATATCGACCTCGTCGAATTCCTGGGTGGCTGTCCAGTGGTTTGGATTGCCAAGATTCAATCTGATTTCGTCTCCGCTTGTACCATCGCCAAGGATTGTAGATCCGTCAGTAAGTACGGAAGCGTCGATTGTTACAGTATTATTGCCATCGGAGGTAGTTGTAATATTCGTACCGCCGATTATATTCAATTGATGTGTTCCATCGGTAAGATCGAACGGGCTGCTATTATCGGCATCTACGGTAGCTGTTACAAATGCGTCATCAATTTCTGTTGAAGTGATAACGCCCGGATCGATTGTTAGATCGGATGTAACGGCGTCACCTGAGAAAAAGGCTCCGTCAAACATCAGATCCTGCCAGGCAGTGTTTCCGCTGCTGTTGGTTACCAGAGCTTCACCAGGGTTACCCGGTGTAATGTTAGGAGGACCAATTGTAATTGCAGCTTCACTGGCATCGGTAATTCTACCGTCTTCGTCAACATCAAAGGAAACTGCCATGCCTGTTCCGGGATCGCCGTATGTTCCGGCAGTAACACCTGTATTTGTGAGTTCGAGGCTCTGATAGTCGCCCTGGACATCACCATCGAAGTTTGTACAGGTTGTCAAGACTTCGCAAGCATCGACCCAGAGATCACTGAAAGTACCGCTGCTAGCTGTAACAGTTCCTGTAACAGCAAGATTGCCATTAATATCAGCATTATTGTTAACGGTCAGTTTGCCTTCAAGGTCTGTTTTATCGAGGTTCCAAATTCCACCCGCATCGATTGTAATACCATACCCTAATAATGGATCAGCAGTTATAATCTCCATACCATTTTCAATATAGAGACCATTGCCCCAGAAGTTTGTTCCGGTAACAACGGCACCTGCATTTGCATTTAATGAACCATTGAAGTTTGCCGTACCGTTTACGGTCAGATCGTTGAAGGTTGCATTTCCTGGTGTGTTTCCACCAATGTTTACTCCGTCGATTGTACCGCCATTAATATCGACATCATCAAATGTCTGTGTTGCGGTCCAAGTATTAGGATTGTTAAGATTCAATCTTATTTCGTTTCCGCTTGTTCCGTCACCAAGGATTGTTGTTCCGTCAGTTAATACGGAAGCATCAATCTGGACTGTATTTGCACCATCAGATGTCGTAGTGATATTTGTACCACCTACGATATTAAGGGCATGAGTACCATTGGTAAGATCAAACGGATTTGCATTATCAGCATCAACTGTAGCAAATACAGTATTGTCATTAAGATCGTCATTATCAACTTCGCCGTCGATAATTTCATCATGACCTACTGAATTGTCAGCTAATTTTGCCTGTGTAACTGCGTCATCAGCGAGATCGTCTTCAATAATTGTACCGTCAAGGATCATGCTGCTAACAACGCCGCCGGTCGGGATTGCCACTGTGTACGCACCATCATCGCTGCCTGCATCTGTCAATGAAATACCGGCGCCAGCCGTAAGTATTCTATTATCTGACAGATCATTGGCAGCGTCAAATGTTAAAAACGGTTCGTCGGCAACAGCTCCGATATTATCTTCGACCCAGCCTTTGGTTGTCATTGTATTGTCGGGATCTGTGTCTTCCGTTTCCGCTGAATAGCCTTTTCCGCTAAGAGTAAGCGATGAGGCTGTAATAGCATCGTCAACATTTAGGTCGCCATGAATATCTACGTCGTCATCAATTTCCATTGGAGCACCAGGTGAAACCGGAGGTGTCAATGAAACATGCAATCCGTTAGGATCGCCAACTATGACTTCATCGATACCAATAAGCGTGCTCGATCCGATAGCACTGTTTGCCCAGATATCGCCGTACGTTTTGATAGCTGTTGCCATCGGTACGGAACCAGCCATATCGTTTCTTACGACCAATACAGCGTCATCTTCATCAGCCGGATCAAGAATGCCGGTAGTATTTTCGCTTGCGCCTTCAATGTACATTGCGCGGCCGTCGTTACCTCTTTCAATTTCTGCGATGTAATCGCTCGGATCACTCGGGCTTGCAACACCTTTGATAGCCATGCCTGAATTACCATCGGCATGAAGTGCTGTTCCGTTTCCGTCAGAGCTGATTTCGAAATAACCCGCATAGTGATCTCCTGTTGTAGCGCCGGATACTTCACTCATGACATTCAAGCCATAAGAGTCATAACCGTTATCATCGCTTACTGAAAAGTCAATAACTTCGCCTGAAGAAGCGCTTTCAAGCGTGCTTAACGAAGCATCAACTTTCAGTGCGCCATTTTCAAGAGCAAAGTCAGTATTTCTCATAATTTCAACTGTCGGTTCATTTGAACCGCCGCCCTGAGCGATGATTGCCGAACCGGCAGATGCGTTTGTCGAAGGAACTTCAACGTTCAAACCGTCGCCGGCTGCGCTGTGTACAAGCGACATAACGCCAGCGCCGTCGTCATTCTTTGTCAGCTGGAACAATGAAGTTGAACCGGTAGATGCATCATCTTCGTATGGAAGCGTAAGAGCATCATCAGCCCACTGTGGTTCATAAGTTCCGCCGCCTACATCGACCCATTTCATTACCTGGGTTTCTACCGGTGCGGAACCGGTTGTCATTGTCCAGTTGCTTGTTGAGTTATCCCACCAGTGCATCTGACCATGAGTAGCACCGTCTTCGAATTTATCTGTTGTGACTGCGCCATCGGCTATCTTATCTGTTGTAACAGCGCCGTCCATGATCTTTTCTTCTGTAACTGCATCATCAGCCAGATCATCTTCCATCACGCCGCCGTCTTCGAGATCGGCTGTGCCAACTGTACCATCAAGAATTTCGTCTGTAGTAACAGCTCCGACAGCAATGTCTTCGGCAATGATTGTTTCATTTTGAATCTCAACTGTTGTAACAGCATCAGTTGCTATCTTTGGAGTTGTGATCTGATCATCTCCAATATCTTCCGTAAGAATCGTTCCGTTCAGAATTTCATCGGTTGTCACTGCACCAACTGCGATGTCTTCGGCAATGATTGTTTCATTCTGAATCTCGTTTGATGTTACGGCATCAGTTGCTATGTCAGAAGTTTTTACTTCACCGTCTTTAATGTCTTCTGAAAGAATAGTTTCATTCTTGATCTCAGAATTTGTAACGGCGGAAGTATCTATATCTTCTGCCTGAATTGTTTCATTTTGAATCTCAACTGTTGTAACAGCATCAGTTGCTATCTTTGGAGTTGTGATCTGATCATCTCCAATATCTTCCGTAA
>CAZXYS010000028.1:21205-48068 GCA_964645005.1 uncultured Hyphomicrobiales bacterium | reverse complement strand
CGGCAATGATTGTTTCATTCTGAATCTCGTTTGATGTTACGGCATCAGTTGCTATCTTTGGAGTTGTGATCTGATCATCTCCAATATCTTCCGTAAGAATCGTTCCGTTCAGAATTTCATCGGTTGTCACTGCACCAACTGCGATGTCTTCGGCAATGATTGTTTCATTCAATATCTCGTCAGTTGTGACTGCACCGGTTGCAATATCTTCAGCGATAATTGTTTCATTCATGATCTTATCGCTTGTAACGGAATTCTCAGCCAACTTTTCATTTGTAATCTGAAAATCATCGATCATAGGAGTAGTAATCAAACCATGTTCCCAATGACCAAGATCAGTGTCGTAATAGAGAATTTCATTGTCGCCGGCATCGGTCAAACCAACCGGAGCTTCCGGTGAACCATCACCAACGACTGGATATTCTGTTTCAACCAATGCATAGGGAACATCCCATCTCATCTGTTCGTTACCATTGTCCCATGTCAGAACATAGCCGTCTTCGGCTGGTCCTGGATCTAATGGAATTGCATTGAAATTGGTCGGCTCGAGTAAGTGGGCATCCCACTGACCTGTAGCCTGATTGTAATACAGTACTGAATTATTATTTCCAACAAATGAAGCGTCTGTTTCAAGTCTTACCGGACCTGCATAATCTCCATCTTCAGTTGAGCCGTCACCAATAATCGGGAATCCGGTATTTACTTCCGGGACGCCCCATGCAAAGTGACCTTCATTGCCCGGACCGTCATTGATCCATACTGGTGAAAGTCTGTGCTGACCTGCAGAAGTCCAGGAAAGTCTTTCAGTGTCCGTATTATCAAAATCATAATACAGGAAGCTGCCGTTCCATGTATCTGCATCGGGTTTGTTTCCTAAATCATCAACTGCATTGATCTCAGGCACACCAACAACGTCTTCGTTTAATTGGAAATCCTGGTTATCAATGTCATTATCAACAATACTTATATCGGATGTAGTGCCATTGTCATAAGCTTCGATAAGAACATCTTCTGCATAAGTCAGACGACCATCTTCGTCTACGGTAAATGTCCCGACGTGTGTAGCATCGCCGTAATCGCCCGCTAGAACTGCTGTTTCTTCCAATTCAAATGGCGTAACAACATCTTCATTTAATTGAAGATCAAGAGCGTCGATTCCGTTTGCTACAATTGAAATATCGGAATTTAAGCCGTCATCGTAAGCGTGAATAAGAACGTTGTCAGCAAAAGTCAAACGTCCGTCTTCATCAACAGTGAACTGTCCGACGTGTGTTTCATCGCCGTAGGTTCCCATGTCAACGCCGGTAGCTACCAGATGATAGCCATCAACTGCATCCATGGCAATTTTCTGACCTGTGACTGCACGGTCAGCAAGGCGGTCAGTCTTAACTGCCTGAGGTGCGATTGTGGGGTCAGGATATGTACCTGTCAAATCACCAGCAGCGGGACCGCTCGGAGGTGTAGTGACGCCCGGAGCCAATTTATCCTGAGTTATCGAGCCATCGTCAATATTATTAAGGATAGCGTCTTTACTCAGTTTGGGATTAGGATATAATCCTTCGAGATCACCACCTGCTGTGCCCATCGGAATTGCCTGGACACCCGGAGCCAGTTTTTCCTGAGTTATTGCCTGATCGACAACATCCTCAGCTATTCTTGCAGTATTACTTATGTCTGCTGCAAAAGAATAAGGTGTGGATGAAAGTCTTGTTCTTGGGAATGGAGTACCACTTCCAAGAGTTACTTCCAGCCAGAATTCTTTGTCAAAAGTCAAGTCGAGGGGAACTTCAGTTCCAAGGTATGTATTAACATAACCTTCATTCACCACGACTTCCTTAACCTCTGCCCATACGGGATTGCCACCTGACTCTTGATCGTAAATCTTGAAGGTGACCATGTACTCACCGCTGGACAATGGTTCGTCATTAACGTCAGTAACGTTACCTTGCCAGTTAACGTACTTCGGGATATCAATATCTTGCTGCGCCGTTGCTTGTTTAAAGGGCAGCAACACAAAGCCCGCTAAAAGTACGAAACAAAGAAGAAGTTTCTTCATTATTTTATACCCCTGAATTTAGTTAAACAAATTATTTAAAATCTTTCTCAAAATTGTATTCTTTGCTATTTATTTCACCACTACCATGATGTTCTTAAGTGTGAAGGATTTAACGCCTTTTATGCGATTAGACTGCACCTTTAACTCGTAAAGGTAAGACCCTGAACCAACTTTGATACCGGTTGCATCTTTACCATCCCATGATACGGTGTGTTCCCCCGAGCTTACATTACCATTGTAAAGCTCTTTTACTTTGTTACCTGCGACATCAAACACTGTTAATGTTACATAAGAAGCCGAAGGCAAAGTAAACTTGATCTCCGTGTTCTGGCTGAACGGGTTAGGATAGTTTGTCAGCTCTGCCCCCTCTGGTATTGTGGGCTGGGGCTCATCTACCGGTGTGCCGTAAGTACCGTAAGGAACCCAAAATCCCTGATAAACTATTTCATCGTTCGAGCCTTCTTCAAGCTTTTCGATGGCAAGCTGCCCCGATACCCCCGACATGACCAATCCATCGTCGGTGGCTATATTAACAGCTCCGCCGCTTCCGACAACCCATTTCTTTAATTGGATCTGCTGAGCGTTTAAACCACTCAACGCTAACGGAAGGATTATGCTTAAAATTAGGAGATAGCGAAACTCTTTCTTCATCATATAATTCTCCTATATACTTTAATTATTAATACATTTAATTTGAAATTTTCTATATCCATTCGAATTCTTCCTTATTAAAATACTCTGATCCATTCGATCCTTGAACGAATAACCCTTAAAAACCGAATGAAGCAATTTCTGTGCCATACTAAATATTAGTACCCGTTTGTGTATTCAACCAAATGCTATATTGGAATCGTAGCGAAAATACAATATTTCCATTTAAATATCAAAAAAGATTTTTTTAATCATCCTTATCTGTAATGATAATACGTTTCTAAAAATTTTTTTTTCTCTCAAAGCTCAAAATTACAAAATTTTAATAAAAAACAAATAAAATTTGAAAAACTAAAATAAAATAACTCCGCGAATAAAATTAAAATTAAGAAAATTACTGTTAAGGGAAGAATTATCTACAGTTAATTTTCTGTAAATTTCTCCTGCGATTAATATAATATCTATATCCCCCCTTAATCGCAAATGTAATTTAATGCTAATATATAATTATTCCAAATAATTTTCTGGTTAACTTAAAATTGTTTAAATAACTTTATTTTCTTTAATTTTGGTAATAACTCTTTTGGCTCATAAATATTTTGTACTTTTATATGCTTTTTCCTACGGTTCTCAGTCATAGCTCGCAATTATTCAATATCATAAATACGTCTGTCGAAGCTTCCGACAGAGTAGCTTCAAAATACCTGCGCCCGAAAAAATACATCGGCAGCAAGGAAAGACGCTTCATTTCCGAATCAGTATTTACCACTCTAAGGATGAGACTTACATTAGAGCATTGCGTTGATTTGGCAATAAAAGAAATGTTTGGCAATAACAAAAATATAGCTTTACTTCATAATCGTGAGGATAGAAATTATTCCGCCGGCGATTTTCTTATGATCTGTGCATGTGTCATGATATCAGATATTTACCCTTCGGATAAAAAGGCATTTGATCCTGTACCCCTTATAGTAAAAATCACAAGCCTTAAGGAATTTAAAGTCCCGGACTTACTTGCTGAAGCGATGGTTGAGGAAACCGGTATTGAGCACCAAATAGCAATGGAATGGATTAACAGGGTTAAAAAAGCTTTCAAGCATTTGCACCATAAAACCAAACTGGCTATTGAGAATCCGGTCCCCCAAAAAGATACACTGAAACTTATTTCTATCAGAACGTCAATGCCTTACTGGATTCAGGAATATTTTTCAAATTATTACAATGATAAATTTTCTTCTAAAGACCTCTATGACATTTTTGAATCGTTTTTGCATTCGGCTGCGCTCAGTATTCGTGTTAACCAGGTACATATAAAAAGAGATATGCTCTTACAAGCTTTTTTAAATCAGAGCTATAAGTGTTCGGAAGGAAATCTCTCCCCTGCCTCGATAATATTTCATAAAAGAACTCTGCTGATGTCCACAAAGGAATATAAAAAAGGTCTATTCGAAGTTCAGGACGAAGGCAGCCAAATGATCTCCTTCGCAGTTGCACCGGAAAGTGACTGGAAAATTCTCGATGCCTGCGCCGGCGCCGGTGGTAAATCACTACACCTTGCGGATCTTCAAAATGACAAAGGGCAAATAATTGCAGCGGATGTGATCAAGGGAAAACTGTTTGCCCTGAGTAAAAGAATGCGCAGACCGGGATTTCAGTCCATCGTTCCTCATGCTTGGAATTCAAAAAATAAACCCCCAAATGAGATGAAGAAAGGAAGTTTTGATGCTGTTTTAGTGGATGCTCCCTGCTCAGGCACAGGAACTATCCGCAGAATGCCATATCATAAATGGAGACTTGATGAGAACTTGCTTGAAAGGCTAACGAAAAAGCAACTCTCAATTCTGAAGCAATACAGTTCTTACGTCAAACCCGGCGGTATTTTAGTTTATGCGACATGCTCCATTATGCCTCAGGAAAATGATGTGATAGCAGATAAATTTCTTAAATCAGAACCGGATTTCGAGCCGTATCCTGTAAAACCTGCGTTAGAGACTTATGGAATTCATATAAAAGGTTTGGAAGATGATTCAAATAAATTTCATTTGTATCCCGTTTATCACGGCTGCGACGGTTTTTTCGCAGCAAAATTTAAAAGGCGCACTGTGTAATAAATTTCACACAATTAATGATATATTAAGTATCCATGAGTAAATTTTCATTACATTAATAAAAAATTAAAAAGGTAAAATATGATAAAAAATTTTATATTCGATTTTGGAGGAGTTCTTTACCAAATAGATCCAAAAAGAACAGTGGAAGCATTCAAAAAAGTATCGGGCGATCCGGAATTTCTATTGAAAATAAAAGACTTATTCCGAAAACACATTGCCCCCCTTGAAAAAGGCGAAATATCGCATGATGAGTTCAGAGAAAGGACTCGCCATGAATACAAGTTAAATGTTGACGATGAAACCTTTGATAAATACTGGAATATAACCCTTATTAAGATGTATGACCATTCAATCCAGGAAGTTTTAAAGTTCAAAAAACTCGGCAGAGTTATACTGCTTAGCAACACTAACCCTGTACATTATAATAAATTTAAGGACGAATGCTCAGAACTGTTCAGTCTTTTCGAAAAGCTATATTTTTCATTCAATTTGGGAATGATCAAACCGCAGGCAGAAATTTTCGAATATACTTTGAAAGACATGGACTTTAAACCTGGGGAGACTGTTTTCATTGATGATTCTGAAAGTAATATTGAAACAGCAAGTTCTCTGGGTATCAAAACAGTGCATTATAAAAATAAGGAGCAACTGTCAGATTTGATTCACACTGTCAAGGAATATGCACAAAAATAAAGTTTTTTATTAATTTTTTCAATTATTCCCCTGTTATTCCAATCAGAGATTTCTTTATATGATTCTGGTAAAAAATTAGTAAATTTGAGCAAGTTAATAACGCAAAAAAGCAGAACAACATGGATTCATTCTGGGATACACCATTTTTAGTTATAGATGTTGAAACAACAGGCTCACACGCAGAACATAACAGGATTACGGAAATAGCCTGTGTTACGGTACTGGGCGGCGAAATTGTTTCTGAGTTTTCTTCTCTCGTGAATCCCCATCAATTTATTCCCTCATTCATAGAAAATATGACCGGCATTACCAATGAAATGGCTGCTAACGCGCCGGAGCCCGAAGAAATATACCCGACAGTTGAAGAAATTCTAACTGATAGTGAGGCTGTGTTTGCAGCTCATAATGCCGGTTTCGACTGGGGCTTTGTAAAACACTCTCTTATGAGGTACGGATTCCGTGAACCAAATATGGACAGGCTTTGCACACTGAAGCTTGCCCGGAGAATTCTCCCACAAAGGGTGAAAAAAAATGTAGGCAATCTTGCCAATTACCTGTCAGTTAAAATAAATAACCGCCACCGTGCTCTTGGTGATGCGCAGGCTACGGCAGAAATATTAATAGAACTATTGGAAAGAGCTGAGCAGGAACATGAGATGAGAACTACGGCTCAGATTTTAAAATTCCAGAACAAACCTGTTAAAAAGATCAAACCGCCATCAAGAAATTATAAGAAAATCGAAACCCTGCTTGAACAAGTTCCCGCCCAACCTGGCGTTTATTATTTTTATAATAAATCCGGTGAAATCTTATACGTGGGCAAAGCTAAATCACTTAAGAACAGAGTCCGCTCCTATTTTAATTATTCTGCTTACTCCTCTAAAAAAGTTGCGGAGATGGTTAGAAAAATTGACAAGATTGACTGGGAATGCACAGGAACAGAACTCGCCGCTTTACTTCTTGAATCAAAAGAAATCAAGAAATACACTCCGGGTTTCAACTCAATGGAAAAGCGCTATAGAAAATTTCCTTTCCTGAAATTAACTATAAATGAGGACTTTCCACGGATAGAAGCCTGCAGGACAATGGAACATGACGGTGCGGAATATTACGGACCTTTTAGGAGTATGTTTTTAGTCGATAGTATTATAAAAATAATTGACAGAAAATTTAAACTCAGAAATTGCGAAGAGCCTTTTTCCCCTTCTCCCGGTAATAAACCATGTTTTTACTATCAAATTAAAAGATGTGATGCGCCCTGTGCATTGATGACAGACAAAGAAAGCTACCATGAAGAAGTACAGCATGTCAGAAATTTCCTGCGCGGTTACTCCGATGGTGTTGTTAAACAATTAGAATGCCAGATGTACGAATACGCTGACAATCTGGAATTCGAAAAGGCAGCGGTTTTCAAAAGACAGTTGATGGATTTGAAAAAAGTGCTGGGACGCAGCCGCAATGTTCCTACTTCAATTAATGAAAATGATGTGATATTAGTCATTCCAGCTTCAGAAAGTGAGAAGACATTAGAAATTTTCATGATCAAAAACGGAAGACTTGTTCATCAGCAACAAATAGGACGAAGAACTCCACTAAAAAGAATATCAAGATTGATCAGAGATTTCTATTTCAACGGGTATGCAGCGCCGATGTTCTATACGAATCAGGATATCGACGAACTAAGGATCATCAGCGGTTGGATGTTTCGACAGCGCGATCATGCTCAATTCGTATATCTCAATGGAAAACCGGAAGTTGAAATCTTAAAAGATCTGGAATATGCCGTCAGGAATGTAAATTATTAACTTCCTTCCTTGTGTATACCTATATTTAGTATGTCAATACGATAGTAAATTTTAGCATTTACAATTATTTAGGTTATTCTAAAAAATAAAATAGATTCATGAAATATTACTTTGTTGGTATATGGCAATTGTTAGCATCGATTATAGCTCTTGGCGCTGCAATTTGCACAATTACTCCGAATGAAGCTGCAAGTATTACGAATTTCCTCGGTTATCGATCTACATGCCCTATGGTACCGATCAGTACTTTCATCTGCTTGTCAGTCTCTGGTGCAGCATTTTATCTCTGGCGATTGAAGAGAAAATCTTTTTTCGAATATACAGGTAAATTAAAGAAAAAAAGAGATAAACCTTACAATAATGACGACGATTAATAATTACTTTCTGCTATTATCTTTAACTCCCGAATATCTTCAGCAAGCCTTGCTTCACAAACACTTTCCCAATCAGCTCTGTCAACAATGGAAATATCGTGTGCTTTGAGCTTTTCATCAGTCAATTGGCTTAGTTTTATCAAATTTGTTATTTCCTGAACGGTAAGGTCAGGGAATTTTGACATAAACAACGGATCGTAGATTGGAAGAAAAATATATCCCCCATGATCTTCAATAGATAAGTTGAATTCTCTATTCATTTTATTGAATAATGATATGATCTTGCTGAAATCAATAATTCCTTTACCGGTTGGGGTTGGGAATGTTCTCATCCCCTCCCTGTCAATAATAATTCCGCCGTCTTTAATATGTGAAGATACTACCCATGGAAGTATTCGTTTGACAGCTTCAATTGGTTCTTCAAGAATGGTTAACAAATTAAGAGAATCAAGGCATATCCCGAGATATTCTCCGGGTTCGGCGCCGCATATATCAAAAAGCCTAAGCAGTTCGTATGTGGTAAATTCGAAATGAGTCTCGATTGCAAGGATGACGTTATGATCTTTTAGCATTTGCTTCTGTCTGCGAAGTTCTTCAGCGGTTTCTTTAAGAAGTGTTTCCGCAGGCGGGCTGTCATTCTTCCATCTCATCAACCCGCCTGAACAAGAGCGAATAATCCTTGTATCAACTAACTCGGCTTCTCCAGCAATAAATTCATTGTTTCGGAAAATTTCTTTCTTACTCCAGGAATTCATATCTCGTGGAATATGCTGACCTCCCCCCCATTCCAAATACATATTATTTTCTTTAGCAAGTTGGGAGAGGTCTTTGAGATAGGCGTCATCGATAATTGCCTGCATATCAGGTTCCAACCCGGAGAATTGCACTCCGTCAGCATTATTATCAATCGCCCATTGAAGAGTTTCTAACGGAGTTAATTTAAGCGGATGCAGACTATAATTATCAATACCAATTTTCATAGATTTTTCTTAATTTTTGTAAATAATATTGACCAATAAATTAAAATAAGTAGTCTAACAAGAAAATAAAAATTTTGTTTATGAAAAAAAGATTCTTAGAAAAAAGATATAGATTCAATTAAATCATTATGAATTCAAAAAATAAAAATTTAATAATACTTGTTTTTCTATGTGCTGTTTTGATAGAAACAACTATTATCCTGTATTTTAACTCCGGACATTTGACCTATACGCTGGACGATCCATACATACACATGGCTCTTGCAGAGAATATAATTAACGGTCATTACGGCATAAATCCACAGGATGTGTCAGCACCTTCATCAAGCATCCTCTGGTCTTTCATACTTGCCCCTTTTTCAAAACTATCTTTCTTCATTTACATTCCTTTGATAATAAATATTATAGCTGCAACATTGACAATAGTGATTTTCGGAAAAATATTTGAAATTTCATTTGATCTTGAAAAGAATCAGACTAATCCCAGGCTGATTAATTTATTCCTCATACTTCTAATTCCTTCAGTAAATCTTATCGGATTGATATTTTCAGGGATGGAACATTCACTGCAGGTTTTACTTGCATCACTTATAGTGTACGGCTTGATTAAGGAAGCTGAGACAGAAAAGCTGAACAAATTCCTAATCTTTGCCATTATAGCAGCGCCGCTTATCAGATTTGAGAATCTTGCAATATCACTGCCAGCCGTTGTGTATCTTTTCTTTCGGAAAGATAATATGCATAAGTTTAAATATAGGAAAAGTGCTGTCATTTGTCTCATTTTGATAGTTGTTATGTTTGGAGCTTATTCACTGTTCCTGTTAAATCTTGGGTTTAAACCGCTGCCAACCTCAGTTTATTCTAAATCCTCGGTGGTGAATTCAAGCAGTGTGTTATTTTCTTTGATTGCAAATATGCAGGACAGCTTGACAAATTCCAGAGGGATTCTGCTTACTATCGGATTCCTGGGATTGATTAGCTTCTCGTTATTTTCTAAAGCCGATAACAAAAAGAAATTGTTAGCTGTTTGTGTTTCGCTGTCAGTCTTGCTGCATTTATTGGCCGGCAGATACGGCTGGTATCACCGATATGAAATTTACATCTGGACCGCATTGTTGTTAACCTCCTTTCATATTTTCAATTCTAAGATCAATGATATTGCAAAGAACCATAAATTCTCAAAGATAACTTTAATAGTACTAATAAGCTTTACTCTGCTGGCAGCGCCTTATTTCTATGCACATTTCACACTGCCGCTCGCTGCAAATAATATTTACGAACAACAATATCAAATGCACAGATTTGCTGCGGAATTTTATCAAGAACCAGTTGCAGTAAACGATGTTGGTTATATTGCCTATCGAAATGATAATTATGTGCAAGATCTCAGCGGAGTAGCATCAATCAAGGCTATGAAAAATCACGGCAAAACAAAAGATTCAGCATGGTTAAGCGAACTGATGGAAAAAAATAACGTAAAACTGGCGATGATATATGATGATTATTATGAAGTAAGACCCGAAAGCTGGATCAAAATCGGGGAACTGCATCTTAGCAAGACCAGAATAACACCGGCGAGAAGTAACGTATCTTTTTATGCTGTAGATTCTGCCAGTTACGAGAAAATCCACCGCCAAATCAAAAAATTCAGAGAGACTCTGCCGGAAAATGTAATGTTTACATATAATGATTAGTGAGTATTCATCGAAGCAGTGAAAATATATTTGCAAGCGCCAATTTAGGGTTGTAATTTTATAAATTATATTAATTGAAATTTTAAATTGAAAAATACAATTATTAAACATTTACCAGGTGTATCATGAAAAAATCGTTAATATTGATCGCAACAATTTCTTTGACTGTAATGCTTTTTGCATGTAACAAAGGATACCGCGAGGAGGAACCGGACAAAATGAAGAAAAAAGGTGAACTGCCCAGTGTGGAAGAAAGAATAAAATCTTTTGCGGATGTGAATATTACTGCGGATATGTCAAATCTGACGGAAAATCAGAAAAAGGTAGTCGAACTGCTTGCGGAAGCAGGTCATCTTGCAGACAGCATTTTCTGGAAGCAAACATCGGCTTCGTCGATACCGGTACGTGATTCTTTGAAGGGGTTGGATAATCCCGAAGCCAAGACTATGCTCGAATATGTCATGATCAATTACGGTCCTTATGATCCGATTTACGGTCATGAGAGATTTGTCGGTGAAGGTCCTGACGAACGTCCGCCAGGCGGCAATTTCTACCCGCTCGATATTACAAAAGAGGAATTTAATAATTATGTGGAAGCCAATCCCGATCAGAAGGAAGCGCTTGAAAACCTGTACAAAATTGTTCGCAGGGATGGCGATAAGTTGAAGGCTATACCCTATCACGAAGCCTATCCCGAAGTGGAAAAAATGGCTGCCAAACTTGAAGAAGCCGCCGAATACTGCGAAAATGAAAGTCTGAAGAGATATCTGAATCTTCGTGCTGAGGCTCTTCGTAAGGATGATTACCTCGACAGCGACATGGCTTGGATGGAGATCAAGGATAATGATATTGACATTGTTATTGGTCCTATCGAGAATTACGAAGATGAACTTTTCAATTATAAGACAGCATTCGAAGCGGTAGTGATGATAAAGGATAAGGAGGCTTCGAAGGAGTTGGATATGTTTAAGCGCCACCTTCAGAATTTCGAAGACCGCCTGCCCTATCCTGATGAATATAAGAATGAGTCTGTCGGCTCGGGTAATATTCTGCAGGTAGTGAATGTAGCTTACTTTGGCGGCGACTGCCAGAAGGGTGTTAAAACTATTGCTGCGTCTCTGCCGAACGACCCGCGCGTTCACGAAGCTAAAGGCGGTAAGAAGTCCATGTATAAAAATATGATGGAAGCGAAGTTTGATAAGATCGTCAAGCCTATTGCTGAAAAGATGATCGACCGCAAACTGTGGAGCTATGTTGATAAGAAGGCTTTCACGAGTTTTGTTACTCTGCATGAAGTTGCTCATACTCTCGGTCCGCGCTATGTTTACGGAAGTGATAAAGAAAGTGTGCGCCGCGCTCTGAAAGAGAGATATTCGGCAATCGAGGAGACGAAAGCAGATATTCTCGGAATGTGGAATCATAAGCAGCTGCTGGAGCTTGGCGAGATCACGCCGGAATATTTGAAGAAAGCTGTTGTGACTTATGTCACGGGGATGTATCGTTCGATCAGGTTCGGCGCGGAAGAAGCGCACGGCAGGGCAAATCTTATCCAGCTTAACTATCTCAAGAAGCACGGCGCTATTATGAAGCAGGATGACGGAACCTACACTGTAAGCGAGTTTGTTTTCTTCAGCAAAGTTGCCGATCTTGCGCATAAGATCCTGATGATCGAAGTGGCAGGCGATTACGAAGCCGCCGGCGAAATTATAGAAGAATACGGACAGTTGACTGACGAAATTAAAGCTGAGATCGAATCCCTGAACGATGTTCCAAGGGATATTGATACGAAGTATGAATATTGATGATTTTCGCATATTATGATAGATGAAATTACAAATTTAGAGCAAATAGCGAGGCAGTTAGAGCCTTCGGCTGAAGAAAGAGAGAATATGCTCGGCAAAGTGACTGCTTATGCTGAGGATTTTCTAAGTAAAATATATGAACTACCTGCTTATCGTAAGTCTGATGACAATGGCTCGGGCATATATGATTTCCCGCTGAAAGATGAGCCCGTCGATATTGAAACGCTGATCGATTCAATGAAAGAGCATGTCGATCTGCCGGGCATCAATCCCGCATCCGGCGGTCACCTTGGCTATATTCCCGGGGGAGGAATATTTCACTCGGCGCTGGGAGACTACCTTGCCGATATTATGAATAAATATGCAGGCGTTTTCTTCGCGGGACCGGGGACTGTCCGACTGCAGAATATGCTTATTCGCTGGATGAATGATCTGGTCGGCTACCCGGGGTCTGCCGCGGGAAATCTTACTTCCGGCGGCAGTATTTCAAACCTGATCGGGATTGTTACCGGACGCGATGCTATCGGGCTTAAAGCAAAAGATTACGAGAATTCGGTGATCTATGTTACCGAGCAGGCGCATCATTCAGTGAACAAGTCTGTCCGTATCGCCGGACTGAATGAATGCATTATCAGGAAAATCCCAATGGATGACGCTTTCAGGATGGATTTCTCCGCGCTGGAAACAGCCGTGGAATCCGACAAGCACGGCAGGCTGCGTCCGTGGCTGGTGGTTTCGTCTGCCGGAACTACGGATACGGGCAGCGTCGATCCGCTTGGCGCAATCGGTGATCTGTGCTCTGCCAACGAAATGTGGCATCATGTTGACGGCGCTTACGGGGCTTTTTTCCTGCTGAGCGATATCGCTAAAGATAAGCTGGCTGGAATCGGTAAATCTGATTCTGTGGTGATGGACCCTCATAAGGGATTGTTCCTGCCGTATGGGACTGGCGCTGTGCTGGTGCATGACAAAGAGAAAATGTATAACTCGCATTATTATTTTGCCAATTATATGCAGGATGCAAATAACGATCAGCAGGAGCTTTCGCCGGCAGACCTGTCGCCGGAACTTTCCACGCATTTCAGGTCGCTTCGGTTGTGGTTCCCGCTCATGTTATGCGGGTTGAAACCGTTTAAAGCGGCGCTGGATGAGAAAATCCTGCTTACCCGATATTTTCATGAGAAAATCCGGGAAGTGGACGGCTTTGAGGTAGGTCCATACCCTGAGCTTTCAGTCTCTACTTTCCGCTATGTGCCCGAACGCGGCGATGCGAATGAATTCAATGCGCGCATCATCGAGGAAATCCATAACGACGGCAGAGTCTTTATATCTTCGACGATGATCGATGGGAAGTTCACTTTGAGGCTCGCCGTGCTGCATTTCCGCACGCATAAGGATACTGTCGACCTTACAATCGAGGCGCTGAAGGAGGCTGTAGTAAAGATTAAAGCTGCTTTTTGAGTGATGGAAAACAATTTTAAATTTTAATGTGAATTTTAACATTTGACGGTTGCTGTGAATTTGCTAATTTTGATTTTATTTTATTGAAAAAAATGAAATTAATGGAATGAATATAATTGCAGCAATACACTGGGATGTTTCCCCCGAGATCGTCAGTCTGGGCTTTATTCATATTCGCTGGTACGGGCTTTTATTTGCGCTGGGCTTTGTAGCAGGTTATCAGATACTTGCAAAAATGTTTGCTATCGAAGCTAAGCCGCAAAAAGATCTGGAATCGTTGACTATCACTATGATCATTGCAGTTGTTCTTGGCGCAAGGCTGGGACACTGCCTGTTTTATGCGCCGGATTTTTACCTTTCGAATCCGGAAGAGATACTTAAGATCTGGGAAGGTGGTCTCGCAAGCCACGGCGGCGCCATTGGAATGTTTATAGGTGTATACCTGTTCTTGCGGAAACGAAAGCATATTTCTTTCCTGTGGCTTACTGACAGGATAAGTATTGTGGTAGCGCTGGCGGCATGTTTTGTCAGGCTGGGGAATCTTTTCAATTCGGAAATATACGGTGTACAGGCGGATGTTCCATGGGCTTTTGTTTTTGAGAGGATCGACAATGTTCCGCGGCACCCTTCACAGCTTTATGAAGCGATCTCATACTTTCTCATTTTCATATTCCTTATAGTTAGATATGTGAAATATAAATCAGCGCTTGTTCCCGGAAAGACTTTCGCTTTGTTACTTACGCTGCTTTTCAGTGCGAGGTTTTTGATTGAATTCACGAAGGCAAAACAGGCAGCGTTTGATATTCCGATACCGCTGAGTATGGGACAGATATTGAGCCTTCCTTTGATTATTCTTGGATTATATCTTTTGATAAGGGCGGGAAAATTTAAAAGCCAACAAACTTGATATTCTCAAAAAATAGATTTTTAAATAAATAATTAAGTTATCTTAAAAACAATTCATTTTGGCATATTTACGTTAATATCTTAGAGATAATTTAAAATTGTACATTATTTGACAATCCGATGAGAAGGCGAGAAAAAATAGGTAAATTCTGGAGAGAGAATCCTGCTGTCCGGGATATATTGGTAATTGTATTACTTGCCGTATTTTTCTATGCGCTTTCCGCAAGGTATAATTATTATGATGCCATCCATCGCTGGATAGTCAATAATAATTTTACGGAATTCAAACATCTAATAATTTCCACATTGTTCGTTGCGGCGGCGTTGTTTGTTTTTTCACTCCGGCGCTGGAAGAATTTGAAAGATGAAACTATCCGCCGCAAAGCTGCCGAGAAACGTATGATAAGCGGGCGGGCTCAGCTTGAAGCCGTCGTCGACGGCGTGCCGGATATGATCTTACAGGTTGACCAGAATATGAGAGTGCGCTGGGCAAATAAAGCAGCACTGCAGCGCAGCCCCAATGCTATCGGGTATCCTGCGCATGTGGCGCTGTCCTATGAAGAAGGTACTTTCATCGATTCTTTTACCAAGTGGGCGATGGAGCTAAAACAGATCAAGAAGGGCATTACTTATCAGCCGTTTACGACAGATGTTGATGAAGTTAGTTACTGGGAGGCAATCGGTGTACCGCTTACTGATAAATCAAGGAATGTATATGGTGCAATTGCTATTGCGCGTGATATTACCAATCGAATGCGGGTTGAGCATACGTGGAACCTGCTGACATCTATAGTTGAGTCTACTGAAGATGCCATTTACGGTGTCCACTGGGGCGGTACTATACTTAGCTGGAATCTGGGTGCGGAGAAAATCTATGGGTATAATGCCTCGGAAGTGGTAGGGAAATCGATTAAATATATGGTGCCTTTCGAGTTGAGAGAGAAGCTGCTCAATACGATTGAATGGGTCAGCAGGAAAGAAAAGGTAGAAAGATTTGAAACGGTCAGACTTACCAGGGACGGGAGGAAAATATTCATAGCACAGACTATATGTCCGTTTGTTGATGCTACGGGGAAAAAGGTCGGTGTATCGATAATCGACCGTGATATAACGGAAGCTGTCTATGCCGAACAGGCGCTTCGTGAGAGTGAGGCGCGTTTCAAGGGCTTGTTCGAGCACATGAGCAGCGGTGTTATGGTCTTTGAAATGTCAGATCAGGAAGATAAATTTATTTTAAAGGATATAAATCAGTCGGTCGAAGAGAATGAGAATATCCCACGGGAGGAATTTATAAATAAGGAAATCAGTGATATATTTCCCGGCAGGAGAGTCAACGGTCTGGAAGAGAATGTTAGAAATGTCTGGGAAACGGAAGAACCGGTGCAGTGTATGATCACTGTTGAAGAAGGCGATAAGCCTGTAAGCTGTCGGGACAGCTACATCTATAAGCTGCCTTCAGGTGAAGTCATCGTAATTTACGACGACGTCACTGAATCTAAGCTCGCGGAAGAAGCATTGCGCAAAAGTGAAGGCAGATTCAGAACGCTTGTAACCACGGCGCCAGATGGTATTGTTCTTACTGATCCGCATGGTAATATCATAGAATTGAATGAGGCTTTCGCAAATATACTGGGATATGACAGAGATGAACTGCTGGGGCATAAAATGCCTGATTTTCTGCCGGCAGATAAGGAAATGGAAGAGTCGACTGAACTTTCGGAGTTTTTGAAGAAGGAAAGCGGGATAAGGAATACTGAATTCACTGCGATAACGAAAAGAGGGAAAAAAGTGCCTGTGGAACTTTCGCTTGAGCTGTCGAAGGACTCGTACGGCAATGTGATCAATCTGATAGCAGTTATAAGAGATATTACGGAGAGGAAGAAATTCGAGAATGAATTGAAGAAATCACGTGAGTTGATGAGGAACAGGGCTATACATTTGGAATCCGCACGTGAAGAAGAGAGGAAGAGAATTGCCTTCGAGATCCATGATGAGCTTGGCTATCTGCTGACGGCGTTGAAGCTGGACAGCTCTTGGCTATCGCAAAAAATTGAGACGAAAGAGCCTAATCTTGTAGAGAGATTTGACAGGATGGAAGAGCTGATCGAGACGACTATCAAGAAAGTCAGGACAATATCCACGAAGCTGCGCCCGTCAATACTCGACCACTTTGGTATTTCCGCTGCAATTGAATGGCAGGCGAATGAGTTCCAGCGGCGCACTGGTATAAGATGTATTCTTAGCACAGACGTTAAAGAGTTAAAATTACAGGATGATCATGCTACGGCAATTTTCCGTATATTTCAGGAGACGCTTACGAATGTGACGCGTCATGCGAAGGCATCCCGTGTGGATGTGGATTTGCATTTGAATAACGGCTCACTGAATCTGGTAGTACGGGATAACGGTGTGGGCATCCCGAAAGAAAAATTATCGAGTTCTACAACTTTTGGCTTGCTTGGTATGAGTGAAAGAGCTAATTTTATGGGAGGTACTGTTAACATCGATAGTAAACAAAACAAAGGTACGAGGATTTTTCTAACAGTCCCTGTAAAAGAGGAGATAAAAGATGGTGAAGTTAATTATAGTTGATGACCATGAGGTCGTCAGGACAGGTCTGAGACAAATTTTCGACGATACATCCGATATAACGGTTGCTGGGGAAGCCGGGTCTGGTACGGAATTGATTGAGAAAACAAAGCACAATGATTATGACATTGTATTGCTTGATATATCCATGCCGGGCAAAGATGGTATCGATACATTGAAAGAACTAAAACAAATAAATCCGAAAATACAGGTGCTTGTGTTCACAATGTTCCCGGAAGAGCAATATGCCGTGCGAGTGATAAAGGCAGGTGCTTCCGGCTATCTGAATAAAGAATGCCGTCCGGGTGAATTGATAGAAGCCATACGGAAAGTGGCAAGCGGCAGGAAGTATATTTCTCCTGAAACTGCGGAGCTGCTGGCTTCTACGCTTGAAATGGGCGACGGAACGCCGGTTCATGAGACTCTGTCGGACAGGGAATTTCAGGTGATGTATCTGATAGCCACAGGTAAGACGATTTCGGAAATAGCCGACGAACTTTATCTTAGCATAAATACTATTAGCACCTATAGAAACAGAATACTGGAAAAGATGAACATGAAGAATAATGTGGAATTGACCCGCTATGCTATAAAGAACAGACTGATAGAGTAATTTGTTTGATAAACCTCTTAAATTTCGCAGCCGCTGTCATTACTTCAGCTAATTGCCGTAATTGAAATACCACAGTATTGTAGTAAAATTACTACAAAAGAATCATTTATTTAGCTATACCATTTAATTTTTCATTTTATTATCTTTCGATTAGTTAATTAAGTTAACTTAAAGAAAGTTAAGAATAGTTAAGTAAAGGTAACATTAAGAATAGTAAGAAATGTTAGAATGAATAAACGGTCTGGGATTTTGGTATAGTTTGGGGATATTTGAGGACTATTCATTGAAAGATGTTATTTGACAATCAAAATTCCAGACTTTTTTTAAAGGATTACTAATATGATTTTAGTAAAACTGCAAAAACTGTAATTTGATCCGGCAGCCCGGGTTTTTTGGAGTATTCGAATTTATTATGGTTGTGTTGATCAAAAGTCTCGATTCTCTGCTTAGGCAGGATGAAGATTATTCATAATAAAGTCTCCGCTTGAATTTTAAAAATCGAATATGACAAAAATCCGGGCTATTTTTAACTAAAATTGAAAATTGTTCTTTTTAAATAAGTTTATTCCGTCATAAGTACAAGTTAGTTGTAACCATTGACAAAGACGGTTGTAAATTTCGCCTGGGATAATGTTTGTTTTGAATTGATGCAAGGGGAAAGTTTTTAGGGTAGATAAACTTTCGATCAAACATACATGATTCCAGGCTTTTTTTATGGCTAATTCTTTCGGATAATACTGTACTTACGAAATTCCGCAAGTATTGCATATTAAAGCTGTAACTAGGATATTTGTTTTTAATAAAAAAATATTAAATTAACATGTTAGACTAAACCTGTAATTTAAACGATTCAATTAATAAATATGGAAGAGATTGGGAAAATAGAAGTAAGTGTCAAAGATCGGAGTAATGCCGTAAGCCCCGAAAATATTGACATAGCTGATGTTAAGGATATGATATCGGACATTGAAAACATTCTATTTCCATCAAAAGAGGATAAGAGAAACAGACCTAAAATCTCATATAAGATAGAAAAGGTTCTATAATTCATGTTTTTATGCTGCCAGTCACCCATGTTTTATACTTTCAGGCGTTAGCAAAGGAAATCAGTAAGCGGGAATCAATTGATTTTTTAGATTTTAAAATTGCCAGAATTTTCGAAAAAATGCAAAACAATGCTGTCAACAAGGACTGGGAAATTGCTTTTACGGATTCTCTTAGCAATGGAGAATATTATTTATTCATAAATAAAGATACTGACCTATTGATAAAAGAACCTAAGTTCATCGCAACTGAATTTTATTTGTATGGCGAAATATACCAAGAAGGTGGGAAAAAACCTAATTTACATATTGTGACTGAGGAATACGGAAATCTGACTGTCACGGCAACTAAGGAACAATTAACAGAAGGCGAGCAAAAATTATATAAAGTCTATGGTATAAAAGCCAGCGGGAAACAAAGCCTCGAGGACGGACATTTATTCGATTTGAAACTCGAAGAATTTTTGACTTATAATCCGAGGTTTGACAAAAAGTTATTGGATAACGCCATAGAAAAAGCATCTAAAAATTTATCCGCCATAAATGATGTAGATAAATGGATCAAGGAGATAAGAGGCGGAGTTTATGAATAAAGTTTTGTTGGACACTTCTTTTTGTATTAGACTTCTTAAGCATGATGATGAATATCACGAAAATGCCGTAGAATATTACAAGTATTTTCTAGAACAGAAAACAGACATGTTTTTATCGACAATAGTTGTGTCTGAATATAGCGTAAAGGATGATCCTGATAATTTATTGAGTCTTCAATCAATAAAAAATTAACATTTGATTATTTTGATGCTAAAACTTCAGGGCAATTCTATAATAGCATACTGAAATACAGAAATGAATTGAATGAGAAAAGACAAGTTGTGATCAATGATTGTAAGCTTTTCGGACAAATCCATAACAGAAATATAGACGGATATATCAGCAGGGATATCAGTTCACAAATAAAAATTGTTGAAAAAATTAAAAATGAATTTAATCTAAATTTCGAATTTATTGATTTTACCCAACCTTTGAAAAAATATTTAGATAAACTATTTTGATCAATAATAACTAACAAACTTACTTCAAAGGCGTCTCAATCGTAATCCTCACCGTCCGGCAGTAGAAACGACCTTCCGGTGTGTCGTTCGGGAATAAAAGCACCGAGTTGCCGACACCTTTTGCCCGGAACTTATCAATGTTCAATGCTTCTGCTATAGCTTCCGCCCTTCTCTGTGATAATTGCTTGTTGTATTCGATGTCACCGGTTCTGTCGGTGTAGCCCTGGATTGTTACTTTCGATTCGGGTTCGATGCTTTCCCTTACTATATCCAAGATCTGGCGGTTATGATCGGATATCTCACTTGTGTTGAAATCAAAGATTATCAGGCTGTACTGCTCGATACGCGTTTCCTGGTGTACGACTTGTTTGACTTTTATCGGATCAGATGACACTTTTTGGAAATTCTTCTCATTATCTTCGACATTTAGAGAAACATACATCGGCTTCCTGTTTGCCGGAATGAAGTTCTCATTTTCGGGCATATCCCATTCCAATGTGCGGGGTAAATCCTCCTGCCCTGATTTTGAGAAAAGGGTTTCTCCACCCTGGCGAGCTTTCACTTGCCATTTGCTTATGCCTTTATTGGCGAATACATCAGGTTTTATGCGCATTTTCGGGAAATTCACAGTTTTTGTTGTGTCGTAAAATACGATAGGCTCAAGAATTTTATTATTATCAAAAGTTATCTCCACTCTGCGATTTTCTGCCAAACCGTCTTCAGAATCGGGGGTCGAAGGATTGGCGGGCAGATTCCTGCTTTCGATATTTATTCTATCCGGTGATATGTCCCACACATCCTTAAAGTAGCCGGCGACATTTTCCGCGCGCGCTTTCGACAGCGGCAGATTATTTTCTTCCGCGCCTGTGTTGGAATTGCAGCCGGTAATCGTCATACTTATCTTCGGATTACGCTGCATATTTTTACCGATTATATTTAATATATGATAATAGACTTCGAGGGTATTTACACCGTTAAATTGCTCGAAATCGAAATCATCGGTCTCTTCAGGCTCAATTCGGGCGTATCTTCCGGGAATTTCAGAGGACGAGTTTTCGAAAAAAATATAATTCAGCGGCGCATAAGGTTTGACAGAAACTATATTTCTGACAATGAGCTTCTCAGCAGGCTTTTCAACATTTTCCGAATCGACAAAGAAAGTTTTCAAACCGGCGTCGAGCTTCGCTGCAATAGGCTTAATATCCGGTTCCGGTGCGGGATCTGGCAATGGCGTTCCCGGCATGACCGCTTCAGACAGATTTGGCGCATGGGAATATCGCAGAGAAACACCAAGACTTATGGAACCGACTTTCCAATTATCGCTGTTGATTAAATCCGTAAATCCTTGCTCGTATGCTATTTCAGGCAAAAGGTGAATATTTCCCACGCTATTCAGTGGCAGTGCATAATTCAATCCCACAATGAAACCGGTATTAAATGCGGAAGTATTCGGTATTTCACCTGAATAGGTCATACGCGTTCGCAGGTCATTCTCGAAGCGGATATCGCCGGGGTCG
Source organism: uncultured Hyphomicrobiales bacterium (assembly GCA_964645005.1). Lineage (GTDB taxonomy): Bacteria > Bacteroidota > Ignavibacteria > Kapaibacteriales > UBA2268 > CAZXYS01. The sequence continues at coordinate 26,718 of CAZXYS010000028.1, read as the reverse complement.
AGAATTTTTTCGGTTTGATTGAATTTAGCTTTATCAATGAAGCCGATTCCAATCCCGGTTTTAAGTGATATCTTATCAGTCAGACCATAGCTTACATAAGGCTGAATCTCGAATAAGCTGATCTTCGAATCTATGCTGTGTTCGAATTTGCCTTTTACAGCTTCATTTTGAGAATTATTTACGAGCCTGTCCTCGACATAAACCAGCTTGCCATCAATGCTTCTGTACAGGGTTTCCAGCCCAAAGAAAATATTCTCACTGACCGGCAATTCGAACAGACCGCCGATATTATAACCGGTCCCTTTTCCAAACTTATACTCGGGACAGCAGCTTGGAATCCCCCTCAAGCTGTTAAATCCGGGATAGTGCAGATTATAATTCAAATCGCCGGTAAGTCCTGCCCGCCAATGAAGTTCTTCACCGTCATCCTGTAGTAACGGATTGTCAGATGAAAAGGCGGGGTTTACCCAATTCAACAGAATTAATGCAATAAATGCCAGCCTTATGATCAGTTTTATTTTCATGTTCCTCTATTTTTTAATTATCAATCTTTTTGCGTAAATCTCATTTGGTGTTAATAGTACAAGAAAATAAGCGCCGCTCGGTACATTGTCCAATTCAGCTTCGAACTGATGTTCCCCGGGCGCGGCATTAGCTCTGTAGAGGTCTTTCAGCTTTTTGCCGTAATTATCTACGAGATAGAGAGAGGTCATACCTTTTTCATTCAGGGAAAATTCAATATTTACCTGATCCTGCGCGGGATTCGGATAAGTATTCATAAGAGAAGCCTGAACGCCTCTCTTTACGAGCCGCAATTTTCCGCCCTCACGACAGATATTGAGTATTTCCAACCTCCCGTGCTTGATAACTATGTTGATATCATTTGTCTCATTCCATTTGAATGAAATCAGCCTTATTTCTGTCTTTTCAGCATTGCCAAGCTTTATCCGAAAAGGAATATTCTTCAAAATTCCCAGAGTATCGGTGAGCCTGCCGGTGACAGTCATGATGCAGCTATCGCCCTCGAAGTAGTAATCAGCATCCTCGTTAACAGGTTCTATGACCGTACCATTGAATTTGATGTGTGCTTCGAAAGTCTCGGCGCCGTTTTGCAGGAGATGATGTGACTGCTGAAGGATAAGAGGTACTTCAATCCTCTCACCAACATTGCCCTGCACGACGGGTATAGCAATAGTAGATCCGCCGCCGGGGGCTTTTATTCTTTCGGCAGCCCTGTGCCAGAAGCCGGCTTTTTGGACAGCAACGTTTATAGTTGTTATTCCTACTGCTGACTGCCCGAAAGAACCGTGGACCGCATAATTTTTTCCTGCGGTAATTCCGCCGCCGGTAGAAATCACGCTTCTTTCAACTTTTTGCGCAGTTAATTCCGAATTGCATAGCAAAATCAGGATTAACGGCAGTAACTTTACTATTTTGAAAAATAAGTATCTCATATTATCAGTTCTTTTTGATTACAACAATGTGGAAGTTCATGTTTATATTCTTATCGCTTCCTGTGATATTCTGGAAGCGGGCTTTGACTGTGCCTGCGGAAGAAACCCAGGCAGCATTTATTATGATGCCGTTACCGAGATCATCATTAGGACTAATCGTGACAGCCGATCCTGTCGGAGCATTCGAAACGCTGAAAGATACAACCTGTGAACTATTAGAGCTAATCGTGAATGAGCCGGGATTCACACTTGCGGCAATCATATTATCCATTTTTGTTCCGTCATCGCCGAGACGGAAAGTGCCGTTAACATCAAGGCGTGCATTCGGCGAAGTCGTTCCAATACCTACATTCGTATTGGAAGAAGCGCCGTTCTTTCCGTCAATACTTCCGAGCACGATTGCATTGCTCGATTCGACATAAGCTCGATAGCCGATTGCAGCTGCGTTACTCAGATTTGACGAACCGGCATCGGCAAGATAGCCTATAGCCGTATTATTCGAACCGGATGTAATAGTTTCAAGCGTCTGCTTACCCAAAGCCGAATTACCCGATCCCGAACTTAAGCTGCTGAGAGATTTATAACCTATGGCACTGTTGGAATTACCGCCGGAATTGCTTTTCATAGCCTGGAATCCCATTGAAGTATTATCATCGCCAGTTTGATTCTGATGAAGAGATTCATAGCCGAGCGAAGAATTGTTCTTGCCGGTTGTATTGGCTTTCAGGGCTTGATAGCCTACGCTGGTATTCTTTATTCCCGTAGTATTTGCCTGAAGGGCGTAATATCCCAGCCCGGTATTATAAGAACCGCTGGTATTTTCATATAGCGCGAAATAACCAACTGCTGTATTATTATTCCCTGTAGAATTATTGACCATGGTCTCGCCGCCAAGCGCCGTATTATTCTGACCGCTGGTGTTGTTTTTCAATGAACTGTATCCCAGTGAGGTATTATAATTTCCATTGTTCTGGTTGAGCGTTTCATAGCCAACGGCGGTGTTATAATCGCCGGAAGTGTTGCTATGCAGAGCAATACTACCAACCGCCAGATTAAAATCGCCGCTGGAATTATTTCTCAAAGCCTCATATCCCATTGCCGTATTATTACTTCCGCCGGAAGTATTTCCGAGAGCATAATACCCTGTGGCAGTGTTATTCTTGCCGCTGCCAAGGCTCGACAGAGCTTTCATGCCGTAAGCGGAGTTATATTCGCCGGAATGTGTGGTATTACCGGCATCAACACCGGTAAAGAGATTCTTTTTCGAAATATTTGCGGAAAGAATTTTATTTCCTTCAAGCGCGTAGCTGTCATCCGTATCGATCATTCCAGTTGCGTCAATAGCTTTGGCTGTACCGCTGCCATTGGCATTCGCTACAAGAGTAAGAGCAGTTGCATCGGTGTTTCCTCCGGTACCGCTTTTAGCGTTTATTCTGGCGCCGGGCGCATTTTCCGTTCCTGAGGAAGCAGCATAAGCCACATCAAAAAGCCGTCCGCCCTCGCTTAAATCAGCAGTATTTTGTTTCGATGATGCGTTATATATGACTTCGCCGCCGCCGGTGACTACGCTTAGTTCGCCTTCGGAATCGACTTCTATCGTCGATCCGTCAACCTTGACTACACCCACAGTAGTTTCGGTAGCTATCGGCAAATTATCGGTCGGTACCTTTGCATCGCCATCGAGTTGCAGCAATTGATCAGCAGAATTGAAGGTATTACCCTGTGTTGTTACTTGAGAAGATAACCTGTTATGAGAAATTTTACTCGTCGAATTATTTATAGCATTGATAATATTATCGCCTGACTGAGTTGTGTTGGCAATAGTGGGATTAGGATAAGTTCCCGCAAGATCACCGCCGGCGGATGTAGTATTTGTAATATCATCCGAAGCGTCGGTATCGCCGGTATTAGTTATTACATCAGAATTTATTGAAATACCTGTTCCGGCTTGATAGATGTCTGAGCCGATATCCGCCGGACCCCACGCTGAGCCGCTCCACTTAAGAACCTGTCCACTGGAAGGTGTATTTGTGGAAATGGGATAACCTCTTAATTTTATCACTGATGGACCAGGATAGGTGCCGGAAAGATCACCTGATGCATTTGTAGAGGTTGTGATGTCATTGCTTGGATCTGTATCTCCAGTATTTATAATAGTAGTACCACTAATGTTTATTCCGGTGCCGCCGGTGTAATTGCCCCCTATATCTGTTGACGGCGCCCATTCGGAACCATCCCATTTAAGCACCTGCCCGCTGGTTGGTGAGGTTGTGGATATGGCTCTGCCTCGCAAGCCGATCACTTTGGGACCGGGATATGTTCCGCCGAGGTCTGCACCGGCGCTGGTGCTGGTAGTAATATCATCGCTGGCATCGGTATCTCCGGTGTTCGAAATGGTCGTACCGCTAATATTAATGCCGGTTCCCGCATCATAATTTGCACCATCGACAGGCTTCCACTGATTATCCGACCAGGTAAGGACTTGTCCGCTCGATGGTACGTCGGCAGCTATAGGTCTTCCTCGCAAGCCAAAAACATCAGGATTTGGATACGTACCGGAAAGATCTCCGCCCGCACTGGAATTTTCCGTTATATCATCGTCGGGATCAGTATCGCCGGTGTTCGAAATGGTCGAGCCGCTAATATTGATACCGGTTCCGCCCGAATAATTCTGTCCATCTACTGGTTCCCAATCAGAACCATTCCACTTTAATATCTGCCCATTTGCAGGATCTGTCGAAGATATTGAATTACCCCGGATAGCTCTTACTTCGGGATCGGGATATTTACCCGTCAGATCGCCTTCCGCGTCGGTAGAAGTAGTTATATCATCATATTTATAAGTATCACCCGTGTTTTCAATGCGATTACCGCTGATCTTAATACCGGTTCCGGCAACATAATTATTTACCCTGTCATTCGATGGCGCCCAGGAATTGCCGTCCCATTTGAGTACCTGACCATTTGTAGGTGAAACTGTAGAAACTGATTTACCCTGAATTTTTTCCACTGTTGGATCGGGATAGCTGCCAGAAAGATCTCCGCCTGCGCCGGTGCTTGTTGTTATGTCATCGCTGGCGTCCGTATCACCCGTATTATTAATTGTATTATTGTTAATACTAATGCCGTTACCTGCATTGTATGAACCGCCGCTGACATCCGCCGGCGTCCATGCACTTCCGTCCCACTGCAAGACCTGCCCGTCGGACGGTGAGGTAGTGGAAATGGAATTTCCGCGTAATGAGACTACATCAGGATTCGGATATGTACCTGATAAATCGCCCCCTGCACTTGTGCTATTGGTTATATCATCGCTGGCATCGGTATCGCCGGTATTTTCTATAGTAGCGCCATTAATATTTATTCCTGTGCCGGCGCTATATGCTTCACCGTTATCGGCTGAAGGTGCCCACGCACTGCCGTCCCATTTCAATACCTGCCCATTATCGGGATTTGTCGATGATATGGTATTGCCGCGGAGTGACACTACATCAGGATTCGGATATGTCCCCGAAAGATCTCCCCCTGCGCTGGTACTATTGGTTATATCATCGCTGGCATCGGTATCGCCGGTATTTTCTATAGTAGCGCCATTAATATTTATTCCTGTGCCGGCGCTATATGCTTCACCGTTATCGGCTGAAGGTGCCCACGCACTGCCGTCCCATTTCAATACCTGCCCATTATCGGGATTTGTCGATGATATGGTATTGCCGCGGAGTGACACTACATCAGGATTCGGATATGTCCCCGAAAGATCTCCCCCTGCGCTGGTACTATTGGTTATATCATCGCTGGCGTCGGTATCGCCGGTATTTTCTATAGTAGTGCCATTAATATTTATTCCGGTACCAGCGCTATAACTCGTTCCGTCGTCATCTTCTGATGGCGACCATGAGCTTCCATCCCATTTCAATACCTGCCCATTATCGGGATTTGTTGAGGAGATGGTATTGCCGCGAAGTGACACTACATCGGGATCCGGATAGGTACCTGATAAATCGCCCCCTGCGCTGGTACTATTGGTTATATCATCGCTGGCGTCGGTATCGCCGGTAT
>CAZXYS010000028.1:0-21105 GCA_964645005.1 uncultured Hyphomicrobiales bacterium | reverse complement strand
TGCCATTAATATTTATTCCGGTACCAGCGCTATAACTCGTTCCGTCGTCATCTTCGGCAGGTGCCCACGCACTGCCGTCCCATTTTAAGATCTGTCCGTCAGATGGCTCAGTTGTACTGACAGATCGATTCTGAATTTTCTCTACTTTAGTGTTATCATAAGTTCCGGTGACATCGCCTGAAAATTGGGCGGATTTCAGCAAATCGTCGTCGGGATCGATATCGCCGATGTTATTGATAATATCGCCGTCAATTTCAATCCCATCACCTGCTGAATAACTGTTGAAATTATCCTCTGAAGGTACCCAGACTGTGCCGTTCCACTTGAGGATTTCATTCGGTTGTGGATTTGAAGTTGAAATGCGATTCCCCTGTATTCTCTCTACCGTCGGGGAAGGATAAGTCCCTGAAAGATCGCCTCCGGCATTGCCTCCCGGCGGATAGTAATCAGGCTTCGAAGTGATTTTATTCCAGTGGACATCGGAAATTTTTTGATCATTAACTGAGCCATCTCCGATTTTATCACGTGAGACAGCCCCATCCTCGATCTTTTCACTTGTGACAGCATTTGCAACTATTTTGTTGGTCGTTACAGCGCCATCATCAATCCGCGGATTGGGATAATCGCCTGTAAGGTCGCCGCCAGCTTCGCCGGTTAATGGCAGACTGATATCCGGCGAGAGTTTTTCGGTAGTGACCGACTCATTAGCCAATTCATCGGTTCCAATCACACCGCCGGCTATCTCGGGATTCGGGTAGGAGCCGACAAGTGCGCCTCCTGCATCGCCGCCCGGTGGAAATGATGAGGGAGGATTGATTAATTTATCCCAGCCCATGCCTGTTATTTTAGCGTCGGTTACCGCATTGTCACTGATTTCCTCAGTGCTAACAGCGTCGGCAGCAATTTCAGGATTGGGGTAGGTTCCTGTCAAATCGCCGCCAGCTTCGCCGGTCAGAGGGATAGTAAGACCTTCAGCAAGTTTGTCCTGCGTGATAGACCTGTCGGCGATTTTTGCTGAAGTCACAGCTTTATCTGCAATTGTCGGATCAGGATAATTGCCTACTAAATCGCCGCCAGCGGAACCGCTCGGCGGGAAAGCGAGATCCTTTGCAAATTTTTCCTGCGTCAATGAACTGTCTTTTATAGAAATTTTTGTTTCTGGACCTTCGGGATCGATAATTTTTATCGACTGGTCAATATTCGCCAATTTCTTTATGCCGGTATCTTCAGCCATGATTTTAATGGTATTGCCATCCTGTGAAACCACAGCGCTGCCCTCACCTTTTATCTGCAAATGTCCTTCGAGACCATTAATGCTTAATACGGCACCTTTTGCGTCGGGGCTAAGCGCTTCGGATACGCTCGATCGCATCGAATACGGCGCCGATACAAGCGGGAGGCGTGGTTTCATCTCAGGATTGGATCCGCAGCTGATACCAATCCAGTATTGTTTGTCAAAAGGCAAATCGAGTGCGTTTTTCTCGCCCAAAATTATATCGAAGACACCATCTGAAGTCGTGGTTTCATGCGTCTCAGACCAGAGTTCCTGCTGAGCGTCCGGCGACTCATATATCCTGAAAGTCAGTGTATATTGACTGTCGTCGACCGGATCGCCTGAATTATTGGTTAGTACGCCCTGATAAGAGATCATTCTCGGCTGCTGTGCTTGCATTTCGGCAGCCATAAAGCCGAAAAGCAGCACTATTGAGAGGATTAGGTAGTATTTAGGTCGGAACATAATGTAACTCTATGATTAGTTTAACTTTATAATTATTGTCAATATCATTCTCATACTATTAAACAAAACTAATGCCAATCTGTTAATCTGTAATTAATTAACTTTGTATGTGCTGGTAATTTTTCATGAAATCATTGATGAACACAATGAATCATTGAGATATACAAATAAGGGGGGATTGATCTTATTTTTAAATAGATTTTATATTATCAGATGTTATAGTTGCTATGTCCAATATAATAAATTTTATTTAGAAAAATGAACAAATTTTAATTTATTTAAAAATTTTCATAATTGATTAATTTCATAGCTCCCCCGTCAGATATTTAAAAAATGAATCCAAATAATTTTCATACGTATAAGAATTAACTTTTTTTCATTATTGATTGAAAATTTTGGTGTGAATTATACTACTCCCTTTTCAAAAACGCATAGCCGTTCTTCGCATAAAGGAATTTGAGTCTGTACTTGTCGAGGTATCTGTCTTTCTTCGTGTTTTTGACAACGAAATAGGCGGGCTTGTCGATATTGCCTTCCAAGAGCCATTTCTCGACATCATCGGAAGGAATGTTTAGTCTGTGGAGAGACGTTTCCGGCGGGCGGCGGGTGTAGAAATACTGGGCGTAGCTCTTGAAGCCGAGAGGGGTCACGTAGCAGTTGCAATTCTGTTTGCTTTTGTAGAATTCGACCATAGCGCCCTGTGTGTACTGCGAGATCTTCGGCGCCAGAACAAATAATAAAGCAAAAATTACAAGCGCCGTCGAGCCGAACATTGTTATGAACCCTTTTTTGAACTCTTTCGACAATAGGAAAAACGCCGCAGCTATGACCGCTAAGAAGTACAACGCACCCGGCAGCAGATCAAGCCACGACCAGCTTACATTTGTCTGGAGTATCTGCCGTGTGAATTGTCTCTCGATTTTGGGAAGATACTGTTCAATATTCATCAACACATAGGGAAAAAGAAAGATGGCAGCGGCTAACAGCATCCCAATTATAAGCATTGACCAGAGAATTATCTTGTTCAATTTCTTGTTTTCGAACAGGATTCTATAGATGGCTTCGGCGGCGAAAAATGTTATCGGGAAATATGCCAGCGATGAGTAATGGACTATCTTGGTTTTTACAATGGAAAATACTACGAGAACCACAATCAATAGTATTAGCAGCCAGAGTTTCAAATTTTTTTGGTAGAGATTGTTTGTGCGCTTTGCCGAAAGTTCCTGCAATGCAAGGAATGATGCGGGAAAACAGCCGAAAAGCAGGATTATGAAATGATAGTAGAACGGACCGCCGTGGCTGGCGTCTTCGGTTGTTAGCAGCCTGATTTGATATTCGATGAATTGCACGAGGATGTTTTCCTGCGGGAATTTGATATAAACAAAAATATACCAGATGACCATTGGAACGGCAGCTATGATCGAAAAGATAAGGAATTCCTTTAATGGGAATTTAAGTTCTTTCCGCCTGAAATACCAGTATGCGAGGAAGGAAAGCGCTATCAGCAGCCACCCGACAGGACCTTTCGTCAGAACTGCCATACCGGCGAAAGATCCGGCTAAAATTACAGCGCTGTTTTTGTATTTTAATTCAATTGTTTCCGGATTTTTGCTGAAATACAGGATAAGAAAGTAGGCGCCTAAGAAGATGAAAAGATTGAATACCGGGTCAATAATGCCTGTGCGGAAATAAAAGTGCGGCAGGAATGATCCCACATAAGTCAGACACCAGAACAGACCGAATTTTCTGTCCCGGAATTCTTTGCCTATGGCGAATATCAGTACAAGGGTGACGATTCCAATCAAAGCGTTGGGCAGGCGGGCGGCGAATTCGTTGACGCCGAAGGCTTTCATTGACGCAGCCTGCAGCCACATGAAATAGGGCGGTTTCTCGTGGAATGGCTTGTAATCAATGCGGACGGTCAGATAATCGCCGGTGACGAGCATCTCGCGGGATGATTCAGCGAAGTTGATCTCATCCCAGTCAAATAGCGGCGCCGAACCGAGACCGGGAATAAAAAGCAAGATTGCCGCGGCAATTATTATCAAATAGTATGTAGAATCATTACCTGACATCCTGAAATGTTCGTTATTTGTATATAATTCAATTATTTATAACAATATGTTTATGCAAGGGCTTTTTCATCCAGTCAATACTGCTGAATCTGCTTTCCAAATAATAATAAACGAAAATAGTGAATACAACGCCCAGAATTGAGCCAACATAAATATCCATAAAGAAATGTTCGGCAAGGTAAACCCTCGACAACGCTGCCATGAATGCCAGAGAGAAATACATCAGTCCGAATTTCTTATTTTTTGTGATAAATCCCAAAAGTAAAAATAAAGAAAATGCTGAAGCCGTATGCCCCGAAGGAAAACTATGATGCGAGGATACATCCAGCCCCTGAACAAAATGTATTACGGAAGTATCCGCAAAAAAGCCTTTCGGGCGGGGCAAATCGCTTATTCTTTTTATTACCTGGGCTGCGGCGCCTGAAGACATATATGCTATCAAGCATAAAAAAGCATATCTAACGCTAATTATAGCCAGCGGGATAAGGCATATCCCGATGAAAATACCGTCGCCCAGAGTTGTAACATAAAAGAAAAATTTATCCGCAAGCGGAAAGGCATTACCATTTATCCCAAGGAAAATTTCACCCTTGGGAAAGATAATAATGAACACCAATCCTGTTAGCAGGAATGCGGTATAAGGCGCAAAGAAATAAATATTTTGTTTTATCAAATCAATTATTTTAGTTTCTTTTTCCATTATCCCTTAAATTTGTTTAGAATTTTTTCAAAAATACGACCAAATAATTAAAATGTAATAAAAAATAAGTTAACGTAAACAATAAACTACAAATTAAAGGAAATTTTATGAAACGACCAGACTGGGATCAATTATACATCACTATGTGCTATCTCGTCGGGATGCGCAGCCGCGATAGCCATACGCATGTGGGTTCCGTAGTTGTAGATTCGGATAATGTGCTTGTATCGACGGGGTATAATTCCCTGCCGCGCGGCATTGAGATTGACCGGGACAGCAAGCGCCTGTCCCGCGATGGCGGCGAGAAGTACTTCTGGATGGAACATGCCGAACGCAACGCGATCTACAACGCTGCCCGCCGCGGCACTGTGCTTAAGGGCTGCAAGATATACGTACCCTGGACGCCCTGCGCCGACTGCGCCAGAGCGATCATCCAGACGGGCATTTCAGAAGTTATTATCCATCAGAATGGGCAGGACTTCTACGATACGAATACTAACGGAAAATGGATCGACGCCCACGAACGCACCCGCACTATGTTCATGGAATCAGGCGTAAAAGTGCGCTTCCTGACATGCGATATTGTCGTTCCCGAAATATATATGAACGGGAAGATTCACGATGCGATCGTCAATCTAAATCGGGAAGAGTCTGAAAGTTAGTTTTGTCCCGTATTTAGCCTTAGAATAGAAATAATACCTTGCAATCGAGGCTGTCCCATAAGATCAAAATTCCGGGTATAATCCTTTTTAAAATTGCCTGGAAGCCAGTATTCATCTTAAAAAATTCATTAGAAGAATTCCCTCATTTCTAAATCCCTTCTCCCAAGCGGAGAAGGGACTTTCAGTGTAATAAGAAATTCTTACACCATTCTCCCGCAGGGAAAAGGGATGGGGATGAGGGGGAACAAAAGATTGTTTATGTTCTAATGCAAAATATTGAATGAATGATCTTCGAATGCAGGCATTTATTAATCATAACTATCAGCTGTAAAAAGAATAATAAAACTTTTTTATCGTTTAATATTAATAAATTTATTAAATTGAAAAAAAGTAAGTTCAACCAAACAGGAGTAAAATATGCCACGAGTAAAAGCATCAAGCGAATCAGATATTTGGATATATGAAGTTCCTTATGAAAGAATTGATAACGAGACTTATAAAGAAATTGAAGATGAGTTACTGAAAAAAATTGTTGACAAGGGACCTTATGCCGTAATGGACATGAAAAATGTAAAGTATATGAGTAGTATCGGTGTCAGAACTATTATGACAGCCGCGAATTCCGCCCGCAAAAAAGGCGGCGATATGATCCTTTGCAATCTACAGGATCATGTGTCGGAAGTATTTGTTTTATCCGGTTTGAAAGATATAATCCGCAAAGAGGTAGGAGTGCCATCTTCTAAAAAAGCATTTATTACTGGATACGATATATCATAACTAAAACAAGTTATAACTTTAATAATTTGAGTTGGACTGTTGTTAGCAATACCAGCAGTCCGTTTTTTTATCCCGGATTCACAATATAAAAATTGCATTTGTGGCAAAAAAACAGCTAACTCGCCACAGAACGTCCCGTCAGATGTTACATCTGACGAAATTCCTCTCTTTGAGGGGTGCCCGAGCGCAGCTGCAGCTCAGAGGAAACCATCTTTTAGCGTGGCGAGGGCGGGGTGGATTCTTATTTAACCCCTGGTTTTTAGTAACCTCATGGGAGACCTGTGCTTACAAAAGAGTTGGACGGGATTAAATTAAAGAATAGATGATATAATTCACTCAAATAAATTCCTTATAATTTCTCTTAAACTTTTTAACAGCATTAACAGCAATAGGAAGAATATCCGGGAGAGCATACAGCCACCAATTTTTAGATTTTCGAATGAATTTATCGGGAATATCGTTTCGAACCGCCCATTCCCTGAAATTCTCATGAACCTGAGCATGAATAGTTTTAAATTTCTTCGTATCCGAACGAACACTCTGATTCGGATTATCAGAATATAAAACCAGCGGTTCTTTAACAAATGCAAAATCTGTCTGGGTAGCTGCTCTTAGCCAGAGAGCATAATCCTCAATAGCACGAAACTCTGTCTCTTCGGGGAATCCCTCCACCAGATCAAAAAGCGAGGCATGTACAACAGAAGAACAATTCATAACTAAATTTCCCGGCAACAAATTATTAAAAGTAATCCTGCTGCAGTTCCAGAAAATAAATTTTTCTTTGGTAACTTCTCCGTTGATTACTCTCCAGCCATTAGTCCCGGAAGCCATTAAACCTGATTCAACCATAGCTGCTAACTGTTTTTCCAATTTCTCTGGCAGCCATTCATCATCACTGTCAAGAAAAGCCACCCATTCACCTTTAGCTTCCTTGATCCCTTTATTCCTTGGGACAGCCGGTCTGCCGCTATGTTCTCCTGCGATCCACCTCACCCTCTCATCTTCGATCGATTTGACCACTGATTCAGTATTATCTGTAGAGCCATCATCGCATACCAGCACTTCAATATTATAATAGCTTTGATTCAGGGCACTATCAACAGCTTTTTTGATGATCTCCTCCCTATTCCATGTCGGAATTATTACAGATACAATCTCACTCATAATATTTTTCCGGATGTAAATATTTGTCTGAAAATTTACTTCGCAGCATAGTAAAAGTAAGTGGAATCCATTTGTATATAAACGCTATAAAAGGATTGAAGGGTTTTAATTTTTCATAACCCGGCATATATTTTTTTCGGGAAAAATCTCTTTCTCTCATGAAATCTTTCCTATTCGATAATTGAGCGCTTTGCCCTTGAAGATTATACTGGGCAACAGGAACAGGCATATATTCCAGCGAGCATTTCATTTCATAGAGAGCCCGGAGCGTTAAATCATAATCCGCTGCATAAACATAGGAAAGATCATAAAAACCTACCTTATCCATCAATTTTTTCTTGAAAAAAGTAGCCTGATGTGGAAGGCTGTCTGCAATCATATATTGCTTAGTTATTTTAGCAGGGCTTTTCTTCCTGAAAATATATCCGTTTTTCATCTCCACGACAAGATCACCATAGACAATATCAGCTTTGGGATTATTTTCAAATACTTTTTCCAATACTCTGTGACTATATAGAAAATCTCCAGCATTCAGGAAAAACTCATATTCTCCGTCAGCCAGACGGATCCCCTTATTTTGTGCATCGAAAAGATCTTTATCCTTTTCGCTAATAAACTTATTGATTTTATCTCCATAAGTTTTAATTTTTTCGACTGTACCATCAGTAGATTGACCATCAATTATTATCAATTCGTAATCCGTAAAAGTCTGCTCGAGGACACTGTCAATAGTTTTTCCAATGTTGCTGACTTCATTAAAACAGACCGTTATAATGCTTACTTTTTTCATATACAATAATAAGGAAAATTCAGTTGGAATTTAAATATTCTATACCCCGATCAATATCTCTCTTTTTGAAATTTGCTGCTATACTAATTAACATTCCAAGGGCGTACCCAAAATGTATAGCAAAATATATTGAAATAAGTTTAAAAAATTTGCATTTCTTTTTAAGTGAAATATAAGCGGATTCAATAATTGTAATAAAAATATAAAACAAAATTATACCAGGGATTATTTCGAACGGAATAACCCCAAATATCGATATTATAACGAGAAAAAGAAAAATTATAAAGAAAATCACAGGTAATAATCTTGGGGATTTAAGCATTTTATAATTACGCATTACAATAAAACGCCAGTAGCTGTAAGAATACATCTGTTTGAATAAAGCCGAAGCAGATTCTCTTTTATAATAATATAAAATTACATCATCCATAAGATATAGATTATATCCGTATCTCTTCCTAATTCTGGTATGAAATTCTATATCTTCAGCTTTTATCAAATATGTATTGTATAAACCTACTTTTTCCAAAATTTTTTTATCGTATAAGCATGCATAAGGCGATATGTCTTTTCTTGTTTTATGTTTATTTGAAAATGTAGTTATCATATTACCGCCAAGAAGACTATTCACAGCGCAAGTCGTTGCATAAGTAAAATCAGATTGGGAAGCATCAAGATGCAGCCCGCCAACACCAGCTAAATTAGGGTCCATTTGATTTATCTCAAGGAAATAATGATATACTTTTTCCAGCCAATCTTTTTCGGCAAAACTATGGGCATCAATATATGCTATAAGTTCGGCATCCGTATTTTTTATTGCCAGATTTCTTCCGTAAGATTGATATTTTTTTTCATTATGGAGAAGTTTAATATTCGGAAAATCTTTTTGGTATGATTTAATGACGTCAATTGTTTTGTCTGTGGAGCCGCCGTCAGCAATTATAATCTCTTTTTCCCCATTATAAGTCTGCTCAACAATTGATTGAAGACATTTACCTATAAAATTTTCTTCGTTGTAAACTGGAATTACTATAGCTATTTTTTTGTATTTCATGGTTTGAGTTTAGATCGTCTATTATGCTTTCAACCGAATAAAATTAATTTTAATATATTAGCTTAAATAACTTGTTACAACCCTTCTAATTCCTTTTTCTAACGTTATTTGCGGAGCCCATCCTAATTCATTAATTCGAGTTACATCAAGTAATTTCCGGGGAGTGCCTTCGGGTTTTGATGAATTGAACTGAAGCTCACCATGAAAACCAACTATATCCTTTATTAAGTGAGCAAGTTCTTTGATTGATAAATCTTTTCCTGTTCCAATATTTACAAACTCTCCTATTTTTGAATGACCCCAATTCTCCATAAGATAAATACAGGCGTCAGCCATATCGTCGGCGTGAAGGAATTCTCTCTTGACATTGCCGGAACCCCAGATTTCTACGTGATCTTTTGTGATGCCAATTTTTTCTAATATTGCTGCTATTTCATCTATACCGGAATTCTCAAGATTGTCATATCCAAATCCCAGCGGATGCCCTCCTAAATCTTTCTGCAAAAACTCAAGATCTTTTTCTCGCAATGCTTTGGCAAGGAGCATTTTCCTGATAAGAGCAGGCAAAACGTGAGAAGTTTCAAGGTTGTAATTGTCATTTAAACCGTACAGATTAGTAGGCATAACAGAAATAAAATTTGTACCATATTGTTCATTAAAATAACGGCATAGCTTAATGGCTGATATCTTGGCAATTGCATAAGGCTCATTAGTCGGTTCAAGTTTATCGCTCAGCAGATATTCTTCTTTCATGGGTTGTGGGCAATGTTTAGGATAAATGCAAGAGGAACCCAAGTTGAGTAATTTTTTTACGCCGGATTTGTACGCAGAATTAATAGTATTTAGCGCTATTGCCATATTGTCATAGATGAATTCTGCTTTATAGGCATCGTTAGCTGCAATCCCGCCTACTTTAGCTGCAGCAAGGAAAACATAATCAGGTTTTTCATTTTTAAAGAACTCTTCAGTTTCATTTTGCCTGCGCAAATCAAGCTGATTAATATCTTTCAATAAGAAATTATGATAACCGCGATTTTTTAGTTTAGCCAGAATTGCTGAGCCAACAAGACCTGTATATCCAGCTACAAAAATTTTTGAATCTAATTCGTTTTTCATAGTCTAAAACTTTGTTTTTAATTATCAATAAATTTATGATCAGTCCAACCAAGACCTTTATTTTTAACTTTTTCAATACCTTTGCCCGGAGGATCAAAACCCTGATTGAGCAGGTCATAATCTGTCATCACCTGTACTAATTCTTTGAATCTAACATCAGGTGTCCAGTTTAGGACTTTTTTTGCTTTTGTTATATCAGCCATGAGATAATCCACTTCGGTCGGGCGGTAGTATCTCGGATCAATTTCGATAAGAATGTCTCCGGTTTTGACATTAGTTTCTAATTTTTTTTCACAACTTTTTACAATCCCTTTTTCATTAACTTCGGAATCTTTCCATTCAAGTTCAATCCCTGCATAATTGCAAGCTGTTTCAATAAATTCCCGTACGGAATGACTTTCACCTGTGCCAATTACGAAGTCTTCAGGTTTATCTTGTTGCAGCATTAACCACATGACTTCGACATATTCCGGAGCGAAACCCCAGTCTCGTCTTGCATCCAAATTACCAAGGTAAAGCTTTTTATCTTTCCCGGTAATTATCCTTGCCAGCCCTCTCGTAATTTTCCTTGTAACAAAACGTTCCCCACGTCGGGGACTTTCATGATTGAATAATATCCCGTTGGCGGCATAAATTCCGTAAGCATCTCTGTAGTTTACAGTCATCCAATAGGCATATTGTTTTGATATGGCGTAAGGACTTTGCGGTTGAAAAGGTGTATTCTCGTTCTGCGGCGGTTTAGCAGAGCCAAATAATTCAGATGTTGAAGCCTGGTAGAATCTTGTTTTCACCCCGCTTCTACGGATTGCTTCAAGGATTCTTGTTGTACCCATACCTGAAATATTTCCTGTATATTCCGGCAGATCAAATGACACTCTTACATGGCTTTGGGCTGCAAGATGGTAAATCTCGTCTGGCGCAATGCTGTTCATAAGTTCTGTCAGTATGCCGGGATCGGAAAGATCGCCGTAATGGAGCTTAAGTTTGACGTTTGGTTCATGGGGATCGCGGTAGATATGATCAATCCTATGTGTATTAAATGTGCTGGCTCTTCTGATAATACCATGCACTTCGTATCCTTTCGACAGAAGATACTCAGCTAAATATGAGCCGTCCTGACCTGTTATTCCAGTAATAAGTGCTTTCATTGTTTTTGTAGTTTTTTGAATTAAAAATTATCTATTGTTTAAAATTTCATTATACAAATATATGTATTTTTGAGCTTGAATATGAATATTATACTTCATAGAAGCATTTTTTGAAATATCATTTGAGGAAAAATTGAATTTATCTTTAATAAATGTTTCAATAGCTTCAGTTAACGAATCAACATCTGAATTTTTACATATTAGCCCATTTTTACCATGCTCAATCATTTCAGGTATACCACCATTGGGAAATCCAATTACAGGTGTTCCTGATAATAAAGACTCAATGATGGTGTTAGGTAAATTATCTTCAACAGAAGGAATTATTAAGCAATCAGAAGCTGCGTATACTTTATTCATTTCTTTTTCATCTACTATAAAACCCAGATTCCTATATTCAAAATCCATTTTTTGTGTTTTTTCAATTTGTTTACCAACGGAGCACAACAATAAAGAATTGTCATTTGAATAAATTTTTTCAAGTGCATTTATTAAAGCCTTGAAACCTTTTCTTCGATTTCGAAGTTTGTCAGCAACAAATAACAATATTGTTTTATTATTGGGAAGATTGAAGTATCCTCTAGCTTTGTCCTTTTTTATTGGTTTCCAATTTTCAGTGTCTACACCATTTCTAATAGTGATATGCTCATAATCTTTAAATAGGTTTGAACTACTTGATAATACCCGCAACCAATTACTTGGTGTCACGATTATTAACTTAGCAGTTTTATTCAAATATTTTCTTTTATAATTCAGATTTTTAAAAGAATAATTTCTATCAAGTGTACCTTTAAGTTGAGGACAATTCTTACATTCATTTTGAAATTTTTCACATCCCATTGAGTAATGACAACCACCGGTGAATGGATTCATATCGTGTAATGTCCAGACCAATGGTTTTTTGTTATTCATGAAAAAACCTTTCCAATCGACAAAATGTGAGATCCAGTGAAAGTGAATTATATCAGCTTCTTTATACAAGGGATGATCCATTATCTGAATCATCGATTTGGGTTGAGAAAACATATCAAACCCCTTAACTCTTCCAAGTAACCTGACTTTATTCATCCCCGGATAAATAGCCATCTTTATAAAGTTCGAAATTCTATTAAAGCTTTTTCCCGTATTATAGAATATATGGCTTTCTGAATAGCCTTTACTGAACAAAACTAGGACATTTGAATTAACTGATTTTCTTTTTAATCCCTCATTTAATCTAAGACAGGCTTTTGCAGCACCTCCCCAATCATCTGTATTTATATGCAGAATATTCATATTTATATACTTTGGCTTTCGACAAATCTTTTATTTTTAAAATATAACTGAAATATCTTACTTATCAATGGGCTTTTAGTATAGTTTTTATATAACCACAATTTAAGATTACTACCACGCAGACTATCATAAAATTGCATCATTGCATTTCTTACTGACTCAGATTCTTGTAAAGGTTCTTTTCGAACATTTATATAATCAGCTACATCAATATCATTAAAAATATTGTTGTCAAGTTTATTTGTATTTGAACCTAATTCATCAAAACCTATATTCTGGCAAAGCGATTTCCCCGGATGAAGGCAAAATCCCCCTGCTAGAAAAACACTTGCATGCCATTTAATAGCCCAGGTGTTTGTCAATTTTTTTATATTAAAATCCAATTGTATCAAAAAATCCCCATGATTATCCAGATTGAAACTCTCCAGTTGGTTCCTATTTTTTAGCTCTTTCTTCAAATATCTTGCATCGGTAATCAACTTATCCCAAGCTCTTTTCCAGGTAGCCCATCCCCAGCATGTCGTTACATTATAAAAAAAAGTCTCCGGCATTTCAATGTCCAGCGGAAACATATAACCCGATATGTGCATTACCTTCTCTTCATCTTCGTACAGATCAAGCGCATCATTCATGTATTTCAGGAAGCCGCGGGATAGGATCAGATCATCCTCTACTACAATTATTTTGCCTTTCTCATTGATTACCTTCGTGATGCCGTCGATTATCGATGCCGCAAGCCCCTTATTTACAGGCTCTTCAGTAATCTCTACTTTTTTAAAGCCATCTGCAGATCTTATCACCTCGCGGACTTTCTCGATAGCTGCTTTTTGTTCTTTAGTTGCATCGGGTCTCGGGCCGTCAGAGAAAATATACAACTCGGAATCGCCTGCCAGATCATTGGCGGCGAGGCTTTCGAGAGTTCTCCTTGTGTGCTCGGGGCGATTATATGTGAATAATATTATTGGCGCAAGTTCCATTTAATTATGTATTTATATATTAATAACAATGTTAATATTAATTTAAAGCTCGCAGCCTTTTTTGGTATTTTGATGCTGCCTGAATATTCCCCTGCTGAGAATAAAGTTTTGTCAAATTTCTCAGGGCTGTCTGCTCGTTCTGATTTATAGTTAAAGTTTTTTCGAAAGCCTTTATAGCTTCATTATTTTGACCGGAACGCATGTAAGCAATGCCTAAATTATTAAATAATTGTGGTTTATTGTACTGCATGGAAACTGATTTATTATATAGATTAATGGCTTCAGTATAGTTGTTTTGCATCAGTCTGTTATTACCGAGTTGAAAATATAATAAGCCGAGATTTTGTATTGCCGGTCGATGGTTTTTATTGTATTGTAGAGCTTTTTCATAGTAATTCCTGGCTTTGTTCAATTTACCCTGCCTGTGGAAGATAACTCCATACTGAGTCCGGAGTTGAGCGCTATGAGGATCGTATTCCTTTGCAGTGTTTAGAGTTTCCAGAGCTTTTTGAAAATCTCCTTGTTTTGCATATTCATTACTCTTATTTATTACTGCTAATATTAACTGTCTCTTTGCATCATGATATACAGGATTGATAGTAGATCCGCTATCCATTTTATACGCTTGTTTTTGTCTGGCTATAGCGGAGTCCCATTTCCCTACTGACAGATAATAATAGCCCAGTAAAAAATGAACTCTGGCGTGATAGGGATGTTTTTTAACAAGATCTTGTAACTGGCTGCCTCCCTTATCCAGCAACTTTTGTTTTAGTTGGGGATCGTTGACCTTTTTTGCAGAATCGATAAGATAAGCTGCCTCATACCAAGGATCTCTGACTTCAGTCTTAGGTTCTGTCCAAATTAGAAGAAAGAAAATTACAGCAGCTGCGAATGGCAGCAATGCTCTAAATTTTGGATTTTTAATGCTAAATTCAAATTTCGGACCTTTTCTTTCTGATTGCTTTTGTGCTGCGCCCTCTTTTGATTTCGTCGGAGTTACTTTCTTCTTATGGGTGTATCTACTTTCCGTTTTCTTATGCTTCGAAGCGTTTCTTTCTCTTATCTGCTGTTTGGATTTTCCCGGTTTCTTTTTATTAGCCATGAGTTAAATTTTATATTAAAATTAAAATATCAATTTTAAAGAAAAATTAAATTTCATTTATTTTTATTAATATTCAAAATAATATCTTTAACGAATTTCAATTTAATGCATTTTTTATTATTTTGCTGAAAAATTAATGTATAATAAAAAGTATCTTCAATGTTTTTAAAGAATAAGTTTTTTATTATAACGGTGATCGTCATTACAGCATCAATTTTATTCTTTTCTTTTTTGTTGAAAAGCGCTGAAATTGATGATATAATAATTGATTCG
Organism: uncultured Hyphomicrobiales bacterium; assembly: GCA_964645005.1. Taxonomy (GTDB): domain Bacteria; phylum Bacteroidota; class Ignavibacteria; order Kapaibacteriales; family UBA2268; genus CAZXYS01. Next base: position 6,254 of record CAZXYS010000028.1, on the reverse strand, counting down.
GCAATGACTTTTGAAGAAGCTATCGCCGGAACAAAAGCTCCTGAAAAAGTTATTGATAGTCTTTGTATCGTAGATGTGGAATACTATTCGTTCGATGATAAGCTGCATAGAGGGCAGCTTGTTATACATAAGAAAATGAAAACTGACATTGAACAGATATTCCATCTGATAAAAAAAAGGAAATTCCCTGTAAAGCATGCTATTCCAATAGTTAAATACGATTGGAATGATAACAAATCTATGGCTGCAAATAATACTTCAGCATTTTGTTACAGATATATTGCCGGAACAAAGCGGCTGTCAAATCATTCTTTCGGCAGGGCTGTTGATATTAATCCTTACAATAATCCTGTAATATATGCTGAAGGCAAAATCTCTCCTGAGGGAGCTGTTTACGATACAAGCAAACCTGGGGTGTTTACGGAATCGAATCCCATCGTACAGGAATTTATTGAAAGAGGTTGGAGATGGGGTGGTAATTTCAATTCATTGAAGGATTATCACCATTTTGATAAATAGCAGTTGTAAAAACATACAACATATAGGGTATTAAGCAGAATTCCATGAATATTTATTTTATTCCACGGAAATCTTATGCAACTGAGAATCGATAATCTTGAAACTCCGGCACTTCTTATTGAAAGGTCAATTCTTGAAGATAATATTGACCGGATGCAGCGGCTGGCAGATATGAACAATATCAAACTGCGCCCTCATGTCAAAACTCATAAATCGCCCTACATTGCAAAAAAGCAGATCAAACGGGGTGCCGCCGGCATAGCCTGTGCAAAGGTCGGCGAGGCGGAAGTGATGGCATCCCACGGTATTGACGACATTCAAATTGCCAATATAATTGTCGGCGAAAGTAAAATCCGGCGAATGAAGAAACTTGTGGAAACAGGCGTGAAGATTTCCTGCTGCGTGGATTCCTTATATGCTGCGCGTTCTTTGTCGGAGGTTTTTGGCGATGATAACTCACAAATCGATGTATTCATATTATTAGACACTGGCTTCCATCGCTGCGGGCTTGATAAATACAATGATATTTTGAATTTGGCTAATGAAGTACGCGCTCTCAGAAGCCTGAGATTAAAAGGATTGCTATCCCACGACGGACGTGTCTATTCGGCGGATACTGATAAAAAAATGAAGGGTATTATCAATGAAGAAACTTCCCGAATGCATGAAACAGCCGATAATTTGAAAAAAGATGGTTTCGCCATTGATGAAATCAGCGTCGGCTCGACGCCGGGCGCGCGATATCTGACAGGCGCAGAAGGAATTACCGAGGTGCGCCCGGGTAATTACGTTTATTATGACATGATACAGGCGGCACTGGGCTCGGCAAAATTGGAGAACTGTGCACTGAATATGCTGGCAACTGTAATTAGTGTTCCGCCCGGAGATAGAGCAATCATTGATGCTGGCAGTAAAGCTCTCAATCTTGACAAGGGCGCACATGGTCTGTCTCTTATCAATGGCTACGGGCATATCATCAATAAAAAAGGGATTATCTCTCGACTTTCGGAAGAGCATGGGATAATCACTAACAGAGATGGGAATTTTACTGTTGGTGAGAAAATAAGGATTATCCCGAATCATGCCTGTGTGGTGTCGAATTTGTTTGACTATGCCTGGATGGTCGATGGAGAATATGTGATTGAGAAGATTGATATTGAAGCAAGGGGGAGGTCGCAGTAAAAAGTGGACAGGCATAATCGTACTTATCCTCGACGCAGGGAAAGGGGGGTTAGCTATCTATAGCAAATAATCTCTGACGGAGATCTTTATTCCTGCTGTCTGGCACTGTTAGCGGTAATTTTCGGACATAATTTCAGCATATTCCTGAAGTTCAGGGGCGGTAGGGGACTTGCCACGGCTGCCGGAGCTTTTGCAATGCTGAATCCGCTTGTATTATTCCTGTGGGGAGTGATGTGGATAACAGGTTTTTTTGCGATCAAGAGAAATGTCCATGTCGGCAATGTCACCGGCACAATCGGCGCGCCTATCCAGCTATTTGCAGCGCCGGATTACGCCCTCTACGAAATTCAAACCATGCATTTCTACGACCTCGAAGAATTCAGGATATTCACCGTCTTAGCCTGCCTGATTATCCTTGTCCGCCATGTGCAGCCAATGTGGCGGCTGATAGTGCATAAGGAGGAAGTATAGACACGAATTGCACGAATTTGCGCGAATTGATAAGCATCCATAGAAGCAAACTCAAAAATACGAAATTTATATTAGTAATACTTTTTTTTAATGCATAAGCAAGCTATTGAATTTTTCTGTGAAAAATGGTATATTGTGAAAAAGTGAGTTGTAAGCAGTTGCAGTAAGATCGTGAATCTACATTTAAACATATTCGTTAAATAAACTGATTTAACTCATTAATAAACTTGACAGAATGTTTTTACAAAAATGAAATAAAATTATTGATCTTGAATGTCAAATTTTAACAATATTTGAAGGAAAAAAATGGCAAATAATATCTACCAGATTCAAATAGCATTAAAGGGTTTTAAACCTAAGATTTGGAGAAGAATACTTATACCGTCAGACTTATTATTATCGGATTTTCATAAGATTATACAAACAACAATGGGATGGACAAATTCACATTTACATCAATTTATTAAAAACCGGAATTTTTACTCTGTGAGAATGCTGGATGATGACTTATGGGATGAAATGAAAACCACGGATTATAAACAAATGAGAGTATCGGATTTATTAAAAAAAGAAAAAGAAAAAATAATTTACGAGTATGACTTTGGTGATGGATGGGAGCATGATATAATTTTAGAAAAGATACTTCCGAATGATAACAATATTAAATATCCTATCTGTTTATCCGGTAAAATGAGTTGTCCCCCGGAAGATTGTAGTGGTGTTTGGGGTTATGCAGATATGCTAGAGGTTCTAAAACAACCAGACCATGAGGAGTATGAAGAATACATCGAATGGGTTGGTGGAGAATTTGACCCAGAATATTTTAATAAAGATGAAGTAAACAAGTTATTAAAAGAAAAAAATTATGGATGTCTTGAATTGGGTTAAAATACAATTGCTTACAACACGCAATCCAGCTATTGGCGGGGGAAGTTGTATATTTCCCCTTCCTTTCCTCATACACCGTTAGCCGTTTGCCGTTAGCCATTAACCTCTTTCCAAAATGGATAAATCCCTAAATAATCAAGATATTAAAACACAATATACACTAAAACCCGAAACTCTTGCATTTAGCCCAAAAATTTACGAAATTTATGATTGTAAATTTTTGACAAAGTAAGTAATGGCAAAATGAATACACTGTTTTTTGTTCTTTTCGGATTAGCGTGGTTTATATTCGCATATTACTGGTACGGCGGGATCATCAAAAGGAAGGTCGTCCACGCCGACAAAGATAACGAAGTCCCGTCCCGCACCATGACCGACGGCAAAGACTACGTCCCGACAAAAGCAGCTATTCTTTTCGGTCACCACTTCTCATCTATCGCGGGCGCAGGACCGATAATAGGACCCATCCTCGCATTTGCGTGGTTCGGGTGGCTGCCGGCGATGATCTGGATACTGCTCGGTTCGGTTTTCATGGGCGCAGTGCATGATTACACCGCACTCATGGTCTCAGTCAGGAACAAAGGACATTCCATCGTCGAAATATCCGAAAAAGTTCTTTCCCCACGAGCTAGAACAATTTTCGCAGTTTTCGTCTGGATAACACTGATGCTCGTACAGGCAGTGTTCGCACATCTGGTGGCGCAGACACTGGTCGAAGAACCCGGCATAGCTTTTCCCACCATCGGGATCATAGCGCTGGCATTGGTTTTTGGCTGGGCTGTATTGAAGAAGGGCAGCAATTTCGTGCTAGGCACTATAATTTCGATTGCTATACTCTGCGTTTTAATAATATACGGCAAAAATATCAGGATAGAAGCGAGCTATGATTTCTGGCTAATCACAATGGTGGTTTACGCATTTATAGCTGCTGTAATACCTGTGCAGATCTTACTTCAACCGCGGGATTATCTATCAGTCTATATTTTATTGATAGGAATGGCGATAGGCTTCGCCGGATTGATAGTCATGCAGCCCGAAATTGCCGCGCCGGCTTATGTAGATCCATCGATAACCGACGCGCCGCCAATATTCCCGATATTATTCATAACTGTAGCCTGCGGGGCAATATCCGGCTTCCACTCGCTCGTTTCGAGCGGTACTTCCGCTAAGCAATTGGGCTCTGAAATAGACGGAAGGAAAGTCGCCTTTGGCGGGATGCTCTCGGAAGGCGCTCTGGCACTGCTTGTAATCCTGCTCATATCCAGCGTTCTTGTTTGGTCGCCGGATAAAAGCGCAACCGGCGAATTTGTCTTCCAGAATATCCTCGGACAGAGCGCCAATCTCGTATTTTCAAATGCGCTCGGCAGGGTAGGCGAGGCGCTTGGCATTCCGTTCATAGTCGGACTTGTATTCGGCGGATTGATGTTGAACGCATTCATCCTCACAACCCTGGACACTTCCGCAAGATTGAACCGCTATATCGTGCAGGAAACATTAGCTTCCGAGAAATTAAGTTTTTTGAAAAACAGATATGCAGCTACGGCTGCAAGTCTGATAGTAGCATACTTTTTCGCAAAAACAGGCAATTACGAAGTGCTCTGGCCCATGTTCGGCTCATCGAACCAGTTAATAGCTGCGTTGGCGCTGTTCGTGATCTCGACTTATCTCTTCGGATTTAAAATACCGAAATGGTACACGCTTATCCCGGCAAGCCTGATGCTTATCGTCACAGAATCGGCGCTGGTCTATCAGATATTTTTCGAACACATCCCCAACGAAGCCTGGCATTTGGTTGTCATAGCTGCAATTCTTTTCATTCTGGGGATAATGATAGCTTACGAATCTTACGCAAAGATCGTCAATATGTCCAAAACATCTGTAAAACCAGCAGAAACAAAAGCATGAAAAATTTGAAAAGAATTACGGCAGTTCTGGTAATTATTATCAGTATTTTTGCTGCCGAAAATGCTGCGGCTAAAATACTGATGAAACCCTATCTTCAGGCGGTCACGGACAGCAGCGTTGTCGTCATGATAGAAAGCGACACCGAAGATGATGCTTTTGTATTTATTCGCGATTTGGGAACCAATTCAAATGTATTGTTCAGAACTTCTTTTATAATTGAGACCACTGCCAGCCCAAAAACTTACGTCCACAGAGTGAAAGTTACAGAACTGAAGCCTAATAAGCTCTATGCTTATGCGGCTGTACAGGACGGCGATTCATCAGATGCAGCCTCATTTAGGACGGCGCCCGCCGGATTCTCTAAATTTCGCTTTGCAGTGATGGGCGACTGCCGTTCCAATCCCAAAGTCCTGGATAAAATTTCCAAAAATATGGAAGCTTACAAGCCAAATTTTGCCGTCTATACCGGCGATCTCTGCTATGACGCTAAATACTCGAGTTGGAAAGAAGAGTTTTTTACTGATGCACACCAGGATTTCATTGCGAAAGTTCCATTCTTCAATTCCGTCGGCAATCATGAGGATTGGGCACAGAATACTGAAGCTTTTACACAGTCGCCGACCTCGGGGAATTCCAACAAACAGTACTATTCATTCGATTACGGCAACATACATTTCCTGATACTCAGCACTGAAACCGGGGTAGGGAAGGGCGGCAGCCAGTGGAAATTCGCCGAGCACGACCTGAAAAACAGCGACAAGCCGTTCAAAATCGCCGTATTCCACATTCCGGCTTACAGCGGCGGGGGTCACGGCGAGAACGAGAATATGAAAGCTTTCACGAAGGGCGTCCTCGAGCCGAACGGCGTGGACATTGTATTCAACGGGCATTCCCATTTTTACCAGCACAATCTCGTGAACGGCATTCATCATTTCATCACTGCCGGCGGCGGCGCCCCGCTTTATTCCCCCAAAAAGCAGAGCTACACCCTCAAATCCGCCCGCAAACACCACTTCGTAATCATCGATGCCTTCAAAAACAAGCTCAAGCTCACCGTTTACGACAAGAATAATGAAGTGATCGAAGAGGTAGAAATTGAGAAGGATTGAAGAAACTTCGCAGCTGTCATTCCTGCGAATGTCTTTAGATCCTGCTTTAGCGGGTCAGGAATCTGATACAATTTTAAAAAATACCAAATCACTCAACGGACATACGCAATCTAATGTTATAATTTTTCCCTTCTTACACGGGTAAGGAGGGAAGTTTTATTATCCATAAATTAAAAGTGC
>CAZXYS010000027.1:0-58627 GCA_964645005.1 uncultured Hyphomicrobiales bacterium | reverse complement strand
ATGATTGGGGAAGATATTGTTAAAATAACGGACGGGCAGGTTAAATTTTCGCGATGATATTTCACGGATTCCGGAAAATCCGTAAGAATAGAAAAGTGAAGAATCCGGTAAAATATTAATTATCAGATCCTTCACTTATTTTGTTTAATGAGATTTTTAGACAGTTTCTTTACTAAATTTCGTCGATAAGCTCGAGATATCTTTTATATGGAATAGCCAACAGGCTCTGAGCCTCCACTGCGCCGTGCTCACGGCTAATCAGCGATACTTTTGCCGCGGTTTCTTCATCTTGCGCTTCGTAAATGTCGATGAAATCGTACTGCCCGAGCGTTGCGTAGTGGTCTTTGAATTTTACGTCCGGGCATTTGTCTTTGACTTTGTCAATCCAGTTTTTGCCGATTTTTTCTCTGTCTTTGAGATTCTGCATCAGTTCTGGCGAGAGCTTGGTCATTAAAATGAAAGTTTTCATAGTTGCCTCCGTAGATTTATGATTAATTCAAGAAGAAAATTAAGTATGTACAATTTCATTTTAGTCAATCTGTGACAAAAAAACAAATAAAAACTTATATAAAAAAATAATTTTTTAACGTATTAAGATTGTGTATAGATTATACTTGTTTTAGTTATAATAAAAACTTATATTTATTTTGTAATCAATATCAGGAATTTTTTAAGCAAATTAATACTATCCTGATATTTAAAACAATGGAACAACCCGTGTGATCGCTCGCTCAGGATCAAAGAACCTACCACTTAGACAAAACGGGTAAGACTTTTAATTCTTTTTAAAATTGACTGTCCAATTATTGGGAGTATTAAAATGAATAGGAAGCTGTTATTCATTTGTTTGAGCCTGTTTCTGGCTATAATTGTCGTTATACCATGCGCTTCTCGGGCAAATAATGACAATGAAAAATTAAAATTGCCTGACAATCCAATTGCAACAGACATTGACAGCAAGCTGCTTGAATCCGGAGAAGTGCTGCGGATTATCGACGAGAAAATGTCAGAACTCGACAAGATGATCGAAAATGATATGATCGAGCTTACAGACGAGCAAATCGGCGAACTTAACATGCTTAAAAAATCGCTGAAAGACAATCTGCTTACGTATCAATCCAATATTTTCTTTGTGATAAAGTACAAAAGTTTTGCATTATGGATACACATGCAGTATCCGCCTATATTCATGATTCTGCCGCCGCATAAGCCGCTGAATCAGGGAATATTGCTCAGCGTATGGAATGTGCCTGAGAAAAAGCTGCCGACAGTGTTTGTCTTCGGCGATTATCATGAAACGGTGCACTTGATACCTAAAATCAATACACCGGTAGCCTTGATTGGCTGCGGCGCAAGTATATCACGGCTGGGTGATGCGGCTTTCAAAGTGACTTATGACATGACCCTGCCCAAAAAATATAATGCACGTTATTCGCTGGTGGCTAATTTCAATATTTTTGATTGTAATAGGGATTTCGGCGGCGGTATCTATGTCAATAATTCGAAGGTTCTTTTTCTTTTGAATAAAGTCCATCGCTGCTCTGCGAATATAATGGGCGGTGGGATTGGCTGCGTTGCCGATATTTCCGTGCCTCTCTATATGGGTGTGAATCCTTTGTTTATTTGTAATGAGTACTATAATTGCACGGCGCCGGACGGTGGTGGTATGGCTTTCATGGATGACGGGCAGTCCTTTGCGATAGGGAATAAAGTCCATGATAATTTCGCTGCGAACAGCGGGGGCGGCGTTCATTTCTATAAATCGGGGAATTACTTTATTGCAAATTCGGTTTTTAAGAATTCTACGAACGGTAGTGGTGGCGGGATTTCACTTAATGAGGCGGGCAAGGTAATTATGGGCGCAAACTATATCGCCGATAATACCAGTCCAAATAATGGCGGCGGTATTTATGTCACCAATGGCGGGATGATACCCCCAGTGATAGTCTGGAACAGGATATTGGGGAATACCGCAACTATGGACGGCGGCGGTATTTACGTGGATAAAGATGCCGATGCTGCTATCCTTACTATAGTAACTACTCTCGGCGAAAAGATAGTAACTCTGGTTTGCGAGTATCAAACCTCAGGCAAGTATGAGATTATCTGGAACGGCAGGAATGAGTCAGGAAGAACTCTTCCTTCCGGCGTTTACATTATCAATCTTGACATTGAGAATAGTAAGGGCAGGACGGTGAAAACGGCGAAGATGGTGAATGTGCAGTAAATTTTGAATATCCTTGGTACTTCAATAAAAAACTAAATATTATTACTCAGTTTATTATTTATGGAAAAAGGTCAATGGTTAAAGGTTAAAGTTTTGACCAAGTCCTGTCCTGAATAACTTTTGAATTTTTCTCATAATTTTTATTCGACTCTCTTTACAAATTACACTTAAAATTGATTTTGAAGCGAATGAACTGTATAATTCTGAACGTCAGTCTGTACTGAATTCTTTGCCTTGCTTAGAAAAACATTACATTCGGGCTTATAGCGCTTCATCATCATATCGCTCTTTCCAAAGCTTTCTCAATCTATCCTTGAAGCTGGCTTCCCTGCCGAAATCGCCGGGGCGGTAGTAGGTCTGGGGATCCAGTTCGTCAGGGAAATACTTTTCCTTGACGAAATGTCCTTCGTAGTCATGAGGATATTTGTAGCCTTCTGCATAGCCTTCGTCCTTCATGAGCTTTGTAGGCGCATTGCGCAAATGCAGAGGTACAACCATGGGAACGCCGCTTTTGATGTCCTTTTCCGCCCGTTTGATAGCGAGATAGGAAGCGTTTGATTTCGGGCAGGAAGCGAGATATGTCACACCCTGAGCCAAATTCAGCCTGCATTCCGGCAAGCCGACCATCTCTACCGCCTGAAATACCGATATAGCGAGCGTCAGTGCGTAAATATCAGCATTGCCGACATCCTCGCTCGCAAAAATTACCATGCGACGCGCTATGAACTTGGGATCCTCTCCTGCTTCGAGCATTTTCGCCAGCCAGAAGAGGGCGGCGTCAGGATCAGAGCCGCGCAGTGACTTTATAAATGCCGAGATTGTGTCATAGTGCTGCTCGCCATGCTTATCGTAGTACGCTGTCTTTTGCTGCAGGGCTTTTTCAAGGATGGGGCGGGTTATTTCCACTCGCTCCCCCGGCTTGGCATTTTGCTGTTTCAGGGATAATTCTATAGCATTCAGGGCTGTGCGTGCGTCGCCGCCGGAAATCCGCAGCAGAAAATCCATAGCCTCGATGTGAATATTCAGATTCTTCAAAATCTCATCATTTTTAAGAGCATGATCAATTACTTCACTGATATCATCGCTGTCAAGTTCCTTGAGATGATAAACCTGACAACGGCTGAGCAGCGCCGAGTTTACCTCGAACGACGGATTCTCGGTGGTAGCGCCGATCAGGGTGATGATCCCTTTCTCGACGGCGTGCAGAAGCGCGTCCTGCTGCGATTTATTGAAGCGGTGTATCTCGTCGATAAACAGCAGGCTCTGCTTCCCGCTTTTGAGGAATTTCTCAGCCTGCTCGATTACCCGCCGGACATCTTTTACGCCGGATTCCACCGCGCTTATCCTGACGAAATTATAATCGGCGAGATCGGCGACGAGATAAGCCAGTGTCGTTTTTCCGCTGCCGGGCGGTCCCCAGAATATCATCGACGGAAAATCACCGGATTCGAAAAACTTCCGCAGCGGTCCATCCTCGCCGACAAGGTGATCCTGCCCGATGACTTCATCGAGCGTCTTCGGTCGGACGCGGTCAGCAAGCGGCGGCAGGATTTTCTTACCGCTTTTCTTCTCAGTAGGGAACAGTTCGCTCATGGTAAATAGGAATTTGTGAATAAATTTCGTAACTTTATCCAAAGATATGATTTAAAGAAGAAAAGATAAAGGAAATGTTTTTGGATAAATTAATTGGAATTAAATGGGCGCTTTAGATCAAGACCTTCAGACACCAAAAAACAGCCTGAAAGAATTCAGCGGGCTTGCTATGCGAGTTTTAAATTATTTGCCTGCTGTTGTCAGCGATAAAAAAATAAAAGGTAAGTATGTGATTTTCACCTCAGAAATAGCTGGTGTCAAAAAATTTGTTAGACCAATAAATACAGAATTGATAATTACCGATGAAAAGGATTTTAAGAGCTATGGTACAAGGTTTCTGAATATTATCAATAAACTAAAGCACGGCAAACATAATTTCGAGAATAAGGATTATTATGTTTTTGACAGGTATTTATACACAATTCAACAGATGATCGGCGCTGGATTAGACTTGCTCGTCAATCCAAATAGCGCCCGAAAGCATGTTGGGAACAGATTCGAAGAGTTGATAAAGACAGTCTTCACAGAGATCGGAATAAATAATAAGAGAATAGTCCTGCAAATACCTTATGAAACCGAGGATGGACAAAAGATCTACAGATGTGAAAATGATATGATCTTATCGCCCTTTGAGCAAGTCAACTCGACTAATCAATCAATTCACGAAAAAGAGATCGTAGTCGCTGTAAAGACCACTTCCAAAGATAGGATGGGAAAAATATTCATCGATAAAATGCTTTTGGAAAGGTTCGTAGGGCATCCTCAAAGAATAATAGGTATATTTCTTAATGATGTTCAAAGAAAAGAGTCTGATAATATCAGTTTTACACTTGTTTCGGGGTTATTTATGGTTTATTCTAAATTTTTGACCCAGCTTGACGGTGTCTATTATTTGGATATGCCGCCGAATTCTTTAAAATCGCCTCTAAATCAACACATGAAGCCATTTTCAACATTGTTGTTAAGTGATATATGGAAATTACTCACCCCTTAATTGTTTTCTTCTCTTTTGTGATTCCATCTCATCCTTTGCTGAACGGATCCGCTGGATATTACCATTATCGCCGATTCTGTTCTTTATTATTTCGCAATATTCCTGCTCAAGTTCCGAGCCTAACCAATGGCGGTCATAAGCCTCTGCTGCAGCATAGGTTGTACCTGAACCGCCAAAAGGATCGACGACGAGATCTGATTCCTTCGAGGATGAAAGAATAACTTTCCTTAGCAATTCTACCGGCTTTTGGGTTTTATGCTCGGTTTTTTCCCATGAGTGGTTTGAGATAGTGGGTATTTCGAAAACATCTTTCGGCTTGGCTCCTAATGGATTTGGTTCCCAGTTGTAATCCTTTTTCTTTCCGCCGTTGGAATATTGTGAAGTCTCTGCTTGCGATCTCATGGGATATTTCAACGTATGCTGGTTGTAAGGTATTCTCACATTGTCGATGTTGAATACAAATTCTTTGCTCTTTCTGAAATGCAGGATACTTTCGTGAGAACGCCCCCAATCATTGCCTAAATTAGCTTTATTTCTATAAAACCAGACCAGCCACTTGCACCCAGCAAACAAGGGCGCAGCCGACCATTTCAAGTCTGCCAGGATCTCAGAAAAGCCACAAATGAAGAGAGAGCCTGTCTTTTTCAGAATTCGATGTGATTGTTTTATCCATTCCATGCTCCAATCAACATATTCTTTCTGAGAAGAGAAAGAATCCCATTGCGCTTTTTTAATATTATATGGCGGATCTGCAAATATCAAATCGACCGAATTTTCTTCAATCGATCTGAGAAATTCGACCGCATCTATATGATATAATCTGCCGAGGTCAGTTGTGAAATATGGTTCTAAGCTATTTAATTCATTTTCCTTTTTCTCATCAACTAATTTTATCTCATTAAACAATGACAAAACCTGAGTCTCAGAATAGACCCTGTAGTTATTGATTGGATGGCGCACGCACTTGAATTTGCCGGAATTATCCCAGCGTCTTAAAGTTTCCGGGCTTACGCCTAATTTTTCGGCAGCTTCACTTATTGATAGATATTTATCCATTTATCATTACACAACGTTATACAACTTTATGCAAAAATAATAATATTATTGAAAAATCAATAAATTTTCGGCTGATATATTAATTTAAAATCAAATATATCTTCCTATCTCAATCTTCCTCCCCTTAAAAACTTCCAGCCCATTCACATAGTCCATCGTCTCCTCGAGGGTGTTCGTCGTTTTCCATATTCGGTGGTATTCCTTGTGCATGAAGTTTTCGCCGATGGATTTGTCGAGCATTTCGATCATGGGAGCGTAATAGTTCTTCAGGTTAAGAAGCACTATCGGCGCTGTTATCAAGCCGAGGCGCCGCCAGGATATTGATTCGAAAAATTCGCAGAAAGAGCCGCTGCCGCCGGGTAACGTGATGATTACGTCGGCTTCCTTCTGCATGATTGCCTGGCGTTCGTGCATGTCGTTGACTACCTGCAGTTCGGTTATGCCATTGTGTCCGAGTTCGATGGTCATCATGAAGCGGGGTATGACGCCTTTTATACTGCCGCCGGCTTTGATGACGCCTTCCGCGAGCCGCCCCATGAGCCCGACTCTGCCGCCGCCATAGATGATTTCCCAGCCGCTCTCTGCAAGTAGTCTGCCAAGTCGTTCCGATTCATCGAGATAGAATGGATCCACCCGGTCGCTCGATGCACAATATATAGTTGCTTTTTTCAATTTCTACCTGTCCATATCGTTTTTTTAAACAAAATTATAAAAAAATTAAATTTTTTTTGTGACATTTCTTGACTTTATGTGTTATTATTAGTATATAGGTTCACGAATTTCAAAAATAATTGGTGATAGTTGTGAAAAAGTTGTTACTTATTATCATATCGATATGGTTAACGGTACCGGCATTGGCGCAGGACCGCTTCAGTATTGAAGGATACCAGGAATTTCTCGAAGAACACAAAAATATGACCGCCGACGAGCTTCTGCAGGAATATCCGGCAGGCATGTTCGAAGAAAATGCGATAACGGAATATTCCGACGCCGATTATTTCGATCAGGTTGCCGATAAATACAACCTGACCGATTATGAAAAGTCGAGGATAAGCAAGCATGGCTTTGTCGTTACGAAGCGGCTTTCGTACGAATCTTTCCATAAAGCACTTTATGATGTTTTCCATAAGGATTTGCCGGTATATGTTTCGGCGGATGCTATTTTACATGCTTTGCATGCTTCTTTCGATAATGAATTGAAATCCGTGGAGGAAAAATGCCTGCTGCCTAAGATTGAAATGGTACTTTCAAAAATGCATTCGGAAGTTAAGAAATACAAAGGTCTCAGCAGCGCCGACGAGTATCAGAAAGCGGTAAATGATATGGATGTATATCTAACAGTCGCCCGCTCAATGCTGGAAAACAAAGATTTAAAAGCTAATTTCTCAGAGAACCAGGAAACTGTTGATGAGTTGCTGAAATATAGCAATAAAGAAGCTGCGATTGATTACAGACTTTTTTCATCAGCATTGAGACGAGTCGATTTCAGTCAGTTTAAACCCCGCGGACATTACACCGACAGCGATAAACTGAAAAGATATTTCCGCGGCATGATGTGGCTCGGCAGGACGGAAATTTATATCACCGCACCCAAAAATCAGGATCCATATTATAAACAAAAACCTGAAGACATTCACAGGCAGAATATTCTGCTGACACTGCTGGCAGATGCAGCCGCGAAGACAGGTGTAGTTAATGATATGCTCGATATTGACGAAGTACTCGGAGCACTGCTGGGCAGGCAGGATAATGTGAATTTGCAGGAAGTCCTGGATGTTATGAATGATGTGGGCGTTGATAAACCTGCTGACTTAGCGTCTAAATCCGTACAGGAAGAATTTCAATCAAAACTGCTGGAATTGTCATCTTCGAAGCAGCTTGTCAATTCGCAAATAATCTTTTCGGATATACAAAAAGCAGAGCAGGTCGATCCGCCCGCAGCATTTTATTTCATGGGGCAGAGAGCGACAATAGACGGATATATTACGCAGCAGGTTGTCTATGATCAAATTAAATTTAAAGGGGAAAAAGTACCTCGTCTGCTGCCGTCAACTCTCGACATATTGTTCGCTCTTGGCAATGACGCCGCAGCACAGCTTTTAAAACCCGAACTCGAAGAATATCCCTATGCTGCTAATCTGGCAGCATTGCGGTATCTCATAAACGGCTATGAGGATGATTACTGGAATAGCAATTGCTACACTGCCTGGCTAAATTCAATCCGCGAAATGAACCCGCCGGAAAATCGCAAGCAACTGCCCGAAGTCTTCCAAACGGCAGCCTGGTGGCAGCGGACAATGTCCAGCCAGTTAGCGCAATGGTCAGAGCTTCGCCACGACTTCCTGCTATACGCCAAACAGCCTTATACTGATGGCGGTGTTGTCTGTAGTTTCCCGCATAGTTACGTCGATCCTTATCCCGAGACATTTAAATATGCTGGGAAATTTGCAGAGCGAATGGTTGAAGTTGAGTTGAAGGTCAGTGAAATGTGTAATAGGGGCTGGTATGAATATTTCTGGAAAGGATTTAAAAACGTATGCGACACTTTGGAAACTATCGCTCGTAAAGAGATCAATGCTCAACCTCTCAATGACAGGGAGTTACACTTCCTGCAATCAATGATGCGGGAACCGGAACAGGTCTGTGGCGCTACATTAAACGGCTGGTATGTTGGATTATTCCTGGGACAGGAAATCAGGAAAGACAGCTTTGAAAGGGATATGGATAAAACCAAAGATTATCTTGTCGCAGATGTCCATACTGTGCCTACGGATGAATGGGGAAATGAGTTAGGCTGGGTACTGCACGGCGGCACCGGTCCGGTTAACTTGATGATTCTTGTCACGGAAAGACCCAACGGCGAGAAGTGCACATTCGCAGGTCCTGTGGCAAGCTATTTCGAATACGTAACTGAAGGATTTGAAAGATTAACTGATGAAGAATGGCAGACCAGATACCAGGAAGCCAGCCGCCCATCCTACGTTAATAAATACATCGCCGATGAGAGAGGCAGAGAACCCGGCGAATATACACAGTTGTTCACTATTGAAACGGACGTCGAAGAAAAGCCGCAAGCCGGCTCTGATTTCAATGCGAGAAACTTCCCGAATCCTTTTGCCAATTCTACGATGATAGCATTTACCGTTCCGCCTTCACTACGAAATGAGAAAGTGGAAGCGGCGGTCTATAATTCAGCCGGAACGAAGATAAAATCACTGATGAATGAGCGTTTGCCGGCAAATAATTACAATATCCGCTGGTACGGCAATGATGATAACGGCAATGATGTGCCCACCGGCGTTTATATTTATAAGATAAATATTGGCGGGCATACGCAGACGGGCAAGATGAATCTGGTGAGGTAAGATAGATTCGATTCTAACTAAATTCTGAAATTCAGTCTAATGGTGGGGATATTAATTTTAAGTTAGAATCTACTCCACCAACATTTTCAGATGGAACCTCTTATCGCCGATGTTCAAAACACGGAATCAAACAAAATTGCTGATTTTCTCTTGATAACACACAAAGGTGGAATACTAAATTAATGAATAACTAAAAAGCTTTTACTAAAGAATTTATCTTTATTTTTTATAAAAATATGATAGACTCCATTCGGAAATTTTTCAGTATTTATTAAATAATTGTTATTATCAACTTTACTGCTTGATAATAGCTTTCCATTGTTATTGAAAACTTTAATTGAATTTCCTAATAATGTTTCATTTGGGAATTTTATGTATACCTTATCAGTAGCTGGATTTGGTATAATAGAGATATTATTACTTGCGTTTATAGGTTCTTTTACATCAGTGAAGAAATCAATATAAAATGAATAGACGACATTATGATTAATCTTATCTCTATCACCATTGGTAAACTCAAGGTTAATTAATATTTTTTTGTATCCCTTTGATAAATTAATGTATTTAAATTCCTCCAATTTAATATTCTCATTCTTCTCTATAGTCTTTGGTATAGGAAAAGCCGGTTGAAATAAAAGCGAATTTTCACCAGCTAAAATTTCATAATTGACTTTATTTAAATCCCAGGATTCATCGGTAAAATTATATATTCTTATATCTCTAAAGGAAATTGTATCTCCCATAAAAGTATAAAGAGAATCTTCAAATGGAGCATCATATCGGGACATATATAAATCATCGGTTACGGATACATCTAAGTTAATAGTATCTTGATAAATAACCTGATCTGTTTCACCTTCGTAGTGTCCGAAAATAGAAAAATTACATGCACTGTTTTCTCTATCTATAAATCTATAATTGACATCAATTCCAAAGAATTTATTTACTTTAACTTTATATGGAAATGAATTTATTGTTGAATCTTTAACATTAAATTCCAAAGAATCTATATTATTGCCTACAGTGGAATAATTAATGGAGTCGATTACAAAGTTTTTTTCTTGCGCATTGAAAAGAAAGAGAAAACCTGATCTATGTCGTTTTTGTTCAAAATAATATGGATATGCACTACTGTTAATATTTTTTTCACCCATTATAAATAATTCTTCTTTATCAACTACCTTAAATTTAAATCCAATATCAATAGAATCCAGCTTCAATGAATTTCTTTTTCTATAAAATATACGATAAGTACCTCGTAAATATTTACCTGCTTGACTGATTTCATCCAAATATTTAGCCTTGCATTTAATTGTAATACCTAACGTGTCTCCCGGATATGAACAATTGGGACCTACTCCTGGAATTATATAATTCCCATTATCGACAATATCGTTGTCATAAGAATATATTACTTTGGAGTCATATAAATAAATAACATCATTGGAAATATTTATTATTTTACTTTTTGAGTATTGACGTGCCGTTAGGATATACTTATCATCTGCATCTTCGTAATTATTAATACGAATATTAAATTTTCCACAGTCAATATTATCAGGAACTACAAAATCCTGAGCAAAAGCAGATATATGGAAAAAGAAAATCATCAAATAAATTAAGTGTCTCATCTTATCCCCGATTTTTAAAAATTTCATATAAAAAAATAAAATTTATATATTTATGCAAGTTAACTAATTTCGCCTAATAAATAAATGTCATTCCTATCAAATATTAAATTACTTAGGATAGGAATAACAAATATATTACATTAAATAAAAATTATTGTTTTAATATCCAATTAAAATCTTTCTTTGCTTAATTAATATTTTATTATTATAAATCTGTAATAAATATAAACCTGGACTTAAATTAAGATTTTCAACTACCGTTGAATTACTTTTATTTTCTATTTGATTTTTACTCATTTTGGTTTTAACATCATTAGTTAATATATTAATTATCTTATATTCAATTTTATTCGAGAGATATGTATTTTTATTATCTTGGTTCTGAACATCATTTAAGAAAGAAAAATCATCTCTATCCGAACCACTTTCGATTATTGGCACTGGGACTATATAATCCCAATAGAAGGTCATTTCCTTTTCACAATTTGGTCCTGTTGAGATTGAAACAAGATCCTCATTTGCATCACAATTATAATTATGCTCAGAACATATATAAAAAACTACTTTTTCCGTTGAGCAGGCTTCTATTGCCGGATTAAGACAGACTACTCCTGTTTCAATTTCAGGATCAAAATAATCCTGACCATCTTGATCGCACAAAACTGCTTCACCACCACCAATATCCCTGTATATATAAAAATCATCATCATAACAATCATCTGAAGTTTCATCAAAAGTAATTTCTAATTGACTAATATCATTGCCATTACAAGCTCTGATATTTAGTTCAACTCTTTGGCAGCGTAAATTGTTTATAACACTTCCTCCATACAAATATACTTCATCATCATCTTGACCTGATTTCATATTACTACTCAAAATCATGTCATCACAATCACATGGACATGGGTTTTGATAAGAAACAAATCCTCTATCTACAAAAGTTGTTAGATCTCGGTATTCATAGGTTGCAGATGTATCGAGACCGACATCAAAAGGATTTTGTGCGCTGGCAACAAAGCTACTCAATAGAATAGAATAGAATAGAATAGAATTTCATGACATTATCCCTTATATTATGGATAAACTAATTTAATATTAATATACTAAAACTTATTTTAATTTCCAAATTTTTTTTATGCTTAGCAATCATTACTATTCCGAGACAGTTTGTATTGGAAACAAACATAATAACAGAATAAAACTATTAACTTTAGCCTTTCACCTTTTTAAAAAACTTCATATTTTTTAAACTATCTCAAAACTATCCAAATATCATCTCAAGACCATCTCAGGATATATTTTGGATAGTTTCCTTGTCGTTACATTCAGTCATAACTATCTTGCCGCCAAAAAACACAAACCGAAAGGAAAAACCATGCAACAGACACAAATATTTATCAAACCAGGGGTTTACCCCTGGGCAGTTCCTGAATTGAGGCACATTATCAACCCGGCTGTTTACCGCCGGGTCAATTCCCGGAATGTTTCGCAACAGCGAGCTTCAGCTCGCTGCAACTACGTCCCGTCAAATGTTACATCTGACGAAATTCCACTCTATGAGGGGACCCGAGTGCAATTGAAGCGTAAGCGAAAACCACGCCTTAGCGTAGCGAGGGCGGAGTGGATTCTTATTTAATACCTGATGTTTGAATAAACCTATAAAATGTTTGTACTTACAAAAGAGTTAGATGGAATTTTTCATTAGTACTCTTATGTATCCCTAACAAATTGCAATTCATCATTTTAGAAGAACCACCCCTGTATCCCCTCCTTAATAAGGAGGGGAAAAGAAGGGGTGATTAATTTCTTAGGGTTAAGTTATTTATGCAAATGATAGAAAATTCTAATGAAATATCCGGTATGAATGAATATTTCATCATCTTCCTTTAGCCGTTAACCGTTAGCCTCTATCCATAAAAAACAGCCCGGATTAAATGATCAATTATTCAAAAGATAGCGTTCCGGATCAGACCGCCTGCTTATACTGCAGATTATACAACCGGGAATAGATGCCGCCGTTGTTAAGCAGTTCAGAGTGGGTACCTATCTCGCGGACCTCGCCGTGGTGCAGGACGATGATTTTATCCGCGCGTTTTATCGTGGATAGGCGGTGGGCGATTACAATGGAAGTTCTGTCCTTGAGCAGCTTTTCCAGCGCTTTTTCGATAACGAGTTCCGTTTCGGAATCGATGTTTGAGCTCGCTTCGTCAAGAATGAGTATCTCGGGATCGGCAGCGTAAGCGCGGCAGAAAGCGATGAGCTGCCGCTGTCCCGCTGATAGAGTCGAACCACGTTCGGTGAGAACATGCTCGAAATTATCCGGCAGATTCTCGATAAATCCTTCCGCGCCCAATTCCTTCGCAGCGTACCTGATTTTATCTATGTCGATCTTGTCTTCACCAAGAGAGATATTATCCGAAATCGACCTGGAAAACAGAAAAACATCCTGCAATACCACAGCCAGTTTATCCCTCATGGATTTACTGCTGATATTGCAGATATCCTTACCGTCAATAGTAATGCGCCCGTCATCGAAATCATAAAAGCGGCTGAGCAGATTTATAATCGTAGTCTTGCCCGAGCCTGTAGCACCGACGAGAGCCGCCGTCTCACCCTTCTTCACATCGAAGGAAACATTCTTAAGCGCCTGTTTTTCGCCGTCGTAGGAAAAACTGACATCGCGGAATTCGATCTTATCTTTAAATTCGCCAATATCTTCGGCATTTTCCTGTTCGTTGATCTTATCATCAGTGTCCAGCATTTCGAAGATCCGCTCTGATGAAGCCATAGCGCTCTGCAGGGTCGTATATTTCTCGCTGAGATCGCGCACCGGTCGGAAAAACATCTCGGCATACTGAGTGAAAGCGATCATTATACCGACTGTGATCTCGCCGGAAAGAATATTCCCTGCAGTGTACCACAGGATGAGCCCCAGAGCAGCCGCGCTGAGCATTTCCACCACAGGAAAGAACATCGCATAATAAAAAATGGTATTGACCTGAAGCCGCTTGTACTCGCTGTTGAGCTCGTCGAATTTCCGGTTCTGATTCTTTTCCTGCGAGAAGATCTTGACCGTTGCAATACCGGAAATGAACTCATTCAGGAATGAATTGATCTTCGCAAGCTGCAGGCGGATATCGCGGAACAATACGCGCACTTTCTTCCTGAAATAATAGCTGAACGCTATGAGAAACGGCAGGATAGTCAGCGTCAGCAGCGCCAGTTCCACGCTCGTATAGAACATAAAGCCGATAAGCCAGAACAGCAGCAGGAAATCGGCAATAATCATCACCACGCCGGAAGAGAACAGCTTATTAAGCACTTCCACATCGTTGGTGACGCGCGTGACAAGCCTGCCGACTGGGTTTTTATCGTAAAAGCGCAGTGCCAGCGATTGTATATGATTATATAATTTTATTCGAATATCGCAGAGAATATGCTGCCCCACCCATTGCATCAGGTAAGTCAGCCCGTACTGCAGCAATCCGTGCACAACCAGCAAACCGAGAATTATCGCGGCAATATTAATTAAGCCTGTCCAATCCTTATTTGCAATATATGTATCGACGGCGACTTTGGTAAGGTAAGGGCGGGCGGGACTAAGTGCAGTCGTGGCAATTGCCAGCGATACTGCCAGTATCACATATTTTTTGTACGGGCGCAAAAACTTCAACAACCGCTTCAGAAGCGTTCTATCGATGGGTTTGTAATCGGTTGTAAGGTGCAGCCCACGCATGATCTATGTTTACCGGTCTTTTCTTACAAGTTTATTTCCTGTTATCGATTGAAATAGACTTATCAACACATTTTTTATTTCAGTGTCCGCATCGGGCTGGTAATCGACGAGTGTGACCTTGCTCTTCTCGTCGTACCAGAAGTTCGCCCATACTTTCTCGCCGCCCGAAAGGAAAAAATATCTCTCGCAGTAAGGAAAATGAATTATCTTATCAATTTTGATATTTCGATTTTTCACAATATCGTTTACAATTCCATATATGAGTTTAGCAGCTTCATTCTGCTTATCCAGTTCGAATGGCAGATCTTTATCCCTTGCTTGCGGCGATAATTTTTCCGGCACAAATTCCCTTTCCTCAAAGTCCTCGACTTCTTCCCTTTCGTAATCTACATTCCGAAATGGACGATTCATAATGAAAACCTGCATCTCGGCTCTTGTCAGCGCAGTATATGCCCAGCGGAAGTAGGACTTCCTGCTGTATCCCATCGGCGAGTACAGATCTATGAACACATTCGCCCATTCACCGCCCTGCGCCTTGTGGCATGTAACAGCATATCCATACTTCACACGCAGGCAGTTAAAATATGGGTCTTTCTGCATGAGTAAGAATTCATCCATCGAGCCCGGCTTTACGGCGCTGTACCGATTCCTGAAATCGAAGTATACCGCCCGCAGTTCATCATAACTAACATCGCGCTTGTCGGAATGCAGGACACTGTCGAGAATTTTACACTCTATATCATGCTCTTCGCCGCCCAGATCCCAAAAACGTATGACCATATCCCGATAATGCAGCGGTACCTGTATCCTCGTCTGTTCGGTAGGGACGGTGACCATACGCGACTCGACCTCATCAGCAGCATAAACTACCTCGCCGAAATCGCCGTTGAACAGGTCGATCTCATAGTTATAGCTGTTATGCACCAGCAGAACTTTCTCACCCTCTTTTATGTCTCGTCTGCCGGGGAACAGTCTGTTCCTTATCAGATCATTATATTGCCGAACCTGCTTATTCGTATATGCCAAAACCGCCGTATCATAGTCAATTTCGCCGTCAGTGACATCAATATATTTATCAATAAAATCCCGCCGCTCGATTTCGACAACATCCCTGCCGTTTATTTTCATAGTAAAATCATAGAAATAATCATCTCGGATGTTATTCCTAAGATTAGTCGCATTTTTTAGGATACCGCTCTTTTCTTCCTGGCGGATAACATCCGTCATCTCATAGTCCTCGGAATAGAGCATATATTTTTCTTCGAAATAAATGGTGCTCAACGCAGGCGAAATATCAGAGCCTACCGGCGGCAACTGCGCCGGATCCCCCACGAATATTATTTTATTTTTATCTATATTCACAAATTCCAGCAGATCCTTCAGCAAATAACCCGAGCCGAATCGAATCATCTCTGCTTCCGAATAGGCGCTGGAAATCATCGAAGCTTCGTCAATAATATAAACCGCGCCGGTGACATCATTATCCTTAACATCGAAGTATATCTTCCACTTATCCCTGCCGGGCGATTCCTCGCTTCTGAACTCAGTGCCGGAATCAAGTTGATAGATAGATCTGTGGATAGTGGTGCTTCTCAACTTCGTCTTTTTCGAAAGGACTTGCGCCGCTCTGCCGGTCGGCGCCATCAGGAAAAACTTGACGCCCATCGCCTCAAGATAAGTAACAATCCCATTAATAAGAAAAGTCTTCCCAGTGCCGGCATATCCCTTCAATATAAAACATTTTACATCATTATCCAGGAAATGCTGAATTTTATCAACGGCAATTTCCTGCGAATCGGTTAGTCTTTCGGTGAATACTTCTTTTAGTTTGTTGATGTCATCCATTTATTCGGGTGATGTTGGGATTTATTTGATCAAATACATTAAGTTGGCTAATTGCTTAGCATTTCGCAGCAAACAGCTTAAGCTGTTTGTTGTCAGACTCTTGACGTTTATTTTTCCTTCCCCTTCTTATGATCCTTATTATTCATAAGAAAGAAGGCGAACTTCAGCTTCCATACAAGGAAAATTGCTTCCCAGATTATATTCTTACTCATCTTTGAGACCCCGCTGCGCCTGTCAATGAAGATAATAGGGATTTCCTTTATCCGCGCACCTTTTTTCCACATGCGGTAATTCATCTCTATCTGAAAACCGTAGCCATTCGATTTCACTCTTGATAAATTTATCTCTTTCAATTTTTCCGCCCTGAAGCACTTGAACCCGCCGGTAGCGTCCTTTATCGGCATCCATGTCACCATCCGTGTGTAAAAATTAGCGCCGTAGCTAAGGATTAACCTGCTTAGGGGCCAATTAACCACGTTCACACCTGAAATATAGCGAGAACCTATGACCAGATCATTATCTTTCAAAGCTTCCAGAAAATTGGGTATCTCTTTTGGATCGTGCGAGAAATCGGCATCCATCTCGAATATTGCCTCGAATCCCTGATCCAGCGCATATCGAAAACCATCCCGATACGCAGTGCCAAGCCCCATCTTTCCGGGGCGTTCAATAATATGGATCCGCTCGTCGTTTTCCATCATATTTTTGACAATATCCGCCGTGCCGTCAGGCGAGTTGTCGTCCACAACAAGAATATGCATATCATTCTTGACACTGAAAATTTCACCGATCAGCTTCTCAATATTCTCACTTTCATTATAAGTCGGTATTACCACAATAGTCTTCATCAATTACCCTGCTTTAGTTTCCCTTTCGATTATGTCTGCCCTTCCCCTCTGAATACTCTGAGAATAGTTCTGATAATGATCTCTATATCCAGTTGCAATGACATATTTTCAATATAATAAAAATCGTATTTAAGTCTGTTCTCTATCTCTTCCTTACTCATGGTATATGGCTGATGTTTAACCTGAAACCAGCCGGTAATGCCCGGTCTTACGACGAGCCGCCTCTTGAAATAGGGTATTTCCCTGCTGAATTTCTCAACGAGTGCCTGCTGTTCCGGACGAGGTCCGACAATGGACATATCCCCTTTCAGCACATTCCAGAATTGCGGTATCTCATCGATATGTGTCCTTCTTATGAATTTGCCTGCCTTCGTGACCCGCGGATCATTCACAAGAGTCCATTTATCCTTGGCTTTGTCGGCATCCTGCACCATCGAGCGGAATTTATATATTTTGAATTTCTTTCCGTCCTTGCCAGCACGTATTTGCTTGTAAAATACAGGTCCTTTTGATTCCAATTTTATTGCAAGCGCTACAAGAAGCCAAATAGGCATACCTATTATCAAAATAAGTAAGCTGAAGAATATATCGAATATCCTCTTGATAGCGCTCTGCCATGGTTTCAGCAGCTGCGAGCTTATCTCAATAAGCGGAATTCCCCAGATGTGGAGCGTTTTTGTCTGTCCTGTGAAGATATTATACATATCCGGTTGTATCTTCACATTTATCTTATTTTCGGCGCAATCGGAAACAATTTTAAGCAGCTTCCTATGGTCATGCTTGTCTGTTGCTATCAATACTTCTTCGGGGCGGTATTCTTTCAATATGCTGTCAAAATTATTCGCAGTATGATATAAAGGAATCGGCAGATCTTTTTGCGGTATGTCATTTTCATCTTTTCCATTACCATTTGTAAACACCATCACGATAGGTTTGAAACCCCAGGCAGGACTCCCGTTTATTTCTTCATAAAGCTCTATTGCTTTTTGCGGTGTACCGATGATTAGAGACGGTAATTCAATTATTCGCTTAATGCGGAGTTTCATTTGAATACGTCTGGCAATAAATCTGTTCACAATTACAAAAAATGCAAATACAGGGAAATAAACAAGAAATGAAAACCTTGGCGGCTGCTGAGAATCTAACAGCACCAGAAAAGTTATCAATGCGCAGCCTACGAACACAATTTTCAATGCTGCAAAAAATTCGTCGAAAGGCGAGCGTATGTACCAGTTCTTATACATGCCGGAAAAGAAGAAAACCACTATCCAAAAAATCATTACAGCAAAAAGAGTAAAAAGATAGGCGGCAAATGTCGGTTCATTAGGCGAATAGATCAAGTCCGAAATATATACAAGATAAAATTGCACATTGAAACTGAGAATCACTGCCAGAATATCCGCAATAAACTGGAAAAATGGTGACAGCATTGTCCTCTTCACCCGTGGAGTATGCGGCAGCGCTGTCTTCTTTTCTTTCTTATTATTTCGCTCTATTTTTTCTGCAATATCCTGCATGAAAACTGAAAATTTATGATTTTGTTAATATGACACCTGAATTTGAATAAAGTCACAGATTTATTTATAAAATATTAACTAAATAAACAAAAATATAAAAAATGTGAGTTAAATAAATAACATAATTATGCTAAAAATCCTCAAATCTGAAGGCAAGCCTGAATACATGCCCTACTTCGCCGTCAACGGATTCCAGTCTGTAAAGTCCCTGAATATTGAATCCCCTGATAATTTCGTACCCGGCAGCAACTTCAAGCTGGAATAGTTCCGTAACATCTCCTTCCAAAAATTCAACACGATATGAATCCCCCGGGAAACCGGTATCCGGATTGCGTGGTCTTCTTGTTTGTAAAGGATCGCCTCCAACATTCTTTACTAATGAATCCTGAGCATTGTAGATATTACTTCCATGTCTTGTATATGATATATCTAACCGTATAGGATAGCGTCCGCCCCACCACCATTGCATCCTTAATAATGACCTGTCCGAGTTTGGCAGTATATAAGATCCATATATAAGCGAATCATTTGTCATGGAATTTTGAGGATTAAAATGTGAAAAAGTATATGGCTCGACTCTGGAATATTCGCAGCCAATATCTACCGCTCCTGGCAGCGCAGCTATCAATGCCAGATTCCATGCTGTTTTATTTCCCCACCAGTTATTGCCGATTTCACCGAATTTTATATCATCGAGTAAAAAAGTCCCTTTTACCTGCAAACCGTCTATCGGGCGGATAGTTGCGTCAAGCCCCATAATTGAGTTATCCCTGTCCTTATTTGCGTGTTCCAGTGATTTGAAGAAACTAAGCGGATTCAAATATGACAAATCCACTGGTCTGTCCGAATATATCACATTTTCCCAAAAACCGATCTCACCCCATGCCGGTTGTAGTGCAAATCTGTGCGAAGCCATGTACTTTGATGGGATTTCCGCATAGTAACCAACACCAAAATATGAAGAAGGCAAAGCAAGCAATGAACCATGTGTAAAATCATATTCAAAATTCTTAAACTTAACGCCTAAACTGAGCGCGTCATAAGGAGGAGCATGTGTCGAAGTAAATAATCGCTGATCAAGCCCTGAGCCAACCAACCGCGATTCTCTTCCTATCGATGCATAAAACCAATCCTTCTGAAAAATCACATGGGATTCGGAAAAATCGAAATCGCTGCCCAGTTCCGCGAATTTAACATTTTGACCTATCTTAGGATCTATCAGGGCAAGCTGTCTGTCGCCGCTAATGATCACACCATTTGTAGCCTGTAAATAATAGCCAACCATATTGTCAATCGTACCGAATAACCTTATTCCCAAATTCCCCAGTGTAACATTCCTGCCGCTTTCATCATTATTTTCAACGATCTCTTCTATTGAGCCAAGTGGCGAGATATTCACATTGTGCGAGGAATCCTGATAATGATATATAAATTTTTCATCACTGCTGATAAATCTTTTGGATAAAACTTGATTAGTATCACTCTTGCTGTAAATAACCACAGCATTTACCCGCTCGAGCAATTCAAATTCCGTCATATACAAATTCAGGACTTTTATTTCAGCGGAAGAAAGCTCATCCCTGTTTTCATCTGCCATCTTCAATGCATTGACAACTTCTTTTCTTTGGAGCGGCAGCTCTGACATGGAATAATGCGGCATGTATCCCTTTGTCTCGGCTCTAAGCAAAAAATTATAAACAGGATGAGTTATCGGAACATGCTCTACCTGCGAATATAAACCTGCTGCCGAGGTCACTAATAACAGTGTTAAAATTGTATAGCGGATCATGCTCTGTTTATTTTAATTTCGGCTAATATTGATAATAATATTTGTAATTAATCCAGCTATAGAGACAATACCAAGAGCAATGCTGGTATAGATACTAAGCTGCTGTGCTTCAACCTGCTTCGGTAAATCAGGCGGGCTTGGGACATAAACCTGTTCTCCGGCTTTGACTATACGATCTTCCATCCAAATCCTGTTTTTCCCCGTTATTATCCGTGCTCTTTCCGGCTCCGAATGCTTTGTTGCTCCGCCGGCTTCAGCTATGTACCAGTCTATCCTTTTGCCGGGGGTGTATCTTACATAACCGGGGCGTTTAACCTGTCCAAAAACATATACATAATCCGGTTTCTCGGGAATATTAATTACATCACCATGGTCAAGGTATACATTTTCATTATTCGAACCACCTTCCAAAGCTGCTTCAAAATCACATGAAACCATAGGTTTCATCAATTTCATGTCAAGCTGGAAGCGAATCGTATCTTCAAGGGATAGATCACTGTAATGAAAATATTCCATAAAATCTCTGGATGAATTTACAGTCGATAGTTCCCTGTTATCATGCCTGATAATATACGCCAGCGGTAGATGGGCTTCATCGGTAAGTCCGCCGGCTTCCTCGATAATCTCCTTCAATCTGGTCTGCTTTGGAATAATAGGATAGACACCCGGATTCAGCACTTCGCCTTTTACTGAAACGACCCCGTTCTCAGTACCATCCTTTTGCTTTTTCCTACCAACTATGATCAAATTACCGGGATTCAAGTCATGATCCTGGGATAACAGTTCCATGGATTTGTTTATTTTGAGTTCCTTTTTCTCTCCGTCTGAAGTTACCAGATAAACATTATCAAGATTAGCTTCATCATCTAAGCCGGCACCCATTTTAAGCAGCATCGAAGCTTTGTCCCCATGTTTATACACAACAGAAACCGGTCTAATCACAGCGCCGGAGATTGTAATTTTGGGGAAATTTTTCTTATTACCGTAGGGTACTTTTATCACATCTCCTTCCCTAAGATAGGGATCAAATTCAGGAGCATCCAGAGCTCTGGCTTTTTCCAGATCAACATTCTGCGATGTTCCGTCATTATGTATTACTTTTATATTTCTTGATGAAAATTCAGTTTCGCTTGGTACTCCGCTGCTAGAATATTCCTGTTCTGTTAGTCTTTGCTCATCTTCCATTCTTAAGAGAGCATCTGCCTTTGTTAAATTTACATTATTACCAGGTATTATCCTGTTGGCAAGTCTGATCAGTGACGAAACACTATATGAAGCAGGCAAATTATAAGTGCCGCCATGCAGTACATTACCTTCAATGTTAACCATCACAATTCTGGATTTCCGCAATGTCAGGCTGAGTTCTGCATTAGGATTTCTCTTTTTTACACTATCTTCGATAATCATTTTTGCTTCGGCAAGAGTCTTGCCTTGCAATTCAATCAATCCGATTCTCGGTATAATAACATTGCCTTCCGGTGATACTATCAATGGTTGTTCAGCAGTCAACATCGGCAGGATTTGGATTGAAAGAACATCGCCCGGACCAATGTAATAATTCTCTGCTATTACTTTATTTGCTGCCGGGAATTTTTCTTCACCTAATAATTGATCCAATTGAGTTTGTGGTTCTTGCATTGATTCACTAATAATATCGCCATCTTCCGATTCAGACAGACCCTTGATTTGTGAAAATAAACTTTGACTAAATCCTACTGTAAATGCAGCGATTATTAAATTGATTATCAGAATTTTTCCAGGGATCCTTTTCATTTTATCTGTGTAAATTATTATAAATAAAAAAATTATTTAATTAAACAATATCAATAATATCAAATCAACTTAAGAATTTGATTAACAATTCTTACCGATGCAAAACCATCCCAAAACTCAGGAATTTTGCCCGTTTTTCTCTTCTCGTGTAATAATCTGTCTATCTCTTTGCGAATGTTCTCGTATTCAGGCATTACCAGAATATTTGTACCGATTTCCGTAGTAACAGGTCTCTCAGTCGTAGTCCTGATAGTAATACAGGGCAGTCCCAGTACCGTCGTTTCTTCCTGGATACCTCCCGAATCAGTAATAACAAAATCGGAATTTTTCATCAATGCAAGAAAATCAATATATCCCAGCGGTTCGATCAATTTAAGCCCTTCAATGCTTTGAGCATAATCCATAAAATCAAAAAATTCAAGATTCTTTCTAGTTCTCGGATGCATTGGCAGCACTATCTCTCTGTATTTTGACAGATGGTCGAAAATTCTGAGAATATCGTACAATTGTTCGGTATCGTCCACATTGCTCGGGCGATGCACTGTTACAGCCGCATATTCTCCCTTCGTCAATCCTATTCTTTCCAAAATGTCCGATTTTTCAGCTTTGGGCATGGCATATTTCTGCGAATCGATCATCGTATTTCCAGTGAAGAAGATATTATCCTCCCGAAAACCTTCGTGTTTAAGGTTCTTGAGCGCCGATTCTTCCGTCACAAAGCAATAATCACAGATTGAATCAGTGGCTATTCTATTAATTTCCTCCGGCATGGTACGGTCAAAGCTGCGCAATCCCCCTTCCACATGGGCTGCTTTAATTCCCAGTTTTGCCGCGGTCAAAGCCGCCGCTATTGTCGAATTCACATCGCCTACGACAATCACCAGATCCGGGGACAATTCAAGCGCTGCTTCCTCAAAAGCCATCATAATCTTCGCGGTCTGCGCAGCATGAGAAGCAGAGCCAACGCCAAGGAAATATTCGGGCTGAGGCATCTCAAGATCCTTGAAAAAAGCATCAGACATATTCACATCGTAGTGCTGACCTGTATGCACAATTATATGGTTAACATCCTTATGGCTGGCGAATTCTCTGTGCAATGGCGCCACCTTCATGAAGTTAGGTCTTGCGCCGACTACCGATACAACAGTTTTCATTTGCCGTCCCCCAAAAGTACAATATTTCCTCTATCCTGATATTCTTTACACGCATTGCGTGTGTCAATCACTACTTTGCTATTTTCTGCTATCACTTTGAAATCAAATACGCTGTGATCAGTTGTGATCACGACCACATCATATTTTTTTAGCATTTCGGCAGATAATTCTGTCTCGGAAATAAGTTTTTCCGAATTCATTGAAATTTCAGGGATATAGGGATCATAGTAAGAAATGTTCTCTACGCCTTCGGTCTTTAGTATCTCATAAACTTTCAGCGCCGGCGAATGCCGCAGATCGCTTACGTCTTTTTTAAATGCCATCCCTAAAAGAAGCACTCTGGCGTTCGACGTAGTCACAGGCTGTCTTGCTATTTCCTTTAGAACCATATAGCGCACATAATAAGGCATTTCCTCATTGATTTCCGCCGCCAGAGCAATGAATTTCGTCTCAAAATCATATTCCCGTGCCATCCACGAAAGATAGTAAGGATCTATAAGAATACAGTGTCCCCCTATACCGGGACCGGGGAAAAAGGGCATGAAACCGAACGGCTTGGTCGAAGCCGCCTCTATCACTTCCCAGATATTAATGCCAATGCGGTCGCAAAGCTGAGCCAGTTCATTCACCAATGCAATATTCACGCTGCGGAAGATATTCTCGAGCAGTTTTTCCATCTCTGCAATCTTAGTTGAACTAACCGGTACAACCTGATCAACAATAACCTTCTGTACACTGCACGCAATATCAGTCGAAGTCTTATCAATTCCGCCTACAACTATTGGAGTATTCGAAGTATTGAATTTCTTATTTCCCGGGTCAATTCTCTCTGGGGAGAAAGCAAGATAAAAGTCCTGCCCCGCCTTCAACCCGGAAGATTCAAGTGCCGGTTTTACAAATTTTTCCGTAGTGCCGGGAAATGTCGTACTTTTTATTATTATTACCTGATTTTCCTGGATATTGGAAGCTATTTGTTTTGATGCATCCAAAATATACGAAATATCAGGATCTTTATTAGTAGTAAAAGGTGTCGGCACGCATATAAAGATAGAATCACAATCCTTCAGTTTATCAAAGTCGGTTGCAGCGGATAAAAAACCGTTTTCTACCACACTTCTTATTTCATCATCCTTCAGGTCTTCGATATAATTAACGCCCTTATTCAGCTTAACCACCCTATCTTCGTTAAGATCGAAACCAATGGTCTTGAATTCATTTCTGGCAAATTCCAGAGCAAGAGGCAGCCCAACATATCCGAGTCCTATCACCCCTGCTATTAGTTCCTTATTTTCAATTTTCTTTTCGTATGATTTGATAATATCCTTATCCGCCACGTCTTTTTCCAATTATTTAACTAACAAAATCTTTCATTTATTCGAATCAAATGTTCCCGTATTGTTCTTTATAATATTTTTGATATTCGCCTGTTTTCACCCTCTTGCTCCAGTCCCGATTTTCAATGTACCAGTCAATTGTTTGCTTCAGCCCGGTCTCGAAATCTATTCCCGGCTGCCAGCCAAGTTCTTCCTTAATTTTAGAATTATCGATGGCATAGCGCCTGTCATGCCCGGGTCTGTCCTTAACGAATTTTATAAGCGACTCCGGCTTATCCAGAATTTTGAGAATAGTCTTGACGATTTCGATATTCGGTTTCTCGCTATCCGCCCCGATATTATATACTTCCCCCGATCTTCCTGATTTGTAAACTGTTAATATCGCTTTAACATGGTCAGTGACGTGTATCCAATCCCTAACGTGCAGTCCATCGCCGTAAACAGGTAAGTTCTTGTCATCCAGAGCATTCTCTATCATCAGCGGGATCAACTTTTCCGGAAATTGATACTGCCCGTAGTTATTCGAACATCGCGTTATCAGCGTATTCAAGTCATAAGTCTTATGATAAGCTGATACCAGGTGGTCCGCCGCTGCTTTAGAAGCAGAATAAGGCGAATTAGGCTTCAGCGGTGTCTTCTCAGTGAATTCCCCGGTTTCCGGCAGTGTTCCGTATACTTCATCAGTGGAAATTTGCAGGAATCTATTAATGCCGTGCTTCCTGACAGCATCCAGCAAAACAAGAGTGCCCGTAACGTTTGTATCGATGAAAGGTCTGGCATCCATGATCGAGCGGTCAACGTGCGACTCCGCCGCAAAATTGATTATCCCGGAAATATCATATTCATCGCAGATCTTATCGACCAGTTCCTTATCCGCGATCGAACCATGCACGAAGCTGTAAGCCGGATTATCCTCGACATCGGAAAGATTCTCAGGATTACCGGCATAGGTAAGCGCATCGAGATTTACAATCCGATAATCTTCATTACTCAAAATATACCTGACGAAATTGCTTCCTATAAAGCCTGATCCGCCAGTTATTAATACTGTTTCGCTCATGATTCGCTTGCTAAAACTTTAACAAACCACAAAATTACATAAATGTTAAGGGATTACAAAACTTTTTACAAAGGAGTGGAAAATAAGTAATAGTAACTCATTCAGCATATAAAAAGAAAAGAGGCTGTCCTGGAACATTACCTGCTTATGAGACAGTCCCATTTGACACAACGGAATCCCAATTTATCCACCTATACATCACTAATTTCCCTGTCTCTATCTTATTCCCGATTTGCAGCTTATAGAAGTAAATACCTGGTGATACATTTTCAGCATCAAACACGTATTGATACTCACCCGGCGTATGCAGCTTGCTTCCAAAGCCTGACACTTCATTACCGTAGGCATCAAAAACAGATAATTTAACTGAGTTTGTCTCTTGTACATCGTATTCAATTACAGTAGAGTTATGGAAAGAATTAGTATAAGCGGTAGAACTATAGTATTTATCAGGATTTTCTTTTACATCTGTTATTCCTTTTACGCCGCCTTCCCTATACACGGCTAAACCTTGGTCGGTACATATCCATTTATTCCCATAAGAATCTATAGTTATTGAGTTAATAGCAGAGCCAGGTATTTTGGAATTCTCTTTATTGTATTGTATCCAGTCCTTACCATCAAATTTAAACAAACCATCGAAAGCAGTACCTACCCATATAATACTGTTTTGTTCAATAGCCACAGAACGCTTAGATCTTCTTATATTTGATAATACTTAGGGATAAAACAATGTCCATTTTTTCCCAGCAAGTCTATTTAAGCCATTATTTGTAGAAATCCATATATTTCTATTACTATCAATTTCTATGGCTTGTAGCTATCCACTTATTGCCATCTTTATCAATTACGACTTCTCTGACAATCCGGCTGGGAATTGGGGAATTTTCATAGTTGAATACTATCCATTCGGGATTTTCTGATTAACTAATTTCATAAATTGTAAATAATGCAATTACGATTAGCAAAGTTTTCTTCATGATATTTAGCCCTCCCCATAAACAGCAATAGTAATGCCGCTTATAACCTTTAAAAAACAATTGTCAATGCCAGTTCATCAAATAATTTTAGTAGCAAAATACCTCTTCCATTTCACCTAAAATTTATTTAATCTCCAAATTTATTTTATAAAAATTATAATCTGCATCCATCGTACATAATTACAGCTATCTTTAGCATTCTACCACAAAATTTAATAAATTTGGATATGAAAAAAGTGCGCAACATAAAATCAGGCAATTCGGATGTTCTCGAAATTCTAACGCCGGAACAGAAGAGCGAATTGGAACTGCCGCTGTTCCTCGAGTCCGTGTCCGCGGGATTTCCCTCGCCGGCGGATGATTACCTCGAAGGGAAGCTCGACCTTAACCAGCATCTCGTGCGCAATCCGGCGGCGACCTTCTTTGTCAGGGTTACCGGCGATTCCATGATCGAGGCGGGCATCCACAGCGGCGATGTGCTCGTCGTCGACCGCTCCATCGAGCCCAAGGACGGCAATATCGTCATCGCAGTCCTCGACGGCGATCTCACTGTTAAACGCCTGCTCAGAGAGAACGGTAAGGTGTATCTTACGCCGGAAAATCCCGATTACAACAGAATTGAAATAAATGAAGAGATGCAGTTCGAGGTTTGGGGCGTGGTGACGACCGTTATCCACCCCGTGCTATGAGCCGCCGGCTCGGCGCTGCTCGAGCTCACGCAGCCCCTGATCGACCACCTCTTCGGGAATGACTATGTCAAAGCCCGATTTCGGTACGCCCTTACTGTTTTTCAGCCGGTTCCGCACTTCGTGGAAATCCTTCTCAGCCTGATCGAAATTATCCAGATAGAGATGCGCATAAGCGCGAAGGTGCAGCGCATAGATCTGTTCCGGTGCGCTTTTCAGAGATTCTTCCGCCCAGTGAAGCGTTTCCTCGAAATTTTTCTTGTTGCCGGTGAGTTGGGCGAGGACTGCCGCCGCGCTCGCATATACTGAGTCCGACAGCGAGCCGGTCTGCACCGCCAGCCGGATGGATTTTTCGGCTTCGTCGTTGAGCTTCATCTGGGCGAGAGTCTGCCCGAGCTGGAACCATGCGTAGCCGTTAAGCGGCTCGTCCTGTACATGCTCTATCAGCATTTTGTAATTCCGCTTGATCTTTTCTTCCATGACCTCGCGCGGCTGATTATAGCCGAGATGGTTGATAATTACGTCGGAAAATTCAAAATTGGCTCCGAGATCGAGAATTGACGGCGTAATCTGCTCGTGCACCCTGCCCTGGAACTGTATCTTCGGATAGCCGTAATTGCGGAAAATGCGCGGGTAGCCGCCGCGGTGCAATTCGGCTTTGCCGTCAAGCTGGGAATGGTCGCTTTCGATAGTGCAGAAGTAACCACCGCGGGAATCGGGGCTGTTCGCCAGAAAATCACGAAGGTCTTTGGCGCTCTCTTTGTCGAGGCGTTCGTCGGCATCCATATAGAGAATCCACTCGCCGGCGCAGCGTTTCAGCGATTCATTCCGAGCCGCAGAGAAATCATCAACCCAATCGAAATCGTAGAGCTTCGCGCCGTACTGCTGTGCAATTTCCTTCGTTTTATCTGTCGAGCCGGTATCCACGATGACTATCTCATCGGCGATGTCCTTCACGCTGTCGAGGCAGCCCGCGAGCATGTCCTCTTCATCCTTGACGATCATACTCAGCGATAGCAACGGTTTTTGCTGTCCTTCGGCGGGCTTCTCTTCGAAATTTAGTTCAGTTTGTTCTTGTTCGTCAAGTTTTACCTGCACCTGTCTGAGGAATTTATTGAGTCTTGAGTCCGCCGGATCTATTTCAACCGCTCTTTTCAGCAGGTTAGCAGCTTCGCCGTACCGCTTCTTCTTGTAGGCTGCGTTGGCCATGCCCACAAGACAGGCGGAATGCTTAGGATTTGCGTCCACGCCGTTTTTGAATTCCGCCAGCGCTTCGTCAAAGAGCTTAAGCCCTATGAGGCATTTCCCTTTTTTGAAATGAAGCTGCTCGGGCGGCAGGTAGTAATCGCCGACAATTCTCGACAATGGATCAGGCTCGGCAAGAGCTTTTTCCATTGCCGAAAAGGCATCGTAAGCCTTATCGAAATTGTTTGTCGTAAGGTAGACTTCGCCGAGGATAAAATTGGCGAAAGCCTGCTTTGGCAATAATTCGAGGGATTTTTTCGCGCGTTCCTCGGCATTTTTGAGATAGTCGAGGCGGTAAGCAATTATGCCTCCGTAATTCAGCGCCTGCGGCTTGACAGTACCTCCTGAAGGGGCTTTCTCTATAGCCTGCTGGATATCATGTTCGGCTTCCTCCCAGCGATCGAGCGCCAGATATGTCTTCGCGCGCTGGAAAAGCGTATAGGCATGTTCGGGATCATTTTCCAGCGCTTTGTCGAGCAATTTGAGGTTGCGCAATTGCTTGTAGCGCAGGTCCTGGGGCGAGCTGTCGTACCCGTGATGAATGATCTTTACCGGCGAATTCTCTATCCCCAAGCCGAGATTTATCACCGATTCGGTTACCTGCTCATGGATTATCCCTGAAAATCGTATATTCTCATCATTCCTGAACAGCCGCAGCAGATTGCTTACGAATTTATCCTTACCTGCTTTCCTCTGCACTTCGGACGAGACTTCCACGAGCCAGCCGCCCGTCTGCAGCGAGCTTTCCTTCAGCAGCGGTTCTATCTGCCCGGGAGTGACAAGCCTTTCATCCGCATCTATACTCAAGATAAAAGGCTGTGTGGCATACGACAGCGCTTCGTTTCTTGCAGCGGCGAAGTCATCATTCCATTCTGTCCGGTACACGCGGCAGCCGAATTCCTCGGCAACAGCCATAGTCCTGTCATCCGAGCCGGTATCCACGACAATTATCTCACTCGCCGCCGGCTGCACCGATTCGAGGCAGTCAGGCAGGTTCTTTTCCTCATTTTTAGCTATTATGCAGACAGATAAACCGTAATCTTTCATTAGAAATTTAATTTATTGTTTTCATGTTAAATACTTACATTAACACAAATATAATTAAATTTTTCCCTACTTCCCAAGTTTGGTACACCGCCAGCTTTTCCACCGGATCCCTGCTCAGCCGCCTGCCCGCACGCGGGTCGTACTGCCGGAAGAGGGGTGGGAATTAGGTTTTCAAAGAACTGTGTTTGTTTAAATAATAACCTAATCGGAAAATTCATTTATTTCTATATGCCATAGGAACCCATTACTTTAAATTAGGTCTTTCTTCTTCAGGAATATAATCAACATTTTCGCAATATTCTCCATCCGGAATTTGGAAATTTTGTCTAAAAATATCTCTATAATATGGATTAAATCCTATGATTCGAATAGGTGTTCCTGAATCACTAATAGATCTATCAATGTATTCATTTGCAATATACAAAAATAAAAAGGGCTTTTCAATATAATTATTTGTAATCATTGATACTTACATTGTTTATAATCTGATTTATTATAACTCAGAAAGTTGAGTTTATAAGATAATTTCGGGAAAGTGGAATCTTAATTTAAAATTAAAAACTTAAAATTTAGAACTCTCAATCCATTAGCCGTTCGTCCTTAAATAAAAAATTAATCTTCTTGCACCTCTTCCGCCAGCTTCCTCATTCTCTTTATATTATCCACCGGATCACCCTTAAACAGCCCCGAGCCGCAAACGATCATATTAGCGCCGGCTTTTACGATTTCCTGTATATTGTCGAATTTAACACCTCCATCCACCTCAATTTCCACATTTTCCAGTGCATTTTTATCAAGATATTCTCTCAATTTTCCGCATCTCCGCAGAAAAGTATCGATAAAGCTTTGCCCGCCAAATCCCGGATTCACGGACATCAACAAAATATAATCACAAAATTCCGCCGCTTCATAAGCATATTCCAAGGGGGTTGCAGGATTCAGCACCAGTCCCGCCTTTTTGCCATAGCTCTTTATAAGAGACAGTGTCCTGTGAATATGAAATGCACCTTCAGCATGGATTGAGATCATATCAGTGCCGGCATCGACAAACATTGGTATGAATTTATCAGGATCGGTTATCATCAGGTGACTGTCGATCGGCAGCTTGCTCAGTGGGCGGATTTTTTCCACGATCATAGGACCATAGCTTATATTAGGCACAAAGTGCCCGTCCATAATATCTGCATGAAGTATATCCGCGCCGCCTTCTTCGCATTTACGTATCTCAGAAGCCAGATTACCGAAATCGGCAGATAAAAGTGACGGCGCTATTTTTATTAGTCTTTTTTCTTTCATAACATCTTTTTCGCTTATTTCTTTAATTTCAAATATTTAAAATCAGTAGTATTACTTATTTTGATATTTGTGATATTGCTTAAATTAAATTAGTAAAAAAAAGCAAGATTTAATAATTGGTTCGATTTTTGATAAATTTACAAACAAATTAAAAAGATAACAACTATCAAAATATCAAATAATTAGAAAAAATGAGAAAAAATAACATGATGAAAACGAAAACTTTACATCTCGCCCTTATTATGCTGATATTTTTTTTAATCCCTGCGCAATCGACAGAAAAAGGCAGTAATCTAATAAATTTGGGCGAAAACATCAATTCAATATGTAATGAATTGAATCCGGTAATTTCTTCCGACGGAAACACGCTTTACTTCTGCCGGGATGAATGCCCCGACGGAGAATTAAAGCAAAACATCTGGGCAGCAAATAAACAACCCGGAGGCGAATGGGGGAAAGCCAGGAAATTGGGACCTCCACTTAACAATGAGTATAATAATTTCGTCTCGTCAGTTTCTCCCGATGGGAATAGTCTCTTGCTTGGAAGTATTTACAAGAAGAACGGCAAAATGGGACGTGGAGTATCTATTAGTCATAGAACAAATAACGGCTGGTCTTTTCCGCAGCCACTCGAAATCGAGGACTACTACAACATGAATGAATTTGGGGGATTTTTTATGGCAAGCAACCGTAAAACGCTGCTCCTTGCTATCCAGCGTAAAGATTCATACGGCTTGAAGGATCTTTATGTCAGCTTCAAGAAAAAAAATGGAAAATGGTCTTCGCCTAAAAATCTAGGTAAACACATAAATACACCCGGAGACGAAATTTCGCCCTTCCTGGCTCCGGACGGGGTCACTCTCTATTTTTCTACGGATGGTAGAGAAGGCTATGGCTCTTCAGATATTTATTACACTCGAAGGCAGGATAATTCCTGGAATAACTGGTCAGAGCCGGAAAACATGGGACCAGAAGTAAATACAACCGGCTGGGATGCATATTATAAAACAGATGCCTCCGGCGAATATGCCTACTGTGTGTCCGTAAAAGAAACCTTTGGTAAAAGCGACATCTTTCGGATAAAGATCCCTGATCAAGTCAAACCGGAAGCCGTAATGCTGGTGAAGGGCGAAGTCAAGAGCTATAAGAGCCTCGCACCACTGGAAGCTCAAATAACATACGAAACCCTGCCGGAAGGAAAAGAGTTCGGTACGGCTCGCAGCAATCCGGGCGACGGAGCCTATAAAATGCCTCTGCCTGCCGGCAATTATTACAGCTACAGGGCGAGAGCTAAGGAATACCTCGGCTCAAATCAGGATCTCGACCTGAAAAAGCTAAAAGAATATAATGAGATCGAGCGCGATTTGTACCTCGTTCCCGCGGAAGATTCACTGATCTGCATAAGAAATGTATTCTTCGATTCCGGTGAAACCGGGCTTTCCAAAGAATCGAAGACAGAAAGACAAAGGCTGGTGAAGTTCATGAGGGAGAATCCGAAGACGGTGGTTGAAGTCACGGGATATACTGATAATACAGGCTCGGTGGCTGTTAATAGGAAAATATCAAAGAAACGCGCTGCCACCGCCGTCGAGTATTTGACCGCACAGGGTATTTCCGAAGATAGAATAATCATGAAAGGCTTCGCCAAAGATAAATATATCCGCCCGAATGATTCCCCTGAAAATAGAGCACTCAATCGTCGTGTGGAGTTCAAGGTATATGAGAGGCAGCGATGATGTCCCACAACCATGTAACGTATTTTTAAAAAATGCCTTTAAAGCCTGTTATAGCAGGGCGGAAATCTATGAATGCCGGATTCTTTGACGCTATCAGAATGACCTTGTAAAGTTTTACACCTTTTTCCTCCCCCTGTACTTTTAAATTCTGATTATCCCCTTTTTATCCCATTTTATATTCTTATCCTATGAAAATTAAATAAATAACTTTGTTTTTTCATTTCTATTTATTATATTTTATGAATAATTATTCATCATATTTTTAATTTTGTTTCATTTTTGTATGAATCTTTTGGCACGCTTTTAGTAAGGAGAAATAAAATGACAACCATGGATGTTGCAAAACTCAGTAGGATTACTGATTTTAAAATCAGGAAATAACAGTTATAAAGTATATTCGTATTCACTTTTTCAAAACAGTTTTAATAAAAAAAAGACATAGATCTAAAAAAAATTTGAAGTTCTTGAATAAAATAACGCTTGTAATAGCATTTTTAGCGCTGTCTTTTTCCGGCGCAATGGCTCAGCTTGTAAATCTGAGTCAAGACGCCGTAGTTACGGCAAGTCCCAGCGCTACAATTTACATAGATGGCACTTTGAATTTAAGCTCATCCTCTACCTTCACTCAAAATGGAGCGGGCAGCATTTTTATAACCGGCGACTGGACAAACAACGGATGTATATTCTCTCCCGGTTCAGGCACAGTATCTTTCAACGGCACTGAAAACGCTTCTATTGAAGGCACATCCTCTACTACCTTCAGTCATATAACTGTTGACAAATCAAACAACCCCACAGATATACTCTCCCTCGACATCGATGCTAAGTTGAAAGATGATCTTCTGGTACAAGACGGCATTTTCAGATACAATGATGTATCCTCTACGACTCTCACTGTCGGCGGAGACATTTCCGTCTTGAGCGGAAATACCTTCGACGTAAATTCCTCCGGGACTCTAACTCACTATCTTAATGTATCGGGCGATATTTTAAACAACTCAACATTCGACCTGCGCCTGGGGAACAATCTTGCCTACACGACTTTTCAGGGCTCAGGCAATTCGCTGCTGCACGGGACCGGCTCCACTTTCGAATTCCATGAAATCGAAGTATCTAAAGACAATGCCGAAGATGAAGTCCATGTAAATTCATCAACATTCACTACTATTGATCAATTCCTAACCCTCACAAAAGGAATTTTTCATCTGGGCGGCAATTTCAACATAACCAACAAATTCTTCAAATATTATACTGCCCCCCAGATACCTGCCCATACGGGATTATGGATAGACAATGCCAATGCCGCCGTCGAAGGACAAAACGGCAACCTTGAAATGCGCGGACTGCTGCGTCTCTCCGACGGCACAGTAAATATTGGCGATCTGGGTGAAACCACGACCGATCTTGTCTATCGAAGCGATACCGGATATAAACCTGAATTATCCATACGCGGCGGCACTATGAATGTCAACCGCAGATTCGGTCCGGTAAACGGAACCTCTGCGTCTGATTTCGAGCAATCCGGCGGTCAGTTTAATATAGGCGTTACCGGATATTTCACTAATTCGAATTATGGCATTTTCGACCTGCGGAATTCCTCCTCGATGACTTGGACAGCCGGTACTATAGAATTACGCCGTACGAATCGTTCGACTTCGTTTTCGGGTGGTGATTACTATGTTGGAACTACCAGCGGAACTGTCACCGGCGGATTACTAAGGATAGACGCTCAGGAATCCGACGAAAGACTATATGAGGTTAACAGCCAGATGCCTGTCGGCGAATTCTACATGACAGGTACAAATGATCCTGTCGCCAAAGTCCTGAACAATGACTTCGAAGTACTGGATAATATCACCTTCGCCGGAACCGGAAGCGGCAGGCTGGACGCTAATGATCTCGATATCTACATTGGCGGCGACTGGATTAATAATACCAGCACAACATACACAGGTTTCACTGCAGGCAGTGGTACTGTAGTATTCAACGGTGATTCCGACCAATACATTAAGGGGCAGCAGACAACTACATTTAA
Organism: uncultured Hyphomicrobiales bacterium; assembly: GCA_964645005.1. GTDB lineage: Bacteria > Bacteroidota > Ignavibacteria > Kapaibacteriales > UBA2268 > CAZXYS01. The sequence continues at coordinate 23,677 of CAZXYS010000027.1, read as the reverse complement.
CAATTTAAAGCTGCGGAACAAAACCGGCGGTGATGTAATTCTCGATGTCGACACCGAAGAAACACTTATTGAAGGCATATTGTCACTTCTCCCCTACAACTCAAACACGGCAATTCTGGATCTAAATCAGAATTTACTTGTAATCGGCGAAAACGGTGATATAATTTCTGACTTCGGCAATACTGCCGACGATTTTGACAATACAAAATATATAAAAAATTCGGAAAGCTCACCGGGCTCAAATGAATATGGCGGTGTATTGCGCCGAGAGATCACCTCCGGCACTACAGATCGAACCAAGCTGCTATACCCCGTCGGCGATGACACTCTTTACACACCCGCAGAGATTACTTTCCGTCAAAACCAGGCAGCCTTTGGCACCAATGCATACAACTCCATACAACTGATTCCAAAAGAACATCCCGGTGTGGATTTAAGCGATGCCTCTTTAAAGCTTTACTGGAAAGTACAAACCAATGATATAACTTTAGACTCAGACCCCAACGGCGACGTAGATGTTGTTTTCTACTACGACAGTTACTATGTCTACGGAAATGAAAGCGAGTACGACGTATTACTCTTCAGCCCGCCCGATCCGGATCCTTTAGGTCAATGGTACATTGATCCCGGCGGCGGCGGAAACGATATCGTCGATTTCAACAACAAAGTATTCTACTCCACTCATGTAGACGGTCAACTCGTTGGCGACTGGCTTGCCGGAGAGGAAGACGTCGCCCAGGTAACCTATTATAGCAGGAAAACCGGTGATTACTCCGACCCTGCTACCTGGTCTAAAATTAATTTCAATGGTCCCGCCTCCTCCAATGCTCCGAACAGAGGCTCAGATCTCGTAAGGATAAAAGACAGCACCGTTACAATATCTGATACTATTTCCGCAACAAGATTATTACAAGTCGAAGGAACCGGCACACTTATAATCAACGGCGACTATGCGGTTACCGGTGATACATTCCGTCTTGAAGACAACACCACTTTTAAAATCGGACACAAGGAAGGCTGCTGGGCTGCACCAACTGCACAGGGATGTGTGCAAACAGATGTAAGAGAACTTAGCAATGACGTCTATTATTACTATATCGATACTTCAACTCCGCATCAACAGTCCGGCGATGGGCTGCCATCACCTTTACGAACTATCATCGTAGACAAATCAACCTCAACCGACACCGTCGAACTGGACAAACACTACGCTATTGACGATTCTCTTGTCATCAACAACGGCTCCCTGGATATAGGGACATATTCAATTAACGGCAACAGTTCTTCCAGAACATTCACAATGCGCGATGGAGAATTGATTGTCAGAAGCCAGTACCCAACCAATTATCTGGACAATACATTCAACGCCGGCTCGATCACCTTCGACGGGACAGGCAATTCCACTATCCCAAGCTCAAATTCCACCCCCGGCGTCAATCAATATCATAATCTGAAAATATCAGGAGAGAGGGCTGCTAACATTACCTTTGCAAATCAGGGAAATATTAATATATCCAATAGCTTCAGTCTCAGTTCGCTGACATTTACCGGCTCACCTTCCCAGAGATTCCAAACCGACGGCTCCACAGTAGTATTTAAAAAAGACGGAGGCATTCAGAACATCCCCTGCCGCCCTGCCGCACCATCGGATACTATTTTCCACCTGCAGTATTTTAATATAACTATCGAAGGTACCGGAACAAAGCAATTATACTCCCATACGGGCGCTCCCCTCTTCATAGCTCAGAATGACTTCAATTTTAATTCCTCCAATTTCAATTCAAACGGCTACAATTTTGAAGTGCAGGGAGATTGGATAAATTCAGGCGGCATATTCAATCCGGGTAATGATGCGGTTATTCTGCGCTCCCCTGATCTAACATTTACTAATTATGTTACATCCCGTGACACAAGCGAAAATCCCTTCAACGATCTTACAATAGCCGGCGAAGGTATCGTCGAACCTACTGATAATACACTCGTCCGAGGTGATTTGCGAATAGATACCGATGCTAATCTCTCTCTTGCCGCTATAGAATTCACATTGCAGGGTGACTGGATTAATGAAGGAAACACGCTTGATTACGGCACATCCACAGTTTACATGACCGGAACCTCCCAGCAAAACATGAGTAAAACTTCCGGCAACGAAGAATTTTACGATCTCATAATAAATAACAGCAGCCATGTTGACGCTTCAAATGTCGGCTCTACTGCCGACAATGCTGTCATCATTCATGATCTAATAGAATTGACGGACGGCAACCTTCAAAATCGCGGCAGGAATGCTATCGTTTACGGAAACATATCCCGACCGGGCGCCAATCCGGGTCACATCGACGGTCAGTTGTCAAAAATTGTCGACACTGCAACCGTAAGTGTCATTTACGAAGTCGGCTACAGAGACTCGTATACCCCAATGACACTCGAATTAAACGGCACCGGAGGTGTTTCAGACTTAGTCGCCGTAATAAGCGACACTGTTACCGCTGCATCCTCACCTGTTTCGACCGGTATCTCTCCAGCGGGAAGCAGAATGAGTGATCCCGGACAGGTCAGAAGACAGTGGACAATTTCCAAACCTGCCGGCAGTAATTTTAATCTCGGACTAAACAGACAATATGATGCCATAGCAACATTTATAAATGCTGCCGCCCCTAATGGAGACCTCAGGAACGGAGCTGACCCCGATTATTTCGAAGCCAGACTCTGGAACGGATCCTGGATATTGCCCGATAGATTCGGCGATCCGTCGATAGGCGCCAGAAACAGCAACAGTACCGAATATGGAGACCTCGAGCAGTTTGGTACTATCATTGTCGGTGAACCCGACCACTACAGTTATTTTAGTATAGCTAACGGGAACTGGTCAAATCCGGGTTCTTGGTCAACTCAGGGCTACGGAGGCGATCCTTCAACTACAGTTCCAACCGACGATGCCTATGTTTATATAGGCGACAGTTATTCTATCTCTCTGGATAATAACCCTACCACAGCCAATGGCGTTGTAACACTCGATTCTAGTGGTACATTGCTATGTGGTACAAATGTCTTGAGCGGAGCTTCGGGAACATTCATAAAGACCAATGAAAGCACTTTGGGCATCGGTTCCTCCGATGGTATCCGGGCAACAGGCTCTGCCGGCAATATTCAGACACTTGTACGAGAGTATAACTATAACAATCACAACAGAGGTCATTTCATATATACCGGCAATCAAAATCAGACTCAGGCTGACAACGGACTACCATTAACAATAGCAACACTTACTGTTGACAAATCCGCAAACTCCGTTTCCGTTAATCGAAACGGGCTGACCATTACCGACAGTCTTCATCTTGAAAGCGGCACGTATGCAGCGGGCGCAGCTCTGAACCTTGAAGGTAATCTTTACCGAAACAGCGGCGCAGACTTTTCCCCGGGAGCCAACACCGTAAATATCATCGGGGACGAAACTCAGTTCTTTACTAACAACGCAACAACTTCAGCTATCACTTTTAATAATTTAAATATAAATAAATCCTCCGGTGACGGGATTCTTACTCTGAATGACACTTCCCCTATAAGCATATCTAACATGCTCATTTTTGCTAACGGAAATGACGCCGTAATCGACGCTTTAGGACATACAAACAATTATGTTGAGATACCCAGTGGCGGCAATCTTATTAGAAATGGTCAGGGACACATCTACGGACAGCTCAGAAAATATATCGGGTCCGGCGATCAACCGACTATCACATTCGAAGTCGGCGACACAACGCATTATACACCCTATCAGATAAATTTTGACGGCGGTGGAGGCACTTCCGGGATTTTTGGTGTCTCCAATATACCCGAAGCACACCCCAGAAAAAACGATGTTTCCTGCCCCATTGATCCTGCTCGATACATACCCAGATACTGGCGCGTAACACTGCCGCCGGGATCAAGCTTCGATCGGGGGAGCAGAGATATGACCGTCACCCTGACGTTCATTGACCCCGATGATATCCAAACCATCGACCATCCCACCTGTCTGGAAATGGCTTTCTGGAAAGGTCCCGCCCTTGACTGGCAAGCGCTGCGTCCGAACACTACTACCGGTAACTTTGCCTATAGCTGCAGCGATACGAGATTTATAACAGGTCATATAGATTATGACGGCAGTATGACAACTGTCAGAGCAAATGACATACCTTCGGATTCTTCATTTGGTGATGATTATGTACTCAGCGACAGCAGCGTACTTCTCGGTGACTTTTTCGCAGGCAACCAGAATTCCGGTAGAACGACAATTTTCTACAGCATAGCCAACGGCGACTGGACGGATACCGATACATGGTCAACCCAGGGATATTCAAGCACTGTTACTGCCTCAAGCTACCCCCGAACACAGTACGATGTAGCTTATATTGGCAATAACAAGCGGGTAGCTCTGAACGAAAATATTGGTACAAATTATCTATATTCCGGCAATGCCAATGCATATTTTGGTCCCGCTGTTAATGTTGAGAGTTCGGGAAATCTTGCCCTTGGGAAACATGTGCTCAGGGGGGTAGCTTTCACAGCCGAGAAGGGCTCTTATATCGAGGTAGGCTCTGAAGACGGCATTACACCTGCACCTACAGGACGTGGTAATGTCATAAGCTGGGCGCGTACATATAAGGATAGTATGAATATCATCTATACTGCGGAAGGCTATACGCCCGTTGTTGGTGGAACATGGATGCAGTATTGCGATCCGCGTTCGTGGAATGCCAGCTATAGATACACTGAAAGAGTGCGGGTACAGGATGATACACCTACAACAATAATGGATAATATTTCTGCGGATTCGCTCCGGGAAGACGGATATTTCTACTTTGCCTGGAAATCGGCTGTTATGAATGCCGGCGACAGCTACCGGCTGGTGTTGACGCCGGATGATAATAATACAAGAAGATGGCGCGTATGGATAGATTTCAACTATGACGGAGATTTTTATGATACCGGGGAAATGGTTGTTGACGAGATTAACAATGGCGAACTGACAACAGACTATTTTACCGTACCTGCTGGAACTAATCCCGGCGTTACAAGAATGAGGGTATCCGATAGAAGCGGAACAAATGCGGAAGGTCCCTGCAGCAGAAACGAAACGGGTGAAGTAGAGGACTATACTATCGAGATTATGAACAGCAGCCCGGTTATTACCCAGAGTACCGGCTCGGGATTGCCGGAAAATCTCTGGTCAATTCAGATGAACAGCCCTCGCAGCAACGGCAGCAGAACTAATCTCGGAAAAGAAATAAATGTTCGAGATTCCGTAAAGATCATCAGTGGCTTTTTCGATGCCAACGGCAATGATATTAATCTTGCCGGTGATTTTATAAATGATACGACTAACGGTTTCGACCATGGCAATGCGGAAGTAAGATTCTACGGCGATCAGCCGGATACTATAAGAGGCAAGGAAACTGTAACATTCAATGATGTTAGAATTGACAAAGACACAAACAATGTATATCTCTCACTTGCCGAATCAATGACCAATTACGAAGCTAAAGTCGAAGGTACTTTCAATTTTCAAACGGAAAATTTACTTGTTCTGGATAACAGTACAACATTAACTTTAGAAAACAACGCTTCCCTTGCACAGGGTGGCAGCGGCTTCGGACAGAACCGCATGATACAGGTATCCGGTGAATCAGATGCCGGCTGGTTAAATAAGGAATTTTCTACTGCCAGCGGACAGAAATCATTCTTCTTCCCGGTTGGGGTAGACACAGTCTATAATCCGGCAGATATAAGCCTCACAGGATCTTACACCGGGACCCCCGCACTATCCTTACAATTACATAAAGGAATACATCCGCAGGCACCCGGTTCTAATCTACTCAAAAAATACTGGAGAGTGCAAACTCAAGATATTTCCAACATATCGGCAAATTCATTTGACCTGACCTATGAAGACGTCGATACTACAGGCGATGTTAATGAATACATTCCGGCAGTCTATCAGCTAACCGGCGGATGGGAAATTAACGTAGGTCAATCTCCGAAAGCTTACCCCTCACCTATCGAAGTGAACAATTCTCCAGTCTTTCTGGGAGACTGGACAGCAGGAGAAGCCAGAAGTTTCTTCGATGGCAGAATATTTTACAGTATTAATACAGGCGTTTGGGATGTATCTTCTAATTGGTCAAATGAAAGCCATACCGGACCACCCTCTTCATACTTCCCGGGGCAAATCTTCGATGAAGATACAGTCTATGTTGACGGATATGAAATAACCTATAACAAAGATTCCATACAGGCTGACCTCCTCAGAATAGGTGGTACCTTTGGTACAAACGGACAGCTAACATTTGGCTCTGCACCTCAAAATAAAACTTTAGCCCTGCATTATCCCCTATCGGTTATGAATGATGGAATTATAGACGGGACTACTGGCGGCAGTCGTAAAGACACACTGATCCTCGAAGATGATCTTTACAATTACTCTCAGTCTGCCGACGGCGGATATATCGACTTTGTCAGCGGTACAAATGACTACACAGTCCTGAAAATGACCGGATCATCCACTCTGACTACTATTGACGGTGAGGGCGTCTGGCGCGGCATTCAAAGAGTCGAACTCAATAAAGACGGCGGTCTCTCTGATACACTGGACATAAGCTCCCAGACTTTCGCTGCGGCAACAGCAGCAAGCCCGGCATCATATATCTTTAAACCGGAAAAAGGTGTTACCAGACTCAGTGTCGATGAAAATATGTACATCTCCGGCGGTAACAATGAACTTTTCATGGGTACTTACACCGGATTTGACATCCGCACCGGCATGATAAGCTCCTCGTCAACTCTGACAACAAACGTTAACACCACACTTAACCTCGACGGCGGCGATATGACCATCGGAGATGAAACCGATGAAAATCTATATTATAAAACGGGTACAAAAATTAATATCAACGATGGCAAACTCGATATAGCCGGCTGTTTCACAAGATTTGTAGATATTTCTAACGTCAATTTCGAAATGGAAGCAAACGGAACTACGCAGGTTTTAACTGAAGGAAACAACAATACTGCTCTTATAGGCTTTGACATAACCAATACAACCTCCTCATTCACCATGAACGGTGGAGAAATTATTATTGCGAACGGCACTCCCGGCGCCGCAGCAGATTACAGGGGCAGCGCTGTTAACGGCGCCGGTATGAACGGTGGAGAAATCCAAACCGGCACAGGCGGTGCCGTTACACAATCCGGTGCGGTTATTAAAATAGCGGGTATGATGCCTGTCTGGAACCTGCATGCTGCCGGAAATGGTATCGATACGGTCAAATCTCAGATCACTCAGGAAACTTTCACAATTGATAATGACTGGATCATTGATGACTTAAATATCATGGAACTGCGCGGCAACACTGTGAATCTTGCCGGCAGCCTCGATAATTACGGTGTTTTCGATCCGATTTCCGGCTCCAGCCCTACTGATCCGAGACTACTTGTGCTGACGGGATCGAGTAACACTCAGACTCTTTACAATGACAACGCCGGCGGACTGGAATTATATAATCTCAGACTCGATAAAAACGGCGGCAGAGTATTGTTAGGTAAATCCTCCGGCGACAATTCCAATTTAATTGTCAGAAATACTCTGGAATTCTCTGCCAACAACGCCTCATTACTGGACGCAAGAACCAACGCCCTGAATGTGGAAATGAGCCCGTCCGGTGGAAGCAACCCGCAGATATTAAGGAATGGTCTGGGACATATTGACGGAAGATTATACAGAACAGTTGGCACTGGCAATAAAAATGTATTCTTTGCAGTTGGTTCAAGTACAATAACAGAATATAGACCGGCAGCATTTGAAACAGTCGGCAACGACGGCACGGAAGGACTTGTCGGGGTGGTTAATTATGGTTTCGATCATCCCGTAATCGATTCAGCTAGAGTAAAAACCGAAAGTAATGTGCAATCGTACTGGAATATTTCCAATACCGGAGGTTTTGACCTCGGCACGAGAACATTTTCACTGACAACATACTATCTCAATCCCGAAGATATCAGAGATCTTCAGGAAGACACACTCAATTTCGAACATCACCTCTACCAGCCGCCCTGCCCCGACCCGCCCGCTGCCTGCCCTGATACGGGAACATGGACTATGCTTTATACGCCGGTAAAACGGGGAAATTACGTAAAATCAACGTATAACAGGGATTTCGGAGATGTTATAGTTGCTATACCTCTGGGTATTCCGTTTTACAGTATCAATGACGGTGATTGGGATAATCCCGGCAATTGGTCAACCGTTAGCTATGGTTCCACTTTGAATGAACTTGGGCGCTATCCGGGCGAGGACGAACATATTAACGATCAGGCATTCATAGGTAACGGAAAGCAAATATACGTACCCGACGGACTTTCGCCCAGAATTCTCTTAACACAGGTCGAAAAATATAATGGACTGCCCGGTGAATTATACATCGAAGGAAATATCGGTTCAATTCGTGGAAATTCCTTCGTCTTGAAAGATAGCTGTATCCTTGGCGTAATGCACCTTAACGGGATCAATCAGGCAGGTGTGCCCGGCGGCGCAGTTCTCACCGATTTCAGAAATTTCGGTGTCAGCATTTATGTTTATAATACTATCCACGGTTCACAAAATACAGGTGAAGCACTCCCTGACAGTATTGCCGCTCTTGTTGTTAATAATCCCTCAGCTCCGACAAACAACGTATTCATATCCAATCCGGTCGGTGCCTCCGATCTCAAAGTCAGGGATTCCGTCTCCATCATCCAGGGCTCATTAAAACCGGGATATAGAAGCGTTCAATTATACCAGGATCTCTTCATTAAAAACAACGGCGTATATCTGGACACAGCGGCAAGCTTTAGTCTCGTCGGTCCCTCATCGCATACTTTCCTCATGGGTAACACCGAAGGACTTGATTTCTACAATTTCAATATCAATGACGGACAGAATTTGAAAGTCGATACTCTAACCGGCGTTGGAGAGTATTCTCATATTCAGGTAAGGAATGAACTATTTTTCGAGAACCAATCAGTTATCGATGTCAGAAATTCCGGCAGAAAAGTAATCGTTCATACCGGTGGAACAGTCACCCAAAACACACCTGATCAAGGCTATGTAGACGGCGCCCTTGCAAAACCGATCAGCGCCGGTGATGTAACCGTCAAATTCGAAATCGGCAACGGCTCGGCTACATATACTCCGGCGACGATGATTTTCGAAAATTCAGTTGGTGACGAATCTGCAGGTCTTGTCGAAGCAATTAACCTATTCCCACTCCCAGACGTGCCCGGCAATAATCAAAATTCAGGTCATCGATTGGATCCCGACAAAGCACTGAACAGATATTGGAGAGTAGCGCCATTCCCAGACAGCGGCTTTGCCGTCGGTTCTCGAGTAGTGAATGGACTATTCGAATTCCCACCGTCAGAAATCGACTTCAATACAAACCTGGCGGTAATGCGAAGACGAAGCATCCCAACCGAAAATCCCGAATGGACTCAGCGAGAATACGGCGAATTAGGCTTCGATCTTGGAATAGCTTCAGTACGCCTTACAGATCCTACGGAAAAATGGGAAGGTATTGGCGAATTCTACCTCGGCGAAGTCTGGCCCCGCACATTCTACAGCCGCAACAGCGGCTCATGGACGGACCACAATTCCTGGTCATTCGAATCACATTCAGGAACAATTTGTCCATCGGGAGCCTATCCTAATAATTATGAATACGAGCAATCGGATAATGTCGAAATCGGAGGTTCCTCAGGCGGCTTCTTCCACATTATCGATCTTGATATGCCCCAACCTGAACTCGATACTCTTTTCCTCCAGGGCGATTCCGAATTGGACATGCGTACCAACAAAATGCACTGCTTTGAATGTGATCTCGACCCCAAAGGCATATTCGGCTTCTACGGAAACGCAGTCCTGAGTTTCGACAGCACCCTTAACGCAGATGAAAATGAAACAATCACCAATTTCACAGTTTATGATTATTCGCCTGCTCTCAGTTCCAATACCACTATCAGGCTTTACGGAACACAAACAATTATCCCTGATCCCTTTGGCTACCCGCAATATTTCGGCAATCTCAGAACCGATCTGCCGGGTACGAAAAAAGTTTTAACTCCGATAGAAGTCAATGGTAATTTCATGAACACAAGAGAATCTACTCTCGAAATTAATTTAAATGTTGACGCTTTCGCGATAAGAAAAAATGTTATTAATTCAAATGCAACTATCAAAAATAGTGGTGTAATCGAAATAGGAGAAGATTAAATGAAAATTAATTATTTTTTAAATAAAAATTATTGTTTAATTAAAAATTATTCATTATATTATATTTAGTTGGTTAAAAAACTTTGAAAATAGAATGAAAATAAATTAATTTTAAGTAGTATTACTTATTGAACAAAGGTATAATAATTGATAATATAAAGAACATTAGTAAAAGGTGTTAAATATGAAAACAAAGTTACAACTGTATTTAATTTAAATTTTATCAACTTTTTAGGAGGCTTAAATGCAAAAAAACAAATCAACTAACTTTCTCTTCAGTATAATGCTGATGGCACTATTGGCATTTGCAGGAGGAGAAATTTTCGCGCAGAATTTCCAAAATGACTCCTCCGGCGTATACTACGCCGGTACTACGGATACCGCCAATGTAGGTACTATCCGTATGTTAGGAGATGCTGACGAAAGCGGCTCATTCACATCCACAACCGGCGTTGATCTCGGCAGGGACGCTGCCAATCGTATCCCCGGCTATGTAGAATGGGCGGATACGGACTTAGGAGGTGGTCAGGACGTTCAACCACGCTGGTACTTCAACCTTACACTTGAAGGCAGCGAAAAGAATGTCCAGGACGCTGTCTACGTTTACATGTGGTATCAACCCAACTCAGGTGACCGCACCTACGCCGGAACATTCTACTATGATTATGACGGTGTCAACACAAACTGGGCTGATCCACAGGTCATTGCACCTGAAAACGGAGCGGCTGCCGGTACTAACAGGTATAACAATCTGCAGATCGAAGGCGGCGGCGACAAAATCGTCGAATTTGCCTCCGGAGCCGGCGGTGAAGTATATGTGGACGAAGACTTCACTGGCATCGACAATTCCCAGTTAACAGTCCTCGACGACATGTATATTAACCAGCAAGCCGGTACGGGTTCTTCAACCGACGGTAATATAATTGTAGGTGACGGCAATGGCACCGACTACGGTAATTTCACTACCGGCGGACAGGATATGGCATTCAATGCCGATGTAACACTTAACACCGGTAATATCACAATTCCCGACGTCGGCAGCGCATCCTTCACAGGACTTAACACACTCACCCATGGTGTTCTCTCACTAACCTTAACAGGCGGTGCAGCAGGTGAAGGCGATGCTATTTTCGACGGCGATGTCAACATTGCTGACGACGGCACCGGCACATTCGGAAGTTTGAAATCAGTTGACGATGCGACCGGCGATATCGACATCAACGGAGCAATGACTCTTGCTGATGGCGACAGCAATCAGGTCGTTATCGGTCAGAACGCAGACATGTATGTCACCGGCTCGATCACCAACAACCGCGCACAGAGGGATAACGTCCTCTTCGGCGACGGCTCCCGCGTAATCTACGACGGCGGCGGACAGGACCTTATGAGTACAGTCCAGGGCTCCGGCGAAGTTAATTCCTACTCCAACCTCTTCGTCGACGGCGGCGGAGTCAATACATTTGACTCAGACGCAGACGGAGGCTGGGTAAGAGATGAATTCCACATCGGTACATTGTCAAGCAATGCCGGTACGGTTACATTCGCCGACACTTCCGCAGATTATCTCGCTATGACTGTTAACGGTGCCTTCTACTATGACGGCGGCGCAGCACCTTCACAGGTTCTCGGTAAGATGAGAAGGTATAATCTCAGCGGCGAAGCTTATGATCTGGATAGTACTTATACTTTCCACAACACTCAAACACTTCTTTCATTCTCTGAGGCTCCTACAGCCGATGGCGGCTGGTACCAGCTCGATGTTTGGGAATACACTCAGGCGTACAACCGCGGCGACATCGATGCCCCGACTGCACCGACAGTTGATGTAGCAAGATGGATGAGAGCAAATTCGGATGCTGATGAATCAGGCAAAATCGATCAGTTGAGAGTCGCATATCTTCCAAGTGAATACTCGAGCAATGGCAATTACGAAAGCGATATGAGAATGCTGGAAGGCGACGGCGGCGACCGCCTCGAGAAATTGAACATGAAAAACTATGAAGGGATCAGTAGAGATACCCTTTCTTCTGACTGGCATTATCTGGAATATAGTACTGATAATACTAATCCGGATATTAATCCGGTTCCTATATACATGGTTGCTGCGGCAGACTCCAGAGAAAGCTTCCAGGCTCTCGGTCAGAGTTCGGCTATCGTTCTTACCGACCAGGAAAACTACATAATCACTGTTGACAACGGTCGTTGGTCTGACCCGAACACATGGGACGAAGGGCGTCCCCCGTTCACCGACGAGCATGCTATCGTAAGGCACGCTGTTTTTACCGGTCATAACGGCGACCCGATCAACATCGGCGGCACTTATGCCCATGACACACCGGAAACCGACGCCATGATTGGCAACAACGGCGGCAATGGCTCAAGAGCAATAGGTACAAGCGGCTGGCAATTATCTAAGAGTGTTGAGATCACAAGAACAGATTATCCTGGTGCTAACAATACAAGAGTTGGCTTAGCTATCTACAACCAGGATGATGATCACTCAGCCGACCATGTTTACATCTTTGGTCTTGAAAATCAGCAAGATCCCGGCTTGATCAACGAAAATACTGATAAGATCATCGCCTGGGACGGTACAAGTGCTAATTCAGATGACCTTCAGGGTCTCTGGGTTTCGAGCGAAACCGATAATGGCGGCGGCGGCAGAATATCAACGGTTCGTGCTGCCAAGTTGCTTAACAAAGGTCAAATCGTTAACAACGGCGTCATAGAAGTTGGTGAAGATTAATATTGAAATAAACTCAAATGGCGGTATTCATTACCGCCATTTGGGTAATTTTTATCGGGTTATTACGTTGAATGCAGAAAGAGGGGGAGTCTCCTCTTTTAATGTGTAAGGGAGAAACCAAGCATTTTATTAACAATAGTTAATCATATTTTAATAATTTGAAAAGAATAGTTTACATATTGATGATAATTTTCCTGAGCGCCGCTTCTGTGCAAAGCGCCCGCTCTCAATATGTTATATTCAAAAATGAAAAACAGCAGGCTAAGATCAAAAATAACGGCACCCTCAGAATTCGGAGTCATGGCGCTGTTCATGGTATGCCCGATACAATTGGCGGTCGTGTCGAATTTACCTCCGATAAAAAATTCAACAGACAAATAGTCCCCAATTCTACCTACTACCAATTATTAATTTATGGTCAAACCAGACGCTATGTTGATACCGCTGAAATAGAGGCTAAAATTTATAATCCTCTGACAGCTTTAGATTCACTTATCTTTAAAAAAACTGAAGTTGTTGTCGACTCAATCGAAGTCCACGCTAAAGCCTCAGTAAAAAATGAGGAAAAATCCGATGTCGAAGGCAAAAAGGATGTAAGACTCAATCGCGAGGTAAGCAGCCAGACATTGGAAGGAAATGGTGACTTTTCAAGAATTAACATCGACAATCCACACGGAGTGGATATCATCAACGGCGGAGGATTCAGTGTTAACAACAAACTGGAACTCACCCGCGGCGAACTCCGCAACAGCGATACGGATAACTTTAATCTGGCGGATTCTATTAGGATCATAAGGCATGTCGGAGCTTCTCTTGCTTACGATCCTACATTTGAAGGAGATAAGGTCTCAGTTCATTATGTAGGCGCCGGAAAGCTTACCAGCGGTCCTGAAACCCCCTATCAAACCGATTCCACCGGCTTGCGGAATCTCTATGTCAGCACCACCGAAGGTATAGATATGGGCAGAGATGTCACGGTCAACGACACCCTGTATCTCGCCTCCCGCGTGAACACCGAAGAATCGGGCACCTTTACCCTTACTTATACTGATACAAAAGATCCTATCTTCGACCATAAGGATGCTGAAATCGACGGTAATTTCAGGCGTACATCGATACTATTGAACGGCTCGAAAGTTCTGTTCAATAATCCTTATACTTACATTAAGTTTGATCAGCAGCCGCCGGCAGGTATTAGCGAAATAACTTTCCGCGTAAAACCGAAGACTTTCCCGCACTATCCCGCCGGAACTGAAAAAGTACACAGATTTATTCAGATAACTGCAAAAGATAATACCGGAAACGATATACAGGACAATCTGCAGGCTGAACTGGGATACGGCTGGAGAATTACTGATAATAAAGCTAAAGACGAAACTAATAATCTGCCCGTACCTGAACTTGTATTGGAGCGCTGGAATGGCAGTACCTGGATGAGCAATGAACAATCAGAAGTACCGACTGTCGACAGCACTCTGGAGTGGGCATTTAGTCATGCACCAGTATCTACTATTGGCGATTTTGCCATTGGTAAACCGGGCGGATTGGAACTTGTCCTTCGTTCGAAAGTCTGGCTGGAAGGACCATTCCGCTATGGTTCCATGGCTAATGACCTTACGCAAAAAGGGCTTATACCAAATACTCCGCCTGATATATATCCGTATAACCTCGATCCGAGACGCCCGTTTATACATGTAGATCAAATTCCCGATTCAGTTGTGGACTGGGTATTGCTGGAATTCAGACCTGAATTTACTTCTCAGGAAAGATATTATCGAACCGCTTTCCTGCGTATGGACGGCAAAATAGTCGATCTGGACGGCATTTCTCCCGTACTTCTTGACAAAGGAAATATCGACTCAGGCAGCTATTTCATAGCCATCAGACACAGAAATCACCTTGCTATAATTACTGAAAACAAAGTAGGAATTTATCCTGAAACCGTCGGGCGCGTCCTGGATTTCTCCAATCCGGCAAATATCATGGGCAGGCAGTCAGCATTAAAACCCATAGGATTTGACCAAACCGGTTCGCTTCTTTACGGTATGTACGGCGGGGATGTTAACGCCGATGGAAGAATCAATGAAACTGACCGAATCAGCATCTGGGATTCACGTGATATAGAAAACATATATCACCGCATGGACATAAGAATGAACGGCATAATAACAACTCGCGATCTCAATGTTAGCTGGAACAATCGCGGCGAACAAACAAATATTCCCTGATAAAATTTTTTCATTTACATAATTAATATACAAAACATAAATGCCCTTTTTAAAAAAAATATTAATTTTAACTATAATATTCTTTTCCATGTCCCCGCTTTATGCTCAAAACGTGGACACCATAGGTATTGCTCGTTTAGAAAATATATTTTTGATGCAACCCGATACCCTCGAATTTGATATTAGATTGTTAAGAAGCGATGACCGATGGGATCGATGGGCTAACGGCACATTCATGGTCAATTTTGCCGACTCTGTATACCAGATTGACCCAAATAACATCGAGATCGAACTTATAGCGGGAACTACGGAACTTCCTCAACGCGCATTTACCGGGCAGCTGCCAACATCCTCTTATTACATTACACCTCGTACTTTTAGCGAGAGATTAAGTATAACTATAGCAGGTCCTGACGACTATAATGATGCTGTTTTTGTTCCCCAAGATTCCGGTATAAAGATAGGCTCTTTCAGAGTCTTTTCGAAAAATGGTCAAACCATCCCTGCTGATCTGAATTGGCTAATGCCCCAGGATTACTATCAGGCGTGCGCTTTCAAGATGGAAAGTGACAGCATTCATCCACCGAATATCCCATGGGGTGAAAGCAATGATAATTACGAAATGCACGATTTCGGGCAAACAACAACAGTCCGATATGAAAAGGATGACACCACAGGTCCAATTATGGATCTGGATTATTTCCACTGCGAATACGCGGGCACCAGAAAAGTTCTTCTCCGATGGCAAATGTCTCAGGAAGCCTACAATCGAGGCTTCATCCTTAAACGCGGCATAGTTCCCTTATCAACTGATGATACCACTCAGGTCGAATACAATCATGTCGCAGCCCGCTGGGATGGTCCCACTCAGATGGATCAATTACTGATAGGTCAGGGCACAACCAAAAGAGATGAAGGTCCTTTCGTATACATATACGCTTATGACACTGTTGATTACAGGGGCGAGGAATATTGCTATCTGCTTCAATATCAGGATTTTAATAACGAAATTCATGATATATCTTATACTGACACTCTTGGCAATTATCATGAGCGCGCTATTTGCTGCGTTCCCATTCCCAACGCTGTTATCACGAGAGCACATCCGCTCGAGAATCCATTCAGCGAAAGCACTACCGTCGAATATGACCTTGATGATGACGTCATCCTGACCGTCAGAGTCTATAATCTTGAAGGAAGACTCATGACAACTCTTATAGATCAGGAAAGAATAGATCGCGGCGTAAACCACACTGTCGTTTTCGATGCCGCTTCATTATTGGCTGCCTCTCAGGGATTATATGACATGGTATTCATAGCACAGCCAATAGATGATCCCAACGTGGAAGTCTCAAAAGCCATTGTTAAACTTCAACTAATCCGATGAAAAAACTAAGAAACATATCGTATATCTTTCTAAGCGTTTTTATTTCGCTTATATTCCATCCTTATTCATCAAAAGCTGATATAGAGATAGTCGCTCCCACAGCCTCAGATACAATATACATCGGAGAAACAGTTAATATCCGGTGGACAGGCACAGGAAATGACCCGGTCACCATTGAATATTCCTCCGACCACGGTAACACATGGAATTTAATAGCTGATAATGTTACAGGTGACAGTTATTTATGGGATGTACCATATTTGGATTCACTCAAGCTCAACTTCCGCGTTAGAAAAGATTTCCTCATCAAGCCAAAACTGATTTGGGAACGATTATACGCCCATGAAAACGAAATCAGATCAGTAAGAATATCCCCCGACGGGGCACATGTATTATCTGCAGGCGATGATGAAACAGTTTATTTGTGGGAGATAGGCACCCGCCAGCCTCTTGATTCCGTAGTGTTTGCGCCGGGTTCATTCGTTTTCTATGCAAAATTTTTGCATAATAAGGATTCTGCATTAATTGCAGTAGACAAGAAACTGGTTTTATGGGACAGAATTAATCAAACCACAACAGATATTTCAAGCAGCGACTTCAATAAATCAGTAAAGACATGCGCCGCACATCCTACCCGATCCATAGCAGCCTGCGCTTCCTGGGATCCTCTTGTAAAAATTTACGACCTGAAAACAGGTATGGAAATAGCAAATTTTGATGTAACCCCTCCAAGCGAGATTCATTCAATAACCTTCTCCCCTTCCGGCGATTCCATCGCTTACACCACTGCCGACGGCAGAATATTGATAAGAAACTGGAAAACCGGTGATCTGCCTGTCGAGCTATCAGGACACGGCAATCAAAACGGCTTTCAATTGAATGTCTGGTCGGCAGACTTCTCACCCGGCGGGAAATTCATACTTTCCGGCGGAGTAGATAAAACCGCCCGTTATTGGGATATTGAAAACGCTTCTCTATTGCATACTTTCGATGTACACAATTTGCATGTACGCCACACCGAATTCCACCCGGGTGGTCGATACGCAATGTCAGCCTCTTTGGATGACACAATCCGCCAGTTCATAATCCCGGAACTCAGGGAATTCGAAGAGGTCAGCATCGATCATGGAGGTCAAATAATTTCGGCAAATTATTCACCTACAGGCGATACACTTGTATCTGCCGGTCGCATTGTAACCGGCTACGACATAAAAGTATGGAAAAACTTTGAATTCACTTCAGACAGGGATACTTCTACCTGCAATGTCAGGTATCGTGCTGTTGTTAGCATCCCTCACATAGTATCACAAGTCGGAAAAGAGATAGAAGTGCCGCTCAACTTCAAAAAAGGCGCCGACATCCCTGAAATTCTGTCCAAGAGTTATAATATTGATATCGAGATAATCATCCCCAATCAATTACTTTTCGTTCAGGAAAGAGAAAGAGTAATTCCTTCATCAACCAGAAAAGATACCGTAAGATACTCCATGAATGATGTTATTCTAATAGAAACTATGGATTTGTATCCATCAGTCGTAGTTCAGGGAGATACAATGCATGAAGAAATATTAATATCAAAATTCAAAATAACTAACGACAGCCTTATAATTATTGACAGAGACCATGGCTCCATCCGGATTGAAGAAAATTGTATAGGAAAAACAGACAGAACTGTTGGATATACAACTGAAAAATTTTCTCTTGAGGTAAAGCCAAATCCGGTTTCCGATGAGATGACGGTGAAATTCAACGCTGTCGAAGACGGCATGCACAAACTATTTTTAAGCAATATTAATGGAATGAAGATCAAATCATTCATTGATAATGACATTGAGCACGGAATTTACGAAATGAGCTGTAAAATTGACAATATACCATCCGGAGCTTATATTTTGAATTATATAACTCCAACTGAAAAATTATCAAAAACTATTTTAATAATAAAATGATATTCGGTACAAAATTTGACAAAATCAATTATAATATAATTTTAAAAAACAAAGATTTTTCGAAAAAATAACAGACTATTCTGACACAGGCATTAAAATATAGCGTCCAATTGATAACAGCCCTGATCCTGACTTCAGCGGTTGCAGCTCAGGCACCTCCAGGCAAGATTACTTACGAAGAGGTTGCCGGCAGTAAAGACACCATCGTCTACAATCGGCAGTACAGCGAGTGGTGGTTTGGCGCTTCCGCCGGTACAAATCTTAATGTCTATTTCAGCAAGTTCAAAACACCGATCAATCCACTGCGCCCAATAGATTCCACAAATCAGTTGGTTGATTTCCCAGCCGGTAAAGGATACGGCTATTTCACAGGCTTAACAGGCGAATGGCTGCCATCCGAGAAAAGATTTGGCGCTGGAATTAGGGTAAATTTATTTGACTACAGGGCTGCCACTTCCGAAACCGAAGCCAACAATCTTGATACTGTCAATTTGGTGTATCAACAATTAACAAAAATCAGCTATATTTCAATATCAACTTATGCACGTTATAATTTCAGCATAGAAGGGCTGCATGCTTTCGCCGGTCTCGATTTTGAATTGCCTTACGCATGGGACACCAAATTCAGACATAAATTTGAGCACACAGGAACAATTCTCGACGACAGAGTCCTGCAGCTCAACAATTTCAAATTTCGTTACGGCTTGAACATAGGCGCCGGCTGGGACATCTTTGTCACGGATATAGCCGATAAGTTCAGAATGAATTTCACCCCCTTCATTTCCTTTCATGGGGGCAGCGCTATTCTTTCTGACTTCGGTTCCTCCTGGAATACCATTTTCGGCAGGATTGGCTTATCGGTAAAGATAGGTCCTGATGAAGTAAATAAGGACACACTTTTCTTTGATCCCTTTGCGCGTCCCGACGAGCCTTATTTAGCTTCTGTTGACATGGAGCAGCCCGTTGAATTTCCCGGCTTCTTACCTCTGGCAAATATGCCTAAAACCGATCTGGCTGTCGTTAACACAGGCAAAGTCGTTGAAGAAGTTTCCGTAAAACCGCAGCCGCCTATACGAGAAGACACCCTGACAGCAAGTGTCGAAAAACCGGAAGAAGGAAAAGAGGAGAAGAAAATCGAGATCGTACCTGGCAGAGAGGAAACATTCTCCTATAAAAAACCGGAAGACACTAAGCCTACACCGGCAATAGAAAAATATCTCGACGAACTCGCAAATTATATGAAACAAAACCCCGGATTAGAAGTCAGGATCGTTGGCTATTCTGACAACGCGGGGACATTACAGCAAAATCAATCGCGCTCACGAAGAAGAGCCAATCAGGTTGTTCGTTATCTATTGAACAAAGGCATCAGCAGAGGCAGGGTCTATGACTACGCACGCGGTTCATTGAACCCCATCGCAGACAACAGAACACCTCAAGGTCGTGAAAAAAACAGAAGAGTTGAAATACAGGTTGTTCAATAAAAATTTTATCTATATTTTAGAAATTAATTATTTTTTTAATTTAAAAATGTTATAAAATACTTTGATGGTGAAAAATGGCTGAAGATAATAACAATATTTGTGTTATAGAAGACAACCAGTCTGTTAGAAAACTATTCAGCACAGTATTAAAGAAAACAGGATATCAAACTATTGATTTTAACGATGGCAATACCGCTATGGAGTGGTTAAAAGACAATTCACCCGCATGCATTATAGTAGATATTCTATTACCCGATATTAACGGCTCGGAAGTTTTGAACTATGTCAGACAACAGGAACACGGAGATAATATACCGATAATTGCTGTTACCGGATTCGCTAAATCCAACGACAGGGAGAAGTATTTAAATCAAGGTTTCGACCATTACATAGCAAAACCAATAAACACATTAACTTTTGCTGACGAAGTAGTGCAAACAATTAAACAAAAAAATAACTAAGGAACAAATTTCTTCTGACAATGGCAAAAAATACTAATAAACAAGAATCTTCATACGAATCGATTCTCAAAGAATCTTCAAAACAGAAAACTAAAGTCTACGGGTTTTCAAAAACCTACCCTGCATATATCGTACTCGTTGTAACTATCGTTTTAAGTATAGGCGCATTCTATCTCGTAAAACAGCGTATTAATTCCGAAAACAACCGCGCTTTCGACAAAGCCGTCAGTTCCGTCATGACGCGCCTCGAATCAAAATACAACGAGGATTTCCAGGTGCTCCGCTCCATGAGAAATTTGTACGATGTCTATGTGCAAGTTGTCAGGGACATCTTCGAACTATACGGCTCAATCCCAATCAAATCGTACCCTTCGATCTTGACCGTCATGTACACTCCCAGAGTCGAACATCAAAATCTACCCGAATACATACATTACGCCAAATCCGAAGGTTTTTACGAATACGAGATATACCCAGAAGGAAAACGCGGCGTTTACTTTCCGGTCGAGCATATTGTCCCCCTCGAATCCAACTGGCATCGCAGCGGCTACGACTTCGCCACCGACTCCATTGTAAGAAAAGCCATCGAAAAAGCCAGAGACAGCAATAAAATCGTTGCCACCCATTTCTTCAAAATCAGGGAACCCGACACCCTCGGTTTCTACATCATATCCCCTATTTACGAAAGAGACGAAGAGGTTGAAAACCTTAACCAGCGAAGAAAATACCTTGAAGGCATGCTAATGCTGGAGATCGATGCCCGCACCTTCTTCAGGAATGCCCTTGGCTCGGGCAATCCCAGCGACACAAGCATCGTCTTCAAATGTATCGACCAGCGCGAAAATAAAAAGAACAAAGTCGTATATAAATCTTCCAACGCAGATTTACTGGAAACCGACTACCACCCCGAACTAACAAACAGGAAAGACCTGAACATTGCAGACAGAAAGCTAAAAGTCCAATTCTTCTCCGTCCCGAACTTCGGCGGTACTTTTCAAAAAACATTGCCATATATAACCCTTATAGTATCTTTACTCATAAGCATAGGCTTCTTCTCATTCATTCTCTCAGTCATCACCAGAAAAGCCAGAGCAATGGAATTAGCCGAAAGCATGACCAGATCACAGAGACGCATCCTCGATTCATCAAAAGATATCATCGCCGTACTCGACTTCGACGGCGTCTGGAAGTCCATGAACCCCGCCTGCGAAAAAATCTTCGGCTACAAACCCGATGAAATGATCGGCAAGAACATCGACATCCTATTCGCCTCCGACCAAGAAAGAAACCGCTTCAAAAACATCATCGAAAAAACCGGCGACGAAGTCACCGAACGAGTTAACATACTCATGAAATCCAAAACTAACGAAGACAAATGGATCGACTGGAGTTTCACAATCTCCCGCACCGACAACCTCATCTACTGCATAGGAAGGGACATCACACTCGAAAAATACGCCGAACAACAGGCAATGATACGCAGGAAACAAAACCAGCTTGCAGGGCTGCTCACAAGAGAAGCCAGCGCATTTAAATCATTCTTCATGATTAAGCTCAGCCACCAGATACGCAACTCTCTGACCAGTATAATAGGCTATATGCAGCTACTCTCCGGCAAAGCCTACGAGACAGAAGAAGAACACGACATCTTCCTCGGTGAAGCTGAAAGAAGCTCTGAGAGGCTCTTCACCTTCATCTCCGACATCGACGACGTCGCTGAAACCATGGAAGAAGGCGAAACCACCGACCTAGCGACAATAAAACTTAGCGATTTGATCAACAATACCAAAAATGAAATTTCCGAGCAGACAAAAAACAACGGAATGATAAGCATCGAAATGACCGAGGAAAGTCAGGCTCCTACCGCAGTTGCAGACAAGTCCATGCTTTCCGAAGCCCTGACGGAAATATGCTTTGCCCTTTCCACAGGCACAAAAGAATGCAATATTCAAATTAACACCCAGTCTAACAGCTACGAAAGCGCTGCCGAGATACAGATCCTCAGCAGCCCCAATCCGCTCGTCTCGGAAATGATCGAAACCTACAAAAACAACATTACAAACATAATCGAAGCACTCGAATTTGACAAAGAGGATATTATTTACAGATTCGCCAGAGCCACGGCAAACATAAGAATGATGAACGGCACCATGAAAGTCGAATCATTCGGCGCCGACGAAGGCAACATAGTCATGATCACGCTCCCAATGAATAAAATCGAGGGTAATTCTTAAAACCAATTTTTTCAATTTAGTATGTCATTGCGAGGAGCGCAGCTACGAAGCAATCTCAAGTTCAGAGAAGATCAAATCATCTTCTCGCAACGACTCTCTATCAATTAAATGGCTCTTTTAGACTATTCTGATAAACTGATACCCCTTATTTGCAAAAAACCATAATTATTCTTACATTAATAAATTAATTCGAAGTACAAAATGATCAAAAGGAATAATCATGGATCAAACCGGCACGTCTCCGCAAAGTTTCGATAGCAGCCAGGAACCATTCGGCTTCGGTCATACTATCAACAAAATGAGTTCCGACATGAACTTCGTCGGGCTATTTTCAATCATCCTGGGCAGCTTATACATAGCATTACTCATCATCGGCGCAATAATCCTATCATTAAGCCTCATAGGCATAGTCGTAGCCATCCCCATGTTAGTGATCGGCTTGGCATTAACCATCCCAATCATCATAGCCGGCATAAGGCTCCGCGAGGCATCCCAGGGCTACCGCAGCTACTCCGACACCCAGGACAGCGCAGCCTTACAGCACAGCTTCGAGCGTCAGGGCAAAGCTTTCAACATATACAAAATACTGGCGATTATTTACATCATTATCATCGGCTTATACATCTTAGCAATGATAATCGCCTTTTCATTAGGCAGCGACTTCGCCCGGCAGCTAACAGAATTCAACAACCTCACCTGACACAAGTTACTCGTTCCAGCACTCCCGCATTGGAACGCAATTTATGACGCTCCAGCGTCACAAAACAACAGAATAAGATTCCTGCGCAGGAATCTTATTCCCCCTTAAAAAAGGGGGACAAAGGGGGGTGTATTAATTCCTCATTCGCAATTCGTAATTGAATAAGCTCCTGATTCCCAAATTCCGATTTGGGAATCTATATT
>CAZXYS010000026.1:33833-61861 GCA_964645005.1 uncultured Hyphomicrobiales bacterium | reverse complement strand
TACAGGTTTATTATTTCTCACGCTAAGAGCGCGAAGGGCGCAAAGTAAGACTGACGCTGGAGCGTTGGAATGAGGGGATAACTCTGGATTGTTGGAATCAGCAGCCGATCCCCGTTCTCCGTTAACCTTTAACTTTTAACCGTTAGCCGTTTCTTCTCATTGAAGTCTTACGGAATATTCGTATATTCAAATTCTCAAATTTGGATAATTTCGAATTATTGATTATTCCTAAGTACAAGACTAAAAAATAAAAAATATTCAACGGAGGCAGCAATGGAATATATTCTGACACCAGACGAAATGCGCAAAGCCGACGAAACCGCCATTAAAGAGATAGGCATCCCCGGCGAAATACTAATGGAAAACGCCGCGCGGTCGGCATCCGATTATATTGATGAATTCTTACTCAACATAGAGATACCCGATCCTGAAGTGCTTATCATCTGTGGCAGCGGCAATAACGGCGGTGACGGCTTCGCACTGGCGCGCCATCTCCACGAAATGTGGGATATCCGCATACTATGGATAGGCGATGAAAACAAAATGAGCCCGGAGTCCTCGATGAATTTCAAAGTGGTAAACAATCTCGGCATACAGGTCGATCACGTCGAAAGCGAGGAAGAAGTCGCCGAATACGATTTCAATGCCGATTGTATAATTGACGCAATGCTCGGCGTCGGCGGCTCGGAAAATCTGCGCGGGCTGATACTTCCTATTGTACAGGCATCTAACGATTCCGACGGATATAGAATAGCCATTGATGTCCCGACAGGTTTGAACGCAGAAACGGGCGCTGCGCATTTGGACTGCTTCAAAGCGGATATGACCGTGACAATGTTCGCAATTAAATCAGGCATGCTGCGCAATGAAGGACCCGACGTCTGCGGCGATATAAATGTTGTCAGCCTTGGCGCGCCGGAAAGCATCGTCGATGATTTAGCGAAAATCTGCGTCCTCGAGGATTTCGACCTTGACCTGCTTATTCCGCAGCGCGAGCGTGTCAGCTCAAAATTCGATTACGGAAGGGTGATGGTCATTTCCGGCTCGAACAATATGCCGGGCGCGGCGGCTCTGGTTTCCAACTCGGCAATAACTTCCGGCGCAGGCTTGGTTTACATGTTTTCCACTATGGTTCACTCGGCGACCCTGCCGGAAATTATCCCGACAATCGTTCCCGCAACCGACACCGGCTCGATTTCAAAATTAGCAACTGACGCAATCCTGAAAATGAGCGATAAGGTACAGGTCGCCGCTATAGGACCCGGCTTGACCGACAATCCCGAAACCACCGATTTTGTAAAGGAAGTTATCGAAAAGCTGCCTGAGGATATCTCTCTTATCATTGATGCCGACGGGCTAAGAGCCGTCGATAAGGATACAAAATTGAGAAGAAATGTCATCCTGACGCCCCACACCGGCGAGTTCTCAAGGATGACAGGCATCCCACGCGAAGAAATCGAACAGAACACCCACGCTCTTGCTAAAGAATGGGCAAATAAGCTGGGCTGCATTATTTTATTGAAATACGTTCCCAGCATCATCACCGACGGCGAATTCTCCTACTGGAACATTAACGGAAACCCGGGGATGGCTTCCGCAGGCAGCGGCGACGTACTTACAGGGCTGATCTCGGCACTGCTGGCTCAGGGCGTAGAGCCTCTGGAATCGGCGGCATTCGGTTCATTCATCCACGCATTGGCTGGCGATTGGTACGCTGATAATTACGGAGAGGTAACCCTTACCGCAAGCCAGATGTTGAATGCTTTGAGAATAGTGCTGTCAAATGGATTTGAAGAAGAAGAAGAATTTTAAAAGTAAAAAATAAAAGGGGGAGCAACTCCCCCTTTTAAAACTTTAGCTTGTTTGTCTCATAATTTTAAGCTCTAATTTTTCACCATCAGCAAATTCTATAAGCATTGGCTGCCATTTAGTAGTTACATTCAGATTCTGCTTCTTAGCCTGATAGACTTGAGTGCTTCTATTATCCGCATTGAAAAGTTGCTGTAATTGAAGTGTTTCGCCTGCGTCGATCTTCTGCTTCGAGCTGATGTTGAACTGTTTGATATTCCTCCCTTCCACACGGAATACAAGTATTCCGCTAAAGTTGGTGATATCTTTGTCAGCTTTGTTCTTAACAGTAAATTTTACAAGATCATAGCGTTTGTCAAGAGTATCTTTCTTTGGTGCAAGCTGATTGGATGAAAAAGCCAGGCTCATTCTCATCTCAGCTTTTGTTGAACTGGTCAACAATCCGTTCATAGCTATTGTTCTCTGCTTTTCCTCTTCAAATTCGATAACATCAGCTACAGTTTTTCCTGCCAACGAATCTTCATTTCGGGACAAACGTGATACCCCGCTCGAATAATTGCGGATCTGCTCAGTCGTAAAATTCTTTTCCTCTTTAATTTTGTCAGCTATATCTACAAGATTGTGCGGAGTGACTTCTTCTTGCAAAAGTGGAGATTTCTTCTGTTGCTCGCAGCCTTGAATTACGAACAGCATTCCGGTTATTACTAATCCGGCAAAAATTTTTGTGAATATGGTCATACTGATCCCCTTATTATTTTTAATAATCTATTTAAATCAATTAAATTTCCGCAAAATTAAAGGAATACACCTATCTAAACAAATTTTAATTTATTTATCACATAATTTCCCTCTTAATAACTATATTCGGAACAAATTGTTAAATCCTATAAATTCAAACAATTCTTTTCCCCTCCTTAATAAGGAGGGGATTAAGGGGTAGTTCATCTAAGTTATCAAAATCTAAGATCTTAGTATTATTATTTCTTTCCAATAAAAAATCCGTATTTATTCGCTTTCTTTTATCAATTTCTTAAGCAGACCATACCGCAAACCATGCGTACTCACCGTACACGCCGTCTTATTCAGATATTTCATCGATTGCAGCAATATCAGCGAGCCTCCGGTGATAACATCCGCCCGCAGCGGGTGCACGCCATACTTATTGATAATTTCATCAACAGTCGAGTTTATGAAAATATCAATAACTTCCTCGAGAGCTTCCATAGTCAGGATATGCCCGTGCAGCTTATCCCGCTGGAAATCTTTCAATCCGATGGAAACTGCGGCGATAGTCGTTGGCGTTCCCGCCACTGCATAGAATTTACCCGAATAGACTTTGCCCTCAGCCTCAACCAATTTTTTATCAACAAATGCTATAGCTTCCTCGAGCTGCCGGTAGGAGGGAGGGTGCCCACGCAAAAACTTATCCGTCAGATTCACGGCGCCGACATACATACTCAGCACATTTTCCGGCTTCTCGCTACTGCCCGAGATCATTTCCGTGCTGCCCCCGCCGATATCCAGCACCACGGAAGGCTCATCATCTTCGACACTGCCGATAAAGCTGTAATTCGCCTCATCGATCCCTGTTATAGGGGTTATCTCAGCACCGAGAGCTTTCTCAAGCTTCGCTCTGATCTCATCCTTATTCTCAGCTTCACGCAGCGCACTCGTACCGACAGCTTTTATCTTTTCCACATTATATTGCGCGCATATATCTCTGTAATTTTCAAGCACTTTCACGGCTCTGTCCTCAGCTTTCCGGCTTATCCAGCCGGTTTCACCCATATTCTCGCCAAGCCGGGCGAGCTTATGCTCATCCCTGATAGTAATTATTTCACCATTTTCGTCCATTTCGCCTATCAACAGCAAAATCGTATTCGTACCAACATCTACCGAAGCATATTTTCCCAACATATAAAATTTACCCTTCATTTATCATATATCTGCTCAAAAATAATCTTACAACAAAATAACTACTTTAACTCTAAAAATTCAATCACCTTTATTTTCCCCTCCCTAATGAGGAGTGGAGTAAGGGGTGGTTGTACAGAGTTATTTAACCATAATATGTTTGTGTTGTTAATTAGTTCAAAATGAAATATTCGAGTTTATTAAATCATGTATTACTTTGTAATACTTTAACCTTTAACCATTTACCTTTAACCTCTTTCCAATATTAATAAATTCTATTAAAGCAAGACATTCTCAAAAAATATCATTTTCCTATCCTGAAAAAGTAAAATGAAACGCAATCCATTCATCTTCAGTCTCAGTTCTAATCAACGCAAAGTCGTTCTCATTGGCGGCACGCATTATGTCATCATAGTCATCAGCCATGATCCCTGATACAATCAACTTTCCCTTTTTTTCTCTTAGACTTTTATTAAATACATTCATAGCTTTTACAATTATATTCGTATTCATATTCGCAGCAATCGCATCCGCCGACGGAATCTCAGCATTGAACAAATCAATTTCCAGAAGTTCAACTTTATCATCAACTCCATTCAATTTAAAATTCTCTACCGCATTATCAAACGCCCATGAATTATTATCGAAAGCAAAAACCCTGTCCGCGCCAAGCCTTATAGCAAGGATAGCCAGTATCCCCGTTCCGGCGCCTGCATCGATCCAAAAAGTACCGGGCTTCACTGCATTTTCCATCAGCTTACAAGCCAGCCGCGTAGAAGCATGATGCCCCGTACCGAATGACATTTTAGGATTAATGATTATCTTGATTTCCGGATTTATCTGTTCTTTTTTCCATTCAGGGGTAATACCGATTTTACCGCTTATAACCACAGGCTCAACCTGGATTTCCCATTCCGCGTTCCAATTTTTCTCGCCTATTATTTCTTCTTTATCAATATATATATCATCGCTGACATTCTTTAATTTAACGATTAAATCTTCTCTGGTAACCTTATCCCAATCTTCCGCATTGAAACTGACGATCAGTCTATCGCCCTGTTCTTCTATTCCAGTAAAACTATAATCGTATAATATAGCATAAATTAAATCGTGATATATATAAGAAGTATTAATGTAAATATTTACATATTCTTTGTTCATTTTAATTCCGCAATTTAATTGTTTCCTGTTTCGCTAACTTTTATGTATCTTTGCAATACTAACACAAAGGAAACTGCAAATTAAATTAACAGGGAATGAAAACAAAAAGTTTAAATGAAAAACTTGTTAAAATCAAATTGCTTGTAATGGACGTTGACGGAACTCTTACTGATTCCGCAATGTATTACTCAGAAAGGGGAGAGGAGCTAAAAAGATTTTCGACACGCGACGGTATGGCAATAACACTCTTGCACAAAAATAGCATTGACACAGCCATCTTAACAAGCGAAAGCTCGAAGATAGCTGTGGCAAGAGCCGAAAAACTTAAGATAAAGCACATTGTCACCGGATCGCGCAACAAAACACAGGCAATCGAAGATCTTTCGAAAAAACTTTCTTTGAAAATTGAGAATATCGCTTACATCGGCGACGATGTTAACGATGCACATGCAATGCGGCTGGTTGGCTATTCCGCCTGCCCGTCCGACGCGGTAGAACAAATACAGGACATAGCCGATCACATCTGCTCAAAGACAGGTGGCAACGGCGCTGTGCGCGAATTTGCGGAATTAATTTTGAAATCCCAGAATAAATCTGTTCTTTTAAAAGAGAATTGGTAAAAAATTAAAGGAGAGAACTATGGATAACAGACCAGACAGCGGAACTTACACAAGAGGATTAGTTTTAGGCACTTTACTCGGCGGCGTAGCCGGAGCGGTAACAGCTTTATTAATCGCGCCCAAGAGCGGTTCCGAATTGAGAAAAGAAATTGCTGAAACATCAAGCGGATTCTACAACAAGGCTTCCGATTATGCTTCAAATCTTGAACAGGATGTAAGCAAAACAGCGGCAAGCGCAGTCAACGAAGGCAGAACCAGAGCGCAGAACATCATCAACAATGCCCGCACACAAGCGGAAGAACTTCTTTCAAGAGCCGAAGGCATCTTAAACGACGCACGCACTAAAACAACAGACGCCAAAGGGCAAATGCAGGACCGCATCGACAACATCCGCGACGCAGCAAAAGCAAGCGCTGACGCATTCAAGACAGAAATGCAGTCACACCAGGAAAAATAAGGGCTAAATGAATAATCTCAGATGTGCTGCACTTCCAAAGTGTGGCACATCTATAATTTTAGCAGCCTTAAATTTGCTTATTTAACTCTGAGATATTAATTTGCTAAAATTGATATTAAGTATTTATATTAAATTTAATAAAAGAGGGCGCTATGGTTCTTGAAAACTTATTAAGAATCGCTGCATTATTATCATTAGTATCATTCATCATACTTGCCATATTTTTCATGGTATTTCTCAGTTCCGCGAACAAATTTGCCCGCGAAGCAGGTGACACGCTAAACCGCATCTCAAAAGATTTCTTACAATTAAAAGAAAAATTGATAAACTCGCTGACAAGCATCGACAGTCTTGCCGCCCGCTCGGAAAAATCCCTCGACAAATTTGACCAGTTGCAGGAAGCATCCACCGAATCCATGCGCGGCATGAACGAACTGAAATCGAAAGCTGTGGATTCAATGACACATATCGACGGTACTGCGGACGAAATGCAGAAAACATTCAAAAGCATAGGGGGAAGGCTGGATAATGTCTTCGGCATCTTCGAGCCGTTCAAAAAGCTATCCAACGATGTCTATACACGTGTAGCGCCGCCAGTCATGCAGGCAACGAACATCATCACATCTGCATATCATGCGGTTACCGTCTTCCTCGAATATTTCGAAAAAGGCAAGAAACCCGAACGCGGCAGCGAACCACCTCAGCAGCAAGAACAGGAGTATTAGAAGTTCACCGAGAAAAAGCAAAAGTTTCCGTCCAGTCAGTTGTTTCAACTGACTGGATAATATTAATCATGAGCTTCATTCCAAATAATTTCATCATCCTCCCCAAAACACTATTTGGGAAAGACGATTTCCGGAGGGTTTCTCAAAAGTGGGAGAATCTTATCACAGTTCGACTCCACTTAGTGTACCCCCAATGATAACTCGTTTTTGTCATCCTGAGCGAAATCGCAGGAAAGACAAAAACGACTTGTGGTAAATCCTGTCTAACAACATGGAAATTCGGCAACATTTAGTCCGCAGCCACCATAAAACTGGTACTACAATTATGTTCATAAGAAGTACTGTCGTTCCTTTTAAATCAGATCTGCGCTTACAAACTAAGTAAAATCCAAAATTTAAGATTAATTCTATATTTCATTGCTGTTAATAAATTTTGCGCCTTCCTTGCGAAGTTCCTTCTTAAGTTTCTCGAAGTTATCCTTATCAAGTGGGCGAGTCCCATCCTCTATCAGAGTGGAATCTAAATTCTCCCCAAGCGCATCTTTCAGCGTGAAATAAACACAAATATCCGCAGCCAAGCCGGTGAAATAAAGCTCAGTAGCACCTTTCTCACGAAGATAGCCGGCGAGCCCCGTTGTTTTCTCATGGTTGTTGTCATAAAATCCGCTGTAGCTGTCGATATTTACGTCCATTCCTTTTCTAAAGATTGCTTCTATCCTGTCGGTTTTTAGCTCAGGATGTAATTCAGCACCTTTAGAATTCCGTACACAATGGTCAGGCCATAGGATCTGTTCCATTCCTTTGATAGTAATCTTTTCGAAAGGCGTATGTCCTTCATGTTGGGAAACAAAGCTGATATGGTTGGATGGATGCCAGTCTTGAGTTGCCACAACGAGATCAAAATTATCCTGAATTTTATTTATCACGGGAATAATCTGATCACCCTCATTGACTTCCATAGGTCCTCCCTGCATAAAATCATTCTGCGCGTCAACAATTATCAGCGTCTTCATAAATTATTTCCTCAATTTATTTATCATTTTATTTCGTTCTTTATTCATTTTATTACTAATACCAATTTTGTAAATATGCGGATTCTGAAATCTTATATATTCAAATGGCAGCTTTGCCAGTCTGTCTTTTGCATAATCCGCAATATCCTCGACAGACTTAGATTTATCAGTGCGTTTGCCATTTTCCATAACTTTTCCGAGCAGCGGCTCTTTTTCACATTCTTCGATGGAGAGTGACCTCTGCGGCTCGAATGGATCGTGCATTCTTTTTATATTTTTAATATTTTCATCCTTTATAGCGATTGCATCAGCGCCAATCCAATTTTCCTCATTATCCTTAACTCTATAAACCTGTTTTCTATGGGGAAGCGATATTTTCCCTATTGTCTCCGACAGCTTTATACGCGGCTGACCACCTGCATAAGCCAGCTTATAGACACCGTCGAGAGCTGCATCCTGTCTTCCGATCACCAGACTTGTACCAACTCCGAACAGATCTATCGGAGCCTGCTGCTCGTAGAGACTTTTAATAACATGTTCATCCAACTGATTGGAAGCAGCAATCTTAACATAATCCAGCCCTGCTTCATCCAGCATTTTCCTGCTCTGCTTCGCAAGATAAGCCAGATCACCGCTGTCCAGGCGTATACCTTTAAGTTTATGACCACGGCTTTCCATTTCTTTTCCAACTTTAATAGCATTTGGCAATCCACTTTTCAGCGTATTATATGTGTCGACGAGAAGCACACAGTTATCCGGATTAGCCGCGGCAAAATCGCGAAATGCCGTAAGCTCATCATCATAGCTTTGCACAAATGAATGAGCCATCGTCCCGGAAATCGGAATATCATAATCACGACCGGCACGGACATTGCTGGTTCCGTTGAAACCGCCAATCATAGCGGCACGGCTTGCATAATAGCCGCCAGTACTGTGTGCACGCCGCAAACCGAAATCAATAAGCCTACTATTGCCTGCGACAACTCTCATTCTACTAGCTTTTGTAGCAATGAGAGTCTGAAAATTAAGTAAATTCAACAGAAGAGTTTCGAGTATCTGCGCTTCAATCAGATTGCCTTCAACCTGCAAGACAGGTTCCGTAGGGAATACAATTTCGCCCTCATTCACAGAATAAATATTGCCTTTGAAACGAAAATACTCAAGATAATCGATAAATTCATCCGAAAAATCAAGTGTTTTCAGAAATTCAATATCTTTTTCATCAAAGTGAAGATTTTCGAGTATATCCAAAAGATCTTCCAATCCGGCAAATACAGCATACCCACTTTTAAAGGGCAGCTTCCTAAAGAAGTAATCGAAAACAGCCCGTTCATCTTTTCGTCCTTTGTCGAAGTAGACCTGAGCCATAACAAGCTCATATTGATCCGTATAAGTGCCGGTATAATCTATCATTTAACTCATTATTTTATTTACCATATCTTCGCAGGTCTGCCGCTCTTTATCACTAAAAAATACAAGTCTTATCTTTTTGACATTTTTTAAATTAGGGGCAGTTTCCCGTATCACCTTCAGAGAGATTTCGCAGGCTTCTTCAAACGGAAAACCAAAGGCTCCCGTAGAGATCGCCGGGAAAGCAATGGAATCTATTTTCTCGCGATCCGCCAATTGCAGCGCATTGCGATAGCAGTCAGCCAGCAGCTTATCACCAGGATTGTCTTTCCCGTACACAGGTCCGAGACAATGGATCACGTGATCATTCGGAAGATCATGCCCTCCGGTAATAACGGCATCTCCCGGCTTAATCGGCGCCAGGGGACGGCACTCTTCTTCCAGCCCGGGACCGGCAGTTCTGTGAATTGCCCCTGCAACACCACCGCCTATTCGCAATTGGGCATTAGCCGCATTGACAACAGCTTTTATATCCGTTTGATTAACAATATTGCCTTTAATTATTTCAAGTTGAATGTCGTTAAATTTTAATTTCATAATTACACCTTTTATTATCTACTTCTTCCACTTAATATTGCAGCCCAAGCTTGGCTTCTGATCTTCAGGTACTGGTTTTCCTTCGAGTATACTATCCAGTGCTCTGCCGAGGTCTTCACCTGTGGGCTGAATATTGTTGCCGGGGCGGGAATTATCGAACTGCCCGCGGTATACCAGCTTAAGATCTGTGTCGAAAACGAAGAAATCCGGGGTGCAGGCAGCGTCATAAACTTTAGCCACTTCCTGAGTTTCATCATAAAGGTATGGGAATTTATATCCCAGCTGTTGAGCCACTTCTTTCATCTTCTCAGGAGAATCTTCTGGGTAATTATTAACATCATTCGAACTTATTCCTACGAATGAAATTCCTTTTTCCATATATTTATTTGTGAATTCAACCAAAGCCTTGTTTATATTTTTTACGTAAGGACAGTGATTACATAGGAACATCACAACTGTTGCTTTACCGGATTTTACGTCGTCGAGAGAAACGTGTTTCCCGGAAACAGTGTCCGGTAAATTGAAATCCGGCGCTTTTGTACCGAGTTCGACCATGGTGGATGGAGTATCTGCCATAGTTTTAACCTCTATATTAATTATACATACAATTTCGCAATTTTGTTTGTTTAACACGTAAATTTATCAGGTTAATTTTATAATTTTTTTTCCATCCATTGCTTAAAATTCGAATAATTATTATATTTGAAAATGTTTTAAGCGAAGTAATCATATCATTTCCTAATTTATTTGCAACATATATGATTAATTACGAATATTCAGATAGTCACATTACAGTAAATAAGAAAACCTCGTAACAGCAAGCTTTAGCTTGCTGCTAATTAGAATTTTCTCTAACTCATTGCAAAGCGCTAAAGCGCTTTGTTACAACAAGGAAATGATATCATACAGGTTAATATAGTGTAAAATAAACAAGAATTAAATTCAAAAAACGTCGATTACGAAAAAATTTTAGAAAAAAACAAAAAAATTAAAAATTCATGACAAAATTTATTCCTTTTTACATAATCGTTTCGATAATTATTTTAGCATTCGATTATTATTTTCTTAAAAACTGGACCAGATATGTAAAGAAACAAAGTTGGAACGAATTACTATACAGGATACCATGGGGATTAGCGATAGTAATGTTCCTCATGGCTGCAGCTGCCTTTGTTCTCAGGCTGAACTGGCAATACATCCGCGGTTTCGAGACATTCTGGAATGTAGTATTGGGAATATGGTATGTTCCCAAATTTATTGTTGTTCCGATAATGATCGTTGTCAACTCAGTAAAATTCTCAAGATTCAGATTCCAAAAGAAAGATGAACGCTATAAAAAAGCCGAACCTGTCAACTCAACAAATATAGATTCCCGAAGAAAATTTATGACGGAGATGAGCTGGGGACTGTCAGCAGTTCCTTTTATTATCACTGCGAATGGCATTTTCCGTACGCGATATGATTATACCGTCCATGAAGTTGACGTACCAATCAGGAATTTGCCTGCGGATTTTGATGGAATGAGGATAGCGCAGGTATCTGACCTTCATCTCGGTTCATTCAGCAGTATTGATCCAATAAAAGATACAAGAGAGATTGTCAACGGGCTTAAACCGGATTTAGTCTTCTTTACCGGCGATTTCGTGAACTTTATACCGGAAGAGTTGGAAGGATTTGACAAATATCTGAAGAATTTCGAATCAAAGTACGGCGTATTTGGCTGCCTTGGGAATCACGATCATTACATGGATAGCAAAGACCATAATGAATTGATCGCCAGACTCAATCATTACGGGATAAAAATGTTAATCAACGAAAATGACGCTATTGAAGTAAATAACTCCAAATTGCAGATAGCCAGCGTCGACAATGCAAGCTGGAAAAGCAGCTATGCCGACTTCGACAAGGCTATGGACGGACTTTCCGATAGTCATCCCACTCTTATGCTATGCCACGATCCCACTAACTGGGACAGAACTGTCCGCAGGAATCTACCGGTCGATCTTATGCTTTCCGGGCATACGCACGGCGGACAGGTTGGCGTCGAGCTTTTCGGCAGATTTCTGTCACCGGTGCAGATGGTTTATAAGCACTGGGCGGGACTTTACAGAGACCGCGGCCAATATCTCTATGTCAATCGGGGAATTGGCACCGTTGGACCCCCTGTAAGGCTTTTCATGCCGCCGGAAGTGACGATGATGACGCTGAGGAATGGTAATAAAATGTCATAGATCAAAAAAATTACCTTTTTATTCGCAAAATTTAATATAAATCCTTATTTTTACCATCCTTTAATGTTAATAATTAGCAACGGCATAAATGAATCCAGGAGGAAAAGTGAATATATTTTTCAGCAACATAAGGATACTGAATCCCGCCCAGAAGTTAGACAAACGAATGAATCTGTGGGCCAAGGACGGCACGATCGAATATCTCAATATGGATAAGCCGAATCTTGATAATGATACGGAACATGTTGATGGCAGCGAGATGGTCTGTACGCCTGGCTTTTTTGATATGCATGTTCATTTCTGCGAGCCGGGTTACGAATACAAGGAAAATATGAAGACGGGGACGCAGGCTGCGGCTAATGGCGGTTTTACAGGCGTTCTAATAATGCCGGATACGGATCCTGTTATAGATAATGCTGTTGTTGTGGAATATATCAAACAAATAGCAAAAGATATGCTCGTCGATATAAATATTTCGGCGGCTCTGACTAAAGGCAGGGAAGGTACTCACCTCAGTCCAATGATAGAACTTTACGATCATGGCGTCAAAATGCTTACTGACGAGCCTGCCTCAGTACAGAGCCCGGAGGTTATGCGACGGGTTTTCGATTATGCCGGCACTAAAGATATGCTTATATCGCAAAACTGTCAGGAAATGTCACTTACGGAGGATTTTTCGATGAATGAGGGCGCCCTTTCGGATAAACTCGGACTGAAGGGGTATCCGTTTGTTGCCGAGGAAATGATTGTCGCGCGCGATATATTGCTATCCGAATATTGCGATAAGCGCAGATTTCATGTATCTCATCTTAGTACGCAAGGATCGGTGCGAACAGTAAGGGAAGCGAAAAAGCGGGGTTTGCGAATATCATCCGAAGTGGCACCGCATTATTTTGTGCTCGATGACAGGAAGATCTCTACTTTCGATACGAATTATAAAGTGAATCCGCCGCTTAGGAGGCAGCGCGATATAGATGCGATCTTCGAAGGGCTTGCCGACGGAACTATCGACTGCATCGTCAGCGATCACAAACCGCACGCCCTGCATGAAAAGGAAGTGGAATTCGAAATTTCGCCGTATGGGATCATAGGACTCGAGACTTTATTCGGCTTATGTATGACTTACCTTGTTCATAAAGGGCACATCGATCTGAACACACTCATTGAAAAGATAACTGTCAACCCGCGAAAATTGCTAAAATTACCGCAAGTAATGATTGAAGAGGGGAGAGAAGCTAACCTGACTATCGTTGCGCCGAATGAAAACTGGACGGTTGACAGGGAACAGTTTAAGTCTAAAGCACAAAACACGCCTTTTGACGGCTACCCTCTCAAAGGAAAACCGAAATATGCTATTAATAATGGGCAGGTTTATAGATGTAGGCTGTAAATGGCTAACGGTTAGAGTATTTCTTATTTCGTCACTCAATAGCATTGTTATAATTCGATATATTCCAAATATTTATAGATATGCTTTAAGAGAATGTTTGGTTCCTACCTTTAAACTATCAACTATATCTTATAAGTTATTAAAAAGTAATATGTTATTGCGTCACTAATGTCACTTCGATAACAAACGAAATATTATATTTCATTTATTGTCATTACTTTACACGAATAGTATGAAATATTATTCTTATGAAACATAAAAATTATTTAAAGGTATTGCTATAATCACTTGTTATTTCAAATATTTGCAGAGATTATATTACATTTCGACAAATGACGAAATATATCACAACTAACTATATTTCAATATTTTAAACATACATTCTTACAAAATATAAAATTTATTATAAAGCTATTATCTTAAACCATTAGCCTCTAATCGTTTGCCATTAGCCTATATTATAATAGGCGAAAATTTTAAATTACAATTAATTTTTATAATTAGAATCATCTCAAATTCGTTATATTTATATAAATGTTCCATAATTAGGAGTGCAGCGATGGCAGATAAAGATGATCTCACGAAAAAGGATGAGAAAGATGAAGATAGAATCTATAAGGAGCAACTTGTAGATGAAATGAAAAAGAAGCTGGCTGATAAGATCAACAAAAAAGATGACGATATTATCAAAGTGCTTAGAAATTATATCCAGGATGAAGAGAAACCTGATAAAAAGGAAAATGAAGATTAAGATTATTTGATTGAGTGTTCGTAAATCTATTCTTAGAAGTTATTTACCTTGAATTAATATTTTTTTTAATATATATTACGCAATATAATCTGTATTATGTAAACTAATATGTTTTAAAATCCGGATGGCTTATAATCAATATATACCCTTTCGACTACAAATAAATATCTTTTATTGAATACGATTGAATCCAATATATCTTCCCTATCGAAGAATGCTCTTTTATAAATTACCCCTCAACTGCATTTCGTAAGTCTTTTTGATCTCAAAGTAGGAATTTTAATGAAAAATGCTTAAATTCGTAACCTAGTTAGTTAAATAAAGTAAGTTGAATTAAAATTTGAGTAATGGTATGAAGCAAATACTAAACACAAGAAATTTAGCCATAGTTGGGATCATAGCTTTGGCGGCAGTAACGAGATTACTACCCCACCCCCCGAATGTAACACCACTTTTAGCGATGGCTCTTTTCGGCGGCGCATATATCGGGAATAAAAATCTGGCGTTTGCACTGCCGATTGCGGCAATGTTCATTAGCGATCTGTTTTTCGGATTACATTCATCTATGTTTGCGGTTTACCTTTGCTTTGCGGCAGTTGTAGCGCTTGGATTTTATCTGCGGCAGAAAAAATCTCCCGGCAGAATTGTCCTGGCTTCGCTTGGCGGGTCGGTGCTGTTTTTCGTGGTAACCAACTTTTCCGTATGGCTGCTGTCGGGTATGTACACGCTCGACCTAAGCGGATTGACTCTGTGCTATACTAACGCGCTGCCGTTCTTCAGAAATGCTCTGTTCGGCAATATGGCTTATACTGTCGTATTATTCGGCGGCTTTGCGATGGCGGAAAGATATATACCGCAGCTTTCCCCCGCAGCTAATAGCTGATAGTCGGTAGAGAAATAAATTTATAATAGCGCCGGTTCTGTGTGGATCGGCTCTATTTTTTTTATGGCGGCGGGCAGATAGCTTTTGCTTCCATATTATTAGGAAAGATCGCCAATTATGCCCAATTGGAATACATAACTTGAATAATTTATAGAATTTCAGCGGTAATCCCAGTTTTCAGGTCGAAGAATTCCTCGCAGAGATTATTTTTGTTAATAATCAATTTGCAGCAGTTATACTGATAATCAACATTAGCCATTAGGTGTTGGTTTAAGATATCAGATTTGAATATCTTAATAGCAATCTCTTATTTTTCTCAAGGTATATCATAATCTAAATCCTTCTCATCATGTGTAAAAAAATATGCATAGTTCGACCGCATCTCTTTCCACCCCTCTTCCGACTTGAATTTTTCATTATTAACGTCTTCCCATGCTATTCTCATTTGACGGGCACTTATTAACGGCGGGACCTGTCCTACTCCGGTCCCCAAACCCGGTATCGCTATGGTCTTAATTTGTTTATTTATTGGTGTTTTATCTTCGAATATCCCATAATTTACTAAAGTTAGTATTGCTTTCATAGCCAGGTAAACATTGGGCGTGTGCAGAATAGTCATTGGATTTCTCATAGTTGGCGCTGATATCAAAAACGGAAATTTCGGGTTGTCAGTCTCGACAACAGCCGCCTGCCCAACTAAAAGTTCGCCAAAATACTTTTCTCTTATTATTTTTTGAAGTCGTTTTTCAATATGCCATCCCAATTTTTTTGAAATTGCAAAATCTATCCCGCCATTCATGAAACCAAAGCTATTTGCGGGACTCACTATTGCATCACTTTCCAGATCAAAAATCGATTGATTCCTGACCTCAACAGAGTCAATACCTTCAAATACTTTCTTCCAGGCATCAGTAATTTTTGGATTAATATCTACAAAATAATATTTCATTAAAGTACTATATATTAAATTAAAATCTTAAATAACATACGATTCAACAAATCTATAATCTTAACTATTTATATCAATACATACAATTTCTACTTTTTTAAAACCAAACTATACAAGTTCACCACTGCTTACGACAATCCTTGCAAACAAAGGATTTCCCTGACTTCGATGGCATTTCACCAGTGAAAAATTTAACTAATTTTGTGATAATATTCCCGGTTTTTATTTTTCTAACATTATTAGAATTGCAGTAAGGGCAATGGTTTTTATTGCTGTGATCTTCCGTGCTTGCTTTATAATTGCTAAAATCTTTTTCGGAAACGCAGCCGACCTCTCTGAGAAGCGGCAGCACTTTCTCGAGTTGAGATTCTCTGACTTGCAGCTTCACACCACCCATGGCATTTGACATATATCCCTGCAACTGCGCGGTAATCTCATCTTTGACAAATGTCTCTATTCCATTGTCTTCGAGATATCCGGCAGCCACATGCGCTTCATGGGGCTGGTAGAAGGTTAATATGGTTATCCAGTCATTCATAATTCACTTTATATCTCATACATCCCCATCAAATCCTCTATCCGCTCCCTTCTTCTTATCAGTTTATCACTTTCACCATCGACGAGCACTTCCGCAGGGCGCAGGCGGTTGTTGTAGTTCGAAGCCATTACGAAGCCGTAAGCGCCGGCATCACGGAAGATCACCAGGTCGCCCTCTTCCACGCGGGGGAATGGAATGTTGCGGGCGAAGATGTCCGAGTTCTCGCAGACCTGACCGCAAAGGCTGACCAGATCCTCGTTCTCGTGCTTGCCGTAAACGTGGACGCGGTGGCGAGTGCCGTACAAAGCAGGGCGGATAAGCGTGTTCATGCCGGAATCGATACCGACAAAAGTCTTGTAGCTTTTCTTAACGCCGGTTATTCGTGAAATGAGATAACCCGCGTCAGCAGCAAGATAGCGCCCCGGCTCGAGCAGCAGTTCCGGCTCGCCGAAGCCGTATTTGTCGCACTTCTCGCGGAAGGTGTCGCTGACGAGCTTTGCCATTCTGTCCACGTTGAGCTCTTCCTCGCCTTCCTGGTACGGGATGCCGAGTCCGCCGCCGATATCGACGTATTCCGGTTTTATGCCGAGCTGCTGGAAGACACTGCCCGCTATGGTCATCAGTTTGTCGGTGATTTCGGCGAAGTAATAGGGCTCAAGATTGTTCGAGCCGGTCATCATGTGGATGCCGAAACGGTTTATGCCTGCGTCTTTCGCCAGTTTGTAGCCTTCCTGCGCCATTTCGTAGGGGACGCCGAATTTCGCATCTGTGCCGGCAGTGGTGATGCCTTCGAAGCCGCCCCTGCCTATACCGGGATTAATTCTGAAAGAAATAATTCCGGGCTTGCCGGCTTTTATGATGCGGCGGAAAGAGCTGATGTCGTCGAGATTGACTTTGATCTTGTCAATATCAATCTCGCTGAACTCTTCTACCGCCTCGTAGTTACCGGTGTAGAGAATCTCGGCGTGGTCGAAACCGGCTTTGCGAGCCAGCAGATACTCTATCGGCGAAGAGCAGTCCACGCCTGCACCCGCTTCCCTGAAGACGTTGAGCACGTGGATGTTGCTGTTGGCTTTCACGGAAAAATGTATCTTCGTTTTGGGATAATAATTGTCGAAGACGGATTTCAGCCTGTTGTAATTTTCGAT
The DNA here is from genome assembly GCA_964645005.1 of uncultured Hyphomicrobiales bacterium. Taxonomy (GTDB): domain Bacteria; phylum Bacteroidota; class Ignavibacteria; order Kapaibacteriales; family UBA2268; genus CAZXYS01. The sequence continues at coordinate 44,325 of CAZXYS010000026.1, read as the reverse complement.
AAAGCGTGATTTATCATAGATATATAGCGGGGTTCCATATTTTTCAGCGAGAGCGCGAATGTCGCAGCCGGCAATTTTTTCCATTTATTTTACCTCTTAATTTATTTTTTCAAAAATTTCGTTGTCCATATCTTTGCTGAAGAATTCCTCGTGAAGCAACTGTACGGCTTTTTCGACGTCATCCTCGGAAACGACGATACTCAGATTCACTTCCGAAGCGCCGAGCGAGATCATGTAAATATTGATGCCTTCCATCGCCTTGAAAAAACGAGAACCAATGCCCGAGGTGTTCTTGATCCCCTCCCCTATCACCGCTATCAGAGCGAGGTCTGGATGTACCGTTATCTCGGCGAATTTATCCAGTTCCGCCCGGATTTTGTCGAGATGGCTGTCGTCGTCGATGGTGAGAGAGATATTGACCTCGGACGTAGTGACAACATCGACGGAAGTTTCATGTTTTTTGAATACTTCGAAGACCTTCGAGAGGAAGCCGTGCGCGCCGAGCATTCTGTTCGAGTAAATGTTTATCACAGAGATATTCTTGCGGAAGGTCACCGCTTTGATTATTTCTTTAGCGCTGCGGAAGCCCTTGATCTCTGTGCCGCGGAGTTGGCTTCTGAAGGTGTTTTTGATGTAAACGGGTATCTCTTTCTGCACGGCGGGAAGGATGGTCTTCGGGTGCAGTACCTTTGCGCCAAAGAAAGCAAGCTCTGATGCTTCCGTGTAGGAAAGTCTTTTGATTAGCAGCGTGTTATCGACGATAGCGGGATTTGAGGTGAGGATGCCGTCAACGTCAGTCCAAATATCGAGCGTGTCTGCGCCTATAATCGACGCTATGATTGACGCGGAATAATCCGAGCCGCCTCTGCCGAGAGTAGTTGTGCGGTTTTCGCCGTCGGCGGCGATGAAGCCCTGCGTTATCACCATGTCGAAATCGTCGAACAGCGGCACACAGATGTTATTGATCTTGACTGTGGTTTTCTCAAGATCAATATTGGCTTCGGTATGTTTGGCATCCGTGTTTATTATTTTGCGGGCGTCGAGATAGGCTATTTTCAAGCCGTTTTTCTTCAAAAAATGGTAGATGAGATTCGATGAGAGCATTTCGCCAAAGCTGAGGATCATGTCCATGGATTTCGGGCTCGTTTCGCCGAGGGTGTCCAGAGCATAGATGAGCTGCTCGAATTCGTATTTTTTGTCGTCGATGAATTCATTAACTTCATGTGTTATACCTAAATTTTCCGCCAAGTCCGAATGGCGGTCGAATAATTTGTCGATGACGGCTTTTTTGGGTGCTTTGCCGCTTCTGAGGAAATTGATGATATCAGTAAGAAGATTCGTTACACCGGACAAAGCGGATACTACGATGAGGGTCTTATCCTCTTCCCTACTCGCAATATCAAGAACTTTCCCGAGAGCTTCGGCATCTTTCACCGAAGTGCCGCCAAATTTTGCTGCTTTCATAATCTATTACTATTCTTTTTATTTCAATTTTCAGAATTTTAAATTTATGAATTTTCAGTAATATAAACAACTTACGTGATCTTAAATTTATTATTGATTTTTGGTATTCTTTTTGTTATTAAACAACTTTCTTTTTCTATTTACGAATTAAATTTCACTTTATAAAAATTTATTATTTTTAAGCTATAATATTTCTTATATATTTGTATTGTCTTTCATTTTTTAAATTATCGTTTCCGTGAATATGGACAACACTAACAAAAGTGACGACACCTCGAAACAACTGGCTATCTCTTACGAGAGAATAGCAATGTTCCTGATTTGGTCGGGTTTGTTTTTAATCATCATTATAACTGCCATCTATTCATTCACGAATATTCTGCCGGAATTCAAAGATTTGTTTGGCGAATATGGTGAGTATATAGGCGGTCTGGTGGGGTCGCTTTGGGCTCTTGCAGGCGTAACTCTGTTCTATGAAGCGCTGCGCTTCCAGAGAACTGAGCTTCGTATGCAGCGTCATGAGCTTGAATTGCAGCGGCATGAGATTATCGAGCAGACCGAGCAGTCGAAGCGGCAAAATGAGATGATTGAGGTGCAGACATTTGAAAGTACATTTTTCAATTTGCTTTCGCTGCATACGGAAATAGTTGAAACGATAGAGTTAGAAGTGCGCGACTACGAGAATGAAAGCGAGGAAGCTGCCAAAAAATATACCGGAAGAGACTGCTTTGTGGAATATTATCAAATCTTTAAAAAAGTTTTTAATTTTTCCTTCGAAAAAGTTACGCCCGAGGATTTCACACCGGATTCAATGAAGCTGCTGGTGGAATATTCATTTCGGGTGTTCTTCGAGGAGCATCAGGCGAATCTCGGACATTATTTCAGGACTTTGTTCACTTTATTCAATTTTATAGATCAATCAAATTTGAAAAATAAGGAATTTTATATTAGTTTGTCACTTTCTCAGTTGTCAAATTATGAATTGGTACTTCTTTATTTTCATGGGCTTTCGGATAAAAACAAAGCATTTAAGCCTATAATAGAGAAATATTCGCTTTTATACCAGGTACCGGAAGACGAACTTGTTGATATCACAAGAGATATCTATGATGAAAAAGCATTTGGCATTTATAAAGAAGAATAAAAATTTTAAATTTCAAAATATTATATTATATTGAAAAAATATCATCAAATAATATGAGAAATTATATATGTCCATAGTTGATAATATTACTAATTTTAAAGAGCTGGCTACCCTGCCTTCAGTGGCAACAAAACTTATCCAGATGCTTGAAGAGGAAGAAGTCGATCTGCAAAAGATCACAGGCATTATTGAGAAAGATCCGTCTTTGACAGCAAAGCTGCTACGAGTGGCAAATTCACCGATTTACGGCACTCGGCGCGAGATAAACAACCTGCAGCAAGCAGTGATGATGATCGGCTTCAGTAAGCTGACTAATATTGTTCTTGGTGTGTCCATATTTTCGAAGTTCTGGCTTGGCAGGAAAAAGGGCGCTACCGAGATCATGAACAAGTTCTGGTACCATTCTTCGACGACGGGTACAATTGCAAAAGATATAGCGAAGAAGGTGAATGCCTCATACCATGAGACAGAGTTTATTGGCGGGCTGCTGCATCAGATCGGCAAGCTGGCTATGATACAGTACGACATGGGGAAATACCTTAATGTTATCGAACAGATCGAAGAAAACGAACTGCCTGACTTCGAGGCTGAGCGGCGTGTTTTCGGCACAGATCACCTTGAGGTCGGCGAGAAGATAGCTTATCTCTGGCGGCTGCCGGAAGAGTTGAGAACCGTAATCTCGCATTATCCGTTTCCGTCGCAATTGTCTAATCATCGAGAGCTGGTGGCATCAGTGAGTTTTGCCGGGCTGCTGAGCGAGATCAACGGCGCTGATTTCTACAAAGGTAAATTCAGCGACGACCTCGGGCATGACGATTCCTGGCAGATACTCGTGGAATCGTTCAATGAATTGCAGGATCTCGGCATAGACCTCATTTCCAATGATATAGAGAAGCACCTGAAGGTGTCGGAAGAGTTTCTGAATTCGCTGAAGGCGTGAGAGAATTAATAAAAAGAAGATAATTATTCTCATAAACATAAAATTTACTACCAATTTTTCTTCTTATTAAGTCAAAAAAAGTACATCAAATACAGATGAATGAGAGCGAAATAAAGCGGATATCGCACGATTTAGCGGACGAGAATTTCGAGGAAAAGGTGAAGTGGTTTCAATCGCTTACCGTTGAAGAAAGGTTAGATGTGTTTTTCGAGTATGTCGATTTGATAATGGAAATTAATCCCAATATCGTGAAGGAACGCTATGCTGAGCAATTTGAGAGAACTGTTCACGTGCTTGAAAAGGAATAATGTCAAGTATGTTGTTATTGGTGGTATCGCAGCGATTTTTCATGGGGTTCCGCGAGCTACTTTTGATCTGGATCTTTTCATAGAAAAAACTGATATAAATGCCGGAAGACTATTGGAAGCGCTTAAGGAAGCCAATTTTGGTACTGCGGATATGACTGACGCCATTGATATTGTATCCCACCCAATCACTATTTTTAATGACAAGATTAAAGTAGATTGCTTTACAACTATTCCCGGACTCGAATTTAAAAAAGCATGGGGAAACAAGCTTGTAGAGTATTATAAAGAGGTTCCGCTTAATGTAATATCCAAAGATGACCTTCTAAAAGCCAAACAAGCGTCGAAAAGAAAAATCGATAAGGAAGATATAAAAATTCTAAGCAAAAAAGACAAAGAGAAATAATGATAAAATCAAGTTATTAATTTAAAACTTAGAACTTAAAACTATTCAACCTAACACCTGTGACCATTAGCACGTAACCCGCAGCCAGTAACCTTAACCTCCCCGCATTCCAACGCTCCAGCGTTGGAATGCCATAGTTGACGATCCAGCGTCATTATCAATTCTTGAATCTTAATATGCGCCCTTCGCGCTATTGGCGTGAGAAATAATAAAGCCTGCAAGCCATTTATGGTCTTTCCGGCGTCTCCGAGCAACACGGCGTGCTCATTATTCTCCCATCGACAAACTCCTTACGGTTGACGATGACATTAATGCGCCGCACCGGATCCAACGCCGAGAAATCTTCCTCTTTGCCGATGTAGCCTGCGTATTTGTACTTTTTCTTGGGATCGATCTTCATGCCCTTTATGAGGAAGATGATCTTCTTTTCGGCAAACTGAGATTTAAACTCGCTTTCCGAGGAAACTTCGTCCGGCAGCAACGCCTCGCCGCGCTGCAGGAAATCCATAAAGAGGCTGTCCTGCTTCAGCTCGCGCAGCACCTCGCGGTAGCCGTAATAAGCGCGCAGATTGGACAGAGTCTCATTCTCTTCGCCGACCAGCGAAGCGCCCGGCATGATCGACACCTTCTCGGTCTCGACTTCATTCGCAGCATTATCGAAAGTTGCCGAAATATAGTTGACCTGTTTTTCGCCGAGGGAAGCACCCTTCTCGACAGGGCGGATGTCGCTATAGCTATGGATTTGAATGAAAAGGCGGTTATCTTCGATACCTGCCTTCTCGGTCAACTCTACAAACTCGGGCAGGATAACATCGGTAATCTCGCCGGCAATGATCTGCAGATTACGATCGACTGCTTCGGCGAACTCGCGGTATTCCCAGATCCTGTTCCGGCGTTTAGCGCGGCGGGCTTCCTTCTTTTCCTCGCTGTAGCCGCGGCGCTTGTAGCCGAAATACTGATTCTTCGGGTGCAGCTCGATAAACGAGGCATCGTCATACTTTTCGGACTCCACGAGCCGCAGGTGCCGCTGCAGATTCCCGGTAGTGTTGACTTCCCAGAAGCCCGTCTGGAAATAAGGCACATTCCGCCGGTAATCCGCCAGATGAGTGATATATTCCCACTTGCACGGCGGAAATCGGTAATAGCGCGGGAAGATATTGATCTTATCATCGATCGTCGTGTCCTGCTCGGGGCGGAACTGCATGAAGCCGCGCTCGTCGGTCAACCCGGACAGCGCAAGCTCTCTGGTATTCCGAATATAGAGAGTGTCGAACTGAGGGATGGTATCGATGGCAGTAGTCTGCCGTTCGACCGTGATCGTATCGCCGCCACAGAACTTCTCGCGTCGGTTTATCTCGCGGAATACGACATCTATCGAGTCGCCTGCCATATTCAGGGACTGAATCGAGCGATTCGCATCCGTCGTCACTTCCGCCAGTTTATCTTTGTGGAAGGATTTCTCAGTAATGATAGTGTCATGGACGATTTCGACATTGGACGCAATGATCGAATCCTTTTCAATCACTGTATCACGTTTACTGATCAGCGGTTCGGCATGCACAATGCTCGTATCCGCATAATGGCTGAGAACGCTGTCCTGCCCTTTGCATTCTATCTTATCGTACAGCGAGCCGCCATAGACCTGGTATTTTACGCCGGGCTTAAGCTGGAATTGAGCGGGATTCTCTTTCGATTTTTCGAGCAGTTTGCCTTTGCTGTCCGGCTGCAAACCCGCTTCCCGCAATTCGACCACCGGCTGGCGGACTTCTCTGGCGGGATTTCGGGCATCAATGATCTCGACGTTGTATGTGATCTTTGGCGGGCGGCATTCAAGATCAGTCGAGAACTTGTAAATATCATTGCCGCCTATATTTTGCATAAATTTTTTGCCGCTAAGCTGGATTTTCTCACGATAGCGGTCGGACGCGAAGTAAATATCGGGTCGGGTGTTCTTGCCTTCGGGGTATGGGGCAGGTATGTAGGGAAAAAATTCCTTCGCCTCGGTATTGATTGTATCTTTGCCGCGGGCAAGCGGCTGTACCGGCGAGGTTTGGGCAATTTTTTCATTATCAAAATCGATACTGATGCCCGCTTTGAAAATATCATAATCGCCTGCGACCGAGGAATCCCTGTTCGACGAGAACAGCAGCACGGTATTATAGCAAAGGCAGTACAGATGTGGTGTTTCGTCATTGAATCCGGAATTTATATCATCGCTAATTTCGGAAAAATTATGGACTTTTCCCCATTCGCCATTTTCGCGGAAAGCATAGTACAGATCAGAATTCCCGTAAACCGTGTCGCCAAGCTCGGTTACCCGCTTCTCATTAAGGAAGGGCGAGCCTTGCCCATAAACATAATCCGCGCGGTCGGAAGACCAGATCAGCAGCAGCTTGCCGGACCCGCTTTGCACGGCGAACGGGTGCGAGTCCCATGTTTTAGTATTCACGGGCTCGCCGGGATTTTTGTATTTGTATTCCCCTTCGGCGAAATCAAATTCAAAAATATCGGTACCGCCGACAGCCCCGCTCAACGGGATTTCCAGCACCTGCGAAGATATAAGATCCGGCGGATGCGAAATCGAGAAGAAACCATGATCTTTGGCAATGTAATTCAGAGCCCCCGCATTTTCGACAGTCTTTTTCCCGATCATCTTTTCGAGAATTTGCTCGGAAGAATATACGCTGTCCGGCGCCATCTCTGCATCAAACTCGGCATAGCAGGGATTTACATTACTTTTCACCGTAGTTTTCTGCGACGGCGCTGTATCATCCATCTCAGTATTTATCCGCTCGACATTCCCCGGCGGAATCACCTGCTTAGGCTGACTACAACCGATTGCGAGGATGCTCATGAAAATTATAAGATAATATTTAAATTTAACTGTCATGTTTTGAATATGTTATTTATCTCAAATAATTAAATAGAAAACATTTATGTATGTAAGCGTATGCAACAAAGCGCTTTAGCGCTTTGCAGGGAAACTAAGCGTATGCAACAAAGCGCTTTAGCGCTTTGCAGGGAAACTAAGCGTATGCAACAAAGCGCTTTAGCGCTTTGCAGGGAAACTGATTAACTTCGAATTTGCAGCAAGCTAAAGCTTGCTGTTACAGATAATTACAAATAATTGTTATTCTCTGTTGAAACATCCTGCTTAATCGATTATATACCGTTCAAATCAACTGCTCAAAACAATTGTTCAAATCAACCGCAGGGTTAATCCTGCGGTTGATCCCCATCCCCCCCTTCTCCTCTTATTTCCCCTCCTTATCAAGGAGTGGGGTTAGGGGGTGGTTAATCAGGACACTCCTCCTTCTTAGCCCCCCGCAGCTCAGAGAACTTGATTGTCACTCGCTTCAGGTGCGGCGGGAAGCGTCCTGCATGGATGTCAACTATCACCACCGCAAATTCTTTGCCGTTGCGCGCCTTGTAGTAATAGACTTCGCCTGGCGTGACGACCACATCGATAGCTTCCGTCTGGCTGGCGAGCAGATCGTCGATGACATTCTGTGGGACATCATCGTAGCGGGCGCCGGTGACATCCCTGCCTGCGCTGTTTACGACAACGATATTGGTCGTATCGAAACTCTCGGAAACCGCATTCGTCAGATTGCGCCCATATCGCGAAGCGCGGCTGCTGATCTCTTTATAGTCCTCATCCTGCTCGCGGTAATTCGGCAAATATTCATTACAAAATCTGTTCGCATTTTCCGAAAGGAAATCATCCGGGAAGCGCGACAGACTGCCGAAAAACCTGAGCCGCGCAGTCATCGGCGAGGCGGTTGAATCAACAGCGATCACCATCAGATCGCCGACAATGTCATTATTCGGCGGCTGGAAGCTGACCAGCTTCACGAGAAATTCTCCCCTGTTGAGGGTGACTTCCCTCTGCGCTATAGTGATATACTGATCGAGAAACTTGTTCTCATCGAAGCGGTTATCATTCGACAGTACACCGGAACTCGCATTATCGCTGGGAAAAGTGAAAGTATGGATCGAATACGTCGGCACCGGGAAGTAAGTCGTATCATTATCGGTTTCCAGCCGCGGATCGAAGCGTGTGACGGTCGCTTCCCTGACGCGGCAGGGGTACTCGGCTTCCACAAGCCCGCACTCACCACAGGAATAAACCATGAGCACCGTAAGAAGAATCAGAGTCAATATGTATTTTTTAATATTCATAAGTTTTAAAATTAAATGGTCAATCCAAATCTGAAAATCATCATATTAATTCGGCGCAGCGACGGAACATTCCCGAAACCTGCTGCCTGCACCGATTCCCCGAAGCCTATAGATCGAAAACCCACATCAAATGACAGATCCACATCGGGAACAACCGGAATGTCAAATCCAAAGCCAATGCCGAATGACAGCGGCATCGAGAAATCAAGATCGGGGATAACATTCTGCGCTTCAAGGTCTTTAATATGCTTGCGGCAGTCTTTGCATTCCGTGTTTAAATTGAAATCCAGCAGCGAGACCGACAATTCGTCAATTGTAAGTCCGAACTGCATATATCCGAATGGTCGCATGCACAGCCCGAGGAACCTGTCCTTCGGCGATTGATACCTGCCGTGCAGCATGACCACCGGTCGCAGATATTCCGCTCCTTTGAATGAATTATACGACTTTATCCCCGACGAATACGCCAAACCAATCCCCCATTCCTTCAATCCGCCTAGCCTGAATCCCGCAGCCAGTTCGAATGGATAGCCGTCTCTGCCGAGTGTCTCATTATTCGAGAGCATATCATTATACATTGCATAAGCGCCGCGAATCTCAGCAAAATACCACTTGAAATCGCGCTCGACGCAGTTCAGATCGAGCGCCAGCTTCATATCCATGCTCATATCCATCCTGAATGGAACACATTTGCACGGACAGCAGGTATCGACGACAATGCTGTCCACGGGCACTTCCCGCAGCCGTTTTACCTTCTCGGGATCATTATAATTCTCGAAAACATTTATACTGCCGTACCGGTTTTCCGCAACATCCGTGAAATCCTTCACCTGCTCTACAACTTCCATTGGAATATATTCGTAATTCTCTTTGATAGCCGGAACATTTTCATCGAGAAAAACGACGGAAGCTTTGCTCGTGTACTCGGTTTCCGGCGTAATGGGGCAGCTATCCGGCAGGGAAGTCACCTGCACCTTGATAACAGTGCCACGCAGGGTTTGTCCATTGCGCAGGTCGCCGCTCTTCGGATGTTTTATATATTTCTTCGACTCTTCCGGTTTAATTCGAACCGCATCATCCATACGCTGAAAGCTGGAACAGGCGCCGGAAACCAGAGCCGTAAGAATAATAAGTAATGTAATTTTGTATTTTCTAAAATACATTTTTTATAAAATTATGTTTATTTCAAAATATAATTAATAACTAATATTGTTATAACCCAATATTCAAATTTAAACTCATAATAACTAAATCAAACACCGGACGCTCGTCCGCCCTTGCAATAAAATTCGGCGCCGAATACAGCACACTGAAATCCACCGACCAGCACTTTTTGAACAGTGCGAACGGAACGCCGACACCTGCGCCTGCGGCGCCGCCAAGCCCCATTCTGTTAGCTCTATCTTTTCCGCCGATAGAGCTGATAGTCAGCATCCCTTGCAGGAATATCTGCGGATTGCCGGTATAGCAGTCAGATTTCGTGAAATTGTATTTGACGGTCGGCGAGAAATATATGGCATCCACATAGAAAGTGTCGATTTCATCTTCCTCTTGCAGATCGATATAGTCTATTCTTATGCCGTACCAGAGATTACAGAATTTCCTGGATTCGATATTCAGGTTGAATCCCATCGAAGCATCATTAGTCTCGTCAAGTTCTTCGAACGGCAGCATATAATTAGCGCCGGCGCCGGCAAAGAACTGCCCGTAACTTCTTGCAGGAAATAAAACTAAAATTAATATGACCAGATATTTCAAAATTATTTTCAATTCAATTTGCCGGATTAGTGATTTTTAAAAAGTTATACTGAAATTTCGCAGAAAAGTTACATTAATGACAAACCAATATTACAAAATCATTGCGGTCTTAACAAAACTTTTTTTTGACATATTATATCATTTCCTTTTTGCAACAAATCGCTTTAGCGCTTTGCAATAAGTCAGAGAATTCTGTTTAGCAGCAAGCTAAAGCATGCTGTTGCAGTGGTTTGGATGATGCGGTCTTAACAAAACTTTTTTTTGACATATTATATCATTTCCTTTTTGCAACA
>CAZXYS010000026.1:0-33733 GCA_964645005.1 uncultured Hyphomicrobiales bacterium | reverse complement strand
GCTAAAGCATGCTGTTGCAGTGGTTTGGATGATGCGGTCTTAACAAAACTTTTTTCTAAATCCTTATATATGTTTTTTAATACTGAGTGAGCCATCAAAATAAATTTCATCATAAATAATGATAAATCTTTGATATATGGTAACTTTTACCTTTTACTCCTATCAATAACCAATCACGTTAAACTATGAGAAAAATATCCATAACTATAACCCTATATATAATGTTAATTATGATTCTAAATGTGTAACGTTTGGAAACTATTTACGTCATAAATGTTTGAGACGACAAAAAACCGGTTAATATGAACAAATTCGCCCGGGGCATGGATAAGAAGGAATTTTTAGAAAAAATATTACCTCTGAAGGACAAACTCTTCAGGTTTGCGGTGAGACTGCTGAAAAATCACGAGGACGCTGAAGATGCTGTCCAGGAAGTGTACTTAAAACTATGGCAGAAACGCTATACGCTCGAATCCAAGTATAATTTGGATGCGTTCGCTATGACTGTGACCCGGAATTTGTGCATCGACAAAATGAGAGAAAACAAGGTAACTACAGTGCAATTGAACGAAAACATAACTGAATCCAGCAGAAATAACCCGGTAAGAATGGCGGATATGAAAGATATTGACCGAAAAATAAGGAAAATCATAGATGATCTGCCGGAAAAGCAAAAGCAGGTGATACATCTGCGCGACATCGAGCAATATTCTTACGACGATATTGCTGAGATCACCGGCTATAACAAAAATATAATCAAGGTAAATCTTTCGAGAGCAAGAAGAAATGTACGAGATAAATTAAAGGAGCTTTATAATTATGAATACAACTGATATTGAAAATCTTATCGAGAAATATCTCGAGGGCGATACCTCTCTCGAAGAGGAACAGAAGCTCAGGAACTACTTCCTGGAAGAAGAGGTGCCAAAGCATTTGGTGGCGCTCAAGGCGCAGTTCCTCTACTATAATAACGCCGCCGAGGAATATATCGAAACGCCGGATTTCGAGGAACGTCTGATGAAATCTCTTGATGAAGAAAATACTTCCGATTCTCATGAGGCGAAAACCATCAAACTGGAAACTAAGAGAAAATCGATGTGGTACAGCATATCGGCGGTAGCGGCAACGATAGTCATAGTTATCGCAGCCTACTTTTTCATTTACGATGATGAGCCCGCGCTGCAAAACACTTACGATAATCCCGAAGCTGCATACGAGACTACCCGGGCAGCGCTGTTCTACGTCTCGCAGAAAATGAACTTAGGTGTAAAGCACTGCAGCGAAGTATCCAAAATCAATGAGAGCGTTAACAAAGTTTTCAAAGATAAACAAAGTCAAGGTGATTTATGAAAAGAAACCTTTACTACATTATAATTTTCATTTTTCTTATAGTGCCGGTCATAGCAAATGCCCAATCGCGGGAGATCGACAAGATCTTTGGCAAATATTCCGGCAAGGAAGGCATAACCACCGTCGTTATCAATGAGGATATGTTTAGGCTGGCTTCCGACTTGTTCGAGGAAGGCACCGAAAAGAGCGTCGTCGAAGGCATCAAAGGGCTGCGCATCCTTGAGTACAAGTACGAGAAGGATATGAGACCGGCTAAAAGCTTCTACGATGAGATTGTGAGCACGATCCCTCTGCATCATTTCCAGGAATTGTTGAATGTAGAGCAGGAAAATGAAAAAGTGAAGATTGTGATCAAGAAGCAGGGCGAGAGGATCAATGAACTGCTGCTGTTGTCATACGAAAATGATAATGTCATTCTGATCAATATTTTCGGCGATCTCGACTTGGAGAAAGTTCTGGAAATGTCAAGAAAAATGAAGTTAAAGAATCTGGAAGAGCTCGAAAAGCTGGAAGATAATCCCGAGAAAGGAAAGTGAGTTAAGATAGCTTTGTTCCTACACCCCGCAGGTTAAGGAGGATTAGTCTGCGGGAGGTTAGGACATATTATAGCGCAGCTTCATTTTTCTACAAAAACTTACGTCAATAAAATCTGTATCAATTATTATAATATTTTGACATGTCCGGAATAAATTTAATTAAGTCCGACAATTTTTCTTATTTTATTGATTTCTCTGTTCTTAAGGAATCTGTATTCGCCCTGCTTTAAACCGGACACTGATATACCTGCATAAAATTTCCTGTCAAGCTGCTTTACGGTGTATCCCAGTGCTGTAAACAGACGGTGTATTTCCTTGTTTCGTCCTTCGAAAAGTGTTACGGAAGCTTTGGTTCTGTCTTCAGGATTAATTATAACATTACACGGAGATGTTTTTCCATCTTCCAATTCAATTCCATCCGCTATCTTTTGGGCATCGTCAAATTCAAGTTTGCGATCAAGTTTAACTAAATACGTACGCTCTACCTTATAACTTGGGTGCATAAGCCTGTTAGCGAGCGCCCCGTCATTTGTCAGGATAAGAGCTCCGGTAGTATTACGGTCAAGCCTCCCTACTGAAAATATTTTTCTCTTGACTTTAATTAGATCAATTACAGTTGTGCGCCCTTTTTCATCTTTAGTCGTGCTTATAACATTCTTAGGCTTGTTAAGCATTATATAGATCGGTCTGGTATATTCTTTAACAGGTGCTCCCTTTACAACCACCTTATCCGATCTCTTAACCTGAGTTCCTAATCTTTTAACGACTTTTCCGTTAACTTTCACGTGTCCCTGCTCTATCAGCCTGTCAGCTTTTCGTCTTGAACATACGCCTGATTCCGACAGGAATTTGTTCAACCTGACGACATTAGGATTTTTCCTTTGCTTCTTCTTATATACCTTTTTATTTACTTTTGTTCTGTTCACTCTTCAGTCCCGTTTTTTTTGTTCCGGCTATTATGAATATAATAAAAAAAATGGTTGATTCATACAATTAATTTTACAGAAAACCAGAGATGTATTTGAAAAAAAATTATTTTAAGCTCTAATAACTTTAAATGGATTTGTAATTATTTAAAAAGGAACTTATGAAAAAGTTTTGATGTACGGAATTGATTTTTCAGTAGTTTAAATAATTAAAATTGATTATAATAAAAACACATATTATATCTATATTATTTTTCTGTAGTATCATCATTGACGTCAAGTCTGTTACCTGTACGTAAGACTTTCCACATGCTAAATGTTATCATCGATAACACAAAAATCCAGCCAAATGCCATGAATATTATACCTTCCAATGTTAGTTCCTGTTCCATACCGCTGCTGTTTCGTCTAATATTTTATACGCTCTTTTAGTATAATTTTCTATCTTTCTAAACAATAATATATTAAATTTAAGAACTGTTTGATAATTTGGTTTTTCACCAAATCCGTATTAAATGCTAATATAAAATATTAATATTTAAAAAACAAAATTTATTATCAATAATCGTAAACAGGTTTGTTTTTTTTCCATGCTATGCGTACAAGTATTGCCACAGTTGCAAAAATTGCAACCATAAGACCCCGCGCCAGCCAGCGATAGGGGATATCTTCCTCGGGCACACCTTCCATCATTAGCGTCGGAATAGCGTCCTGGATTGTCCAGAAAATCAGTATGAAAGTTAAATATGCCGGTGTTATATACTTTATAACATAATAAAAGAAATTAGGCACTTTTATGTCTGCGCCGCTGTTAAGCTCATTCCAGCCCTTCTTCATGCCGAAAATCCAAGCGAATACTATCGTCTCGATAAATGCAACTATGACAAGACCGAAGGTGCCCGCCCAGTAATCCATCTCATCGAGAAATCCATATTGAGTAAAGAACACAAGCATTTGTAATATGACAAATATGACAATGCCGATCAGCACTGTAGCTCGTCTGTGAGATAAATTGAACTGCTCTTTTAAGAAAGATATTATAGGCTGCGCCATTGCTACAGAGGAGGTTATTCCCGCAAAAAACAGTAGTAAAAACCAGATGAAACCTATATATTCACCGAATGGAATGTTGGTGAATATAATAGGCATTGACACGAAAGCAAGATTATAAGCGCCTTCCTGAGCTATGAACTGGGTCTGTTGCACTCCGAAAAACGCAACAGCTATCGGAATTGCTATAGTTCCGCCCAGGATAACTTCGGAGAATTCATTTAATGATGCTGTCGCAAAGCCGCTAAGAGCTATATCATTCTCAGCGCGCAGGTAGCTGGCGTAAGCATGAAGTGTTCCCATACCTACGCTTAGTGTAAAGAATACCTGACCGGCAGCAGCCAGCCAAATTTTTGAATCGGTGAGAAGTTCAAAATTAGGATTCCAAATGAATGCAAGCCCAGCGCCCACGCTGCGTTCTGGGTGGACGTGAGGATCGGGCGTCCCAACCGTGAAAGTCCATATCGCCAGAAATATTGCGAAAACAAGCAGTAAAGGCATGGCTATCTTGGCGAATTTCTCTATTCCGCCGGTCAAGCCTCGCCAGAGAATATAAAAATTCATCGTTACGGTAATAATTAGAAATACGTAGGAAGTCCAAATGCTGTCAAAATAGCCCATTTGGACATCTTCGCCCTGGTAGCTTTTCAGGAAGCCTTCCATCAGCTTGAAATCCGTCATCTGGAAGTATTCCTTGGAAATCGAAAATATGCTGTAACCCAGAGTCCAGGATTCAATATAGGTATAATAGATCATCACACAGGTAGCTACAAAAATGCCGAACACACCTAAATATTTGGCGATTGGATTATTCCACATAGCATCCAGCATTCCCGGAAGCGAACCGTGATTGTACTTTCCGCCGTGCCTGCCGATAGTCCATTCTATCCACATCAGCGGTATCGCTAACAAAATAAATGCAATAAAATAGGGGATCATAAAGGCGCCGCCGCCATTCTGAGCAGCCTGAACCGGAAATCTGAGGAAGTTCCCTAGTCCGACAGCATTGCCTGCCATCGCAAATATAAGTCCTATGCGGCTGCCCCATTGTTCGCGTTCTTTCATATACCCACCGAGCTTTTGTCCTTCATCTGTTCGTCTGTTATATTATCCCGTTACGATTTCATCATTTTACGCAAGAACCTTTAATTTATTGATGTCTTTGCGAGCGCAGCGAAGCAATCTCTTAACTTCGACTTTTTTGCAGCCCACCATTACACAACTTTTTCAATAATAAACACATCAAAAAGTACAAAAATAAACAAGTTTTTCAGTAATCCTAAAGTTTAGGTTCTATTTGTTTGAAAATTTCAATTTATTTTGTAATTTTTATATCGAAAACTATCAAATAATAATATTATAGCCAATTACAGGCTAATATTATTTGTATGATTTTAAATAATAATATAATATTTGTTAGTAATAAAAAATTGAGTAAGTGTTTGAAATATAAGATATATATAAAAGTTCATCCGAAAATGTTCACATTCTTCTCAAACCCGCCGCCTTTAAAATTTCCAATACAATAAATGAATTTAGTTAATCTACAATAAATAATTGAAAATAAATAAATTAACAAATTTTGTCAATAAACCCCTAAAGGAACTATGGCAATTAAAAACATCTTAAAATCGACGCTTTTAAACAAAGTGGTGATGGCAATTACGGGGTTTTTCCTGATTTTGTTCGTGACAGGGCACATGATCGGGAATTTGCAGGTGTTTGCGGGACGCGAGGTCTTCAACACCTACGCGCACTTCCTGCAAAGCCTCGGAGAACTTCTCTGGCTGATAAGGATATCCCTATTTATCTGCCTTATATTGCACATCATTACTTCGATACGCTTAAAAGCGCTTAATCTCGGAGCCAAACCGGTCGGTTACAAGAAGAAAAGCTACGCTAAAGCGACATTTTCCGCGAGAACCATGATCTGGACAGGCATAATGATCTTTGCCTTTCTCGTATACCACTTAATGCACTTTACAATTGGCGTCGCCGATCCCGAAATTTACGGGCATCCGGACTATTATGACGCCAACGCTTCCTATTTCGTCGATAAATCCGCAGAGGATATCCAGGGCGAGGTCGTAGAAGTCGAAGGTGAGGAAATGGTGAAGGTGACGGAAGAAAAAGTCCTCTTTGAGAGACACGATGCATGGTATATGGTTGTCGCCGGATTCAAGAAACCGCTGGCGACAATAGCATATATCGTAGGTATGATAATCCTGGGATTTCACATCGCTCACTCTTTACAAAGCATGTTCCAAACACTCGCTATTAGCGGTGATAAATTTACCCCATGGATGATGAAGTTCAGTAATTGGTTTGCTGTTCTGCTTGTATTAGGATATATATCGATACCGATAACTATTTTATTAGGATTGTTCGGAGGTGGAGTATGAAATTAGATTCGAAAGTACCCTCAGGTCCCGTACAGAACAAATGGGACAAGCATAGATTCGACATGAAATTGATCAATCCCGCCAATAAGCGGAAATACAAAATTTTAGTCGTAGGAACCGGGCTTGCGGGAGCTTCTGCGGCGGCATCATTCGGCGAACTCGGTTATAAAGTTGAATCATTTACTTATAACGATAGTTCCCGCCGAGCCCATAGTATTTCCGCCCAGGGCGGAATCAACGCCGCAAAAAACTACCAGAACGACGGCGACAGCATCTGGCGCCTCTTCTACGACACAGTGAAAGGCGGCGACTTCCGTTCCCGCGAAGCGAATGTTTACCGCCTCGCTCAGGTCAGCAATGAGATCATCGACCAGTGCGTAGCTCAGGGAGTTCCCTTCGCCAGGGAATACGGCGGCGTACTGGCTAACCGCTCTTTTGGCGGCGCGCAGGTCTCGCGTACATTTTACGCACGCGGACAGACAGGACAGCAGCTGCTGCTCGGTGCTTATCAGGCTTTGATGCGCCAGGTCAATGCAGGCAGCGTCAAAATGCACACAAGAAAAGAAATGTTCGACATTGTCGTAATCAATGGAAAATGCCGCGGCATAGTTGCCCGCGACCTGAAAACAGGGAAGATCGAATCCCACTGGGGAGATGCGGTAGTTCTCGCTACCGGCGGCTACGGCAATGTCTTCTTTTTGTCAACAAATGCGCAGGCTTGTAACGTCACGGCAACTTACCGCGCATACAAAAAAGGCGCGTTATTTGCCGATCCTTGCTTTACCCAAATTCACCCGACCTGCATCCCTGTCAGCGGCGAGCATCAATCCAAGCTGACATTGATGTCCGAGTCCCTTAGAAACGACGGCAGGATATGGGTCCCCAAGAAAAAAGGCGAAACCCGCGCCCCGAACGACATTCCCGAAGAAGAGCGAGATTACTACCTCGAGAGAAAATATCCCAGCTTCGGCAATCTATCGCCGCGGGATATTTCATCGCGGTCAGCGAAAGAAGTTTGCGACGAAGGCAGGGGCGTCGGCGCGACAGGCTACGGTGTATATCTCGACTTCAGGGATGCAATCAACAGATTGGGTAAGCAAGCTATTCAAGATAAATACGGCAACCTTTTTGATATGTACGAAAGGATTACCGGCGAAAATCCCTACGAGACGCCTATGAGGATATATCCGGCTTCCCACTATACGATGGGCGGTCTCTGGGTGGATTACAATCTGATGTCTACCATTCCCGGTTTGCATGTAATCGGCGAAGCCAACTTTTCCGATCACGGCGCTAACAGACTCGGCGCCAGCGCATTGATGCAGGGACTTGCCGACGGCTATTTCGTCATACCATATACTATCGGTGACTATCTTGCCAGGACAGACCTCGAAAAGATTGACACCGAGCATGAGGAATTCAAAAAAGTTGAGCAGGACTCTTTCGACAAAGTCAAAAAGCTGCTTTCAATAAATGGCAAAAAGACACCGACTGAGTTCCACCGCGAACTTGGCGCGGTCGTCTGGGACAAAGTCGGGATGACCAGAAACGAAGCCGGCTTGAAGGAAGCCCTGCAAAAAATACCCGAAATTCGTAAGGAATTCTGGGAAAATGTAAACGTTCCCGGCGAAAACGAAGACCTCAACATAGCTCTGGAGAAAGCCTGCCGGGTAGCCGATTTCCTGGAATTCGCCGAGATAATGGCATGGGACGCTCTCGAGCGGGACGAATCCTGCGGGGCTCACTTCCGCGAAGAGCACCAGTATCCCGACGGCGAAGCCAAGCGCAACGACGAAGACTACACCCACGTCGCTGCATGGGAGTTCAAAGGAGTCGGCGAAAAACCGGAACGACACGTCGAACCACTCGAATTTGAAAATGTGG
Organism: uncultured Hyphomicrobiales bacterium; assembly: GCA_964645005.1. Lineage (GTDB taxonomy): Bacteria > Bacteroidota > Ignavibacteria > Kapaibacteriales > UBA2268 > CAZXYS01. The sequence continues at coordinate 25,585 of CAZXYS010000026.1, read as the reverse complement.
AATTAGCGGTAAGGAGTTATAAATAATGAAACTAACATTATTTGTCTGGAGACAGAAAGGACCACAGGAAAAAGGCGGCTTCGTAAAATACGATCTCGACAATGTCGAAGAAGACATGTCCTTCCTTGAGATGCTCGACATACTCAACGAGCAGCTCATTCACGAGGGCAAAGAACCTGTTGCATTCGATCACGACTGCCGCGAGGGCATTTGCGGAGCCTGCTCACTGACTATAAACGGCAGAGCGCACGGTCCCGAACCGGCGACTACCGTCTGTCAGTTACACATGCGAAAATTCAACGACGGCGATACATTATACATAGAGCCATTCCGCTCGAAGGCATTTCCAATCATAAAGGATTTGGTCGTTGATCGCACCGCATTCGACAGGATAATCCAGGCGGGAGGCTTCGTATCCGTGAACACCGGTTCGGCACCGGACGCCAACGATATTCCTGTTCCGAAAGAGCGTGCGGACAAGGCAATGGACGCAGCGGCGTGCATAGGCTGCGGCGCCTGTGTTGCGGCATGTCCCAACGGCGCGGCAATGCTTTTCACTGCGGCGAAGGTAAGCCACATGGCGCGTCTGCCTCAGGGCAGAGCCGAACGCAAGAAACGCGCCCTCGCCATGGTTAACACTATGGACGAGGAAGGCTTCGGCGCCTGCACCAACTTTTACGAGTGCGAGGCGGTTTGCCCGAAGGAGATCTCTGTCGGCACAATCGCCCAGATGAACAACGAATACCTTCGCGCGAACCTCTCGAAGAAAGAGAAGTAAGAGTGATGTGTTAATTTATGCGTCATTCCTGTGAATGTCTTTAGATCCTGCTTTTGCAGGGCAGAAAGCTAAGAGAATATAGGTGGCAGCAGGATAGCTCGTCTGAAAAGATTATTACTTGGAATCTGGGCGAGCTGCCGTCCGGTGTTTATAATCTGGTCTTGCAGACGAGGTGGGAGGTGTTCCTTAGAACGTTGACGGTGGTTAGATAGGCTGCAGGTTACTGGCTGCAGGCTGCGGGTTATAAGGATTTTAAATTTTTTAGTTTTTAATTGAAAAACTGACCATGCTTCAATAGAGTTGCAGCGAGCTGAAGCTCGCTGTTGCAAAGCTTTCACGGAAACGACCCATTGTACTGCCCAGCGGTAAACCGCTGGGTTGATGAGGATTGTTGTTTTTGTCATGATTTTTCCTTCGTTTTGTGTTTTTTGGCTGCAAGATAATAAGAGAGGAATGTAACAACAAGGAAACTGTCCGGAAATTATCCTGAGATGGTTTTGAGATAATATTTGGATGGTTTTTGGATAGTATAAAAAATGTGCGGTTTTGGAAAACGGTTAAAGGTAAAAGGCTAATGGCTAAATTTAAGAATTTTTTCACGCAAAGAACGCTAAGGTCGCATAGAAAAAAAATTAATTTGATTGTTATCATTATTTTGTAAGTTGAATTGGTCTGGGATTAAGAGAATATCACGCAAAGAGCGCTAAGAACGCAAAGTAAACCGGTGACTTGATTGATTTACTATGATTAAGAAGCCAAAGTGCAACTTAGTCAGCTGGGCGTTAAAAGAGTGCGAAGTTTTAACCGCTGATTTCGATGATTTATCTGATTTATGTGATCAATAAACCAAAGTTCAGCTTTTCGGAAAATATACGAGAGCAGGGTTTATTCAATTACGAATTATGAATTAAGAATTACGAGTGAAGAATTGTCACAACACCCTGTATCCCCCTTTGATAATGGGGAATGGATTCCTGCCCTGCTAAAGCAGGATCTAAAGACATTCACAGGAATGACATTTTTTTTTATTAGAGCTTTTATATAATGCCCAAATATTATAAATATACAATCGTTATTAGTTTTGTAATTTAAACTAAATTATTAATATTTTTAAATGGCAGGATTTCTTAATAAAATATTGACAGTTGTAGTACTGGTTAGCGTTGTTGCTTCCTTCACAGGGATCAATATTGGCTCGCATTTCTGCCGCGAAAAGCAGGCTGCGGATGTTTCCCTGATCCTCGATGGGAAGGGGAATCCCGCGCATCCCGCAGATGATGAGTGTTCCACATGCCAGGATAATGATATGGAAGCGGCTGCATGTCATGTAGAAAAGCAGCCGGAAAATGAATCTAACTGCCGCTCTGACGATACGCCACAAAAGAATCATGCCGAAAACACCCAAATTGCCGATGATTGCTGCTTCGAGACTACCGATTACCTTAAGTCCGATATGGATATCGAAATTAATAAGATAATCGAGATGCTGAAGCTTGAAGTGGCCTATGTCACCGGCTTTGATCATTCAAAATTACAGACTAACCTTAAAAGTCAGAGGTCGGAAGAGAGACAACTGCGAGAAATTGTCCCGAAACCATACGACCCTGACTTTCTGCACTTCATTGGGCAAATGATTGCCTGAATCACACTAACCTTTACATCAGTGAATGAGTAAATCAAAATAGATTTATTTGACAATGTGAATTTATTCTTTCGGTTAATTAAAGTATATTAAATTAAAAGTGTATATTACCATACCTTTAATTTAAATTGATAACCGAATACATCTTGCTCATTCATTGATACAGTTCCCTTTTTATCTCTTGAAAACAAACAATTTACGTTTCGAAGTAATTCGAATAATTTAACAGTATTTTAAAACTAATATAGGAGTTGTATCATGAAAGCACTAACATCCACGAAAGCAATGTTTGTTCTGGCGCTTGGCATTTTTGTCATGTCTAATTTTGCCTATGCGGGCGATTCGAAAACTGTTGAGATCGAGACTAACGCTGTCTGCGGTATGTGTAAGAAAAATATCGAGGGCGGTGTGAAAGATAAGGACGGCATTATCGATATTAAGGTAGAGCCGAAGAAGGATCTTGCCACAGTCGAATATGATCCGGCGAAGATTGACGTTGACGAGATTCGCGAAGCGATTTCCATGACCGGTTACGACGCCGACAACGTGAAAGCCAATAAGGAAGCCCGCAGCAAGCTGATGAAATGCTGCAGGAAAGAGTAAAGGAAATTAATTGTGTGGAGGTTGGCTAAAATATGGTTGAATCTCATGGTGCAATGTAATTCTTGTCATAGAATTGAGTATCCGCCCTGTCACGCCTTCGGCGTGCCACCCCTCAATGAGGGGGATTTTAAGAGAGTCAACCTCTGCACTGATTATATAAACAAACTACTAAGAGATTATCATGAGTGATCAATTTGACAAAAGACTCGAAACACTGAGGAGGATCACAGGCTGCACGAAGGACTTCAAATGTCTGGACGATCCGAACTATAGCTGCAAAGCGAAAAAGCTGATTTTGAGCGATTTCCTGGAATGTAAGGAGCCCGATCCGGAACATTGCAAGTTCGCGAAAAGATATGGCATGATCTACTTTTGCGAATGCCCGATAAAAAATATACTTCATGAGTATGAAAGAAGTTCAAAAGATTAATCTGAGGAGAATTTTATGAATTTGTCACAAATTAAATTGAGCGTTAACCTGCTGGCTTTGATATTGGGAATGATGATGATTATAACCGCTTGTTCAACGCCTAATGGCAATAAGAATGATGACTACCTGTACGGGCAGGTAACACACGATGAGTGGATTAAGAAAGCCGGAGGCGGCATGAACAGCTATAAGCCGGATGAAGCCATGATAACTGAGATACGAGAAATTATGGACGGCGGCAATTACAGTATGCTGATATTGGCGGGCTCGTGGTGCCCGGACAGCCGCTCGGAAGTACCGAAGATTATGAAAGTGATGGATGAAATTGGCATGAGCGAAGAAGAATGTCCAATATATGCTGTGGATCGGGAGAAGAGATGTCCTTCGGGGATGAATGAGAAATATAACCTGAAGCGGGTGCCGACACTTGTGGTGCTGGAAAATGGCGAGGAAATCGGCAGGATAGTCGAGTATCCCGAGGAGACATGGGAGAAGGATCTGCTGGGGATTTTGAGAACTAATTGATTGAAAAACAACTATCTAAAATTGAAGGGAATAAATAACCAAGATATTAATATTATTAAAAATTGATGGCAGTCTTTGTTTAAATTTATTAACTTGTAATATTTTCAATAATTAATAAGGAGTTGTTTATGAAAAAATTTATGAAAACAGCAATGTCCGCAGCTATCTTAAGCGGGATGATGTTATTTGCTTTTTCCTGTAACAGCGGTAATACGGAAAAGTTCCTGCAGGATAAGCAGGGGCGAAAGGAATTGTTCAAGCAGATTGCCGAGAATCATAATTATATGATGGACTTTATGGAGGTTGTCATGCAGGATGACCATGGCAGGAAGATGATAATTCATCATGAGGGGATGATGGAGACTATGATGAAAGAAGGTAACATGAAGAGGATGATTGATGATATGTCTCGGGTCTGTGAAGAAGATCCGGCAACCTGTGAAAAATTTACGAATATGATGATGAATCACAGCAGTATGATGGAAATGATGATGCGGAAAATGAACGACAAAGGATATATGGATAAAGATGCAATGATGCAGGGCATGGAAATGATGAATGAGCAAGAAGGCATGCATGAGGAAGAGATGCATGACGAAGGACACATGCACGAGCATTGATGTAAGTTTATGGTAATATTAAAATTACGTTAACTAAATTTCCCGTAAATATAAAGGTAATTTTATGGGAATGTAGGAAGGGATTGGTTAAAATGACATTTTCAAGAAAGTTAAACCCGGCAAATTCATTAGGAAGCATTTATTTTTTTAAGCGTACGCAACAAAGCGCTTTAGCGCTTTGCAAGGGCTCTGAAAAGGGAGCTGAAAAGGGAGTTGAAAAACTATGATTTTGCAGCAAGCTAAAGCTTGCTGTTGCAGATAATTGTTTTTCACTAAAGAGAAATTCAGGTTAAATATTAACAACAGAACTAGGTTGAATAAAAAATAGATCAAAAAGGTAACGGATAAGACATGCTAAATAAATTAATAAAATTTTTCCTTGAGAACAAACTTGTAACGATGCTGCTTTTGCTGTTGTTCGTCGGCTGGGGAATTGTGACGGCGCCGTTTACGTGGGATATTAACGTGCTGCCGCGCGATCCGGTGCCGGTAGACGCAATTCCCAACATCGGCGAAAACCAGCAGATAGTCTTCACGAAGTGGTCTGGGCGCTCGCCGCAGGATGTGGAAGATCAGATCACCTACCCCCTAACGACCGCCCTGCTGGGCATTCCGGGCGTTAAAGACATCCGAAGTTCTTCGATGTTCGGCTTTTCCAGTATTTACATAATTTTTGAAGAGGATGTGGAATTTTACTGGAGCCGCTCGCGGATACTTGAGAAGCTCAATTCGCTGCCCTCGGGGACGCTGCCGGACGGCGTGCAGCCTGCTCTCGGACCAGACGCTACGGCGCTCGGGCAGATATTCTGGTACACTCTGGAAGGGCGCGATAAGGACGGTAACCCGACAGGCGGTTGGGACCTCGATGAACTGCGGTCGATCCAGGATTTCTACGTCAAATATGCACTGTCATCCGCGCAGGGTGTCTCAGAAGTGGCTTCCATAGGCGGCTATGTCAAGGAATACCAGATTGACCTTGATCCGGTGGCTATGAAGGGACACGATGTAACTATCAACCAGGTGATACGCGCCGTTAAAAATTCGAATATTGATGTCGGCGCCAGAACCATCGAATACAATGAAGCCGAATATTTTGTAAGGGGTCTGGGTTATGTTGAAAAGAAGGAAGACCTGGAGCTGAGCGTGGTAGCGGAAAGAGATAATAAACCCATAAAGATCAAAGATGTAGCACATGTAAAATTAGGTCCGGCGGAAAGACGCGGCGCACTTGATAAAGCAGGCGCTGAAGCAGTCGGCGGTGTAGTTGTGGCGCGGTACGGTTCGAATCCGCTGGAAGTTATAAATAATGTCAAAGCTCAGATTGATAAAATATCATCAGGGCTGCCGTCGAAAGAATTGTCGGACGGTACGACATCTAAGCTGACGATCGTGCCGTTCTACGATAGAACTGAGCTAATCAAGGAAACCATCGGTACGCTGGAAGAGGCTCTGACGCTTGAAATTCTTATCACTATCCTTGTCATTATCATTATGGTTGTGAATTTGCGGGCATCGCTGTTGATTTCAAGTCTGCTGCCGATTGCGGTGCTGATGAGTTTTATAGCTATGAAAGTGTTCGGGGTGGCGGCGAATATAGTGGCATTGTCCGGTATAGCTATAGCTATCGGGACAATGATAGATATGGGCATAGTCTTATCCGAGAATATGATCCGCCATTTGAGGATGGCGCCTCCTGAAAAATCGAAATTAACAGTCATCTACGAAGCGACAACCGAGGTCGCCAGCGCCGTGGTAACGGCAGTGGCGACAACTATAATCAGCTTCCTGCCGGTGTTCACGATGGAAGCCGCCGAAGGCAAGCTGTTCAGACCGCTGGCATTCACTAAAACTTTTGCTTTGATTTCGGCAATAATCGTGGCTGTAGTCATTATACCGGCGTTGTCGCACTGGGTACTGCCATTTTTAGTAAGGAAAAAGAATCTTAAATACTTATTAAACTCACTATTGATCGCTCTGGGTGTTTTGACCTTTTTTTACAGCGTCTGGGGCGGTGTTTTGCTTACTGCTATAGGTATAAATAATTTATTAGGCGCTATTTTCGAAAGCAGGAAAAGCTTGTTTGTAAATCTGAACATTATAATATCGGTACTGGCGGTATCTTACCTGCTGAGTATAGAATGGCTGCCCCTTGGTCCCAGCGCGGGATATGTAATTAACTTTATATTTGTGGCAGTAATAATCGGTGCGGTGCTGGGCTCATTCAAGATATTTATAAAATATTATCCGCAAATGCTTGAATGGGCTCTGCGGCATAAGTTAATAACTCTGTCTATCCCAACAGTCATAACTATTATGGGGGTAGTTATCTGGATGGGATTCAATACTGTATTCGGATTTGTTTCGAAGGGATTCGATCTCGTCGGTGTAAAAATAAGGACTACCACGGTTTGGTCATCACTGGCGCATACTTTTCCGGGGATAAGCAAGGAATTCATGCCGGCGCTGGATGAAGGCTCATTCCTATTGATGCCGACATCCATGCCCCATTCAGGCATTGAAAAAAATAAAGAGATACTGCGGCGCCTTGATATGGCAACTACTGCAATACCGGAAGTGAAATCAGTCGTAGGCAAACTGGGACGCGTGGAATCAGCGCTTGACCCGGCGCCTATTTCTATGTTTGAGAATGTAATAAATTATAAATCCGAATATAAGACTGATGAGAACGGCAGGCGAATACGTTTCGCAGTGGATGATCAGGGCAATTATCTGAGAGATTCCACCGGCGCCCTTATACCGGATGAAAACGGCAAATTTTACCGGCAGTGGCGAGACCACATCAAATCGCCGGACGACATCTGGGAAGAAATAGTGAAAGCAACGAAAATACCGGGTGTTACTTCGGCTCCGAAGCTGCAGCCGATACAGACGCGTCTTGTCATGCTGCAAACGGGTATGAGAGCGCCAATCGGCATTAAAGTCTTTGGCAATAGTCTCGAGCAAATAGAGAACTTCGGCTTAAAATTGGAAGAGATACTGAAGGAAGTACCGTCGGTCAAAAAGGAAGCGGTCTATGCTGATAGGATCGTCGGCAAGCCGTATCTTGAGATTGATATTAACAGAAGGAAGATTTCGCGCTATGGATTGAATATAAATGATGTACAAAAAGTGATTGAGACGGCTGTCGGCGGGATAAAGCTGAGCACGACTGTCGAAGGAAGGGAACGCTATCCCATCCGCGCCCGCTATGCCCGCGAATTGAGAAACAAACCGGATATGATCGGTGACATACTTATCCCGGCGTCCGGCGGCGCTCAAATCCCGCTTAAAGAATTAGCGAGTATTGAGTATGTGTCGGGTCCGCAGAATATCAAGAGTGAGAATACGTTTCTTGTCGGTTATGTCACTCTTGATAAGCGGGACGGGTACTCTGAGATTGACGTTGTAAATGCAGCGAAAAATCATATTGATCAGAAGATTGAGAGCGGCGAGCTTGAAGTTCCAAAGGGTATCAGTTATAAATTCGCCGGGAACTATCAAAACCAGGTGCGAGCGGAGAAACGGCTTGCGATAGTGATACCGATTTCTCTGGTGATAATTTTCCTGATACTGTATTTCCAGTTTAATTCGGTATCGACGACAATGATGATTTTCTCGGGTATAGCTCTGGCTTTTGCCGGTGGATTTATCTTGATATGGTTTTATGGTCAGGACTGGTTCCTGAATTTCTCGCTGTTCGGGAATAATCTGCGGCATCTGTTCAATATCCATACGGTGAATCTCAGTGTCGCCGTGTGGGTGGGCTTTCTGGCGCTATTCGGGATTGCCACTGATAACGGCGTTGTTATCGCAACTTATCTGAAGCAGACTTTCGAAAAGAATAAGCCGGAAGATATAAAGCAGGTGCGCGACGCCGTAATGGAAGCAGGCATTAAGCGTGTGCGTCCATGCCTTATGACGACGGCAACAACAATACTGGCGCTGCTGCCGGTGCTGACATCTACAGGCAGGGGTTCCGACATCATGATACCGATGGCTATACCTGCCGTCGGCGGGATGATGGTGGCGCTGATAACGCTTTTCCTCGTTCCGGTTCTGTATTCGAGCTGGGAAGAAAGGGGGTTTAGGAAATGAGGAACCACCCCTTTGTCCCCTCCTTAAATAAGGTGGGGAATATGAAAGAAAGTTTCATTTAATTAATTAAATGTTCAACATAAATTAATGATAATATGAAATATATAATATCAATAATAACACTTCTGATGCTGATCGTGCCTGAAATACGAGGGCAGGATGTCCTGAATGACTACCTGAAGCAGGCGGCGGAAAAAAATCCGGCGCTGCAAGCTAAATTCAAGAAATATATGGCTGCAATGGAAAAAGTTCCGCAGGTGAATACGCTGCCCGACCCTCAGATAGCTTTCGGATATTTCGTGAGTCCGGTGGAAACAAGAGTGGGCGCACAGCAGGCGAAAGTATCTCTAAAGCAGAGATTTCCTTGGTTCGGGACCCTGAATGCGCAGGAAGATCATAAGACAAAGCTGGCACAGGTGAAATTCCGCGAGTTCGAGGCGATGAAGGTCGATCTGTTCTATAATGTGAAGAAAGTCTGGTATGATATATACGTGCTGGAAAAGGAAATTGATTTTGTTGAAAAACAGATCGAATTCTACAAATCATTTCAGTCGATAGCCAATACTAAAGTCGAAGCAGGTAAGGCTAAAATATCCGATGTTATTCGGATAAATATAAGATTGGACTATCTTAATAACAGGCTGGAAGACCTTCAGGATAAACGGGCGCCCCTGCGCGTGGAATTCAATAAGCTGTTGAACCGCGATGAAAACGAGGAAGTGGAAATTGCGGATTCCATAGACGAAGCCTCGCTGCCTCAGGAAAGAGAAACGATCATCGATTCCGTAATTGCGGCGAACAGCGAGCTTAACGTTATACGCGCTCAGGAACGAGCAGGCGAAAGCGCTATTGATCTGGCAAAGCTCAAAGGCTATCCGGGAATCGGCGTGGCTCTGGATTATGCCTTCGTAAATGAACGGACGGATATGCAGGTCAATGATAATGGTAAGAATATATTCATGCCGATGCTGTCATTCAATGTGCCGATCTACAGGCGAAAGTATAATTCGATGGTGAAGGAAGAGCAGTTGAAGCTGGATGCCGTCCAGGAAATGTACGGAGATAAGATGAACAATCTTGAGAAGAGCTTTGAAGATGCTATTTTCGCTTATGAGAATGCGCAGAAGGATATCCGGCTCTATAATAGGCTGATTAATCAGGCGCAGGATGCGCAGAGCGTACTGATAACGAGTTACAGCACTGCGGGCAGCGAATTTAATCAGATAGTTGATTTTCAGGAAGAAATTCTGAAGTACGAGTTGAAGCTCGAGAAAGCGCGTGCGAAGCTGAATGTGTCAATTGCAGCTATTGACAAATTGATAGCGAGTGGTATCTGATAATGATCAGGAATAAAAAAATGTCATTCCTGCGAATGTCTTTAAATCCTGCTTTAGCAGGGCAGGAATCTTATTCCCCCTAAAAAAAAGGAGAAAAAATGTGTTATAAATTTCTCGAAACAATTCATTTTGAAAAAGAAATAATCAATAATAGTTTAAATAAATGGTGGCAAAAATGAAAGTAATGAAATCAAGAGGATTGCAGATAGCGGCGACATTGATTGTTGGATTGTTCCTTGGCTGGCTTTTCTTCAGCGGATCGGGTTCCGCCGAAGAAGCGCAGCCCAAACACGACCACAAAGGAAGCGCCGGCAAAGAGCAAACATGGACATGCTCGATGCACCCGCAAATTAAGCAGCCCGAGCCGGGTAATTGCCCGATTTGCGGAATGGAACTGATACCGCTGGAAGAAAGTTCCGGTTCCGAGAATCCAAATGTGATGGAAATGACTGAGACGGCGGTCAAAATTGCCGGGGTGCAGATTTCCAAGATCGAGCGGCGCAAGCCGGTAAAAGAGATTATGCTCGACGGCAAGGTAAAACCAGACGAGCGAAGAGTTTTCAGCCAGATAGCGCACATACCGGGAAGAATTGAGAAGCTGTACGTCAATTTCACCGGTGAGAAAGTGAATAAAGGTGAGAAGCTGGCGTCTGTCTATTCAGAAGAGCTTGTGACAACACAGAAAGAGCTTTTCGAGGCTGTCAGGCTTAAAGAATCTGTTCCCGGTTTGTACGAATCCGCCCGCGAGAAGCTGAAGCAATGGAAGCTTACCGATAAGCAGATTGACGCTATCGAGAGCTCGGGCAAAGTTCAAAGGGAACTGGACATCCTCGCCGACGTTTCCGGCTATGTTTTTAAGAGGAATGCAGCGCTGGGAGACAGGGTGAACACCGGCACGGTGCTTTTCCAAATTGCGGATTTGAGCAAAGTCTGGATAATGTTCGACCTCTACGAGAAAGACCTGCAGTGGATCGATGAAGGCGACCGGATCACTTTCGAGCCCGCATCGATGCCCGGCGAAGAATTCAAAGCGCGTATTACGTATATCGATCCTTTCATCAATCCCAGAACCCGCGTAGCTCAAGCCCGCGCTGAGTTCAACAACCGCGGCAATATGCTTAAGCCGGAAACCTTTGTCACAGGCTGGCTGGAAGCGCAGCTGCCCGTCAAAGACGAAGTCTTGACGGTACCTGAATCTGCGGTGCTCTGGACTGGTAAGCGCTCGGTGGTGTATCTCTCTGACCCCGATGCGGAAATTCCGTCATTCGAAATGCGCGTGGTAGAACTCGGTCAGAGCCTCGGCGATGCGTATATTGTCAAGGATGGTCTGCAGGCGGGCGATGTCGTTGTGACGCAGGGCGCGTTCAATGTTGACGCCGCTGCGCAGCTCAACAACAAAATGAGTATGATGAACCGCGACGTCGGCATTAAGGGCAAAGATAAGAAAGAGCAGGCTAAGCTGCCGAGTTTCAAGGAATCGACGCCGGTGAAGTTCAAAAAGCAGCTTAAGGATGTGATAAACGCCTATCTCGACCTGACCTCGGCGCTGGTGAATTCCGACAAGGAAAAAGCCGCCGAACATTCTAAGAATCTGCTATCAAGCCTCAAGCAGGTGGATATGAAAGCTCTCGACGACAATGCGCACAAATACTGGATGAAAATGCATGAGATAATTAAAACGGAAACGAAGTCAATCACCGGCTCAAAGAATATCGACGGGCAGCGCAAATCTTTCATAGCCCTATCAGACGCCATGATAAAGACTGCGAAGGTCTTCGGTGCGGACATGAAGCTGTTCGTCCAGTTCTGCCCTATGGCAAACGACGACAAGGGCGCCTACTGGCTCAGCGTGAAGGAAGAGATCCTGAATCCGTACTACGGCGACATGATGCTTCACTGCGGCGAAGTGAAGGAGAAGGTGGGGATGTAGGTTATTTTTTGTGATTATATGGACTGAGGTAACGTTTGCCGTCAAAATGGATCAGATGTGACGGCGATTCGGCTACCCATACTTCGGTTTCCCATGCTATGTCATTGAGATATCTCGCTAATATAGCGAGATTAGGAAAAGCTGTTACAAATATTAATTTCATTTTAGCTTTAGAAAACAATCTTGTTAGTTCTTCATGTCTTTTGCTATCAACTGGACCATGACTTGTAACTGCTTCCAATAGAATCAGCCAGTTGTTTTTTAAATCATACAAAACAACATCCGGCATTTTACCATGTAGATCAATTTTTAAACCAAGTTCTTTGAATTTTTCAGCATTTGAATATCCCCATTTATCGCCCGTATCACCTACATAAATCAGGGTACTATTAGGCGCAAATCTCGGCGCGAAATTCTCAATAATTTCACGGATCAATTCGCTATGTTCACCGGGGCTTAGTGTAATTCTCTTTTTGTCCGATATTTTGACCGGAACTAAGTTCTGTTCTCTTTCTTTTGCATATTTCGAAATTAAAGTTTCGCGATTGGATATATAATTTTCTAAATTTTTCTTCCAATTTTTTGTTTTGAATGTCCTTAATAATTCCAAAGTTGCAGGTTCAATCTGGTAAGCTGCTTTAGGACTGTTAACAGGTCTATCCGGTTTATCCGGATTGTAGAGAACAATGCCCGAATCCACAAACTGATGCATAGTTTGGCGTCTGATTGTTTCTCGTGTATTAGGTGCGTATTCTTTCTTATAATTTTCTTTGATCCAATTCATTATGGGCGTAATTCCTATTAGAGGTGCTTCTGATTTTGACCAACTTTTATTTGGCGTCAAATTTAGAATAGCAAGTAAACAAAGTGCTGAGCGTTCATTTTGTTGTGCTTTCGGTAAGCCAAGAGATTCTAATATTTGGATTGCTTCTTTTACGTGTTTATGTTTTTCAACCTTCATAAAATCAAATTCTTTAATTGCTCATCTATAGCTTTTTGTTCAAAATCATTTGAAAATAAAAATTGTCTGCCCAATTCAATTAATTTTTCTTTATCCGGATATTTAATCAGTCGTAAGTCAGTAGCATTAACCTGAGTATGTCCGTTGAAAATTCTGAAATGTTTATCTACAGCAGTTGAATTCAAATAAACTGCCAATCCATAAGCCAACTCTTTAGACAACCCATGTTTACTTATATGATAAACGTTAAGGTGGTTCTCGAAACCAAGCATTTCCTCACCGGCGAAATCTTCCGGTTCAACTACACTTGCTACAATACGCCGTTTTTCTTCTTTCGATGAAAAACGCCTGACAATGCAATAGTAGCCATTGGGAAAGAGCCATTTATTCGTGATATTATTCCTTTTGACAGCATTCGGCTTTCTAAGATCCTTTTGGGGCCAGACCGGTCGCCACGATTTAAAGTGCCCCGGATACAGCAAAGGTACGGTATCCTGCTCAGGCATTTCACGCAATTGCTCCTTGATCCTGAAATCGATGACCGGACCTGTTGACACTTGTATTCCCAAATTCTCCAAATCATAATTTATGTAATTTGAATCTGTTAGAACATCATTTACATCTGATGTTGGAATATGAATTAATTGATCTTCATCATCTTGTATTATGCGATTAGGCAGATACTTGAAAGTACTATTATTAGAAAATTGCCCGTCAGTTGAAGTAGTTACTGTGACTTCCCCCTGATGAATATTTCGGACTAATGAAATAATAATATTTTCCTGTAAAACATCATCATCTTTAAATGCTTTGGTTCGCGATTCAAACAGGTGAATATGTTTTATAGCCGATCTATCCAGTATATACTTACGAAAATTTTTATAATATGGTCCGTTGCAAAAGCTTCTTGGGATAATTGCCACGAGTTCACCGTTATCCTTAAGTAAAGATAGAGCCAGAGCTACAAAAGCGGAATACAAATTTACTGTCTCAATGCCGGTTTTACGCAAAATGTTTCTATATGCGGAATCATTGCGTATTTTTTTATAAGGCGGATTTAAAATACAGTGGGTAAATTTCGGCAATATTTCTACAAATGCGCTTCCTAAGATTGAATCTGCCGCTGCAAAGATAAAATCCTCATTCTTTATTTTTGGAATTAGATTCAGGAAGTTTTCATATTTATTTAAATTAGTATTTAATTGGGGTATCAGTTTGTCATCTATCTCAAAAGCATGTACTTCAATTTTTCGAAAATTTAATTCCTTTGAGGTACATCTGTCAAGGAATGCTTGAGTTAGCGAACCTGTTCCAGCGCCCGGATCAAGTAAAAGGCAGTTATCATCAGAATCATTTTTAAATAAACCTGCCATAAAGCTTGCTATAGGTGCTGATGTGAAAAACTGACTATATTGGGATTTTCTTTTTTTATCCAATGCTTTCTGATTCTTTATATTTGATTTATCAGTGTTTAATAACACCTAATACACTCCTGTAGTAACAGTTTTATTATTAAAACTAAAATAATTTTTATATTTTTAGCTTCATTATGGTATTGAATAAATGAGCTAAATGCAATATAGTATTTTTGAATTATTAAGCAAAATTTACAAAACTCTTCTCACGTTACCTTCCTCAACTTATTCCAAATATTGACAATACCGTCGGAACTGATTAAAAGTGGTATCCCAATCAACTTCAGAGCAAGCGACGCTGCTATGCGTGCTTCCATTTTTCCTCCAGGTAAATGTTTTCCGGTAATTTATGAAAAAAATTATAAAAGTAAAAATTTGCAAATAAAACACTCCAGCGCTGGGAGTACTTCGAGACTGTATGAAAACACTGGGAATTATCTCTAAACTCAAAACTGTGTCTTTCAAATGCCGCACCGATACATAAAAAAGATTGCTTCGCTCGTAATTACACTTTTCTATTTGTTTTCATACGAGCTTCTACATAAATAAACAATAAGTTATCTTACACAGCTTTCCAAAACACTCAATGTGCCTGAGTCGGCGTCAAGTTCTGCTTCTATGCCTAAGGGCAGCGTCAGTTGGTTGGCAGTGTGACCGATTGTCATGCCGTAAAGTGCCGGGCAGTCGAGATCTTTGAAGTAGAAATCGGCAACTTCGCCGACGGAGGGATCCCAGACGGTGCTGGTGTTGTCGCAGTCATTGCATTTGCCAAAAATAATGCCTGCTGCTTCATTTAGCTTGCCAGCTAGACGAAGTTGATTGAGCATACGGTCAATACGGTATGCCTGCTCGCTGATGTCTTCGATGAAGAGAATCTTGTTTTTAGTATCAATTTCATAATTTGTGCCCATTAAAGAGCATATCAATGAGAGATTGCCGCCGGTGAGTTTTCCTCTGGCTTTGCCGGGATTGACGGCGCGGGTGGGGAATTTCTGGCGGATGCCGGTTGTGACTTCGGGATTTTTCAGAATACCGGGTGGTTCTGAGTAAAACAGAATGCGCCTGAGATTTTCAGCGGTGTAATTTGTAAATGAGGATAGCAGAACGGGACCATGAAATGTGACGAGTCCTGCGAATTTGCTTATTGCGAGATGTAATGCCGTAATGTCGCTGTAGCCGAGGAATATCTTGGGATTTTTTATTATCAAGTCATAATCGATTTTGTCTAAAAGCTGTCCTGCACCGTAACCGCCGCGTATCGCGATTACAGCGTTTATATTGTCATTTTTGAACATGGAATGAAGGTCGTCGAGGCGCTCCTTTACGGTGCGGGTTTTGTAGCCGGAGCCTTTTTGCAGGTTTTCGGCGAATTCGGCTTTTAGTCCGAAATGTTGAAGAGCTTCTTTCGAGCGGTATAGGTCATCGGGATCGGAAACGGCGGTGCCGGGGGCGACAATGCCTACGGTGCCGCCTTCATTCAGAGCCGGCGGTTTGATAAGTTTATCCGATTGATCCTGTGAAAAGGCGAATTTATTTAAAAAAGGCATCATTGACGCCGCGCCTAAACCGGTGAGAAATAGTCTTCTGTGAATTTCCATACCGCCAACCCTCAATTTTTTGCTTTGTATTTGTCAATAAATGAAATTAAATATACGTTTTTTAAAATATAATGTATAATAACATTTCGGCATAAGAAAATTTGCCGATTGCTATTGATTGTAAAATTTCTTAGATTATTGTTTTATTTAAATTGTAAAAATAAAGAATTAGGTGTTTATTACCTAAAAAATTAGCGAAGATAAACTATGGAAATGTTATACGAATATGAAATGGAAGAAGATGACCTGATTGGCGAAGAGCCAAAAGAGGACTTAGAGCTTTTTACCAATGAACTCAGGGATTATAAGGATAAGATAAATGAAACAGAGGTCATCAAAGCTTTTAACCTGTGCATTGAGTGGCACGGCAAGCAGCGCAGGGCTAGCGGGAAGCCTTATTATCTGCACCCTGTTAAGGTGGCGATGATCCTTATTAATGAAATGAATGTATATGATACGGCTACAATCATTGCGGGACTTCTGCATGATACAATTGAAGATGTATCCGGGGGTAAAGGTGAAAAAAATGTTGAAAGAGAAATCCGCAAACAAAAGATTCTGAGTGAGTTCCCGCAGCAGGTAGATTATACCAGTAACGAGGATAGGTCGCTTGGACAGGATATTCTCGATATGGTGGAAGCTGTTACTAAAATCAAATCTGAAGAAGATACAACCGAAGGAAAAGCAAAAGATATGGCGGAGACCTACCGGAAGCTGTTTATGGCGCTGGTGAAGGATGCTCGTGTAATCCTCATCAAGCTTGCCGACAGATTGCATAATATGCGCACGCTGCATTATCTGCCGGAAAGGAAACAGCAAAGGATAGGTGAGGAAACTCTGAATTTCTATACGCCGATAGCGCACCGGCTGGGATTGAATAAGCTAAAAATGGAACTTGAGGATCGTTCTCTGTATGTGACGGATAAACAAACTTATGAAGATATTAGAACGGCTCTGGCGGATAAAAGACGCGATTTTATCGAATATATCCGCGTTTTTTCGGATAATATAGTTAAAAGTTTGAATGAGCATAATACCGACCATGTCCTGACGGTTGTTCATAAGCATGTTTATGAGATCTATAAGATGATTCAGGCTGGGACACCGCTCAGCGAGATAGATAATTTTTATTCGATGGTCATAACTACGAATTCCGAAGATAAATTCGAGTGCTACAAGGCGCATGGAATCCTTGTTAATCAGTATAATCCCGTTGATCACCTGATAGATTATATCTCTCAGCCGAAGATCAATTTCTATCAGTCGCTGAAGACACATCTATTCGGACCGGACGGCAAGCTGGTGGAAGTGCTTATCCGTACGCGAAGCATGGAAGATATGGCAGAAGGCGGGATAGCATCAAACTTTTCATTCAATGTAGGCAGGATCAGGGCGCTGGAAATCTCTGATCGGGATCTGAATGACTGGGGCGATTGGATGAAGGATATGATCGAGGAAAGAGGCGAAGAAGCTACGCAATTGATCTGGGAATCTATCCGCAATAACTTGTTTGACAGTGAGGTTGCGGTTTACACAACTGATGGAAAACAAATCAAGCTGCCATCGCGCGCGTGCCCGGTTGATTTTGCTTTTGCGATTTCCGATGATCTGGGACTGCACTGTATATCAGCGAAGATTAATGGGAAAATTAAGGAATTGAATTATGAGCTTCAGAATGGCGACAGGGTCTTCATTATATCATCGCCGAATACAACGCCGAAACCTGAATGGCAGAATTTCGTAATATCTCACAGGGCGGAGGTCGCTCTGCATAAGTACTTTAAAGCGCACCCGGTAAACGGCGACAGGCAGAAGGAACAGAAGAAGAATTTCGATGTGACGCTGTATATCAGAGGCGAGGATAACCCGGGTATGCTTAAGAAGATAACCGAGGCGATCGGGCAAACAAATATTAAGCGCGTCAGTCTTGATTCCTCTGATGCGGATTTTGGCGGAGCGATTTTCCTGACAGCCCAGGATTATGTCCACTTGAACAGCCTCTATGCGAAGCTCTTCGAAATTAAAGGAATTAAGAGTGTGGAAATGGAGGAGGATAGTTCGCAGTGAATTCTTTTTGATAGTTAATCGGTTCTGGCTGGATAAGTAGCTGTAGGAAATAGGCAAACGGTTAAAGGCTAACGGAAAAAGAGATGGCTTTAAGATAAGTATACTGTAGAATATTTTTTTAGAGAAAGGGCTATATTGTTTTTGAAGCATATCATAGTGCCATTCAAGATAACGCAGCAGTACAAGGGATTCGCTTCGTCATCAGGGATAATGCGAAGCGACGGAGAGGCTGTTATTCTGGAATTTCAGACGCAGGATAATATCATCGGCATTCTTCGTTCGAAAATCAAGAAAATTCGCATTCCTGTTAGAGATCTGTCTAATATTGAGATTAGAAGGGGATTGTTCAAGAAAAAAATTATTATTACGCCCGCAAGTATGAGCGCTTTTAAAGAGTTGAATGGTATTGAAGGTGGAAAGATAATTCTGAAGATTGAAGGCAAATCGCTGCCAAAAGCAAGGGAATTTGTGAATGCCATTGAACTGCTTATAAACGAAGAGCGGCTGAATGAGATTGAGAATTATGAGTGAATAAACTTTTCCCTAGTATTCGTTTTTTAAAAGTAATATTGAAATGATGTCGGCGAGCCGATTATCATGGAATTTTAATGACTTAGCAATTATCTTGTTATTACAAATTTACCTTTATATATCTTACTTCCTGTTTTCAAAGTGAAAAAATATAGTCCACTTTTAAATAAATTGCGGTCTATTATTATTTTATGCTTACCGATTGAATTATTAACGTTTTTAGAATATATACTATTTCCTAACAAATCATAAATTTTAATTCTATCTATACCTTTCTTTGAAAAATAATCTACATATATTTCATTTTCTAATTTATAGATTTTTATATTAGTATTACTGGGAACTTGAACTCCATCAACTACATCAGTAATTATCCTATCCAGTGCAGTTCTGAATGTTCCTTCTTTTCTTGTACTTGCAAAAACGTATTTGTTATTGATACAAACCGAAAAAATGTCTTTGTCTTGTAATCCTAAATGCTTCCAAGTATTTCCCTTATCAGATGAATAATATATTCCTACGGAATTAAAAGGAATATGAATATTATTTCTCAGTCCAACGAAAATATGTCCATCATAAATCTCTATTGACGAGACATATCGATCCGTAGTTAAGGGTAGTACACTACTAATATCTTCCCAACTTTCACCGTTGTCCGTAGATAAAAACAGTCCTGTTGGAAATATTGTAGCAGTGATGATAATGTTTTTGAAGGCAGTGATATCATTAAAATTCGTCTCCTTAGGCAATCCACTATTTTTAATAATCCATGATTTTCCATAATCTGAGGATTTATACATACCTTCGGGATTAGTTGCTGCAAAAATAAAGTTTTCATTTGAAGACATTTTCATAATGTTACTTTTATCTTTTATGCCGTTGCTTTTAGGTTCCCAACTTTTGCCATTGTCTGTCGATCTATATACTCCTTGATAAGTACTCGTCGCTCCCGCAAAAAGATAGTCTCCAGTTATAGTTAATGTACTAATAGTAGAATCAGTTAATCCATTGTTTCTTTGAACCCAATTTTCACCTTTATCGGTTGATACATATATCCCAAGATTTGTGGTTCCTGCATATATAATATCTTTTTTTGATTCAATAGTTGTGACTTCACAACCTTCAAGACCGTTATTAATTAAATTCCAATTATTACCGTTATTATTTGAAATATATACCTTGTCTGACCAATTCCAAGCTATAAGATTACTATTATTAGTATTTATCCACCAATAATTTGGTTGGGTATCGGGAAGCTCTTCACTGCATTTTTCCCATTGGCAATATGCATCTTGCTTGATGAAGCAAATTGCAGTGACAAAAATTAATATTGAGACTATTCTGTTCATAATTATATATGCTATTACTTCTACAAATTTATTACTAAATCATATTATTTTTCTATCAATACAGGTATGCTTTCAGTTCTGCCATGATGTTTGACTATAATAAAGTAAATACCATTTGAGACAGTGGAGCAGTCCCAAGTTAATATAGCCGAGGTTTTGCCGGTAAATTTTAAATTAATATTTTCTTTTCTTTGTATCTTAGTGCCTTTGATATTATATACTCCTTTTATAGCGTCCTGCAAATCGAAAGAGCTGTCCCATATTATTTTAGTTTTAACCGAGGTTTTACCTGGGATCGGATATGGCGGAGATGCATAAAAATGAGTTGTGTAATATTTTATTTCCGATTTTGGTTCTTTTACTGGAGTTGGCGCATATTCATCAAGCATTATTCTGTAATAGTTTTCTGGACGCAGGCTGTCGCTAAGTTTAGCCAATGCAACATTTCCATTGAAAATTACGGATTCAAACGAAGGAGTTCCGTAATCCCATTCAGCTTCAGTCCATTTGGTTAAATCATTTTTGTCGGTGTTTTTTAGGATCATATCTTTTCCGACAATGTAAAATTGCCCGCTTAGATACATTATGTGGGCATTTTCATATTTATCACTTTTATTACTGGTATCTTTATCACTTTTATAAATGGTATCTATTACATTTGTCTTTACACTATAGAGATATACGCGAGTCGGATCCTCACAGGCAAAAAACAGAGAATCTTCGTTATGTTGGTAAAATTGGATAATATCAAGCCGTCTGTTAAATGCGTTAATAGTATTATAAGTTTTGCCGCCGTCTTTTGTTTCTTTTATTTCGAAATTCATCTGAAAAAGATTATCAGATTTTTGGTTGGTTGTTAATAAATAATAATGATCAGGGTTTTTAGGAATAAAATAATGAACTAGAAAAGTTGAATCCCAGATAACTTCTTTAGTTTTTTTCAAACTGGTATCGATTTTATATATTCTTGTATAGAATTTGTTTCTGCTGGCGTTGTTTTTATATACAAGATAATTGTCTTCCATTTGTACAAAATTGCTTTGAAAATAACCATCAATAGTTTGCTGTGACAGTGGCAGCGCTGCGTCAAAGCCTTCTAAGGTTGTAAATCTATATGATCTTCCACTATCATAAGTTATGGCTATATTGTTGTCATACGAATGACCTAATTCACTTCGGGCGCTAATAATCCCTTTGCCGGTAGAATCCATATAAAACATCCCTTTTTTATTATATTTATTTAATGTAAAATTTAGATTAGGGTAAGTTGTATCAAATTCCTTATTTTCAGTTGGCTTAAAAGTAATGCCGTAATTTCCTGTCAGGTTTACTTCATTGTTTTTGGGTATATCATTGAAAAACAAATAAGTCGAATCATTGAATATATGTTTTGGGTTACCGGACATATGAGATACCAATTCCCAAGAATTTGCATTATCTCGGCTTTGAAGTATTGATTTGTACCAACTAACTTTTATTAACACTGAATCCCGAAATATATGAAATTTTGAACCGTATTTATCATAATAAAACAATTGATTTAAACCATCATTCCCACTTTTTCTAAACTCTGATGTATAGTACTTGTTATTAAATAAATTCCCAAAACTGATCATAGTATCATTTGGTTCGGAGTGATATTTCTTCAATCCCATATTGTCAAACCCAAGGTTTGATTTATTTTCCTTTACATACTTCAAGAAAATTTCTCCATTCAAACAAAAATAATCTCCTATGTAACCCCATTGATTAGACCATTTATGTCTTCTTATAATTGAATCACCGCAGTTCAAATAAGTTGTGTCCCTGTAAAAATAGGACCATTTACTACTATCTTCATTATAATAATAAAGATTTTTATAAATATTTAATACAGGCTTGTTATTATAATAAAATAGATCGCGCAGGGTGTACCACTTGGTTGTATCTGCAAATTTATTTTCTAAAATATATTTAAGATCAAAAAAATTCGATTTTTTTAGATCTTTTGTTAAAACAAACATACCCTTTTCCCCATAGTCTAAAGAGACAACTATTTTACCTTTTAGATCATGTAAATGATATGTTCGACCATAGTAAGCAGGGGCATCATCAGGCATTTCGTGTGTAATTACTTTTTGTTTAATACGCTCATCAGTAAAAGAGTTTAAGAGTTTAAGTTCTCTATTGATATGAAATACCGAAAATCTGCTTCTTGCATATATACCATTTTCATTTACAAGTATATAAATAAATTTATCATCTTTATCCAGTCCGAATTTGTGCTTTTCCCAGCTAACTCCATGATCTGTCGATTTTACTATTATTCCTTTATCAATAACTCCCCATAGAGTGTCTCTAAAATTGACTATTTTACGAATTTCACCGTAAGGATGCATCGATCTTTGCTGCCAGTTTTTACCTGCATCGGTGGACATCAGATAAGAGCCGTTTGTTCCGTATACAATTATGTTCTTACTTGTGGAAACAACTCCCAAATAGTGGATATTCATTGGAGTGACGTTGAAGTTTGAAGACCTAGTTTCAGTTACAAATAATGGCATTAAAAAAAATATAATAGTGATTATTAATAATGCTTTAGTAAGATTAAATTTGTTCATTGGTTATACCCTAATTTTAATATTAAAACCCTATTGCAAGCTATGATGAGTCTGTTATTTTAAAATCTTCTTCACCTTTTTACATCTTTATTATCTTTTTCATTATTATTTTCTCATTCATTGTTATTTTACAAAAATAGCAGCCGGCTGGTAAATCGATCATATTGCTCGTAAATTCCGAAGCACCGGTCTCTATCCAGCCTTTGTAGACTTGTTTTAGAGTGTTTCCGTAGATGTCTAAGATTTCAATGTTTATAAATGATAGATTTTTCAATATTATCCGGATGTTTGTTTTATTTTTCGCCGGATTTGGATAAATATGTATATTAGATTCATATTTTGGCATATCTTCTTTTGATAATATTACCCCTCCTTCTCTATATACTGCCAAGCCATGCTTTGTTGAACCAAGCCATACATTTCCCAATTCATCAACCTTTATTGAGGATAAGCTGTCAGTGTGAAGACCGGAATTTGAAGATGTATAAGTTTCCCAATTTTTTCCGTCAAATTTTGCAAAACCATTTTTAGGAATTGTAGTCCATACATTGTTATTTTGATCAAAGTCAAAATAAAGAAAAGAATTACTGGGAGCACCATTTTCTTTATTATATATTGTCCAATCATCTTCGCCGTCAAATTTAACAAGAGGAGAGTTTATATTTAGTAAATCAGGGTTTATCATCCATATATTATTTTTGTTATCAATTTGCAAAAAGATAATAAAATTGTAATCTAAGGGTGTATTTGTTGAATTATATATTTCCCAATGTGATCCATCAAAATGACCAAATCCCTCAAATCCAAAACTCATCCATAATTCATTTTTAGAATCAACTTTACAGTATGATACCCATAAAGCAGGTATGGGAGTATTATCCCTTGTGTAATAAGTTCTGATAGAATCTGTTATTTTTACTAATCCGCTGCCTGTAGCTAACCAAAAATTCCCCAGACTATCCTTCTCTATATCATCAACAGTATTAAAACCTAATTTTGAAGAATCGGTTTCTTTTATCTGTTTCCATTCGTTGTTATTGTAACTTAGGATGCCATCATCTAAAGTAGCTACCCATATACTGTCATTTTCATGGAAAAAGATATCTCTGATATGAATTTTTTTGTTAAGAAAACTAAAATCGTATTTATGAAATTTACCGGATTCAAATTTAATTAAATATTCAGTTGTATCCCTATCACTACTAGCAAACCAAATATTATTTTCTTTATCAACGTAAATAGATTTAACATTATTTAGCGGGATTTCCGAATTAGTAGTGTCGAAAACTATCCATTCAGGATTATTTGCAAATGTAATTTTTAACACAAACAATATCATAAATCCAATTATTAGTATGAATCTTAACATGTTAAAACCTTTAAAAAATTATTTATAAATAGAGGCTGTCCCAAAAGTCAGAGAATGTCATTCCTGCGAATATCTTTAGAGCCTGCTTTAGCAGGGCAGGAATCTGATAAATACTGGATTCTTTGCTGTTCTCAGAATGGCTTTAGCGATATTTTACCACTTATGGGACAGCTCCTTGTTTTACTATTTGATTAACATCTTTCTGATTTTGCTTTTATTTAAAATAGACACTTTGACAAAATACAAACCTTTTGAAAGATCTAATTTTGAGATTGAAATTTTGTACTGATATCCAAAGTAATCAATATATTCAGAATAAATCTTATTTCCTAATATATTGTATATAACAATTTTCCCTGATATATTTATGCTTTGGTTGAAAACCAAATTTATATCATCTAACCCTGGATTAGGAAAAATTTTGAAATCAAGATCTGAAAATTCGGTTATTTCTGCTTCATCTTTGTTCGAAGCTGTACATTGATTCCAAGTTTTACCTCCATCATTAGAGAAATGAATTATCCCTTTTGTTCTTTTATTAATTATCTTGAAATTTCCGGTAAGAAAACCATAATCTTTTTCTTGCCAAGTTTTACCACCGTCACTTGATGTAAAGATCGTTCCATCAGCTCTTAGGTTAGTAATTCTTGTATTTGAATTTAATGTGACATATGACTCATTATCTTTTTCAATACTATTTGTTCTTCTTTCATTTTTTCTGCTATGATAATAATCTTGCTGAGAATAAGATATATTTGAAAGCATTCCAGAACAAATAATAAATACTATAATCGTTGTTATTTTTCTCATTTTTTACCTCCTTTATTCGCTTCCATAAGTACATGATGATAAGCAGTCTGTAGCATGAACAATTTCGTCATTTTCATTAGATGGTTGTGGACATAAATCAGTACCCCCTTGT
This sequence comes from uncultured Hyphomicrobiales bacterium, assembly GCA_964645005.1. Taxonomy (GTDB): domain Bacteria; phylum Bacteroidota; class Ignavibacteria; order Kapaibacteriales; family UBA2268; genus CAZXYS01. The sequence continues at coordinate 813 of CAZXYS010000026.1, read as the reverse complement.
GGTTGAAAAGTGCAAGGTTCACCAGGTCCACTGATTAGTGTTTCATTAATGACCAATTCTTCATTTTCTGTATCCCAGCACATATTGAAGATCTTACCACAGCAAAAATCATCTTCACAAACTGCTTGTTTCATATACCAATCTCCAGTTTCATTATTGATATAAACGCAAGCTTTTGTGCATTCACCCGGGAAATAATATACTATCCTTAAAGGATCGCCAGGTGGAGAGCTTGTAGTACAATTAAAATTTGTTCCATTGTAGTTTTCTCCGAAATAATCAATCGCCCATTGTCTTAAAGTTCTCATCATGAGTGTCATCATACGACCGTAATCATATCCGCCTTGCCCATCTTCAAGGTAATTCATCGCATCATCACAATTTTGACCACCTGTCGGTGGAACAATTCCCCATTGAACAATATGCACCTGTGTTTCGGATGGATCATCAAGACAATAGCGATATTTTACAATAATATAAAAGTTACAATTTCCAAATCCCTCCAAATTATATGTTTCGTATTCCTGTACCCAACTTGACCAATTATTACAAACTCCTGTATTGTAACAACTGTTCTGGCTAATGGCTTCATTGGTTATAAAAACCACTAATAATAACAACAATAAAGTAAAAAGGATTTTTTTCATTAGATCCTCCATTTTAAATTTAACTTATTATTCATTTTGCCTTCCACCGGAGGATGTTTATTTTTGTTATTCTTAATCCAAGGTGGAGCCTATTCAAATGTTTCCCTTCGGATTATAGTCCAAAGCCTGGCATCCTCGCTGGTGTCGGGCTTTTTATTTATGTTCC
>CAZXYS010000025.1:0-63257 GCA_964645005.1 uncultured Hyphomicrobiales bacterium | reverse complement strand
TAAGATTCGCTTTTTTTATTTGGTCACACCAATTATGCTTAAAATTTAAAATACTTTTAAATATAATACGATAGATGAAAAAATTTAAATCAACAATAAAAACAGACTCATGGCAGAAGAACAGAAAAAAGTAATTCTCAGCGGAATTCAACCAAGCGGTGGATTGCATATAGGTAATCTTATCGGCGCTATCAGTAATTGGGTGAATTTTCAGTATGAATATAGATGTTATTATACGATTGTTGACCTTCATGCTATAACTGTTCGTCAGAAGCCTGCGGACTTAAGGAAAAATACTCTCGATCTTACTGCGCTTCTGCTCGCTTGCGGGGTTGATCCGGCGGTCAGCACATTATTTATACAGTCTCATGTTCGCGAACATGCGGAACTGTCATGGGTGCTTAACACTTTTACGCAGATGGGCGAGTTGAGCAGGATGACTCAGTTCAAAGATAAATCCAGGAAATATGCGGAAAATATTAATGTCGGACTGTTTACTTATCCTGTGCTGCAGGCTGCTGATATTCTTCTTTATCAGGCAGATCTTGTTCCGGTAGGCGAAGATCAGAAGCAGCATCTGGAATTGACAAGGGATATAGCTGTCAGATTTAATAATACTTATTCCCCTACTTTTATGGTCCCCGATTATTTTATTCCGAAAGTGGGTGCCCGGATAATGAGTCTGACAGAACCTGCCAAAAAAATGTCCAAGTCCGACGAAAATGATAAATCTGCCATCTATATTACGGACGGAGAAAAGGAAATAATCAATAAAGTAAAGAGATCTGTAACTGATTCGGGAACGGAAATTAAATTCACCGAGGAAAAGCCGGGGATAAGAAATCTTATTTCTCTTTATAATGTTGCCACCGGTAAAGGTATTGAGGAGATTGAGAAAGAGTTTGAAGGTAAGGGATACGGTGATTTTAAGGCTGCTGTTGGTGAAGCGGTTGCGGAATATATCCGTCCGATTAGAGAGAAATATGAACAATTTCGCGATGACAAGAATTATCTTCAGGGAGTCCTGACAAAAGGAGCTGAAGATGCGAGTAGAACGGCTAATAAAACTTTGCGTAAAGTGTATAAAAAAGTCGGTTTTGTGCAATTATAGAAATCCCGAAATATATAGTATAGATGTGCCGCACCTCGAAGGTGCAGCACATCGTGAGTCAGTTTTATTTGCTTCTGTCAGGGTATTCGGGGACTTCCGGGATAGTCGGACCCTCATAGATTTCGATCTCTTCGAGGATCACTTCGACGGCTTTGTTCAATTGCTGGTCGATGCCCTGGTATTCTTTCGCAGGGTCGTTGTCAACTTCGATGTCGGGTGACATACCGACGCCTTCGAGTATCCATTCGCCGTCGGCGCTGAAGTGCGAGAATTCCGGCTTGTAAAGGTAGCTGCCGTCCAGCAATGGCAGTGAGCCGCGGATGCCGATAACGCCGCCCCAGCTTCTCTTGCCGACGAGTTTGCCGAGATTATTCTGCTTGAAGTTATACGGGAAGATGTCGCCGTCGGAAGCCGAGAACTGGTTCAACATGCAGACCATCGGACCGGTAAAAACAGCGTCGGGATACGTCGAAACGTGTTCGGAATTGCGGGCGTTGCCGACCATCGTGAGGATGCGGTTCAGGCGCTCGATTATCATCTGCGAGACGAAACCGCCGCCATTGAAGCGAACATCGACTATCAGCCCTTCCTTGCGTATCTGCGGATAGAAGTATTTGACAAACTCATTCAAACCTTCTGTCATCATATTCGGAATGTGGACATAGCCGACTTTGCCATTGGTCATTGAATCGACTTTTTTGCGGTTCTTCTCTACCCAGTCGAGGTAGCGGATGCCATTTTCCGATTTGATTGTTTTGACCGTATATTCTTCTGCGCCCTGCTTTTGCGGTTCGTCGTTGACTTTCAGCGTGACATATTCCTTTACTTTATCGACGCAGGCTTTGTATGGATGATATTCGGAAGTCATTGTCTTGCCGTCGATGGCAATGATGTAGTCGCCTTCATCGATCTTTATGCCCGGCTCAGTCAGAGGCGAGCGGGTGTTTTCGTCCCAGCTGCGTCCCGGGTAGATTTTCATTATCCTGTAAAAGCCGCTGGATCTGTCGAGTTCGAAGTCAATTCCGAGCAAGCCGATGTTGACAGGATCAACCTTTGTCATTTCGCCGCCGCCGCCGACATAAGAGTGTCCGCAGTTGAGTTCGCCGATCATTTCGCCGATGACATAAGTCAGGTCTTTGCGGTGGACTACGTGGGGCAGCAGCGGTTCATATTTTTCTCGGACTGCCTCCCAATCCAAACCGTGCATATTCGGCGCATAGAAAAACCATTTCAACTGCCGCCAAGCTTCATGGAAGATCTGGTTCCATTCCTCACGGTGGTTCACGGTTGATTTCATATTGCTGAGGTCGAGCTTGCCATCTTCGGGTTTTACTTTGGCGTCCAGTTTTTCAATATAATAATCTTTATCGTGTTTGAACAGTATTTTCTTGCCGTCGCGGGAAATCTCGTAGCCGCTGAATTCGCCTATCTGCTTTTCTTCTTGTTTTTCAAGATCATAAACGTAAAATGCGGGCTTTTTACCCGGTTCATTTTTTACATAATACAACTTGTTATCGACGGAAGTCAGATGCGTGTAATTCGCGGCATCAACAGGAAATTCGAAGAGCCTGTCCTGCAAGCCGTCCAGGTCTATTCTTAAATCCCCGTCGTCATCCTTTTTACTCGATTTGCTTTTGGAATCTTCAACCTCAACTTCGTCGCTTTCGAAGGCGAAGGGGGATTCGACCGTGTCCTGCAATGTCAAGCCGAAGATGGTGGTCATATTTTCATAAATATAATTCAATTCAAAAGAACCGAGCTTGGGCTTAAAAGTCCTGTCAGAGAGGAAGAAGAGATATTTACCATTCTCTGAGAATTCCGGCTGGGCGCTTCTAAAGAAATCACCCGTAATTTTGTGGCTCTCGTCATTTTCCAGGTCGTAGAGATATATCACAGGCGTTTCGGATTCCAGATAGTCGGTATATGCTATCCATTTGGAATCGGGCGACCAAGTATAGTTCCGAATTTCCCAAAAATCAGACTTTTTGACCTGAGTCTGTTTCTTATTTTCAATATTGATATAATACAGGCGCATCTTTTTGTCAGAGCAGAGAATTTTCCTGCTGTCCGGCGACCATTCTAAACTGTAACGGTAGGTATCGGCATCGTCGGTAAGCTGGATTACGTCTGAGCCGTCACCTTTCATTATATAAATTTCATTTTTGCCGTCCTTATCGCTGATGTAGGCAAGCCATTTGCCGTCCGGCGACCAGACTGCGCTGCGGTCATGGGCGCCTGCGCTTTCAGTGAGATTTCTGATCTTACCTTTCTTTTCGGGGACGGTGAAAACGTCGCCGCGGGCAGAGAACAGCGCCCGCTTAGCATCCGGCGCAATCTCGAACTGCTTGATCTTATCTTTGACCTTTGCAATTTCATTTCTGGTATAGGGGAAGTCGCCAGCAATCTCAATATTTACCTGGTTGATCTGCTCTGTTGCAAGCTCCATCAGGTAAATATAGCCGCCCTTCTCAAATGCGATATGCGAAGGACCAATAGAGGGAAATTTGATGTCATAATCAGTATAGTTGGTAAGTTTTTCGGTTTCTTCAGTTTCGGTCTTATAAACATACAGGTTCATTCTGCCGTCGCGGTCGGACAGATAATAAACCTTGTTCCGGTGCCACATCGGGATGATATCTTGGGCATCGTTATCGGTGATATTAATGGTTTCACGTGAGTTGAAATCGTGTATCCAGACATCATTTGCCATGCCGCCGCGATAGCGCTTCCACGTGCGGTATTCGCGGAAAATGCGATTGTAAGCCAGCTTCGAGCCATCGGGCGAATAGGAAGCAAAGCCGCCTCTCGGAAGCGGCAGATCGTCAGGCAAGCCGCCGTCTTTATCGACGAGCCAGAGTTTTCCGATGAACGGATTCCAGCTTTCCTTGCGGCTGCGGTAGAGAATTTTTCCGCCGTCATTTGTCCACCCCATGACTATTTTATTGGGACCCATTCTGGCAGGGATGCTGCTGCCCATATCCATAGTATAGGTAATCCTTTCGGGAGTGCCGCCTGTAGCGGGCATAGTATATACTTCGCGGTTGCCGTCATATTCCGCGGAAAAGGCTATAGTCTTGCCGTCCGGCGAGAAACGCGGGAACATCTCGTAACCTTTGGAAGTGGTGATTTGCCGTGCCAGACCACCTTCGATAGGCACGGTGTAAACATCACCGCCGCAGCAAAATGTTATGTGTGTATCTGAAGTATTGGGATATCTGAGTAATCTGCCTTCTTTAGCTAAGACTGCCTGAAAGGCAATAAGAGTTAAAATGCTTAAAATTATAAGTTTTCTCATATCTTCACCGAATTATTTTACATTTTGTCAATTAATAAAGCTTCAAAATTAATAATTATATCAATATTTTGTTGAAATTTTTCGGACAAGATTAATACGAGATTTATATACCGGCGGTTTCAAAAGATCAAAAATTTAAAATAAAATCCGGGTTTGGGAAGCACAATTTTCTGCAAATTTACACTTTGTTTTAATCTCAGAGAATTAATCAAAGTCCAACTTTGAAGAGAAAAACTATTACTAAATCGGAGTTTAGTAAAGAGGAAGAACGATCAACGGGAAAAGGCTAAATGGGAAGGGCTCCGTCTCAGTTAGTTGTTTCAACTGACTGGGCGCCTAATCCGGCAGATATAACAACTCCCGGAAAAAGAAAAATCCAATTATTAACAAAAATTAATAAAAAAGTACTTGCATATAAGGAAATTATTATTATTTTAGTAATAACTTGTGGTATTAAAATAAGAAAAAAGGTAAGAAACAGGAAAGCTGAAAAGTCAACGCGAGGAGTAAGAGAGACTTTCAGGGTAGGAAAACAAGCGGACGACAGTTCTTTTGTGAATTTTGATTTTTTTATTGACCTGATTGGTCATAATATAAATAACAATTAATCAACTACTCCACAGGAGGGAAAAATGAAATCTTTACCTGCAATTCGCTTTCTTATCACAGCATTATTTGTCGGAATCCTCTACGGGGGGGGGGGTGAGTTTAAAAGCGCAAACCTGTAACCATACACCATGGCCGACATCTGGTCCTATTGGTATACAGACATTGTCACCACAAAAGCCTTTGCACATTGACAGCCGAACAACTTGTGGTGATCCCGCAATAAAGCTATCCTATACTACTGAATTAATGGATTATTGGGGTTATCTGGTTCTAAACACAGTTCATAATTATACGCAGTATTCAAATATAGCTGATGAAGGTGATTTATTATTGTCTTCTAATGCTGGATCAGAAAATGAATTTCTTTCAGATATAATTATATCCGCAAGAAAACACACTGGATCTATACGATTTGCCACAACTCCGGAATCTGCTACCTACATTAATGATTTCGAACGAATGACAATCAGACCGGACGGTAGGACAGGTATAGGAATAACTGACGATGACTTTCTTCCGGGCAACGAGGATACAAAACTCGAAGTAAGAGGAACGATCCTTTCTGGTTGGATTAATGGCGCCGAAGGCTATAATTATGATGGCTGCTTGAGATTATTCCCTGGCGGTGGCGGAACAACCTGGAACATCGACAACCGCAATAGTACACTGGCTATTTCTTTTGGACAACAAGCTGGTGGAAACTGGCCTGATGATTTTCCATTAGCAAATCCAGATCCGAATTATCCACCTAAAGGGTGGAGTGATTTTTCTAGATATTGGAAAGGTACATGGGACGCTGTTTTCGGACAAGCTTTAGGGAAATATTTTGGTTTCGGATGCGATCCGTCTAAATGGGATCCAACTGTACCTGATCCCAATACCTGGACATGGACTGTTTACGATGTTAGCTCCCAAACAACTTATGAGAAAGATTTTACATGGGGCCCTGAACTTATTGGAATGTATGTAATTTCAGATCAACCTTCTTTACATTACAGACCCGATCAAGGCGGAAGATGGGATATGCTCCTTCCCCACGACAGAATCTTACGTGTAGAGCGAAGGGATGTAGCCGCTGATGACACAGCTTATACGCTTATCTCCGCCGGACACCTTGATAATGAAGATTTTGTTATTCGTGGTAATGGGAATGTTGGTATTGGGACAAGCACACCCGCGAGGAAATTAACCGTTTTTGGAGATACACAAATAGGAAACTTATATTATCAACCTGATTTACCAGCGATTCTTGATTACAGATTGTCAGTCGATGGGCAAATTGTTGGTAAAGAAATTATCGTCGAGTTAAATAATTGGGATTGGAGTGACTTCGTATTCGACGAAAACTATGAACTGATGCCTATCGAAGAATTGGAGCAGAATATTAAAATGAACGGACATTTGCCTCAAATTCCTACGGCAGAGGAAGTTAGTGAAAAAGGAATAAACGTCGGCGAAATGCAAGGCAAGCTCTTGCAGAAAATCGAAGAACTGACATTATATGTTATTGAATTAAAGAAAGAAAACAAAGATTTAAGTGAAAAACTTAATAAAATTGAGAAGGTAATTGAAAATAACACAAGGGGCAGCCATGAAAACAGCAATTAAACTAACGCTCATATTATCCTTGGCAATTGTATTGCCATTTTGCAAAGAAGATAACACTACCGAAGTACAAAAAAAGGGTTGGTATATAGTCAACGACACAACAATGCTAGACATTAAAAAATGCTTAAAATATCCCTCAAGTAATTGGACAAGTGACACTACGTTTGTGGTTGATTCTGAATATTACACGGAAAACGATTCAACCTATAAGCCTAAATACGTAATAAATGATACAAACGAATACTTACAACTACAAAATCATTCTTATAATCCACTTTGTTCTATACCAATGAATATTGATTTCAGTCAATATACATTACTCGGACGGTTTTTAATATTTGGTGGTTCCGAGCCGGCTATAATGACAAGGAGGGTTAAAAGAAATGACGAATTGAAAAAGATCGAATATTACATTTCCGGTGAAGAGCAGAATTGGGATGATATCCCTGATGGTTATCGTGGTATGAACTGGATGCTAATACCAAAGATAGGTGAAGATTACGAAGTGATCTTCCGTCAAAAAATAATGCGATCAACACCTTGAAAATAAATGAAAGTAAAATCATGAAAAGAATATCAATTATTTCGATTGCTATCTTTTTGATATTCAGTGTCAATAATTTACTAAGTGTAAATTATTTCAGGGAAATCTCACCCAAAAGCAAGAACTATTCTTCAGAAAAATATCCTATAAAATCAAAAGATAGCATAGAAAAAAAATAATGCCGCAGGTTAATGTCGATTCTTTGTTGAAAGACGAAGAAGATAAAAGAAAGAACGGTAAGAATCTGCCTCTTAGATTCGGGTATGCTCATTCAGTAAGTTATAATATAAATAACTCGGGCACCTGGGATACCTTGAGCAATGGCGGAAGAATCTGGAGATTAAAAATAATATGTCCGAATGCATATAAAAGACTAAAAGATGACCATGTAAAAGAGTCATTAGTTGATTCAATTGATTTTATATTTAACAAATATAATTTCACAAGTTATCCTGATTTAGTACCGGAATGGGATTCTACATCATTGATTCACACACCAACTACACATGAGGAAATAGGTTGGAGATCTAAAAAATCGGATCCATTAAAGGTTCTTAATATTAGACCTAAACCATATAGCGGATACTATAAATATCCGGATCAATTCGAGGAATTCTACGATGATCTTAGACAAATTATTAATCTAATGAAATGAGGATGTACTATGAAAATAACATTATTAATCATATTGACAATGACAATTCTTTGTTCCTGCAGCGACGATAATCCTGTAAAGCATGAAGTTGATCCATTTGCCGATACTTCCAACATCAAGTTTTATTATCAAATATCTGGTGGTTGGGATGAATATAATGAAGGCGATGAATCCGGGGCAGTTTATATGATTGATTTTAATCATCAACTTTCAAGTTACACAATTTTATTCCGCAAATCATATACTTTTGATAGAGATACTGTTTTAGAAAAGTCATTCATTGATTCACTAGATAGTATCTTTATTAAATATAATTTCAATGAATATCCGGAAGTTGTACCTGATTTGGATTCAACATCAGTAATGGTAACACCTTCACCATATGAAACTATTGGTTGGAGATTAGGTAAATCAGACAGTCTTAAGGTCCTACATATTTTACCTAAACCATATAGTGGATACTATAAATATCCGGATACTTTCGAAGACTTTTACAGTGAAATAAAACAAATTATTAATCAACTGAGATGAGGTAAAAATCATGAAAAAAAAGTTATTGTTTCTGACATCTATTTTTCTCATATCATTTAAAATAATTTTTTGTCAGGAACCCGATTCAGCCCCTAGCACAAGTGAATCAGATTACTTGGACAGCTTATCCATTGTATTTTATCAGCGATGGGTTAACGACAGTCTTAGAACGGATTCATTGGCAGATTTTTATAATTACCCAACAATTATCTACAATGATGATAGTACGGATTTTATACAAATCAGAACATTTTATAATGACACTTTACCTGTTTATACTGGCGCTGATGATATGTGGCAGGCAATAGCGGTGAATAATCATGAAGTATGGCCCAATGGAGGTTCTAATTTAGATCTAACAGGAGATGGAATAACAATAGGCGAATGGGATCAATCAGCAGTATTAACGGATCATCAAGAATTCATGAACCAAGGCATTAGTAGAGTAACTATTAGAGACGGTACATCTTTCGATCCAGAATTGGATCATTCAACACATGTTGCTGGAATAATGATTGGGCAGGGTTTGGATGACTCGCCTATTAATTCAATAGGCATGGCTTACGAAGCAGAAATATGGGATTATGACTGGAATAATGATCATTCTGAATTAATGGCTGCAGCAGCCGATAATATAAGAGTTTCTAATCATTCCTATGGTATAAAAATAGGTTGGGTATTTACTGAAACAGGTACGCACTATTATTTCAATACTCATTTATTTGGTGAATATACCTCGGGAACCGAACATATCGATGAAGCAGCCAATGCAGCAAAATATTTAGTAATAGTACGTTCGGCAGGAAATGACAGGGATGATGATGATCCCGGAGGCACTCATACTCATGATGGTAGAGGAGAATATTCTGATTCGCATCCATCAGATGCAGAAGCTGCTGGTTATGGTGGTACTGGATTTGGTACTATTGGTCCTGCTGGTTCTGCTAAAAACATAATATCAGTAGGAGCTGTATCATCTTATGTTTTTGATGATGAACTTCAAGATATCAACATGACAAGTTTTAGCAATTGGGGACCAACAAAAGACGGAAGAATTAAACCAGATATAGTAGCAGATGGTTTCGGTGTAAACTCAGCGGTTTCAAGTGCTAATGATGCTTATTTTCAAAAGAATGGTACCTCAATGTCAGCGCCATCAGTAGCTGGTTCAATAGCTTTACTACTTGAACTCGAACAAAGCTACTATTCTCCTCTCAGAATGCTATCATCAACAATAAAAGCATTGGTACTTCACACAGCCGATGATAGGGGTAAGCCAGGTCCGGACTATAGATATGGCTGGGGATTAATGGATACGGAAAAAGCTGCTAATCTTATGAAGGAAGATTATGCAGAGAGACCTTGCGGCTATATCAGAGAATATACTCTTGAGCCTAATGGTTCGATTGAATTTTACACTTATTCTGATGGTTCAGAACCAATAAAAGCTACTATTTGCTGGAACGACCCTGCTGGAACAGGTTCTTCTACTGATCTGGTTAATGATCTGGAATTAAGACTAATTAAAGTAACAAACTCAGCTACATATTATCCTTGGATATTAGATCCTAATAATCCGAATGATGACGCTGGTAAAGGTGTTAATAATCTGGATAATGTTGAACAGGTATTTATCGAATCCCCATCCTCAGGTCTTTATAAATTAGTCATTGACCATACAGGAACTCTAAAAGATAATAATCCCCAGAAGGTATCTTTAATAATAACAGGTATCGATGGTGATGATTATGTTTACATCGATCCAAATGGTTATCCTGACAAGACTTTTAGTAATTCGGAATCATGGTATTTTGCTAAAGAAGATATTTATGTTGCAGAATACCAAAATGTAACAGTTAATTCCACAGCTTATTTAAATATGATTGCAGGCAATAGAATAATACTAAATCCCGGATTTAAAGCCGAATATGGCTCTAAAGTTATTGGACAAATAAGTGAGTGTTTTGCTGATCCGATGGAAAAAATATCTTATTGGATTTCGGAAGATGATCACAATTCGTTTAACAATACTAAATCATCTTTAAGAATAACTCCGAATCCTTCGGAATATCATGCTAGAATAAATTATTCATTAAGTGATGATACAAGGATAAATCTTTATTTAGTCAATCAAATAGGCAGAAAAGTAATTGAATTAAAGAGAGATGAAGTTACAAATGCTGGAGATTATAAAATTATTCTTAAAACAAACAAACTAAATTCAGGAATTTATTATGTTATTTTAAAAACAGACGAGGATATTATTACAAAACAATTTGCAGTCATGAAGTAAAGTTATTAGATCTTGCTTCCCGACACCCACACTGGGAAACAGCAAACAATTCAACATCTCTTATTCCCCCTCCTTGAATAAGGTGGGGGTTAGGGGTGGTTCTTCTAAAATGATGAATTGTAATTTGTAGTATTACTGAAGAGTTCTAATGAAAAACCCCATCTAACTCTTTTGTAAGCACAGGTCTCCCATAGGGTTATCAAAAATTAGGGGTTAAATAAGAATCCACCCCGCCCTCGCCACTCTAAAGCGTGATTTTCACTGATGCTTCAACTTCGCTCGGGCACCCCTCAAAGAGAGGAATTCCGTCAGATATAACATCTGTCGGGACGTTCTGGGACTGGTTAGCTGTTTTTTACCAAAATGTTAAATCCAAATTTTGCATTAGAAAAGTTGATTTATGCTTGTAAGTATTAGCAACAAAGTGCTTTAGCACTTTGCAAAGGAACTGGAAAACTTCGAAACACCAGCAAGCTAAAGCATGCTGTTGCAAGTGATTACAAATAAATGTACATATCGAATGAAAAATCTGGGTTAAATGAAATTCCCTATTTTAAGGAATGTCACGCCGCAGTTGCAGCGCAGCGAAAAGAGGATGTCTAATAAGTGGGTATATCGTTTCACACTACGTCTCCGCCCAGTAATACAGGTTCTTTTGTTAAGACAAACCAGATGTCTGCCCCTGCCATTTTAATGAAACAAAATCCCGCTTTAGCGGGGCAAAGCCGAAGTATGATAAAAATAACTTATGGGACAGTCGTGAATGACAGTGTGGCTCCTTACCACCTCGGAATTATTAAAATTAACCGGACACCTGCAGCTTACATTAAATATTTATAGACAGACTCGTCTTAGTTTTATATTCTTTTGTTGAAAAAATCTAAATTATCAGATGTTAAATATATCACTGCTTACTATAGGCGATGAAATTTGTATCGGGCAAATAGTTAATACCAATGCTGCCCGGATTTCGGATCAACTAACCGGAATTGGAGTTCAGGTGCTTGTGCATTCTACGATCAGAGATGACAAAGACATGATGATGGCTGAAATTCACAGGCTGTTGAAATTTTCAGATATCCTTATCATCACTGGTGGATTAGGTCCTACCCATGATGATATCACTAAAACTACTTTACTTGATTATTTCAATGATCATCTTGAAACTCATGAACCTACCCTGAAATATTTGAAAGATTTTTTTGCAAAAAGAGGCTATGAATTAACTGAAAGAAATAGGTCGCAGGCAGATTTGCCTTCAAAATGCAAGCCGCTTGAAAATAGAGTAGGTACGGCGCCCGGTATGATGTTTGAGAAAGACGGCAAGTATGTATATTCATTACCCGGGGTGCCAAATGAAATGGAGTATATTGTTAATAATAGTGTTTTGCCCTTTATTGATGAGATTTTGAAAAAGCAAAATCACAATGTTGTGCTCTATAAGATGCTTTATACCGCAGGTATTCCTGAATCTATCCTTGCGGAAAAGATTGGTGATCCGAAAGAATTTATAGAAACCGGTTCGCTGGCATTCTTACCGTCTTATCATGGGGTTCGCCTAAGGCTCGGAATCGAAGCTGATAATATTGAAGATGGAAGAAAAATGCTTGATAATCTGGAAAATAAATTAAAAGAAAAAGCCGGTAAATATATTATTGGTGAAGGCGATGAAGACCTGGCTTTTTCCACGGCAAAAATGCTTAAGGAAAACAAGAAAACTGTTTCTGTTGCCGAATCATGTACAGGAGGTTTGCTCGGCGGCGCTTTTACCGATATAGCAGGAAGTTCCGAGTATTTCGAAGGCGGCATTATTACTTACAGCAATGAAGCAAAAATAGAGATACTCGGTGTTGATAGAGAAACAATTGTGGATCATGGCGCGGTTAGCGAGCAAACAGCAAAAGAAATGGCTAAGTGTGTTAGGGAAAAATTCGGAACTGATTACGGGATATCGATAACTGGTATTGCCGGTCCCGAAGGTGGAACAAAAGATAAACCTGTCGGTACTGTATGGTTGGGTTTAGCAGACGGAAACGGTTCAATTTCTAAAAGATATGTATTTGGTGAAGATCGCGATATGAATCGTCAACGATCGGTTGGGACTGCTTTAAATATGTTGTTGAAGAAGCTCAAAGGATTGGAGATATAACATTAACCAGTTTATAATTACATGAATCATTATTATCCAATTATAGATGATTATTGATAAAATCTTCAGAAACTTCTAATATATGTTTTTTATTTTCATTTGATTTATTGTCGAATGTTCTGATAAGCATTCCCGTACGTGGATTCTGAGTAAAGAATTCACGATGGACGTGCATAAATCTCCAAAAAAGAGCATCCCAATACTTTTGCCACTCACCTTTTTTAAAATCGCTCATCTTCATAAGATAATTGCTAGAACTAATATAAGGTTTTGAAGCCATCAGCCCCCCGTCTGAGAATTGGCTCATGCCGTAAACATTAGGCACCATCACCCAGTCATAAGCATCGATAAACATTTCCATAAACCAGCGATATATCTCGTCCGGATCAAATTCACACAGAAGCATAAAATTCCCTAGCACCATCAATCGCTCGATATGATGGCAATAGCCAGTTTCAAGTACTTTTTTAATAACAATGTCCAGGGGTTCAACGCCTGTATTACCTTCCCAAAAAGATTCGGGAATTTTTCGGGAAAATCCCCAGAAATTTTTTGTACGCTGCTTACTGCCACGTAATTCGTAAGTGGCTCTTATAAATTCTCTCCAGCCGATAATCTGTCTGATAAAACCTTCCAGAGAATTCAACGGGATCTTATTTGCTGAAGGAAAACTAACAACAGGAGGGCTCTTGCCTCTCGGATATTTGTATCGGTTTTCGGTGTCGTAAGTCCATTTTCCGCCAATTGGTTTATTACTTTCATTAATCAGTATTCCTCGCTTCTTGCGCTGATCTGTGTAAAAATCAGTCTGCCTGAAAATAACTCTGTCCTTGAAATAATCATTGATCTCTGCCATGGAGTTAATGAACATAGGAGAGTCATATTCGACAAGCTTGATATTTGCTTCATCAGCAGCATGAGTTAATCTATTATTAAGCCAGTTGTCACTGACTTCGATGAAATGTAATTCGTCAACACCTCTTTTCTTCAAATGGGGTATGAGTTCTCTAATGTCAGAATGGGTATCAATACTTTCGATGTAATCTAACTTGTAATTTTTATTTTTAAGATAACTTTCATAGAATTTCATTGAGGCTCTGTGAAAGGCAAGCTTCTGCTTGTGAAATGAATACTGCTTAAAAAATAAATTTTCTTCGATCAGAATAACTTTATCCACTTTCTTCAATACTGGATTTTTTTGAAAAAGCTGGTGGGGAAATATTAATGCGGCTTTTTTCATTTCAGATTTAATCATACTAATCAAGTTTCTAAATGTTTCAATTTATGACTATCCTGCTATTTTTCCTATCATACCATTGAAAATCAGTGCATGAAATGGAAAAACCGAATACCAGTAAATTCTACCAAGAAGTCCCAACGGACGAAATGTTGCAGTCTGATATAGCTTATTATCTTTTATATGGAATTCCAGCCATGCTTCACCGGGCAGTTTCATTTCGGCATACAACAGCAATCGTTTTTCAGCTTCACTCGCGTAAATCACCCGCCAGAAGTCAAGAGAATCGCCAGGGGAAATCTCATGTGCGCTTTTCCTGCCGCGTCGCAAGCCTACACCGCCAAACAGCTTATCCAGGAATCCCCTTAATACCCACAACCAATTGGCGTAATACCAGCCGGTTTTACCGCCAACAGCCCATATTTTATCAAGGACTTGTTTTTCATCATTGACAGATCTTTCCCTTTTATCTTTGAAGCAGCCGTAAGCGGGTACCTCTATTAAATTTGAAATGCCGCTTGTCAGAGTATCGCTGGAAAGCGCATCTGTCCAACTGGACAGCACTTCCTGCTGCTCGATCTTATCAAAAGCGTTTCTTATGGCATCTTCGAAAGAAATCAATTCTATGTCCAGTAACTCTTTCAGATTATTTTCTCTGCCTATGATCTCTACTTTCATGCTGTTTACAAGATTGACTGCGAGTTTATAGGATGTTGAGGTGACGAAATATAACCAGTATGACGAAAGCTTCGGAGTCATTACAGGAACATTAATTATCCTGCGTTTCAGTTTGCGGACTTTAGCAAATTTCAGCAGCATGTCCTGATATGTAAGTATCTCGGGACCCCCGATATCATAACTTTTATCATACGTGTCTTCATTGAGTAAAACTCCTTTCAAGAACTCTATGACATTACGAATAGCAATAGGCTGTGTTTTGGTGTTCAACCATTTCGGAGCTATCATTATGGGAAGTTTTTCAACGAGGTCACGGATTATTTCATAAGAACCGCTGCCCGAGCCGACAATTATACCAGCACGAAGTGTAGTAAGATGAAAGGTTCCGGTAGAAAGAATTTCTTCGACCTGTCTTCTGGAAGAAAGATGTTTGGATAATTTTTTATCATTAACTATTCCGCTTAGATAAATTACCTGCCTGGCATTCGTTTTTTCAATTCTATCCTTGAAATTTTCTGCTGAAATCTTCTCGAGTTTCTGAAAATCGCTTGTGGATGAAGACATAGAGTGAATTAAATAATAAGCTGTATCTATATCCCTGGGGATATTATCGAGAGTTTCCCTCTGTAAAAAGTTCAGTTCAATGACACTCAATCTTTCCGAATTGTATTGACTAGTGTCAAAGCGCTTCTTATCCCGGACACAGCAAACAACTTCATGACCTTCGGAAAGCAGGACAGGTAATAGTCTCTTCGCTATGTATCCGGTTGCTCCTGTAAGAAGGATTTTCATTAGCTTATCAATTTATTAATTATAAAATATGCAATAATCTGGTAGTCTATTGTCATTGAGCAGAAAATTTTGAAAGATAATCTACCACTCCTTCCGTAGATGGGTCCATACTCGCGCTGCCTTCTTTCCAATTAGCAGGGCAGACTTTTCCGTGTTCGTCAAAATGCCGCACTGCGTCAAGCATACGCAATGTTTCATCCACATTTCTTCCAATTGAAGGATCGTTTAAAACGGAATGTCTGATTATACCTTCCCGGTCTATTAAAAATAATCCTCTTAAAGAGGTTCCGTCATCCATTAAAACTTCGTATAAATCTGCAATTTCTTTTTTCAAATCTGAAACTAACGGATAATTTATTTGTCCAATCCCACCTTCCTCGATGGGAGTTTTTTTCCAAGCCAGATGAGTGTAAACTGAATCGACAGATACACCTATAACTTCGGCATTTCTCTCTTTAAAATCGTTGAGCTTATCATTGAAAGCTATAATTTCAGTCGGACAAACAAATGTAAAATCCAAAGGATAGAAAAAAAGTATCACATATTTTCCATTCAATGAGGATAGTGTGAAATCTTTGATAATTTCATTGTTTGCAGCGAGTGCTTCTGCTGAGAAGCCGGGTGCATCTTTTGAAACAAGATTTGACATTTTAATCTCCTTGATTTAAAATAAAAGTGACCCAATATCCTTGATTACATGCTGAAACCATATTAACGTTTGAGGGGCGTCACCATCATATCGGTTGCGCTGTACGTTAAAAATACTTATCGGGTCACTCAAAAAATAATAACTTAGATTAAAATCCAAAAGCTGACTTATTAGTCATTTTGTGGATTTTGAGACTCATCAACGCAGATCTTTTTGAGATCTTCTTCTGTCGGTTTTTCAAGCTTATCAAGTGCTTTTACGGGGCACAAGTATGTGTTGCCTGAATCTGCCTTGATCCATTTCAGTGATAATTCCTGCTTGATAGTTTGTTTTTCTTCCATTGTACTACCTTTCGGTTAATTGTTGATTATTAAATAAATGTTGTTTGAAAATTAAAAAGTAAAACTATTTGTTCTTTTCTTTCTCAATTTCCGCCCTAACCATATCCATATCTAATGATTTGGCTTGGTTCAATATGTCGATCAATTTTTCTTCTTCGAAATATCCTGCCTGTTTGAACAAAAGAATTCCATCTCTGTATAGCAAAAGTGTAGGTATATGCTCAACTTTTAATTCTGCGAGCAGATCTCTTTCTTTTGAAGCGTCGATTTTGCAGAATGTGATGTCATTATTTGCTGATGCTGCCTTCTCATACACAGGATTGAAAGTCTCGCAAGCATCGCACCAAGACGCCCAGCAGTCAATCATAACTATGTTGTTCTGCGAGATCGTGCTTACGAAATTTTCCTTACTTAAATTTAATATACTCATATTTTTTCAAATAAAATAATAATTAAAAAAAATTTTATTATTTATCGATACAAATGTATAAATATTGTATAAATATTGTAAATAATATTTTTTTCTTATTTTTGTCTTTTAAAATTAGTGTGATTCATTAACATTAATCAAGTGAACAAAGATTAAAGAAAAAGGCAAATACCCGATAAAATTTGTTTCGATGCAGACCGGTTTGAGTCAATTGCTGATCCGTACATGGGAAAACAGGTACAATTTACTATCACCAGAGAGGACAGAATCCAATAGGAGGCTGTATTCCGAGAAGGATCTCCATAAATTGAACCTGATAAAAAAAGCTATAGATAACGGTTTCAAGATTGGCAATCTTGCAAATATGACAATCGAAGAACTCGAAAATATAATAACTAAAGTATCAGAAGCTGGCAATGACTTCTCGGATGGTACAACTGATCACATATCCGAAACGGTAAATTTTATCAAGAATTTCGACAGTTCAAGTCTGAACAACTTAATAGGGAAGCTGTCCACAAAGCTTTCCAAAAAAGATTTCCTGAAAAAATTTGTTATTCACCTGCTCAAGGAGATTGGGGATCTCTGGGAAAAGGGCGATTTGCGAGTGTCAAACGAGCATTTTGCATCGACAATAATTAGAAATTCCTTGATAAATATGATTGAGACTCCTCAAAGAGAAAGTTCACCGGTCGTGGTATCAGGGACTCCGAAAAATCAGCAGCATGAACTAATGGCTCTGGTTATTTCAGTTCTTCTGTCAATGAATGGTTTCAGAGTTGTTTATCTGGGTGCATCTGTTCCTGCAGAGGACATAATTTCCACTGCTCAAACAACAAATGCTATCGCTGTGATACTGAGTTTAATTTATCCGCCGGATGATTTCACTTTGTTGGAAGAATTGAAAAAAATGAAAAGAAGTCTCGGCAAAACAGATATTTATATTGGAGGCGGTTCGGCTTTATCCTACTATGAAAAGCTGAAAACAAGCGGGATTATTTACTGCGATGATCCGGATAAATGTATTGAGATGATTAAAAGCTCGAGGCATGTTTGAGAAAACAAAAAACCCGCTTCGATTGAGCGGGTCTTTATATAAAACTTTAACTAAATAATCATGTATGACTATTATTCCATTTCCTGAGAGATACGATACTGACGCCTTGCTGCCTTAAGTCTTGATAATCTTTTCTCGACCGAAGGCTTCATGTAAGCCGTTCTTTTTTTGTACTCACGTAAAACGCCGCTGCGTTCGTATTTTTTCTTAAAGCGTTTCAAAGCACGATCGATATGCTCATTTGATTGTATATTTACACCAATCACTATAATACCACCTTTCGATTTGTTTATAAAATTAAGTGAAATTTTCAATTAAACGTTTTTCGTTATTTTTTTCGAATTGAACAATGATAGAATTCTGGCCATTGCTCATGACTTCTTTGGCTCTTACGATTCCGACATCGTCCCATACCGTATGAAAAATAACGTCGCCGATCTGAAATTCCGATTTAGGAGTATATTTTTTGGCATCTTCACGGGATATATGAACGACAGCTCTTGATTTATCCTGCTCGGCTTCGATGGCGTCGAGATTAACAAGCTGAGAGTGTCTGCTCCGTGTACAACGCGCCCATTGATGCCTTCCCTTATCCGTTTCGATTGGCTCCCCGATTAACTCATGCTTGGTTTCCTTCATTAAAAACGGGGAATAAAGAGTAATATACTTTGCGCGTCTAGATCTTTTTCTGCCTGCCATTAGCTATTTCTCCATATTCTGTATTATCAAAAAACAGGACTACAAAAATAATAAATTTTTGTCAATTTAACAAGTCAACACAGACTAAGAGCTTAAATTAGCTTAATATTGGGAATAAATTCACATAAATTTATGTTCAATATTTATTTTCATAATTTAACTAAATCTGTATCGCATATTTATTTAGTGAAGTATCAACAAGCAATTTATTGTATAATATACTATGTAAGAATAATTTAGCCGGTTATTACTTACATATATGGCTAATATTGTGGTTACTTTCTCATTACTACAGATTAATGAAAGACGGTCAGTGGATAAATCAGAATAACTTAAATGTGGCTCTATCGTTTCATACTAAGCGGAGTCAAAGTGTGGCAAGAATTAATCGCTTATGAGACAGCCTCATCTGCTAATATTTAAATAAAATATTCCTTTCAAAAAGTTTTTCCATAAAAAGATTTGTCATTCGGATTAAATTTTATAATTTTATGAATATTTTTTAATGGTCATTCTTATAAAAATTTTATTAATTTTAATTTTTGTGATATATATCATATATTTGGCTTTTAAATTGATGAAATAATAGAAACAATCTATGGATATAATACCTATTCCAGCGGGACCGGTAGAAACAAACGGTTATTTAATATTAGATGAAACCAGCGGCAAAAGCTGCGCTGTAGATGTCCCATTAGAATCTTCCGAGCGCTATCTATCCGAAATAAAAGAAAGATCGCTCGAGTTGGATTCCATAATATTAACACATACTCACTGGGATCACACTGCGGAGGCAGGGAAATTGCGTGAATTAACAAATGCACCGATATATGTACATGAAGATGATGAATACAGAATCAAGGATCCTATGAATAATTCCGTATTTCCATTACCCTTCACGATAGAGCCAATTACCGCAGATAATTATTTAAGGCATGGCAAAAAAATTAACTGCGGCAAAATTACATTCGAAATCAGACATACGCCCGGGCATACCGAAGGTGGTGTCTGTTTGATAGATCACGATAATCGCCTGGTGTTTGCAGGCGATACATTGTTCTTCGGAAGTGTAGGCAGAGTCGACCTTCCGGGCGGTTCGGGCAAGCAGCTCATAGATTCTATTAAGCGAGAATTAATGTCTTTGCCCGATGATTATAAGATTTACAGTGGTCATGGAGCGACAACAACAATTGGCGAAGAAAGAAAAAACAATCCTTTTTTGAATAATGGGATTGTTATTTAATTGATTATTTATCAACAATTTAGCGATACATGAAAATTATTTCATTATTAAGTAATATTTTTTCTGATTATCTTTGCTTAATTTGTATATCTATAATAGTCACCCTTGGCGGGTGTTATTCTTTTACAGGCGGGTCAATACCCGAACATTTAAATACATTGTACATTGCAACTGTTGAAGACAATAGCGGTTTCGGGAATCCGAGCTATAGAGATAAGTTGTCGCAGCAGTTGCTCGAAGTTTTCAGAGATGACAATTCTTTTGAGTTAGTTGAAAATGGCGGAGACGCAAGATTGAGTGTTTCGATATCATCAATAAGGGATGAAACAATGACAGTTGGCTCGAGGGGCAGTCAGCGCGGAGATTTGGAAACAGAACGTAAGATTACCGTTACCTGTAAGGCTGAGTATTTTGACGCAGTAAAAAATAAAGAAATCTGGAATAAGTCTTTTTCAAATTTTGGTACTTACGAAATCGCAAATGCTCAGGCTGGTAGGGACGAAGCGGTTAACAGGGCGCTGGAACAAACAGCGGAGGATATTATGCTCTCTGTGGTTTCCGGCTGGTAAAAGATAGATTTAATCAGTAAAAAATTATTGAGAACAATAGGGGAGCAGGACTCCGCCTATGGAACACCTGATATTAATTATTTATTTTATTTCGTTAAGCATCCTGTTCGGATTCGGTATTCACGGGCTGGTACTCCTGTACTATTACAGAAAAACCTCCGGCGATAAAAGACCCGATCCGAAAATGCCCGAGGTATACCCGAAAGTCACGGTGCAACTTCCTATATTCAATGAATACAATGTTGTCGAACGGCTCATCCGATCAGTTTGCGCCTTCGACTATCCGAAAGATAAACTCGAGATCCAGGTCCTGGACGACTCTACCGACGACACTACCGAAGTATCCAAAAAATTGGTAGATGAATACAAAGCCAACGGCTATAATATCAAATTCATGCACAGGGAAAACAGGGAAGGCTTTAAAGCAGGCGCCCTGAAAGAAGGATTGGAACATGCCGAAGGCGAATTCATTGCCATATTCGACGCGGATTTCGTTCCAAAACCCGATTTCCTGAAATCCACCGTACCTCATTTTAATAATCCGAATGCAGGCATGGTGCAGACTCGCTGGGAACACCTCAACGAAGAAAATTCCTTCCTTACCCGCGCGCAGGCATTGGCTCTTGATGGACACTTCGTCCTCGAACAGCAGGTGAGAAATAACGCCGGCTTCTTCATTAACTTCAA
The DNA here is from genome assembly GCA_964645005.1 of uncultured Hyphomicrobiales bacterium. GTDB lineage: Bacteria > Bacteroidota > Ignavibacteria > Kapaibacteriales > UBA2268 > CAZXYS01. Next base: position 42,080 of record CAZXYS010000025.1, on the reverse strand, counting down.
CGGTACGGCGGGCATTTGGCGCAAGTCCTGCATTATCGACGCTGGCAACTGGCAGCCGGACACACTGACCGAGGATATGGACCTCAGCTACCGCGCGCAGCTCCGCGGCTGGAAGTTCATCTTTCTCAACGACGTAACTTCACCGGCAGAGCTGCCTGCTGACATCAACGCGCTCAAGACCCAGCAGTTTCGCTGGACTAAGGGCGCCGTCGAAACAGCCAAGAAAATGCTGCCGAAGGTCTTCAAATCCGACCTGCCGCTGAAAGTTAAGTTCGAATGCCTGGTACACCTCACCAGCAACATCGTATTTCCATTTATAATAGTTGTCGGCTTTTTGAACATCCCGCTCGTGGTCATCAAGAATACCATTGGCGGCTTCGACGAATTTTACTCGATGATGTCGATATTCGTGCTGGCGTCGATCTCGACATTCCTGTTCTACATGTTCGCGCAAAAGGCCCTGCACCTCGATTGGCGAAGGCGTCTGCTCTTATTCCCGATATTCCTGTCCGGCAGTATGGGCTTCGCGATAAACAACACGAAAGCCGTCTTCGAAGCCCTTATCAATAAAAAATCGGGCTTCACCCGCACCCCCAAATCCGGTGACGGCAAGATTCCTATTATCAAAAAATACACTGAGAAAAAAATCAGCAAAGCTGTTTTCATAGAACTGCTGATGGCGGTATATTTCATTGTAGGCATCGGCATATCGGCTTTCTACCTCGAGATAGCCGCAATTCCATTCCAGCTATTATTCCTGCTGGGCTTCGGCATGGTCGGCTATATGTCGCTGCGGCACACATTGAGGAAGTCGTAGAAAATTGTTTGAAAGCTGACCCAAAAGTATGAGATTGTCATTCCTGCGAATGTCTTTAGATCCTGCTTTAGCAGGGCAGAAATCTTATTCCCCTCATTGAGGGGTGGCACGCGAAGCGTGACGGGGTGGAATCTTAAACTCTTACCTTCTGCCGCCGGGAGGAGGGGGAACAAGAGATGGTTCATATTCTAATGCATAATCCGGTATTATTATATTAGAAAAAGTAATAAAAAAATTGATACATGATAAACACTTGATAAATAAATATTTTATCTTATTAAAAAAAACACCCCGTCTTTTAAATCTTAAAAACGGGGATAATAAAATAAAATTTTAGTCTTAAGCTTTCAAATTAATTTAATCAAGCTGCGCTGGATTTATCTATATCCTGATCCTTGCGTCCACAACCCTTATCGATTTCATATCTCCCAACAGCGGATTCATATCCAGTTCCTTGATTTCCGGGGCGGCTGTCAAAAGAGCCGAGAGCCTGACAAGGATATCAGCAAAAATATATTCATTTACGCCTTCCTGTCCGCGAACACCCTTGATTATATCATAAGAACGAATGCTTCGTATCATACGCAGCGCTTCTGATTTGTCCAGCGGCGCCAATCCATATGATACGTCTTTTAGCACTTCTATGAAAATGCCGCCCAAACCGCATAAGATTATATGTCCGAAATTTTCCTCATAATTAGCGCCTGCGAAAATTTCCGTACCTTTTATCATAGGCTGGATAAGAACACCCTCAGCATCCTTAATCTCCATCATTTTCTCGTAATGCTCTTTGACAGCTTCCTTTGTTTGGATATTAAGAGCCACTCCGCCAACATCTGATTTATGCACCGGTCCGACAACTTTCATCACAATCGGGAAGCCGTTTCTATGAGCCGACTCAACAGCTTCTTCGACAGATTTCACCACATCCTGGTTTACTCTTGGTATACTTGCTGCATCCAGTAATCCCTGCACATCTTCGGGCAATAGATAATCGATTTGTGCTTTATCGATAATAAATCTGATCCTCTCAGTATCTATTTCCGGTAATTGGATTTCAGGAGCCGGTTGTGGTGTATGATATACTTTACCAAGTGCTTTGCCCATTGCTGCTTCATCAGGAATATTCACGCCGCCAAGAGAGAGGAAATGCTCAACAGCGTCTTTAGCCTCAACTATAGAGGGCAGTACCGGGAATATAGGCTTCTTACACTTATTCATCTTATCCCAAAGAACATCATAAGCCGGTGTGACATCAAACATTCCGGGAGTGCCGAAAATCACGACCGAGCCGTCAATATTATCAAATCTATCATCGACATAATCCAGAATTATACCCAGTTGCTCCGGTGTCCCCGTAGCCAATATATCGATGGGATTTCCAACAGCCGCGCCATGGAAAAGTTGTTCCTTCAGCTCGTCGGCTGCTTTGCCCTCTATTTTGGGTATTTGCATGCCTTCTTTGGCTAAAGTGTCCGTAAGCATAACGCCGGGACCTCCGGCATGAGTTATTACGGCTAATCTATCTCCTTTCAGCTTCTTAACATTAAACACTGCTGCTACATTTAGGAGTTCCTGCCGTGAATAGACGCGAACAACTCCCGCTTTATTAAACAGGGCATCCACAGCTTTATCGGAGCCAGCCAAAGCACCGGTATGCGATGAAACCGCTCTCGAGCCTGCTTCTGTTGTCCCGGCTTTCAATGCTGCTATTCGGCAGCCTTTATTAATAAGCGAGCGTGCATGCTTTAAAAACAGGGCGGGTTTTTCAATTTGTTCGGTATATATTATTTTGATTTCTGAGCTTTTGCCCTGCTCGAAGGTCTCATCCCAATGTTTAATAACTTCCTCGACACCTGTCTGAGCGCTGTTCCCGACTGAAAACAGGCTTGCAAACGAAAGCCCCATCGTGACAGCCTGCTCTAAAATGAAGCAAGCCGTTGCGCCTGAACCGGTTACAAAGTCACAGCCCTTTGGATCAAGCTTGGGTATTGGTCCGGCAAAAGTGCCTTTATATCGGGGTGTAAGAACGCCGATGCAGTTTGGACCTATGAGCGATCCTCCAACATTGTTAACCGTTTCTACTATCTTATCTTCAAGTTCCTTTCCTTCATGCCCAATTTCACTAAAACCGGCTGAGAGAACTATAAAAGCTTTGGTGTTGTTTTCTTTTGCGAGATAAGCTGCCGTATCAGGAATGAACTTTGAAGCTACGGCTATTATTGCCAGATCAACGTTGTCCAATTCGGAAAGCTGTTGGGCGCATTTTATTCCCTGTACTTCTGTTTCTTTGGGATTCATAGCCATGATCTTACCGTCGTATCCGCCCTGGACGAGATTCTTTAATGCCTTCCCGCCGGGCTTTTGAACATCATTGGATGCACCTATCACCACTATGCTGTTTGGATTCAATAATTCTTTGACTATCATATAATTATCCGTTTTTGTTCATATTCATTCATAATAAACCTTAAAATTACTGAAACTTCGTAAAATTTTAAAGAACAGATTCAATTTTGTATATGGAAAATCAATATCTTGGATTTATTCAATTCATTGAATTTATGAAAAAAGCCGGAGAATGTAATCCCCGGCTTAAAATCTATAGATAATAATATCCAAATCAATCTGTCATGGTCTTATCCGCGTCGCGCCACTCGACGTCATAATATCCCGGGCGGTCTTTGAGGACACGCTTCAGGAATTCATCGCCGTAGCTGACTCCTTTAGGCTTGCGACCGCCGGCTTTTCTTACGTCGTTAATGTAGCCGTCGTTATATTTCACTACGAGGTGCTCCCACAGCTTCCGCCAGGCATCTACAGTTCTGCCGACCTGACTGACGGAATAATTGCTGAGGAAGTCCTCTGCTTTTGCCGGGTCTTCTGTATACAGTGCCATCGCTGCTTTATCTATAGCGTGCTGAGTTTCATGGAAGCGTGATTCAATCTCTTTTTGTACCTTCCGTATATCCTTGATAATGTAAGAATATTTCGTGTAAGCCTTATTCGCGACAAGATTGAACACCCAGAATGCCGATTCCAGAGTGAAATCCTTGATACTGCCTACATTTAGCGAGTGGGGTACTTCCTGCAGGCTGCAGTAGAGCGGCATATACACATTCGAGTAATTGTCATCAACGCCGTACCAGAAGACACCGCCTATCTCGTCCGGCAGCCAGTTCCTGCTCTGCGTAACGAAGGCAAAAGCCGTTTGCTGTGTGGATACCGGACGTCCCCAGCCGTAGCTTTTCGTAGTATCGTCGGATAGCTGCCATTGCAACGGCTTCCAGCGATACGGACAGTTGAATGGACCGGCTGCGAGACCTTCGGTCATATCCCATGGCGTATCTTCGAAGTGGTCGCGCATGAGGTCGATAACATCTGCGACGGATAGTTTTTCATCAGGCTTTACCCAGAGAGGATAAGGCTCGGCGCCTTTTACAGCGCGCCAATATTCAGGGGATAGATTCAATGACGGTGCTGCCCTTTCAAACAGACGCCAGACACGCCCTTCGCAATACAGCAATCCACCCGGTTCAAGCGGGCAGTATGTATCCGCAAAGCTGAATTCGCCGTCCTTCTCGGGATCGTAATGCCCCTGCTCTTTGGCGAAACTAATGACATCTTCTGAATACAGGCAATTTTCGGGGTCATCCATTGGGAATTGAGTAATTCTGGATTGATTCGCGTGGGCGCAGATATAGCCGTCGGGTACGCGCCTGGCAACCCAGACAGCACCTTTCTCAATTCCGCCCTTGCCAATCATTTCCATTATCCAGACTTCATCGGGATCGGAAATTGAGAATGATTCACCGGTGCTGTAGTAGCCGTATTCTTCTACGAGACCTGTCATCACATCGACAGCTTCGCGTGCTGTTTTAGCGCGCTGCAAAGCAAGCCTCATGAGGCTGCCGTAATCGATTATACCTGTCGTATCGCGCAATTCTTTGAGCCCGGTGAAAGTCGTCTCGCCGATAGCTACCTGGTGCTCATTCATATTACCTACGACTCTGTATGTATGGTCAACCTGGGCGATTTTGCCGAGATATTTCCCCGTATCCCAGTCGAAAACCTTGACGGAGTCGCCGGGTTCATGGTCGGCAGCGGGCTTGTAATATAGCTGCTCCATGAAACCGCCGGCGTCGGCGTTGTAAGTGATCATTACGGAACTATCCTCGGCAGCCCCGCGGGATACGAGAAGATTCGTGCAGGCGCCCTCGGCGCTTCTGTTCAAAGAGAGAAATGCTAAAAATGCTAAAACTAATCCTAAATGCTTAATCATAATGCAGAGTCCTTTTTTATTAATACTTGTAATTTATAATCAATACAATTTTACAAGATAATTTAAAATTTTATTTTTTTAAAATTTTTTAGATATTATTTTTATTTTATAAAGAGAAAAAGAATCCAAATGAAAAAACAAAAGAAAAAATAAGCCGGTCAGTCATTTTTCACAAGAAATTGTCCGATTTGCTTATTTTAGAGAAAAAATTGATGAATAAATCAACAACAAAGTAAGGATATTTAGATACGGCGCAGTGGGAAGAAGACATTAGCAATTGCAGGTGATTCTCAGAAAATAATTATTTTTATAGATTTAAAGAGAGGTTATAAAATGGTAACAAGAAATCTAGTTCTTTTGCTGGTTTTATTTCTAATTTAATACCGGCTTACTCTTCTAATATAGTATTAGGGGAGAACTTTGAAGACGAACTCGATCCGCTCATAAGTATTAATATGGCAGGCAATTTTATTGTGCCGCCGGGGATAATTGAATCTGATGCCTTAGATGGAAATAAATGTTTTACTTTTGGGAGCACCGATTGCACTGAGAATTGCGCTGATTCAAACTTGCCATATTTCGAACAGCCTAATAGAGCTATTCTCACAATTACTTTTGATGAGCCGACTTATGTCGAACGAGTTAAATTTAAATGGATGGGAATGTTTTGCTCACAAGGATCAGATGGATGGGTTTATATTAATGGTGATGCCATAGATTATAGTCCATCACATAAAAAAATTGGAATCACAAATGATTTTGATACTGATGCAGCTGTTACATGGCAACAAAACATTTATAGGATGGTAGAAAAATTGGAAATAGCTATATGGGGTATAACAGATACTCGGCAATTTTATTTAGATGAATTATTACTCTACGGTGCTACCGAACCCACAGATCCTGAAGTAGTCTGGCAGAGGGGAGGAAATTTCCGACAAGCTAAGTTCTCTCATGATGACAAATATATTGCAGCTGGAGTTTTGGGGGGTATTTTAGTATATGGGATGCAGAAACAGGCTCAATTATAAAGTTTTTTGATAATTCAACTGTCGCTGCAACTGAGGAAGTTGAGACGGTTGTTGGAGCAGGACCATGTAGCTTTACTAGTGACGGTAAATATTTTGTCATGACAGAAACTGGCAGCTTAGTTTCAATATGGAATGTTAATATATGGAAGAAAATAAAAGAAATAAAATTAGATGGTTATATATTTAGAGACAATGAATTCTCGAACAATGATTCCTTGCTTGCTATAGCTGGCGGTTATGGGGGATTATTAATTTATGAAACTGAAAATTGGGAACTAATTAAAAAAATTGACAACCAGGATTTACCACCAGCTCATCCATATTATTATTATGAAGATGGTATTCAACGAATTCGTAGTTTATCATTTTCTTATGATGATAAATATTTAGCTTTTAGCGGTGACAGAACATTTATATATGATATAGAAAAGGATGAAATTGTGAGAGAAGTCAGCGGGATGTATCCTGTTTTTTCACCTGCCGGTAATCAAATAGCTGTTCAGCATGTATTTATTGATGCCGGACATTACCCTAATAAATATTATAATGACGGGTTAGATTATATTAATTTAGATACGGGAGATTCTGTATATTTTTATGTTGGGAAGCCCTATGAAAGGACTTTATTTACAAATGACGGTCGTTATCTGATAACTGGTCAGGGTACTGCTAAAATATTCGATTTGACCACTAACCAACTTAAGCGTGAATTACAGTTCATTTCAGGAACAGTTTACGATATTTCTCATGATAATAAGTATTTAGTGGGTTACGGAGGTTGCAATTTTTTCAGGCTTGTAAACATTGAAAATATCGTGAATGTTGAAAGTCAAGAATCAAATATAACATTAATAAAAAATGCCTATCCTAATCCTGCTGACAATACTCTCTTTATTGAATATGAGTTGGACTCACCTGGAAATGTAAATTTATACCTGAATGATTTGGAAGGTAATCAATACAAAATTATTGTCAATAAATAGGGGGAGGGAGTTATGAGAAATGTCATCATAACAATTACAAAATTCTTTATTACAGCTAATATATTTGCTCAGGATAAAGAGCGGAACAGATGGTATTTTAATATTTACACGTGTTAATTAATGATAGCGTACAAGCAGCTTTCAGCTTCGGTTTTTTGACGTGAAGTGCTGAATCCGGCGGTTAAAGATACAAAAAAGCCCTGCAAATAAACTATCTGCAAGGCTTTTATATATTTGAATTTGATTCAATGAAGTGTTATCTCGTCAGCATCACTCTCTTGACTTCCTGCTTGCCGTTAGAGCTTATCACGTAGATGTACGCGCCGCTCTTCAGGCTGTTTGGATCCCAATTTACCGTATGCGGTCCTGCGCTCATCATTTCGTTGGTAAGGGTGGTTACTTCCTCGCCGAGGACATTGTAAATCTTGACGGTAACTTTGCCCGGTTCGGGAAGTGTAAAGCCAATTACTGCTGTTTCACTGAACGGATTCGGGCTTACCGTGCTCTCGAATGGAGAGTCGGTAAGATCATGGACGGATGTGCCGTCAGTAGTTGTAAAGCTCCAGGTCTCCGACCACGGACCGCTGCCGGCTTCGTTGAAACCGCGCACATGCCAGTAATATGTGGTCTCAAGATCAAGAACATGAACTCTTTGAGAGTTATCATAGATTTTGTCATCATCAAAAACGATATCCGCGGTTTCAAAAGCATCATCGGTCGATACCTGCAGGTGATATCCTACGGCGCGTTCAACTTCATCCCATGAGAAATTCGCGGGCAGTTGGACTTTTTCCAGACCATCCAATGGTGTATTAAGATCAGGTCCTGCGTCCGGCGCCAAAGCGATAGTTCTGAACTTCCATATTTCCGACCATTCGCTTCTGCCGCTGTCATTGATGGATGCTACACGCCAGTAATATTCCGTATAGTTCTCAAGTCCGGGGACATCCACTGTGGTGTCAGTAACAGTTTCATTTTCATAAGCCGTCTGAAAGAATGTATTCCGTTTGGATACCTGGATATGATAATTGTCTGCTCTTTCGGAAGCATGCCATTTGAATACAGTAGGCTCGACAGGAACTTTTTCAGCACGATTATCAGGCATTATCAATTCAGGTACTTCAGCGCCTAGTCCGCCGGTACTGAGTTTTCTGGCTTCCGACCAGATGCTTGTACCGTCGGCATTGCTTGCTCGAACTCTCCACCAGTAGTCAGTTCCTACATCGAAAGGTGTTGTAAATTTATATACGTTTGCGCTTATCCCTCTTTTACCTTTGACGATGTTTTCAAAATTGGGATCTGAGGCTACATTCAGTTCATAATCGGTAGCTCCTTTAGCTTTTTTCCAAGTAAAAACAGGTTTCAGGGATAATTTTTCAGCTCCGTCTTCCGGATCGATTAGTTCTGGCGGTCCAATCACTGTTGTAAAGTTAGTTGGCTCAGACCATGAACTGGAACAACTGGAATAGAGGGCTTTAACTCTCCAATAATATTCAGTGAAATTCTCTTCCAATTCAATATCTGCCTGAGGCTGGGAAATATTTGTAGAATCGAGGATTTGATCCTGATCGAAATTGGCAGAGGTTGCAACCTGCAGCCTGTATGTAGAGCCTTCAACATCTTCCTGCCATGACAACTTAACATCCAGCGTAAGACCGGCTAAACCATGATCCGGGAATACATGTTCAGGTGGATCAAGAGATGAAGTAAAGGTCCTGCTGGCAGACCAATTTCCTGTGTTTAGGGAATCCTCTGCACGGACCCTCCACCAGTGAACAGTTATAGGATCTTCGAGTTTTACTTGCAGGAATGGGCTTTCGATCTCATCCTGATTTACCAATGGATCATCAAAATCCGGATTAGTTGCTATTTGAAGTCTGTAACCTTCGGCGCCTGCATCTTCCCATGTGAACATATATTCCATATCCACACATTCCATGCCAGTTTCGGGCTGCTTCAGAGTAACAGGTGCATAACCGGTCTTAAAGTTTCTAACTTTCGACCAGGAGGAATGGCAATCCGAATATTGAGCGCTAAGGCGCCAGTAATATTTAGTATTATAATCCAGAGATGTTACAGTATAACTTGATTCCGTCAGATTTGTGGCATCAACTATATCCACATTGCTGAAATCAGGTGTAGTGGATACCTGCAATTCGTGAAAATCTGCCGACAGAGCTCCACCCCATCTGAGGAAGACGTTGGTATCCATTCCAAGTGCGTCATTTGACGGAGAAATAGCTGTCGGAGGTATCTTATTAGTTGTGAACATTGTGGGTTCCGACCAATCGGAAATGCAGTCACCGGAAATCTCTGCACGAACTCTGTAGAAATAATCGGTATCATATTCCGGCAATGAAAAAGTATAAGTGTTACTGTTCAATCCTGTAGCAACTTCTACAAAATCAGTGAAAGATGCAGAGTGAGATATCTGGAAGTCATAGCTCTGAGCTCCGTCATAGTCTTCCCAAATAAAAGTAGCATCAAGATTTACGCATTCCGCTGAATCGACGGGGTACTGATTTACCGGGGGAGCATCCTTGGTTGTGAAGCGCCAAATTTCAGAAACGTCGGTAGATTGATCTGTAAAAGTAGCACTGACTCTCCAGAGGTAAACAGTCTCATAATCCGGTAGATCCACAGTAAAAGTCTTTGAAGTCAGATCCGGCTCGTCAACGATCGGATTTGAAAAAGAAGAATCCTCAGCGACTTCCAGGTGAAACTTATCCGCTACACCACCAGTGGTAGACCAGGTAATATCTGTGTCAAGATCAACGCAAGTTGCTGTGAAAGCCGGCGATTCGTTGTGCACGTGCTGCCCGAAAACGGGAACAGCAATGAATGTTAGTAATAACAGGCTAAAAAGGGTTTTCGAGAGATGTTTCATTGCATACATTTGGTATCCCCCCAATTGTATTAAACTATTATTTTTCATATAACCATATTCTTTCATTTATTTTACAAATTTCTTATTTACAATAACACTTAATCATGTAATAATGTTACATAAAAAAATATTTTGTTAGTATTTACTTATTAGACTTATTTTTGAGACGAATGAGATAATGTAAAATTAAGAATAAAGATTTATTAATCATGATTATTTTAAAATTTTTTCATTTTTTTTTAATATTTAAGCTGCTATAATTTCAATTATTAAACTTAATACGTTTTAACTTCATGATTTTTAACGGCAATTATTAAACCAAATTTGTGAAATTTTTGTGAGCCGTTTCTGATACCTGTCTTTACTTCCCAATATGCATCTTGCTTTTTGGCATTATTTATGCATAAGATCAATCAGTGATGTTTAACAAACAACTGATAGAGACATGAAAAAGGTAAGAAGATTCCTTGTTATAAGCATAATTTTCATCATAGCTTTCGGGACGCTTTCTTCGGAAGATGTAAACTTTTCCGGGCTGTGGACGAAGATCAAGTCCGGTGTCGGGAAGATTCTCGAAGAGAAGGAAAACACGGGGAAAGCTTCCTATTATGCGGATAAATATGTTGGCAGCCAGACTTCGAACGGCGAGATATTCCGCCAGGATAAGCTTACCGCCGCCCACCGCAGCTTCCCCATGGGAACGAAAGTAAAAGTGACTAATCTGGGCAACGGCAGATCTGTCGTAGTACGCATAAATGACCGAGGACCCTTTGTCCGCGGCAGGGACATCGACCTGTCGAAAGCCGCCGCACGGAAGATCGGGCTTATGAAGTCCGGTGTGGCGGAAGTGAGAATGGAGGTAGTGCAGTGAAAAAAGGGAAGATGTAGCACAACTGACAGCTTTGGCACTTCCGGGATACAGAAGCTGCAGCGAGCTGAAGCTCACTGTTGCGAAACATTACGGGAATTGTCCCGGCGGTAAACTGCCGGGTTGATAGGGTACCTCAATTCAGGACCTGCCCGGCAGTAAGGACGAACCCAGGGGTAAACCCCTGGGTTGATAAATATTTGTGTCTGTTGCATGGCTTTTCTTTTGTTTTGGATTTTTTGACGGCAATATAATAAGGCGGGGATGTAACGACAAGGAAACTATCCAAAATATATTCTGAGATGGTTTTGAGATAATATTTGGATAGTTTAAAAAGTATGAGGTTTTGAAAAAGGGTTAAAAGGTAAAAAGGCTAATGGTTAAAGTTAAGAATTTTTTCACGCGATGAACGCAAAGTTGACCGCTGATTTAGCTGAGTGAACTGATTTACCATGATTTTGGTTTTGTACTGGGATTAATTTGATTTATGGGATTTGTGTGATTAAGACCAAAGTGTAACTTTGCGGGGAATGGTGGTTGATGAATAGGGATTTGGGAAGTAGGGGAAGTACAACTTGGAAGCAGCTTAAAATATAAAGTATAACCTACTTTTTGCCAATAGCTTTTAATATTTTATTAATTTGTTTATTAATATTATTTTTAATATCAGATTCCCAAATTCTAATAACCTTCCAACCTTCTTTCTTTAAGGTTCGATTAACTTCTTTATCTCTCTCAATATTTCTTTTAATTTTGTCTTTCCAGTATTTTTTATTTGTTTTAGGCATTCTAAATTTTTTCGGATTATAATGCCAAAAATCAGAATCTATAAAGACAATTACTTTTTTTCTTCTAAAGACTAAGTCTGGTTTTCCTGTTATCTTTTTGACATGAGAAGCAAAATATATCTTTCTTTTTCTCAATTCTTTCATAATAAGTCGTTCTGGTGTTGTATTCTCAGAACGAATATTTTGCATATTTTTTTTTCTTTGATTTTTACTAAGATTATCCATACTAAACAGAAAAATCCATGTAATAAGTTTCATCATCTATCTTATAAAAATCAACACTTGTCCTACCATAATTTAATAAATCTTCAGTTTTTATTGGTTGACCTAATTCTACTCCAATTCTATTTCTAAAATAAATACCCAGTAAACTATTATTATGGGGTGTATGAATAGCTTTAGCATTATCTTGAGCCCTTTTACAGATTAATGTTTTATTATCGTCTGTAAGTACTGTAAAATCCATACCCCTGATTGGGAAATATTTTGTTTTATAGATCTTAGAAGGCAACTTAATATAAGCTTGGTTAGGTTCTCTTCCTTCATTCGGTCTTTGCCCCCAATTCAATCCAGATCGCTGTGGTAATTCACCTTTTCTATCTAAGAACGAAATCTCTACTTTATCTAATCCCGTTATTTTTGTATCTATTCCTTCTACTTCTTCAATTTCTTCAACATATGGTTTCAAACGATTTGATATTATATCTTCATATATTCGAAGAAATAATTCTGCTTCATGGTTAGTACAATAAATTGAATCGCCAATGAGATTATGATAGTATTTAAATGCTTTTTCAGCATCACTTTGAGTCATTATCTCTCTTTGTTTATTATAAAAAGCATGTTGAGTATAATTTGCTGATCCAGTGAAAGATAAAATTGGATTTTTATTTTTTAACCATATATATGCTTTTGAATGAACCGGTTTACCTCTATATATGTAGCTGCAATTAAACTTATTTGGGAATTCTTTTTCAACTAAATGAATAAAACCTTTATGATTGCTTGCAGATAAACCATCTATGTTGGTCATACCGACGATAAGGTCTACATTAATATCAATGTCATGCTCTAATAATTCTTGGATATGATGAAATGGCATTGCTGAAGTAGCATAACCTGATATAATATATAAATGTTCTGCACCATTATATGCTGGTTTTAATAAAACCTCTGAATATAATTCTTTTGAAAGCATAATTTTAATTACCCCTCCATAAAATAATCTTTAAGTTGATCAAACATAATAAACTGTTTATTTTCAATATTATATTCATTTTTGTTCAAAGTTAACTTGTCGTTAATTAATGGTGTTATATTAAAATCTGTACTATCATAGGTAATATCTAATATAGTTTTAATCACAGCTTCAAATATTAACTTAGCAGCTTTAGGGGGAACAGCCATGCCTATTTGTTTTCTCACACTTTCTTTTGAACCAATAAAAATAAAATCATCGGGAAAGGTTTGCAATCTAGCTCTTTCTCTATTTGTCAATGCTCTATGTTCTTTCCAATGATATACATGAGTTCCACCACCGCCGCTTCCAGTAATTGTATAAGATGGTTTATCGGGATCAAGTCTTTTGTATATTTGACTTATTTTAGCACCTTTAACTTTAAGTCTTAAATTATCAGGCATTTCAGCTGTAAAAGCATTCTCTCCGGGCTTTATGTATTTTAATCTTTCAATAACTTGTTGTGATTGAATTGTGCGTTTATGGTTTGGTGCATTTTGAGGTATAGGTGGATTTTCAATTGCTTCTTTTGCTGATACAATTGGAATTTTATTATATGGGACTCTAAAATTAGCTTTTATATCATTCCTGATACCAATAATAATAATTCTATGTCTTGTCTGAGGTACACCATAATCTTCGAATTTATATAAATGAGGATATACTGAGTATCCAGAATCAAACATGTCATTAAGAATTACTTTTAAGGCTTTCCCCTCATTAGCGTTCTTTAATCCTCCGACATTTTCGGCGATAAAAACTATGGGTTTAAAATATCTAACAGCTTTTATTCCAAAAGAATATAATGGTCCATATTGACCGTCGAATCCTTTTCTTTCGCCTACAACACTAAAATCATTGCATGGGAACCCAAAAGATAATATGTCAATATTCTCTAGTTTACTAAATTCTAATTTCCTAACGTCCTTTTGTATAACTGACTTTCTATCATTTGGACATATATTTTCTCGATAAGTATTACAACTGTCTTTATCATAGTCATTTGCCCAAACGTGTTTTATTTCAAAATTTTCATTAGCAGTAGTTACTTTACTTATAACTGCTCCTAATGCTAATCCTCCTGGACCAGCAAACAATTCACCATATTTAAATTTCATATTTTATTTCTAATTTTATTGATATATAAATCTTAATATAAAAAAAAAGAGAGATTAATCATAATTTAATATAAAATTGGTGCAAACATATTTATTATTAAAATATTACATTTTTTTTAATCAATACTATTCACGTAGTATACTATCTACAATATAATCATTTTATCCAACAGTACAGGTGTGTCAGCAGTTCAATGTCCTTTTCATGCGGGTTTGGTATTCTTAAGGTTAAATCCTGCTTAATCATAAATTGATGTTATCCACCGGAATATGGTCCTTCAAAACCGGCTTTCTTTAAATAACGGATAAGTTCTTTTCTTTTTGTCGGTTTAAACAGGGGCATCCGATGCAGTAATCTTGTTGAGATCAATATTGTTTATTACTGGTATTTCCAGGTTTCTTCGCAATCTGATGAATAACCATTCTACGAGGACTTCTATGAGTTCTTCCCTGCATTCTTCGAAGCTGCCGGTTTTGGCATACATGACTTTACATAGCGGTATTTCGCCGTAAACGGAGCCGTCCTCTTCTAAGATCTCGTATTTGGCTGTCTTTATCGCTGATTCTATGTATTCTTTGAGCATGTCTATGACCGTCAATGTTTCTAATTTATATTATTAACATGGTTAATTTGTTAATATCTACAAAAAGCTGCTAATAATATAACACTAAACACAAATCAGCTCAAATTAATGAACTGATTTGTGTTTTAACTGAAAGAAACCAATTTAGTCGTCTAATTTAACTTCCTCTTCTATTTTTAATTTTTCAAGTTCCTTGCGAGACTTGTTTTTAACTATTAAAAATAAAATAGTCCCTCCAACTAAACTTGTAAATATATTTTCAAAAAGAGAGAAAGGAAAATTAAATAATATCTTGAATAAAAAATCAATTATTGATAATACAGCAAGTGAAAATAAAAATGTTAAATGCCACTTACTAAATATTATCAAATTTAATTTTTTATATGTTTTAGGGCAATTATTCATAACTTTCTTGTTGATAAATTAGACAATCCAATCAGCCCACCAGGGAAGACCTCCAGCTTCTTCAACTATAGCTCTGGCACAAGATTTAGCTCCTCCCCAAATACAAGCCGTTGCTGCACCTAATGCAGCGGCACCCACTGGACCTCCGGCAGCAAGACCTGCTTGACCACCAGCTATTGCTCCACCAACCGCACCTTCAGCATCAGATTGCAATATTCTTTTTTGTTTATCATTTAATCCGGTTATTTCTGAGTACTTTGGTTTATTTTTTTCTCTTGGTGCACACAGATCAGCTAATCTCTGTAGATTTGATTGATCAGTCCAGTATTCTGCTGAATTTTTACCGACACTTGCACCGCAGCCTACAGCTAATGCCTCAATTTCATCATTAAGATTTAATGCTTGAGTTATAATGCTATCGCATGTTGATTCGAAAGCTGAATAATTTTCATCCAAGCAAAATAAATCTAAGGCGTCATCTAAAGCCTCTAAGAGAGATTCTGCTTCAGTAGATAGCTCTTCTTCTGCTATTAAATCATCAATTGTTCTATAAGTATCAACATCTAATTCCGAGATGTCAACACTGTCACCGGGAAGACCTTTACTATTGGCAAATTCCACCATTTCTTCCTTGATATAAGTTTGCCAGGTATCATCACCAATACCTGCTGTGCCACCATCTTTTACTCTCTCGAGTCTGGAAAAAATGGTATCCAGAGACTCATTATGCCATTCTCCGATTAATTCAATAGTATCCCTTAATGTGCTTGACGAAGCAAGATACCCTCCATTCTTTTTGGCATTTTCTCCAGTAATTGGGTTAGAGAAATCTTGTTGACAAGATATTAATACAACACCTAGCATTGCAAACGAAATTAAAATCGCTGTTCTCATAACAAACTCCTTTTATAAAAAGTTAATAATACAATATATATCTTCAAATCCGGTTTACTTTGTTGAATTAATACATATTAATTCCAAAAACCGGATATTAGAATTTGTTGTATTATTCAACAAAGTTATGAAGATATTATTAAATAAATTCCATGTATTAAATCTAAGACAAAATCTCCTAAAAAAACAAAACAATTAACAATGGATTCTAAACTAAAAAAAAAAAAAAAAGACTTCAAAATTTTTTTTAAGTTTTTTCAATTATTGGTTTATAAATTATAGTAAATAAAATGGATGAAAACGGCAATATCCTAAAATAACCTTGTTTGTTTAATCTGATCTATTCTTCATATACCCCTTTTTCTTTGCCTGCTTTAGCCATTTGTCTTTGTGCTCTAAGAAGTATTCTTTGGCGGCGCCGTATTCGTTGGGGATGATGCCGTCGAGGATGGCTTCCTCGATCTGCGTTTTGATGTAGCCGACGGCTTTTGAGGGCGGCAATTCGCAAATTTCCATTATCTCTTCGCCGCGGACCGGGGACTGGAATTCGCGCAGGCGGTCCTTTTCCTGGACTTCCATTACTTTCTGGGCGACGTGGTCGTAATTGTACATGTATTTGGCGGATTTGCCGGGGTTTTTCGTGGTGATGTCCGCACGGCAGAGCTTGAATAGGTCTTCGAGGGCTTCGCCTGCGTGGAATGCAAGGCGGCGTACGGCGGAATCGGTCACTTCCTCGTCAACGAGCGCCATGGGTCGCTGGTGCAGGCGCACGAGGGTCTCGACGTAAGGGAGGTGTTCCATGGGGAATTTCATCCGGCGGAAGAGCTTCTCCATCCAGCGGGCGCCCTTCTCTTCATGCCCGTGGAAAGTCCAGCCGGCGCCTTCGACGAATTTCTTGGTCTTGGGTTTGGCGATGTCGTGAACCAGCGCGGCAAAGCGCAGCCAGACATTGTCGGAGGTCCTGGCGACATTGTCGACGACTTTCATGGAATGGCGGAGGACGTCTTTGTGGGCGTATTCCTTGCCGCCTTCCTCGACTATCTCTACGCCGGCGAGTTCGTTCAACTCGGGGAAGATTGTCTTCAGCAGACCTGTGTCGTAGAGGATGTTCAGACCTATGCTTGGCTTGGGTGCTTTTAGCATTTTCAGGAATTCGTCGGATATTCTTTCTTGAGAGATGATCTTTATGCGGTCATTCATTTTGCTTATGGCGTCGATGCATTTTGGGTCGACATTGAACCTGAGCTGGGCTGCGAATCGGGCAGCGCGCATCATTCGAAGGGGATCGTCGCTGAAGGTTGTCTCGGGGTCGACGGGCGTTCGGAGAATTCTTTTGTTCAAATCAGTGAATCCGCCGAAATGATCTATGACCTGTCCCATGTATTTCTTGTTGAGGCAGGCTGCCATTGCGTTGATAGTAAAATCACGGCGTCGGAGGTCGTCGATTAGATTTCCCTCTGTTACTATGGGTTTACGGGAATTCTTCTTGTACTCTTCCTTGCGGGTGCCGACAAATTCTATATTTCTGTCGCCGTCGGGGACCATTGCCGTTCGGAAGCGTTCGTAGACAACCGCTTTGGATTTTAATCTTTTCGCTACCTCTTTAGCAAATGAGATAGAGTCGCCTACGACGGTGCAGTCGAAGTCGGTACGTTCTCTCTTCAGGTAATAATCGCGGACATATCCGCCAACTGCATAAACTTCAACCCCTAATTCATCTGCAATACTGCCAATTTTCCTGAGAATATATTCATCGATAACGATTCTATCTCTGAAATTTCTAACGGTAGTAACTACTTCTCTTCTGCCTGAAATTCTCTTTCTTGGTTTCTTTGCCTTCATAAACTCACTTGATTATAATAGCCCTGAATTTATACAATTGCGCGTTTGGTTCTAGATAGGCGTCTGTGGAAAGTCCTGCTTTTCTGCTGAGCATTTGCATATAGGTTTTTAGATCCCAGTCATTTTCCGTTGCCACCTGCGGCAGAAATAGACCTGAATTCTTACCCACCCGCAGATAGACTCCGTCCTTGCCTATCTCTATATTGTCAGGACTGTAAACACGCTTGAAACGTGACAAAATTGTAATCTCGAAATTAATATCATCAAGTTCATCTTTTTTCAGTTTGTCGAAGCGGGGATCTCTTGTAGCAGCCATCTTCGCAGACTCATAAACCTCTTTTACAAGTGATTGAGAGGCAACGGTATGCCCCATACAGCCGCGAAGTTCGCCATTTTTCTTCATTGTTACAAATGCTGCAAAGTCCTGACCTAAACTCATAGGTACATATTCTACTGAATGCTGCTGCTTTCCTGTCATTCCCTCTTTCATGCCATTCAATGCAATATCTTTAAGAATTTTCTCTTCTTCTTCAGTAAATTGGGGAAAATCGCCGAATGAACTTCTGCCGCTTTCGACCATTAAACCGCTCATGTAGCCTACAACTCTGTTTTTACCAACATCGGCGTAAGGGGATTCACCGGAGGTGGAATATTGCAGGAATTCCGAGTTGTTTGCGCCGAGTTGTTCGGCGGCGATCATAGCTGCAATGACCGGTCCGCCGCCGCAGGCTTCGCATTTTTTTGTAGCCAGGTCGTTGCCTAATTTGAAATAATCATATCTGCCAAAAGAATTTACAAACTTCCTGTCAATTGTTTTGGCTTCTTTGTTATTGTGGAAATGTGAGAGATCAGTACTTGCTGCAATAAGTACTTTCTTGTCCTGTCTTTTAACAGCTTTAACTATTGACTGCACCAGATCATCGATTGTCTGACTGTCCTGTGAGCCCATGCATACAGGGACAATAGGGATTTCCGGCAGGACAATCTGAATAAAAGGCAGTTGAACTTCAATCGAGTGCTCGCTTCTCTGGCTGTCCCATTCATGCCCGTCGAGTGAGAGTGAGACTTTTTCTTTGCTTTTGGCGATTTCGGCTGCAAGTTCCACATCGAGCTTTACATCTCCAAGAGGTGTGGCATAAGCATCGCCGTTGAATACGGAAGCTCCCTGGAAAGCTTTGTAATGGCTTGGACCTATTATGATGACAGCGTCATATTCTCTGCCTTCCACATGTTTATATGCTTTGGCAGCAACCCAGCCGCTGAAGATATAACCTGCGTGGGGTGATACTAAACCGTAAACCCGATCAAAATCTACACCTTTGGGGCTTTTCTCCAAAAATTCTTCGATCATAGCTTTTAAAGTATCAGGATTTTTAGGGTAAAATGCCCCCGCTGCCGTTGCCGGACGATGTGTGATCTCTCTGGTATTCAGTGCGTCTTGTGCTGTTGAATTTGATAACATAATTATTGCTGCTATTATATATATTAAGTATTTCATTTTACTGCCTGACTATCATTCCCTTTCCGTTTTCATCAATTTTTCAAACGGCAGGGATAGTTAATAAATTATTAATTACTATTGTTTATAATTTAACATTAATGTTAATAAATACAAGATACTATATTATTTTAAAACGAATCACCGGAAAATATATGAAAAAAAAGACAGTTTTTTGTAACTGCCTTAAATGTCAAATAACTAATATTATATTGCGCCAATCAATATTTTGGAATATCTTTTATTTCTCTAAGTCCTGTAAAGCCTTTATCTTTTCTTTCCATAGCTTTCAAAGAGGCGGCGTATATAGTCTCCCATGTCATTCCAAAGTGCTTCATGAGCTCTTCCGGTTCGCCGCTTTCGCCGAAACGGTCGGGCATGCCGACAAATTCCATCGGAGCAGGATAATTCTTCACTAATACTTCAGACACTGCGGAGCCCAAGCCGCCGTGGACCTGATGCTCTTCTGCCGTTACAATTGCGCCGCATTCCTGAGCAGCCGTGACAAGTGTTTTCACGTCGATTGGTTTTATCGATGGATTATTAATGACGCGTGCTTTGATTCCGTGCTGTTTGTCGAGTTCTTCCGCAGCGAGCAGTGCTTCCCAGACTTCAATTCCGCAGGCGACGATTGCAACATCATTTCCTTCGCGGAAGACCTGCGCTTTGCCAATTTCGAAAGGGGTGACTTCTGTGGTGAACATGGGTACTTTTGAACGACCGAATCTGACATAAGCGGGACCTGTCATTTCGCCGACGGCTATGGTTGCCTTTTTTGCTTCGAGGTAATCGCAGGGAACGATGAGGGTCATATTGGGCAAAGTACGCAGATATGCGATCTCTTCGAGGGACTGGTGAGTAGCACCGTCGGGACCTACGGTAATTCCCGAATGACCACCGCCGATCTTGACATTTGCTTCGTTATAGCAGACAGATACTCTTAACTGATCGGAATTTCTGAATGCTGCGAATGCGCTGTAGCTTGCAAAAAAGGGTATCTTCCCTGAAAGGGCGAAGCCGGCAGCTACCGTAGTGGCATTAGCTTCCGCAATACCTATAGAGAAAAATCTTTCCGGGAACTTTTCCTTGAAAAAAGATGTCATAACAGAGCCGGTTATATCGCCGCCAAGTACGACAACATTTTCATATTTTTCGCCTAATTCAACAAGTGCGTGTCCGAATCCGTGTCTGGTGGGCATTTTGCCCTGTAATTCAAATTTCTCCATTACTTGTTTATTCCGGTTTCCATTTGTAAACATACTCTTACTTAGTTTTATTATTTCGATAATTTCTTTATTTCAATTTTTCTAAGAATATCCATCAGTGAGCCTGCTTCTTCGGGAATTTTTTCGGCTTCGACCTGAACGGTGAATCTGTCGTTAACGATCATATACAATTTGCCGAATCTTTTCTCCGCATTCCAGATCTTGTATCCTCTTTGCCCCAGATAATTAATTTCGGTTGTTTCAGCATTGGGCAGTTTGGTTAAGCTGCTGTAATCGGGCTTTTCGGGGATGTTTTCGAGGAGTCCGTAATCATGAACAGCTATATGCAGATAGCCTTGTTCGCCGGTGTCGAAGTCTATAGCTGCGGAAGCGTATAGCTCCGAACTGCCTGTACTTGCAGGATACGCCTTGCAGCCGTTGATCTTTTGGGGTAAGACATCTTTTAATTTTGCTGCATCGGTTAAGGTTATTTCCCCGGGTTCTTCAGATGATGTTGTATTGGCGGCAGATTTCTCATTTTGCTTATCAGAGACAGTTTCGGGTTTATTTTCGCCATCGCCGCTGCCGTTACATCCGGTTAGTAATATAACGGTAAAAATAAACAGTGCAAAATATTTAAAAGCCGTTAAAGACATGATATTAACAATTTTTACACAATACTACTTTAGTTCTTCCAGCGCCTGCATGGCTTCGTCCTCTTTGGGCGGTTTCCCGTGCCATTGGTATTTGTCAGCCATGAAGGATACACCGTGTCCCATATAAGTCTTGGCTACTATAGCCATTGGTTTCCCATTTTCTTTTTTACTGTTCTGCATGAACTTATCAAGGGCGTTTACTATCTCTTCGAAGTTATGTCCGTCAATGTTGATGACATCGAAATTGAAAGCTTTGAATTTTTCATCAATTGGATAAATGCTCATAACATCCTTGACACGACCGTCAATTTGGCAGTCATTGTTATCCACTATCCAGCAGAAGTTGTTCAGTTTATAATTGCCCGCGCACATGGCGGCTTCCCAGCAGGAGCCTTCCTGCATCTCTCCGTCTCCGGTAATGCTGAATACCCTCTGATCGGTCTTGTCAACGAACTTGTGACTCATTGCCATTCCAAGAGCAATAGAGATACCCTGTCCGAGAGAACCGGATGAGGTTTCCAATCCCGGCAGGTGCATATCGCGTCCCGGGTGTCCCTGCAAACGAGAGCCTAATTTTCTCAATGTTCTCAGTTCTTCGACAGGGAAAAAGCCCGCTCTTGCCATTGCTGAGTAAAGAACAGGTGCCATGTGTCCGGCACTGAGAACGAATCGATCCCTGCCTGACCAATCAGGATCTTCAATATTGTAGCGCATGTAACCGCCAAAATACAGTATGGACATTATATCAGCGATGCCCAGCGGACCGCCTGAATGACCGGATTTTGCCAATACAAGACTTTTGATTATATCCTTGCGGAGTTGTAAAGCTATATGTGAAAATTCTGACGGCAAGCGTTTTTTGTTCTCGAAGGTTCCCGGTTCGAACTCGACTGTTAAACTCATAATTTTAAGTCTCAGTTGTAATTATTATCAATAAAGTATTTTTTTTTTAATGAAATTTTTGTTAATATTCTGCTCAAATTTACAAAAAATTATTATAAATAATCATTAAACACATAAAGAAGTTTTCCACAATTTTGTTTAAATTTATATTTTCAAATCCGAAAAGATTTAACTATACTGTTTTGTGGCGAATTCGAAAAAATTCTTTCATAAATTTGTGGAACAAAATCTTCGTTTAAGTGTAATTCTTATTACAACTATTAATTTTCAATTTAAGTGAAGAAAAAATGGAAAAGAAATTTTATATCATTATCAGTTTGTTAATATGTGTTGCTTTGCAGCCATTATCAGCGAAGAAGAATTTGGATGAATTGATGAGCAAATCCTCGCGGGGCACGGAATTTTGGATAGCAATCCCTCCGAATGAAATCCCAAATTATATCTTGAACCAGAGGATGGAGATTTATGTTACATCAAATGTTAATACTGATGTAACTCTTGAGTATCCTGCCGATAACTATAAAGTAACAAAGCGAGTCAATGCCCTTGAGATAACTACTTTCGCTGATCCTGTCAGCGGTAGAAGAAATCACGAAAATTATCATTGGGAAATATATGAAAGCGAGACTATACTAAGAAAGGGTATACATATTTACTCGGAGGACTCTATTTCCGTCTATGTTCTGAACGCTAAGAAAATGACTTCTGATGGTTATCTTGCCATTCCGGTTCAGAGTTGGGGCAGTGATTATATACATTTGAGTTATTATGATATTTATTCAGTAATAGGTGATTTTCTTCCGGTAAGAAGAAAATTAGGCGGCGGTTTTGTAATCGCCGCATCAAAGGATAATACCAATATATCCATAGAGTTGAAAGGTAAAGGGAAATCCGCCGGTGCAACCGAAGGAGGAAGAAAAATAGGTGAGAATTTCAATATTACCCTCGATGAAGGCGAAACTTATATGGTTGTTGGTAACGGTGAGACAACAAACAGATTTGATCTTTCCGGCTCAAGGATAACCTCAAACAAACCTATTGGGTTAATATCTTTTCAACAAAGAACAACAGTCCCATCTGATATTAGTAATAATGGTTATGATCATCTTGTCGAAATGCTTCCACCGGTATCAAGCTGGGGGAAAAGATATAACACCGTCGAATTCGACAGAAAAGGGAAAGGCGATTTCTTTAGATTAATTGCAGGTTTTGACGACACAGAATGGTCTGTGAAGAATTATGATCCGGAAACGGGGCAGTTAATTGATGAGAAAAAAGGAACACTACAAAATTCGGGCGACTTTTTCGAATTTAATAATGAATTTGGTTGGGGTTCTAACAATCAGTCTATCAGGGGTATATCAGTATGGGAAGCCGATAAACCAGTGCTCCTCATGCAGTATTCCTACTCGGCGGAATGGGATAATAGTGAGAATTACGATCCATTTATGCTTATAGTTGCTTCCAGAGAGCAGTATGTTAATAAAACAGTTTTTCAAACACCTGACGAAGAAGCCGGCTCGGAGGATCATTATTTGAATCTTATAGCCATAGGTGATACCAGTGACGCTGATCATGCAGATTTGAAAAGTATTGCCATTGACGGCAGACCAGTCTGGTTGGATGAACCGGATTTCCTGGATAACCGGATCCCGGATACGGACCTTTACTGGGCAAAATTGAGAACATCTGCAGGCGCCCATAAAATTGAAGGGGATACTAGGTTTGGTGCTTATATTTACGGCTTTGGAAATTATGATTCTTACGGTTGGCCCGCCGCTATGGGATTCGATATTTTAAATCAAATCGATACGCTCCCCCCGGAACTGGTAATTAGCGAGGTCTGCGGTAATTACACCATCAACACTGTTGATTCCACTAAAGGCAGTGTGGAGGATTACCCCCGGCAGTATGATATCGGCATAAGGAATATCGAATTGCTGGAAAATGAGAATTATGAATTTAATTTGCTGACGTCGGATACGATTCCGCAATACAAACCACTTAATGAATTCAAGTTTGAGTTAATTGTCATCGATCCGGAAAAGAAAGCCCGAGCTGTCGTCAAAGTCAGTGATATAGAGGGGAATTACGTAATGGATACACTAAGCTATGACCCAGACAGTTCAGGTTTTGTGACTATTTCACTTGACTATTACGACAGTGGGGATTCTCTTACGCCCGGGAAGGTGCTCCCGCTGGAGTTAAAGATAAGCTCCGAAGACTGGATAGATTACGAACTGGAAAGATTTAATCTGGATATAATTTACAAGTCCAAGTGGATGATTTTCGAAGATAGTGTCGAACATGAAGAGCTTTCGGCGGATAACTGGAGTGTCGATATTTCTGATTCAGCAACTGATGAAGTGTTTAATAAGCTGTCCATAGAAGCTGACGGCGGGGAATTCGTCAAAGAGGATCGCACCCTGCTTAAATTGTATTTCTTAGTGCTGCTGTCGGATGAGATGAATTTCAGCCCCGTCATTGAAAACATCGATATTGCTCTTGCTGCTCCATGCTATCATACTGATATAAAAGAAGTAACGCTTAGAGTATGCGCTCCTGAGCTGAGACCCGTGATCAGTTCTCCATATGATTACTCGCTCCGAAGCATATTTCCTAATCCGTCGGCTGGAGAGACTGTCGAGATAGAATTTTCCGTGGGATTGGACTCCCATACAAAAATCGAGCTATTGAACATCCTGGGCAGCAGATTCGAAACCTTGATTGACAGGGATACTGATCCCGGCATCTACAGCATACCTGTAGAGCTGACAGATGTCCCTGCGGGGACATATTTTCTGAAAATGAGGTCGGGGCATTACGTGGCTGTGAGAAAATTGGTGATTACGAAATGATTAATAAAATAGACTTTTGGGAAATCCACAAAGATTCATTAATCAAGTTGGAAAGATGAAATAATATCATTTACTAATTGATTTTCAACAAATTTCATTCATTCCGAATATTCCGACAGCCTCATCCAATAAATTATAAAACCTTGCTAAAGCAAGCTTTAGCTTGCTGTTAATTTAGATTTGCTTGCTCGCTGCAAAGTGCTAAAGCACTTTGTTGCAAAAAGGAAATGAAATAACTTAAACCCGGATATTGCATTAGAACTCTTCAGTGCTGCTAACAAATTACAATTCATCATTTTAGAAGAACCGCCCCGTAAAGCCTTCGGCTTCATTCCCCTCCTTACTAAGGAGGGGAAAAGAAGGGGTGGTTAATTTCTTAGTGTTAAATTGTTTATGCTGTTGAAAGAATAATCTAATGAAAAATATGGGATAACCCTATGGGAAACCTGTGCTTTCAAAAGTGTTAGATGGGATATTGCATTAGAACAAATATAATCTCTTGTTCCCCCTCATCCCCAGCCCTTCTCCCGGCGGGAGAAGGGTGTAAGAATTTCTTATTACACTGAAAGTGAGGGCGACCCCAAAAGTAAGAAACTGTGGTCATAGTTCGACTCCGCTCACAATGACACTCCCATGAATGCTTGTTTTGTTCACACTGAGCGGAGTCGAAGGATAGACAAAACAACTTTTGAGTAAGCCTCATTTAGGGATTAGGGAATTCTTCTAATGAATTTTCCGGGTTTAATTAACTATACACGATGATATCCTAAAACAAAACACTTATCCCATTCAACACCTCTAAATCATATTTCTTGATATCTTTCGGCGGTTCGTTGTCGAAGCGATAGTTGACACTGACGCTGAATTTAAGGGCTTCCGTTATGCTGAAGGATAGCGTGCTTTCGCTTAGCACGCGGCAGTCGTGAAATCTGCCGGTGTCGAATTGGAAATAAGAGGTAAACTGGACTTGCAAACGGGGATCGATTATCCAGCGGAAATTAACGTAATTTGTAGAGCGCAGCAGGTGCGTTTCCTGGGCTATGTCTTTGATGAAAACCTCATTCTCGTACATCGCGCCGATGCCCAGGTATAATCGCAGCTTGGAAACGCTGTCCTTTTCATATCGCCTGTTGACCAGCAGCAGGCGCATTCCGCCGCCCGCGAGGTTGCGATCCTTGAGAAAGATGAACTTATTATACTGCTTCTGGATAAATATCTCAGGATGTAATAGCTCGGTCAAAGTATAAATGCCGCGAAGATGAGCAAAGCCCTTGCTGGATATGAGTTTGTCATTACCTTCCTTGTATTCGACGCTGCTGCTGAGGAAAGAGTAAAAGCGGTCTTTGCGGTAATCCGAGCGCAGCCCGGCATTGACAGTGACGAAGTTCGAATTGCCCTTGTTCAGACCGAAATTCAGAGATATGGTATTATGCCAGCCTTCTTCGAGATCGGACTTCCGCAATGTCTCGGTATTCACCTGCGAATATACTTTTGCTATCGAGAATAAAATAAATATTAATAAAATCGGTATATTTTTCATAATTTACTTTCTGTTTTAAGTTACACTTGGAACAATTACAAATTAAAAAATAATATTAAAAATGAAGACATTATTAGCCGGAATTGGCAGAAGCGTTATCAATTTTATCCGTGAGTACGGCGAGATAACTATATTATTCTTCAATATATTGCGATATTTCCCCCGTGCAGGAAAAGACAGGAAAATTGTTGTCGAACAAATGAGTGTCATCGGCGCAGATTCGCTGCCGCTGGTTATACTTATCGGCTCGTTTACCGGCGCTATCGCAGCGCTGCAGGCATCGCTGCTGTTTTCGAAATTCAATCTTATAGGAATTGCGCGTCCGTTTATGGGCGCATCAATTGCTACGGCTGTCTTCACTGAACTGACGCCTGTGCTTACTGCACTCGTCATTGCCGGTCGTGTAGGCGGTTCGATGGCGGCGCAGCTCGGCACCATGAAAGTCACAGAGCAGATTGATGCCCTCGAAATGATGGCTATTGACAAGAATCGCTTTCTCGGGATGCCGCGTATTTTGGCTGCGCTGATTATGATGCCTATTTTGGCGGTTTTTTCCAATGTTGTAGCGATGATTGGCGCTTATATTCTGACGGCGGTGAAATTTGAATTTACAACGCATGAATTCTTTGGCTCGGTGCAGAAATTCTTCAAAATGAGTGAAGTAATTATTAGTCTTTCTAAATCATTTCTCTTCGGCGGAGTGACTGCGCTTATAGGCTGTCACGTCGGTTTCAAGACTACTGGCGGTGCCGAGGGTGTAGGTAATTCGACGGTGCGGTCGTTTACCCTGTCGGCAGCGTTGATATTGCTGCTTGATGCGCTGTTCGGGTATGTGATTTAGTTTTTAAAAGATTATGCCTTATTCTTCGCAAGAAATTCCTTTAATCTGTCTATCAGCGGGATAGGCGTTGGATTTACGCGATTCAGCAGCGCCAGATAATAACTTGTCCAATCGGCGAGATAGATCAGCTCGAACATCCGTGTCAGCAAATGTTTACCGGTTGTTTCCGGCTTGAGTATCTTATAGCCTTTTTCCTTGAGAATAAGTTCGAGCGCTTCGAATCTCTTAGCTATTTTAGGATTGTCATCGGGATCAGTCAGGAAAACAGGGACGCCGCTTTTGCGGATGGAATCCGGATGCGACCATGCATTGATCTCGTTATGGTTCATTTCCGGCAGGTAATTGCCGTAAACGGCATTTTTAGCATTTTCCTGTATCTGACCGCGCCAGCGCAGGTTTACCGTATCCAGCCGGTCGATCGAAGAGTAAATAGCCGGGATTTTTCCGTAAAGTTTCGATGCGAGATTTACAGCGGGATTCTGAGCTGCGAGTCTTGAATATTCCTTTGATTTTACTTCAATAATGGATTGAGTTTCTTCGATAGCTGATTCTGTTTCTTTTACGGCTTTATTTTCAAAGGCGCCGCTGCGCATAAGCATATAGATTAATGGGAAGAACGAGTAACCAAGCGCCGCCCGTGGCTGGAGTCCGCCGGGGATTTGGATGACGGGGAGCTTTTTTGCTTCGGCTTTCTTAGTTAGTTCGCCGCCTGAGCTTATGACCATAATATTTTTCGTGCGTTTCACAGCTTCGTCGAAGGCGGTGAGGGTTTCTTCGGTATTACCCGAGTAGGAACTGGCTATGACATGCGTATCCTTATCCACGAAGGCAGGCAGCGAATAGTTCCTGTTGATGAGGATTTGCAGGTTGTCTGCGCCAAGCGTTGCTGCGGCATACGAGCGGATCAGGTCGCCGCCGATAGCCGAGCCCCCCATACCGAGAACGACTATCTTCGTGATTTTAGGCGATTTCTTGAAAGCGGGGCATTTATTGCCGATCTCGCAGGCTTCTTTAACCTGTTTGGGGAATTTTTTTATTACGGAAAACATGTCATCGCGGTCGTAGCGCTGCAGTTCCTCAATATTGCCAGCTTTTCCAGCCATACTGTTCCTCTTTTAAATTACAGAATTTTTATTTGACAAAACTAAGAATAAAATTTGAATGTAAGAAGGGTAAAAGGTTAAAGGCTAACGGATAAAGTTGATAAGAGTTTGAATTGAAGGAATTATTGACATCATGTTTGTGTGTGAGGGGGAGAGATTTGCTAAAGTAATTTTTAGATTTTAAATAATGATAATAATTTATATATTTCTCTGTCAATAAAATAAAAAGGTTCAACCGATTAATGCGTACTTTTTCTTATGTAATGAATAGATTTTGAGTTTAAAAAAATCCATATCTCTATATCCATAATGCTAATCTTTTCATAACTTTTATTTTGTTGTTAAGACCTTCTAAGGGACCTGTTGAAATATTATGTTCATACCAGTTCAAAATTCCATCCCGATGATTTAGTAACGTTTCTGCAAACTTTTCCAATATTTTTATCCCTGAACTCTTTGCCGTTGCAATCCATTTTCCTAATACCTTTTGAGCTTCTTTTCTACTTTCCTGCCGCCAGATTTGTTTTAATTCTTCTTTCAGGTAATAAGCCATTGCTAATGGCTCATTAAGCTTTATTGCAGCCAGTAATCGTCTTTTCTCATCATTGTCATCTTTAAGGTTTTCTGTGTTCTTTAAAAGAATCCAGCGAGTGCCTTTCAGAGTTTTTTTTATCTGCATCTTTCTCATTATTGTACACTTCTCTTCTTAAATCAGTCAACTTGTCGTTGTACATTTTTAACTATGTGAAAATGGTCAAACACTATTTGTGAGTTGGGAAGATTTTTTTCTGCATATTTTCAAAAATGCTCATTAAAATTCAATGACTTAGATAAACAAGATTTTTATTCAGGTCGGAAGTCGGGAAAATGAGTGCAGCTAAAAAATTCAGATGAGGCTGTCCCAAAAGTAAGAAAAATAGTCACACTTCGACTACACCCAGTGTAACATGCCCATGAAAACACGTTTTTGTCATTCTGAGTTGAGTTGAGCGAAATCCCGCTTTCGCAGGGGCGGAATCGAAGGATAGACAAAAACGACTTATGAGTCAGCCTCATCTAAGCCAATCTATAAAATTACTCCGCCATCTCTACGATCATTGCGACTGCTTCGCCGCCGCCGATACACAACGTTGCCAAGCCATATTTGCCGCCTTTTTGTTTCAGGGCATGCAGAAGAGTGGTCAGAACTCTTGCGCCCGAGCAGCCGATCGGGTGTCCCAGAGCAACAGCGCCGCCGTGGACATTCATTTTATCATAGCTTACTTCGGCTAATTGTTTTGTAACGATAGGCACTACCGAAAACGCCTCGTTAACCTCGAACAGGTCGATCTGATCAAGAGTCATATTCGCTTTCTTGAGGACTTTCTTGATCGCTGTTGCCGGCGCGGTTGTGAACCATTCCGGTTCCTGTGCGTGAGAGACATGTGCCACAATTTTGGCGATAGGTTTCTGCCCGAGCTTCTCGGCTTTTTCCGCAGAAGTGACTACCAGCGCGGAAGCGCCGTCGTCAATTGAAGAAGCGTTAGCCGCTGTTACGGTTCCTTCTTTCTTAAAAACCGGTTTTAACTTTCCAACCTTATCGAATTTAATCTTCCCAGGTTCATCATCCTTATCAACGTTGATAGTCTCTTTCTTACTTGGGATTTCGACGGGGACAATCTCCTCGTCGAACCAGCCGTTATTCTGGGCTTCCTGGGCGCGTTGATAGCTCATGGATGCGTATTCATCCTGTTCTTCACGGGAAATCTTGTATTCTGTCGAGCAAAGCTCTCCTGCCAAACCCATGTGGAAGTTATTATAGACATCCCATAAGCCGTCATGGATCATCAGATCGACCAATTCTCCGTTGCCCATACGGTAACCGGTTCTGGCTTTGAAAAGCGCATAAGGTGCATTGGTCATCGATTCCTGTCCGCCGGCAACGATGCAGTCCGCTTCGCCTAATTGGATCTGCTGGTCTGCTATCATTACCGATTTCAATCCGCTGCCGCAGACCTTATTTATCGTCATTGCTTCTACGGATTTCGGCAGCCCGGCATATACCATCGCCTGACGAGCAGGCGCCTGTCCCACACCGCCGGTGAGGACATTGCCCATGATTACTTCATTGACGTCGTCGTTGCCGATACCTGCTCTGTTCATAGCTTCGCGAATCACTACAGACCCGAGTTCAGGCGCTGATTTGCTGGAAAGTGATCCCATAAATGCGCCGATCGGGGTTCTTGTTGCCGATAAAATGACTGGTTGCATAAATTCTCCGTAATATTATGATTAAAAACTGAAAGTAGAAAATTTTTACTTTCTTTAACCTATAATATAAGAAAATCATTGAATAAAATAAATTCATAGCGAAATTTTTTTGTAGACGAGAGTTTCGTAAGTCGTTATTGTCCATCCTCCGAATCTGTTCAGTCCGGACAGGTTCTGTCATCCTAAATTGAGTCGGATGAAAGCCTTAAATTATTATCAGATCAACCTCATGGATTGAACAGTAATAAATATGGAATACATATCATAGCAGCAGCAAATGTCCGTTGTCCCGCAGCCATTTCTCCTGATCTTCGTAATCCGGCATAATGTATGCGACAATATCCCAGAATCGCGGCGAATGATTAAGCTCTTTGGTATGGGCGAGTTCGTGGATGATAAGGTAATCGATGACGTCTTCCGGCGCCATTATCACACGCCAGCTAAAGTTGAGATTGCCGCGGGAACTGCACGAACCCCAGCGCTTTTGGGCGTTGTTGATTTTTACACGGTTGTAATTCAGACCCGTGATTCGCGAGAAATAATCTACTTTTTGGGTGATAATGTGATATGCGTGAATTTTATACCATGAAATGAATACCTCGCGGGCGTATTTTTTGAGGCGCCTGTCCATGACGAAGTTGAACATGTCCAGCACTAGCGGCTCTTCGGGATTCTTGACATATAGCAGCGGGTATTTTTTCCCGATGAAGTAGAATTCCTCGCCTTCGACGAATTGTTTGGGCTGGTTTTCCTTGAATTTTTCTTTAGCGATGTGCTGATATTTTTTTATCCATCCGCTTTTTTCATTGACGAAACTTTTGATGAACTTGAGCGGCACGCGCTTCGGCGCGCGTACGGTTACGGATGCATCCCTCTCGACGATGATGCCAATGGTTTTCCTCCGGCTGCGAATGATCTTATTTATCTTTATTTCACCCAATTGCTTAGCGTCGTTTCCTACGTTTCGCTTCTTTAACAATATCCGATAGTACCTGCATTGCCTGCATTGGCGTCAGGTCATTAACCTTCAGGGACAGAAGTTTTTCCCGTAGTGGATCGTCCCTGAATTCAAAGATAGCCATTTGTTCGGAATCTTCAATGGATTGTTTAGTTTCTATCGAACTTACGTCCGCTTTTGCTGTGGCAAGGCTGCCCGAGCCCTTTTCCAGCGTCTGTAGAATTTTCTGGGAGCGGTCGAGTACGTCGGGGGGAAGTCCAGCCATCTTCGCTACATATATCCCGAATGAATGATCGCTTGTGCCGGGCTTCACTTTGTGCGAGAAAATGATCGTACTGCCAGCCTCGATGACTTCCACCTGATAATTGGATATTTTCCTGCAGCGGGAAGCGAGTTCGTTAAGCTCGTGATAATGCGTGGCGAAGAGAGTCTTGGCGTATATGTTATTATGGAGATATTCGGTGATAGCCCAGGCGATTGATATGCCGTCGTAAGTGGCAGTGCCGCGGCCGACTTCATCGAGAAGAACAAGGCTGCGGGGTGTTGCATTGTTGAGTATATTAGCGGCTTCGTGCATTTCCACGAGGAAGGTGCTTTCGCCAGCAGTTATGTTGTCCTGCGCGCCAACGCGGGTGAAGATGCGGTCGACCAGCCCGAAATTCGCATTCTTCGCGGGAACGAAGCATCCTATCTGCCCGAGCAGCACTATCAGCGCCACCTGCCGCAAATAGCAGGATTTACCGGACATGTTAGGACCGGTGATTATATGTATCTGCTCTTCCGCCGGATCGAGCTTTGTAGAATTCGGCGTGAACGACTCACCGACGGGAAGCATCTTTTCAACAACGGGATGCCTGCCGTCCTCTATTTCTAAAGTGTCGGAATCATCTATCTCCGGCATTACATAATTGAATTCGCGGGAAGCCAGTGCAAAGCTAAGAAGGCAGTCCACAGCTGCTGTCCAAGCCGCATTCCATTGAATATCCTCAGTGTGTTCCGCGGCTTTTTCGCGAAGTTCGGTGAAGAGTTCAGTTTCAAGTTCTGCAATTTTTTCTTCGGCAGTGAGGATCTTCGATTCAATGTCCTTAAGTTCGTCGGTGGTGTAGCGCTCAGCATTAGTTAGAGTCTGCTTGCGGACATAATTATCGGGTACTTTTTTGCTGTGTACTTTTGTGACTTCAATATAGTAGCCGAAAACCTGGTTATAACCGACTTTCAGCGAAGGAATATCCGTCTTTTCCCGCTCGGAATCCCTGAAATTGGCTATCCACTCTTTGCCGGAATTCTTTGCTTCGAGGTATTGATCCAGTTCCTCGGAATAGCCGGAATTGAAGACATTGCCGCCGCCTAATTGTGTTGAAGGCTCTTCGACAATGGCTTTATCGATCAATGCTACTAATTCATCGAGATTTTTAATATTTTCCGAAATTTCATTTAAATAATTGGAACTCAAGCTGGAAATAATTTCTTTGAGTGCAGGTAATTGCTTCAGGCTTGCTGAAATCGAGACGAGATCGCGCGGATTGGCTCGTCCAGTGCATACTTTGGAAATGAGCCGCTCAAGATCGCCGATTTTCATAAGGACAGACTTCAATTTCTCTGCCGGTTCCTGATTGTCGAACAGGGCGCTAACGGCTTCCAGTCTTTGCTTAATTGGATCGAGCCTGCGCAGGGGCAGGGTTATCCATTTTTTGAAAAGCCTGCCGCCCATAGCGGTGGAAGTCTTATCGAGAATAGAGATAAGCGTGCCTTCACTACCGCTTTCAGTGATGGAATAGGTAATCTCGAGATTCCGCCGGGTGGAGTAATCCAGGGTCATAAATTCCGAGGGGTTGAAGATATATATATTCCTGATATGCTGCAGGCTGCTTTGCTGGGTTTCGCTCAGATAATGCAAGATAGCGCCGGCGGAAGCCAATCCCGAGGTGAAATTCTGTACGCCGAAGCCCTTCAGGCTCTTCGTCTTAAAATGTCGCAGCAACAGGTCGCGGGCGAAGTCCTCATCGAAGATCCACTCTTCCAATCGAGTAAAAGACGGCTCGATAGAGAGATCTTCGAGCTGCATATTAATATCATCTTTTTGGGCTTTATTGATCAAAATTTCAGCGGGCGAAAGGGTTTCCAGCACTTCGATAAGGTCATCGGCGGGGATTTCCATAGTGAAGAATTCCCCAGTGGAAACGTCTGCCGCCGCCAGTCCGCAGCCCAGAAAACCGGAACGCTCTTTCCTCAGCGTGATCGAAGCGACATAGTTATTTTTCTTGGTGTCGAGTAATTTTTCATAAAGTGCGACGCCGGGGGTGACAACTTCCGTAACGCCGCGCCTGACAATACCGCGCGCCTGTTTGGGATCTTCCAACTGATCGCAGACAGCCACGCGATAGCCTGCCCGCACTATCTTCGGCAGGTAGGAATCAAGCTGGTGATGCGGAAAACCGGCAAGAGGTATTTCCCCGGCAGCTCCGTTATTGCGCCTGGTAAGGGTTATTCCGCAGACTTTTGATGTTATCAGCGCGTCGTCATCAAAAGTCTCGAAGAAATCCCCGAGCCGGAACAGCAGAATCGTCTCCGGGTATTTTGCTTTTACTTGTCTATACTGCCGCATCAGCGGCGTCAGTTTATCTTTCATCGTCGATATATAGAATTTTCAGAATGTTCACTTTATAAACAAATAATGTAAGATTTTTTTGATATAGAAAAAAATATACTTCACTTTATTATGTAATTTTTCTCTTTATTAGGATTTTTTATTTTTATAAAATTATTCTTTTAGGACATGAGTTCAAAGTAAATTTCCGCAAGTGAGTCCCAGGGAATCTGCAAGCTTAATTTTGCCCATCTGTTTTCCGGATTCAGACTATTTTGAAAAGGACTCTTAAATTCCTCGATGCTGAGTTGATTTTTTGAGTTGTGACGTACCATAAATGCAAAGTTTTTTATTGGTAAATTAATAAAATTTTTGCATTTTTAATAAATTACTTTTCCACAAATTATTAACATCTAAGAAGTTATTACTTTTTGAGGAAAATTTAATTTATGAAAAAAGTTATTGG
Organism: uncultured Hyphomicrobiales bacterium; assembly: GCA_964645005.1. Classification (GTDB taxonomy): domain Bacteria; phylum Bacteroidota; class Ignavibacteria; order Kapaibacteriales; family UBA2268; genus CAZXYS01. Next base: position 7,479 of record CAZXYS010000025.1, on the reverse strand, counting down.
CGTAAATCTATGACTTCCGCGTCCCCGGGCGGCTCGAATTTAAATTCATTATGGGCAAATTCTGGATTGAGTTCGAGGCTGGATATCTCCCATGCTTGCTTGTTGCCTCCCATACCTATCTCGATCATCTTTAAAGAAAAATCCTTTTTGTTTATCCAGACATCAATATATTCGACATCTCCTATTTTTTCATCTTCCGATGCGGGCTTCAGCGTGAGAATATAAGCAATATAGCCGCTGGAGGCAGCCGCTTTTTTCAATTGATCAGGCTTGTAATTTTGTAAGTAGTTGAAGAAAAATTGCTCGAATGAAAACTGCGTGCCGGAGGAGTCAAAGCTGCTTATGACTACATTATTGTCAGTCGTGGAATAGTTCCAAACAGTCTTTCCGTCGCAGTAGATATTTCTTTTACCCATTTTCAGGATATATTTGCTGCCTTTTTCTGCTTTTAGTGAACCAGCCATTCCGGGATTATTGATAGAAATAAATTCAAGAGATACGGAATTCAGATTGCCGTAGGTATCCAATAAATATTTGTAAAGCTTGAGTTTATCATTGACAGCTTCCGATACGGTGATACCGGCAAAAAATGTCATAAATATCAGTAAAATTAATACTATCTTTTTTTTCATGGTTGTTTTTATTTATAATAAAACATCTTTTTTGTTAAGTTGTAGTTATTCTTGAGATGTGCCATACAAATCAGATGCTGCACATTCGGAGTAAAAAGTTATCATTCCAACTTAGCTTTAATCTTTCCCCTAACACCCGAATATCTTACGAGCTCGGCTCCTACGTAACCTATAATAATTTTTGTGGCTACTTTGACGGGTATTTTCCTGTCGTCATTTGTCAGCCAGATAAGGATCTTCCCTTCGCTCTGGAATAGACCGCCCTCAACAACCATCGGCTCGATGACCACGCAGCGGAATTTGCCGGCGTCGACTTCGATCGTCTGCCTGCCGTGAACCTTGACACCAAGAGAATATGTAGTATCCTTGAAGAAATTGTTTAAATAAAAAACAGTATCTTTTGGAAATCTCTTCAAATCAAGAGTCCGTACATAGAAAAATGCCGAAACAATGTCATGAACATAGGGCGGTACTTTGTATGAGGTATCTTTTTTCGGGACGAAAGCTCTATTCTTAACCTGATCGAACTCTGCCTTGAAATCCCGTTTGTAATTGCCTTCGCGGACGTGCTGCTCGAATTCCCACGGGAAAATTCCGCCGACGTCAAGCACTGTACTGTATCTATCGCGGACTTTATAAATCCACTCAAGTTTTTCCAATGAGCGCACCTGGAAGCGCACATCATAGCATTTTCTTCCGCGATGATAAACCGGATCCGGTAGAATATGGAAATATCCCGTACCTGCCTTGATGAATTTATAGCCGACTTTGTACTCGAGTTTTTCGCCAAAGCCGTATGCTTCATTCGGTACATAACGGAACTGGTGCGATGAAGGTTCATGCTTGCTTCTGCCTTTTTCGGAATTTTCAGGCGGGGAAGCGCTGATCAGTCCAATCATTAATAAAATAGAAGTTAATATTTTCCGAGTGAATTTCATCAACCTTCCGTATTATTTCTAAGTATTCGATTTGTGACGTTTGTAAATATGTCAAAGTGCAATATAATTTAAGAGTTAATTAAAACGAAAATTAAATTTATGTTTTAAAAAAACGGAAGTATGAGGGCGCTGGGATGATCCCTGTCGTGGCAGAGTTTTATCGCCGCTTCTTCGCATCATCTGCCCCCTGCAATTCGACCGGTTTTTCGGGAATAAAGTTCTTCTCTTATTCGGGAGAATTCAGACAATCGAAAACCAGCCTGATCCTGTTCCTTTTACTTATTCTACGACTGAAAACGAAAAAAGTATCAAATTTATTCAAAAATAAATTTAATATTTATTTGCATAATTCAAATAGTTTTGTTATCAATAGGAAGGCTAAAATAACGAAATTTTTAAAATATATTCAAATTCGTTGTTTAAAAAGCTGCTCAAACCGAAAGAAGGAGATCATAACTCCATATAAATAAGAATCTCTCACAATTTTCGGAGGTAACATGAAAATCCTGGTCATTGGTGGTACCGGAACAGTCGGACGACAGGTAGTAAGAGACCTAAAAAGTGCGGGTTTAGAACCGCGAATAATGACAAGTGCTCCTAACAAAGCTGACAAACTGCGCGGCTATAATGACGTTGTAGTGGCAAACCTGCGGATGCCGGAATCTCTTAGGAAAGCTTTCAGCGGTGTTAATGCAGTTTTTCTGTGTGTTTCTCAGTCTCAGGACGAAACTCAGCAGGGACTAAATGCCATACAGGCAGCAAAGGAAGAAGGTGTGGATAAGATCGTTTACTTGTCCATTTACAATGCCGACAAATGCGAGCATATTCCATTTTTCAATTCAAAAAAATGGATAGAGCAAAATATAAAGGGTTCAGGAATACCTTATGTTATTTTGCGTCCAAATAGTTTCTTTCAAAATGACCTATGGCAGATTGAAACAATCAGAATATATAATTCATATCCCATTCCTCTGGGGTCAAAGGGAGTAAGCAGAGTGGACGTAAGGGATATATCCGATGCTGCCGTCAACGCTTTTACATCAAATAAATTTAATTACGGCACATATAGCATCAATGGTCCTGAGAAGCTCACGGGGTCTGATTGTGCCGCAACTTTATCCAAATACGGCGGCTATGAGGTAAAATACGCAGGGGACGATCTAAACGTCTGGGCTGACATAGCACGCCACACTCTGCCGGATTGGATGGTCGACGATGTGGCTAAAATGTATAAGCACTTTCAGGAAAATGGATTTTACTGCACGGACGAGGAAATGGAGCAGCAGATGGAAATTGTAGGGCATAACCCGAAAACCTATGATTCATTCGTCTCGGAGATTGATTATATGCTTTTGGAGTAGATGAACGCCGGGACATTTTATTAAAATTGCACTAAATATTATTGAAGCGATTATTTAAAACTGAAAGTAAGAAAAAGCAGGTATACCTCGACTACGTTCGGATGAGAGGTTTTTTTGCGAGGCAGACCCATAAGATCTAAATTTCGAATAAAATTTTTTTCACCCGGATATTGCATTTGAACATAAACAATCACTTATTCCCCCTCATCCCCAGCCTTTCATCCGCCGGGAGAAGGGCGTAAGAATTTCTTTTTACACTGAAAGTCCCTTCTCCACTTGGGAGAAGGGATTTAGGGATGAGGGAATTCTTATAATGAATTTTCCCATCTAACTCTTTTGTAAACCCATAACTCCCATAAGGTTATCAAAAACCAAGGGTTAAATAAGAATCTACCCCGCACTCGCCACGCTAAAGCGTGGTTTCCGCTGAGCTGCAACTGTGCTCGGGCACCCCTCAAAGAGGGGAATTTAAATGAGTTAGCTGTTTCTTGTTACAAATGCAATTATGTATTTTGAATTTGGGTTAAAAGTCATAATTGTATCAGCTAATCCTTCCGAGAAAGTGTTTTATCTTGTATCATTATTTGGTTATTATAAGTTTTTTTGTCGAAATAAATGGACCTGACCTCATACGAACGAAATACAAACCTGCAGACAGTTGATTCAATTTTACAGATTTGTTGTATTTGCCGGTTTTGTGAGACTTCGACACAGGAATAGCAACCGTTTCTCCAAGAGTGTTTATTAATCGAATCTCTGTGTAAGACTCCAGCCCCACTGAATAGGAGATCCGAATTTCTTCGGAATAAATTGGATTAGGTGATATTTCTTCGAGATAGTACTGTTCACCGGAGTAGACTATTCTGCGTAAAAAGCTTTCGCATATTGAACTTAGTTCGATTATTGATTTGTTGGTTTGTTCGAAAAAGGTGCATTCGTTATAATCGGCTGCTGTTATTGAATAATTTATTTCGACCACCGAATCTTCTTGGACAAAATCATCGTTCTTGAATTTGTATGAAGGTAAATAAGTTTTGAATGGTAAATTGATGAGGTCGATATTACCCCGAAGAATATTGTTGTCTATGGCTTTTACGGTAAAATTGAAACTGTCAGTCATTGAATTATCATCGCGAATAAATTCGGGATCGATCATCTCAAATTTATCATCCGGTGCAATGAAAATATTGGCGGCTTGTAATTGATCATCGATTATAGATATGAAATTCCTCTTGTATTCTATTGACACGTCAAATTCTTTTACTATAGCTGAATCCGGGATGTTCATATCCCCCAACGAGAGTTTGAAATTGAATGTGGTATCCGGTGGAGCCGGAAGATTCGCAGGGGTAGAGGACATTTCGACGGTATTTAAAACACTTTTGCCGAAAATGTGTGCATTCATCGGATTATCAGGAGAAGAATTATCGAAGATAACTTCTGCTTTATGTGTGCCAGTTTGCCCGGGTATATATTGAATTTCAACTGATCTTGTTTCATCAGGCTGCAAAGTGAAAGGTCCCTTGTCAGATGCTTCTTTAAAGAAAAATACATTCTGATTTGGAATTATGTTTACTGAAGTAATTTCAATATCATTCTGACTCTTGTTAAAGATGCCGCAAGTTAGAACTGTTGTATCGATAGCGCAAATCTTAGTTGTATCCCCGGTAACGGAAAGGTAACGGGATATGGAATTGCCAGTCCAATGTGAAGATGGATTGGTTTGGGCAGCGCTTTTTGTTTTCAGATCTGCTTCGTGCAGTCCATCGTGTTGGGCAACAAAATCGGCAGGAATTTCCAGATATTCTCCCGGATGTAACACTACAGGCAAGGAAGCAACCCCACCGGAAGAATGAAGCATTGCATCTTCATTGAAGCGGAATCCTTCGGTGCCAAAGGTTGTTCCGTCGGTTGAGATTTCATCGCCGTCGGGAAGAATATCAAAGCCGGTGATTATTACACTGTCGGACACATCTATAGATGCATCATTCGGATCGTTCCATTGAATGCATCTGAAACGTATAGGTACATCGGGCTGGTTCGGATTGGCGTTGTCATTTATGTTGGTTTTACCAAAGTCAGCTTGTGGTGCAGTTGTTAGTTTCGGCAGGATGCCAATTCCGTGAAGGCGTGCCCGGGCTTCATTATCATCATTGCTGTCAAATGAAAGCACCAACTCGTGTTCTCCAACATTTTCAGGTTTAAACCGGACCTTGATAAGGGTGTCTTTGTTGGGAGTAATCGAAAGACCTTTGAATACATTACGATCAAATAAGAATGCTTCGCCATGTTTGTCATTTACAATGCTGAAATCATTGATCCTGACAATCTGATTTCCGGTATTTTTCAATAAAATTGCTTTATCATTGGTTCCGTAAGGACCAGCCGGATAAGCAGGTCGATGGATGCGTTTTCTGCCCCAATCAAAACCTGTAACTTCCAGACCGGGTTCTACACCACGCCCTGTTAACACTGCTATGCTGTCGATGATCTTTGCATTACTTTTAAATTTTATGGTATCTTTATATACCTCGCTTTTATCCGGGGTAAATTCGACCTGGAATGTGTTACTGGAACCTCCGGGTTCCAAAAGTAGTGGATTGCTTTCGGAAATGTTCGAGAGACCGACGATTTTATATACGGGAGATGAAGGTCCTGTGAACCCTGTAACATTGAGTTGAGCCAATCCCGGATTGCGTATCTCAATTACTTTTGAAGAGGTCGAGTTTACTGTAACGTCCCCAAAATTAGCATCTGTGACTTTGATTTCAGGTCCACCTACCTCTGCCTGAACCTTAGCAGTACTGTAATAAACACAGGTGTCGCCGACTTCAACGGAATCGCTAAAATTGCCCTGCCTGTCTCCATTTATTCTTATTTTAAAAGCTGCACTGTCGCCGGGGCTGATAGTTATTCTCGCAGGATTGTCTGAAACTTCGAAATTTTGATTGCCATATTTGAATTTTAGATGGTCGAGAATAACATTATTGTTTTGTGATAAGTTGATGACGTGAAATTCCTTCTCTTTATCCGTGCCCAGCGGTATCTTGCCGAAATTATGATACTTAGGGCTGACAGCCAGTTTTATCGAGGTATAGTTAATATTAACAGTAGTATCATTACCTGCGACATCTATGAAAGTAATGACTGCTTTCGCATCTTTACGTATATCGTTTATCTTTAGCCGCCAGATAGTTGTTACTGCATTTCCCGAGATAAAGGGTTCGTATTCGAAGGTATAGTTACTGCTCTGATTTTCGTGGAAGATGATCGTATCCAGATTGGATCTTACATCCGGATCGTCCGGCTTATCAGTAACAGTTGCGCCGGTTACATCTCCATTGCAGCCCAATTTCCATTTAGGTGCCGGTGCTTCGATGTCATCTGCTTCCTGCAATAATATGAATTTATTTAACTCATAGGTGCCTGGTAGTTTAACTTCAGGAGCAGTTGCTGACTCTGCTTTGTTCATATTCTGAGCTGACAGCAGCGGGGCTATAATTAATAGTAATAATGTCTGTAATATGTAATTCTTGTTGTTCATAAAGCATCGTTTAGTATTTAACAGCCTTTTTTTGTTAATTATGTTTAGTAAATTACGAAATTTTTTGAATTAAAGCTCTCGCTTTATTGCCTATTTTAATATTTTTATAGAAAAAATGCATATATTTTCTTGAAGAATATGTTTCCCATATTTTTAATTCAAATCCGGTTGCTTTAGTAAGATAGTTGAATGCATTCCTATTATATTCATTGCTGTGTCCGGGGATGTAATCCTTTTTATATTTCTTTTTGTAAACACCTGTTTTGTTCAACAGACGTTTTATTTTGAAAGTTAATCCTTCTATGTTAGGGAATTCCATAACAACAATTCCATTAGGTTTCAATAATTCCTTTATTTTGTTCAGAACCTGCACCGGATAAGGAATATGCTCCAATACATGCCTTAGTGTAATAATATCAAATTGTTTTTTGTTTGGGTCGAGTTCCAAAAAATCCTTGACAATGACATCTATTCCGAGCTTTTCTTTAATTTCTGCTGCATAATGTTCTGAAAGTTCTATGCCTGTTGGCTGCCAACCTTCTTTTGATGCAAGCCAGAGGAGCCTTCCGTTGCCACAACCTATATCAAGAATTTTACCCCGGGTGACCAGATTTTTGGTAATGAACTTATAAGTTTCTGTCTGCTCAATGTTTATTTTCTTGCTTTCATCGAATGGATCAACGTATTTCTCAGTGTATTTTTTTTGACCGAAGCCATTGGAGAGATCCAGATTCACCAGACTGCAATTATTGCATTTATAATATTTAAATTGTCCGTCATATCCCTGAGAGTAGTAAAATTTCAGTTCATTGCTGCTACAAAGTCTACAGTTTTCGATCATATATTTTTTTAAGTTTTATTTTCATTAAGTTCATGTTAAAATAATAAAATACAAAAAAAGCGGAACTTAACCGAATTAAGTCCCGCTTTATTTATGAATTTACTGATTTTACTTCTGCACAACTATTTTCTTAGTCGCTGTGAAGTGCTCGGACTTCATCTTG
>CAZXYS010000024.1:0-65758 GCA_964645005.1 uncultured Hyphomicrobiales bacterium | reverse complement strand
CTTTAGCTGTTCGGGAAAGAAAGTACTGAATTTCAGTCAATGAACCAAATGGATTTGGTGAATTTTGGTCAAGTTTGATAGCTAATTCTACATTTGCTTCCTGATTCTTAATCATCTCTTCAATGTCGCCGTCCTGAGCAATCAGCCCCGCCGGTATCAAAAACAATATGATCATTAGCCTCTTCATATTTATAGTGACACATCAATAGTGAAAACGTCACAACAATTAGCAAAATATGCATTTTATCGATTTAATAAAAATGTGAAATGCTAATGCACGGTGCGCCGTGGTAAACAGGCGCTCAAAAAACATAATCCTATACAAATATCAATTTATTAGGTTAATCGTTTAATTAGTTGTATAAATTTTATAATTTACATGTTTATATTTGCGATAGGCTAGTTTATTATAAGGGCAGCAGAATAAAACGGAGATAAATGATGAAGACTAAAATCGAACCATTCAAAATAAAGTCAGTCGAACACATACCTATTACAACCCGTGAACAACGCGATGGTTACCTGAAAGAAGCTTTTAATAATCTATTTTACCTGAGGTCGGAACATATTACCATCGATATGCTTACAGACAGCGGCACAACCGCTATGAGCGCTGACCAATGGGGCGAAATGATGAAAGGCGACGAAGCCTACGCGGGCTCCCGGAGCTACTATAAATTCGAAAATAAAGTTAAAGAGATAACCGGTTTTCAGCATGTGATACCGACCCACCAAGGGCGCGCGGCGGAGAGGATACTTTTCACTCTCGTCGGCGAGCAGGGAAAAGTTATCCCAAATAACACCCATTTCGATACTACCCGCGGCAATATCGAATTCCGTGAAGCAGAAGCAATCGATCTGCCAACGGATATTGGCATCAGACCAGACGCGGAAGCCGATTTCAAAGGGAATATGGACATCGAAAAGCTGCGCTCCGTTATCGAAGAGCGCGGACCGGAAAATATTCCCCTGTGCATGATAACAGTTACCAACAACAGCGGCGGCGGGCAGCCCGTATCCATGCAAAATATCCGCGAAACAAGAGACCTGCTGAATCGCTATGGTATACCACTTTTCCTGGATTGCTGCCGCTTCGCAGAGAATGCATATTTCATCAAGCAGCGCGAGCCGGGTTATAAGGATAAATCCATCATGGAAATATCGCAGGAGATGTTCTCCTACGCCGACGGCTGCACTATGAGCGCCAAGAAGGACGGTTTGAGCAATACCGGCGGTTTCCTCGCAATGAATGACGAAAATCTCGCGGAAAAAGCCCGCACCCTGCTTATAATAACGGAAGGCTTCATTACTTACGGCGGGCTGGCGCGCAGGGATCTGGAGGCGCTGGCTCAGGGTTTCATTGAAGTAATGGACGAGAACTATCTCGCCTCCCGCATAGGGCAGGTAAAATTGCTGGGAGACATGCTGCTGGAAGCCGGCGTGCCTATCCTCGTACCCACTGGCGGTCACGGCGTTTACCTCGACGCTAAACGTTTTGCCCCTCACATCCCTCAAAAGCAATTCCCCGGACATACAATAGCCTGCGAGATATACAAGTTGTCGGGCGTGCGTTCGGTGGAGATAGGCTCAGTGATGTTCGGCAAGTATGACACTAACGGAGATTTCTTCCCGGCAAGCATGGAACTGGTACGCTTTGCCATACCGCGGCGCGTTTATACCAAAAGCCACATCGAATACACCGCCGAAGCTATCACGGAAGTCTATAATAACCGCGAAGCACTGAAAGGAATGAAGATAGTCTGGGAACCCCCGTTCCTGCGTCACTTCACAGCAAAGTTCGATTACGTATGATACAGAAAGAATTTGTACATTTGGTTAGAAAAATAACCACCAAACAATTGATGCTGCCGCACAGATGGTTTTTGTATATCCCGACTCCGCTCACTATGACTCGAAGCAGATGAGCTTTCTAATAAGTACGAAAAACTGTGCTGAGCGCAGCGAAGGATTCAGTCTTTATAGACTTCCTGAATTCTACACTTCGTTCCGTTCATAATGATTTTTCCGGGACACCCTTTTGAATTTGTTAGTGCTATCAAGACATATACACTTATTCCACTTTTACAAACCTTTTAGTCATTATTGTTTTTGAATTTCTTAACACAAAAAAATAAGAACCGCCGGAGATACCTGATAAGTCAATAGAACAAGTATTTTTCGTCTATGAGAATTCTATTTGAGAAATTACAATGATTAAATAGCCATAAGTATTTACTATATTATGATTTAAAAGAAAACAAAAAAAAATCCAAAAATTATGGAACAAAATTGCTTTTAATGTGTTATTACAATATAAACAAAATAAGAAATAAGAATTTTTGTCTCTATAAATAATTAACCTTATTATACCCGGTAAATAATATAGATAGAGAGCGAAATATGGGAAAGAGCAGATTTTTAATAGTATATATCTCACTTTTAGTTCTGGGTATTATATCTGCTATAGGAGAGTTATCAGCAAGGCAAACTGAAGTCGACGGTAAAGATTTTTGGCTTACTTTCCTTCCGAATTGGCACAATAACTTTTATTCAGACAACGATTACCGCAAGTTCGGTGATTCACTGTATATTGTTATTTCAAGTCGAGTCCCTACTCAAGGCAAAATTGAATACACTGATATATTTGGGAACATGTACTCAAAAAATTTCTCCATAACAAATCCTGAAGAGCTTTATATATTTTCAGTAAGCTCATATAATTTCGAGTTGAGGGGTTACAATAATAGCGGAGTTATAAACACCGGCGGACAGGGTGAAACAATAGCTCCACAATCGTTTCATATAACTTCTGACTCAAATATCAGGGTTATAGCTCATTCACAGGCTGTATGGACAAGTGATGCCTTCCTGATATACCCTTCACAAGTACTGGGAAAGAAACACTTTATCCTCACTTATAACAGTGATGGAAGGTCATTATCTTCCTCAAGAACACCCTCGCAATTTGCCGTCGTCGCTGTTGAAAATAATACCGAAGTTGTGATAAATCCATCAACGCCAACAAAATTGAATGGTACTTCTCAACAAAAAATCACTCTCAACAAAGGTGAAGTCTATCTTGTTCAAGCAGAAATAAATTCTCAAAATCAATATTCTGATTTAACGGGTACGGAAGTAAATGCAAATAAACCTATTGCTGTTTTTGCCGGGCAACAAAGAGCTACAATTCCATACACTACTAATGAGAGGAATCCTTCGAGAGATATACTTATCTCTCAAATGCCTCCTTTGCAGTCTTGGCAAAGGAACGCCATCATAACACCTTATTTTCAACCAAAAGATATGACTCAGTATAATCACGATCTGTTTCGTATTCTTGCAGCTTATGATGATACAAAAGTGTATATTGACGGCAACTTCTTAACAACACTTGATAAAGGAGAATTTTTCCAGGGCGACTTAACCCAGGCTGCTTTTATCAGTGCTTCAGGTCCTGTGGTTGTATCCCAGTACAAGAAAACAGGCAAAGGTCCTGACAATAGCAATACAATTTCAGATCCTTTCCTTATGGTTCTTCCCTCAATTCAACAATTTTCCAATTTTTACAGAACTCTAAATCCCCAGACAAAGGAATTTGTTACTATTGACATTAATTCCCAACCTGTTTTCAAAACAATATATCATGACCATTATATCAATGTCATTGCTCATGATTCAGTAATAAATTCCGTTATTATAGACAATAATCCAATAGCTCCTCAATTGATAAATTCGGTCAGCGCTTCCGATTTTAATTATGCTATTGTCAAAGTCTCCCCCGGTGTTCATACCCTTGAAGCTGATGGTCCCTTTGGCGCGCTGGTTTACGGATATGATGAGCATAACTCTTACGGATATTCCAGAATTATAGCTTATACCGCATGGGATCACACTCCCCCACAGATTTTAAGCAGTACTGAATGTTATATCCTGAGTGGTAGTATTTCCGATACTGCAGAACTCGATACATATATAGACAGGATCGAAAATGAGCCTGATAGTAAAAATATAACTTTCGATACTAATAGAATAAGTAAAAAACTATATGAATATTCCGCGGAACTCGTTGACATTTATCAGGATGGATTTATTCATATAACTGTGCATGATTCAGCAGGATATTATCAGACATTGGAAAAAGATATTCCCGGGTTCACATTGCAGGCATATTCCGATAGAATGCCCGGTCCGAAAATAACTTATAATGAAGAAATGAGGGTTAGAAGCACCAGATGTTTCGATTTGACAATAGAAAACTACGGCAAATTTCCACAAACAATAACCGGATATGAAGTTAGCTCTAATGAACAATTAATCTCCGTAACTAATGATTTGCCCATTACTATATCACCTAAACAGAAAAGAACGCTTGAGGTATGCTTTTTTGCTGATTCTTTAGGAGTTTACGAAACAGACCTGACCATTTTAAATGAATGCGGAAAACGTGACATTTTCAAATTGAATATAGTTTCAAAACCCGACGAAAATGATCCGGTAATCTATGTAATAAGCGATTCCTGTAATACCACTTACTATGCAAATGTCACTGATTCTTTATTTACTGACATTGGCTTAATGGAAGTGAATTTCGAGACCATAAACTGCGATGTGACCGAAACAATTTTTTCAGGAAAATCAGCAGCTTACTCCATTAAAGTAATAGATCCATATCAGGATGCTTATGTCAAAATACACGCTATCGACTCCTCCAATCGAGAAAAGATCTACGAAAGAAACATCCCGGGCTTCACATTTGCCTATCCTCAGTTTGAAGTCAATGGAGTTGATACGGCAGCTGCGTCTATGGATTTTGGGGAATATCAAATCGGCGAGAAGACCTGTTTCAACCTTAAAATACATAATTACGGCTTCCTGGAAAAAGAATTGATCCACGGAGTAATGTATATGTTCGAGAATCTGTGGTTCTCCATACCACAATCCCAGTTTCCAATGACCATTGAACCGGGCGATACTGCCGAATTGACAGTTTGCTTCCGACCCACTGTTTCCCCTATTGAATTCGATGACACTCTAAATCTGTACTATAACTGTATCACAAAGCTGCTTCCTGTGGAAGGCGAATCCCACGGCTCCGAATACGATGCGGAAACCCGCTGTAACGTTCCCATCAAATTAGTTACTGATTCGATACCCGGTCATCTTACTCTGAGCAGCATTATTCCCAATCCGGTTGTCGGCAAAAGCACAATCGAATTTGGAGTACCCTCCAAACAGAAAATTTCAATAGATATATATGACATCTACGGAAACGTCGAAATTAAAGCTGTGCGAGGAACTTTCGAAGCAGGAGTTCATGAGATCAAGATAAATGCCACCGATTTGCCAAACGGCGTTTATTTCTTCAGTCTTAAATCCGAGAAAACAGTATTAACGCGCAGATTTGTAGTTAATAATTAGTTGTCTGCAACAACGTCTATACAAAATATATTAGGTGTTTTACACCTGACAATTTTTTATTAAATTGACAGTTAGTAATAACTAAAATTAATAATAGCAATAACAAATAAGTTAAATTGTTATTACTATTACAAGTGAAAGCAAAATAAAATGATAAGATATATAATATGTTTCAAGACGGTATAATAGCGCAGGAAGATAAGACCAAAAAACTCATAGATCTGAAGCCGGGCGAAAAGGCTATCATTACAAAAATTAAAGGTATTGGCGCATTCCGTAAAAGAATCTTGGAAATGGGATTTGTTGTCGGCAGGCAAATAGAATCCGTTAAGAAAGCGCCATTTCATGACCCCGTGGAATACAAATTAATGGGATACAATGTATCCCTGAGAAATACCGAAGCAGAACTTATCGAGGTTGTTTCGGAAGCAGACCTGCTGGGATCAGTTCGAAATAATTACAATGGCACAATCGAAGAAGAGCTTTTCGTTGAGTCATTCAAAAAGAAAAAAACAATCAGTGTAGCCTTTGTAGGCAATCCGAACAGCGGAAAAACTACTATATTCAATTCTGCTTCTCATTCAAGAGAGAAAGTCGGCAACTACGGCGGTGTAACGGTAGATTTAAAAGAAGCTAAGTTCAATTACAAGGGATATACATTTAACTTAGTTGATCTGCCGGGCACTTACTCAATTACAGCTTATTCGAACGAAGAACTCTATGTGCGGGACTATATATTCCACAATACCCCGGATATAGTTGTGAATGTCGTAGACGCTTCTAACCTCGAGCGCAATCTGTATCTTACGACGCAATTGATCGACATGGATCTGAAAGTCGTCACAGCGCTGAACATGTACGACGAGATGGAAGAAAAGGGCGACGAGTTCGACTACGACATGCTCGGCAAGATGATCGGCGTACCTTTTGTGCCGACAGTCGCTTCCAAGGGCAAGGGCATAAAAGAGCTTTTCGAGCGTATCATCGAAATATACCACGACAGGGATGAAACCGTCCGGCACGTACACATAAATTACGGGACCACGATTGAAAATGCAATCAAAAAATTGCGGAAACTCATTGACATACCTGAGAATAATTATTTCAAAGGCAGGTTATCATCAAGGTTTCTGGCTATAAAACTTCTCGAACAGGATAAGGCTGCCAGAGAAACCGCCGAACGATGTCACAACACTATGGAAATACTGGAAAAAACGGACAAAGAAATTAACCGTATCGAAAGCGAATTCCGCGAAGACAGTGAGTCGGTGCTTACTGACGCCAGATATGGCTTTATCGAAGGCGCCCTCAAGGAAACCTTGCAGCCCGGGAACAAGCAGGTAACTTCCCAAAGCGAAAAAATTGATAAGCTGCTAACGCATAAGTATCTGGGCATACCGCTGTTCCTGTTTTTCATGTGGTTGACATTCTATGTAACTTTCAATGTCGGCGAATACCCGATGAGCTGGATAGAAACAGGCGTCGGCTTCCTGTCCGCACAGGTGGACATACTGCTTGCCGACGGCATTGTAAAAGATTTCGTAACGGACGGCATTTTAGGCGGGGTAGGCGGCGTAATAGTCTTCCTGCCGAACATAGTGCTGCTCTATCTTTTCATCTCGTTGATGGAAGACAGCGGCTACATGGCTCGCGCCGTGTTCATCATGGACCGCGCTATGCATAAGATGGGATTACACGGTAAATCGTTTATCCCGCTGCTTATGGGCTTCGGGTGCAACGTCCCGGCAATACTTTCTTCGCGTATTATAGAAAGCAAGCGCGACCGGATGCTGACAATTCTCGTCAATCCGTTCATGTCTTGCAGCGCACGATTAACAGTCTACGTACTGCTTATAAGCGCCTTTTTCGTGACATATCAGTCGCTGGTACTATTCTCTCTATATATTATAGGAATTTTCCTTGCTATCTTCTCAGCATGGCTTTTCCGGAAGACAATGTTCAAGAAGAAGGATATTCCCTTCGTTATGGAACTGCCGCCATACAGATTCCCCACTTTCAGGACTGTCATGCGGCACATGTGGTTCCGAGCCTCGCAATATCTGAAGAAAGTCGGCGGCGTAATCTTAGTAGCGTCGATGATAATCTGGGCTCTGGGGTACTTTCCGCGCAACATCGAACTATCAAAAGATTATACCGGCATGATCCAGCAAACCAAGCAGAAATATGCCGCTCTGCTTGCTGACGCTTCCGGCGCGGAAGCCAGCAGACTCATGCAGGAAAAAGAGGAGATCGTAAATCAATTGCAGCTCGCCCGCCACAGCGAAAAACAGCAGAAATCATACATCGGACGCATCGGCAATTTCATGGGACCGGTGATGGAACCGCTCGGTTTCGACTGGAGAATGAGTGTCAGCATACTCACTGGTGTCGCCGCGAAGGAAGTCGTTGTCGGCACAATTGGCGTTCTCTATCAGGCTGATGAAAGTGCCGATGAAAACAGTACATCCCTCATAAACAAACTTCAGCAGGCAAAATACCAACATGGCGAGAAGAAAGGTCAGAAGGTATTCACACCGCTGGTAGCCTTCAGTTTCATGTTGTTCATCCTGATATACTTCCCCTGCGTGGGCGTGGTTGCAGCCATCAAGAAAGAATCCGGCGCGTGGAAGTGGTCGGCATTCTCGACTGTTTATTCCACTGTGCTTGCATGGCTGATAGCTTTCGCTGCGTATCAGATAGGGAGTTTGTTTTAGGTCTGTATGATTCTCAGGCTTATGTTGGAAATAATAAACCCGGATTTTGCATTAGCACTTAAACAATCTCTTGCTCCCCCTCATCTCCAGCCCTTCTTCCGGCGGAAAGAGGGTGTAAAAGAATTTCTTATTACAATGAAAGTCCCTTCTCCACTTGGTAGAAGGGATTTAGGGACTAGGGAATTCTTATAATGAATTTTCCGGGGTTAACCCTAAGAAATTAACCACCCCTTCTTTTCCCCTCCTTAGTAAAGAGGGAGTGAAGCCGAAGGCTTTACGGGGTGGTTCTTCTAAGTTATGGGATTGTAACATGTTAGTAAAATAAATGAGTTCTAATGAAATATCCCATCTAACACTTTTGTAAGCACAGGTCTCCCATAAGGTTATCAAAAACCATGGGTTATATAAGAATCCACTCCGTCCTCGCCTCGCTAAAGCGTTGTTTCCGCTGAGCTGCAACTGCGCTCGGACACCCCTCAAAGAGGGGAATTCGAGGCTGTCCCATAAGCGTCATTCTGATTTAGCAGTAGATTTTAATTTAACAGTGTAGTTATAATTGCAGGATTTGCATTTGTAACGCTGCTTGTTATTTACAAAACCATTTTTTAACCTTTTTCTTATATTTGCATTATTTTTTTTAAAAACATAAGAAATTTATATTTAATTAGCAGCACCATGATTTTTTATTTTACGAAACCTTATCCTCAAAATTTATCCACTCCACCTACGTTTAAACCAACGTATTATTTATAATAAATCATTTTAGCGTATGAAAATAACTAAAAAAATAAAACTCGGCATAAAGCAATTTCAAAAAGATAATCTGCGGAATCTCTACCAGCGATTCATCGCAAAGCAGCTGCCGCTGACCGACCAATTAGCGGCGGCGCGCTCTATCCTCGCAAACGAGCGTACCTTCCTCTCTTATCAGAGAACAGCGCTTACTCTTGCAGTTGCCGGTTTTTCATTTATCAAATTCTTCGATACCCATTTTTTTATGGTTTTAGGCTGGGTCTTCATTCCATCTGCCGTAATAACAGTCTGGCTCGGCACCTTCCGCTATATTAAAATGCGCGACCTTATCCGCAACCTCGAAGTCAAACAAAGCGAAACTATAGATGAAGTTAACTAAACATTTTTTAAATTAAAAACTATCTTTGCTCGTTAACATGAAGTAAATATTTATATAGCTTTTCCTAAAATCGATTCATTTATTAATAAATATTTGGGAGTGATATAGTGACAATAGCAGTACCAAAAGAAATTAAAAAGGGTGAAAAAAGAGTCGCGATCATTCCCGATACTGCGTCGAAATTGATCGAAGCGGGCTTCCAGGTATCCGTAGAAAAAGATGCAGGAATAGAAGCCGGATATACCGACCAGCAGTACGAGAATGCAGGCGCTAAGCTTTTTGATAAAGTCGAGGAAATGTACTCTTCGGCGGATGTCGTCCTGAAAGTGCAGCGGCCTATGAACCATCCCGATCTGAACAAGCATGAATCTGACATGATCAAGCAGGGGACGCTGCTGATCAGCTTCATGTATTCCTTAAACAACCCCCAGGATACAAAACAATGCGCGGATAAGGGCATCGACGTTATCGGCATGGAAGCTATCCCGAGAACAACTCTCGCCCAGAAGATGGACGCTCTTAGTTCTCAGGCGAACCTTGCCGGATATAAGAGTGTCGTCATGACTGCGAATGAACTGCGCAAGATCTTTCCGCTTATGATGACCGCCGCCGGGACTATTTCCCCGGCTAAAGTTGTCATTATGGGCGCTGGCGTTGCCGGATTGCAGGCAATAGGTACAGCGCGGCGACTGGGCGCTGTGGTTTACGTATCCGATATTCGACCGCAGGTCAAAGAAGAAGTCGAAAGCCTCGGCGGGAAATTTATCGAGGTAGAAACCGATGAATCCATGCAGGAAGACACCGGCTACGCGAAAGAAGCTTCCGAAGAATTTCTTAAGAGACAGCAGGAACAAATATATAAGCGCGTAACCGATGCCGATATAGTTATCACTACGGCGCTGGTTCCGGGCAAAAAGGCGCCGGTACTTGTGACCGAAGAGATGATAAAGAATATGCGTCCGGGCTCGGTTATTCTCGACATGGCTGTTGAATTCGGCGGTAACGTCGAACTCAGCCAGATCGACCAGACTATTGAGAAGCACAATGTCAAAATTATCGGCGAATCGAATCTTCCCAGTCTCGTGGCTTATCACGCCAGCGAGATGTATTCCAAGAATATGTTCAACCTGCTAAAACATATCAGTAAAGATGGACAGGTGGAACTTAACATGGAAGATGAGATCGTTAAAGGCTGCCTGCTGGCGCGCAACAGCGAAGTCATTCACGAAAAAACTAAAGAATTGTTATCAAACTAAAGAGGTGAATTATGGGTCTTGGCGGACTTATTATGCTAATATACGTGTTTGTGCTGGCGGTTTTTACCGGTTTCGAGCTTATCACGAAGGTACCGCCCACACTGCATACGCCGCTAATGTCCGGCGCTAATGCAATTTCGGGGATTACTATCGTAGGTGCTCTGATAAGCGCAGGCATGGAAGAATTCACGATCAGCACAATTTTAGGGCTTGCAGCTTTAATCTTTGCCGCTATCAACGTAGTTGGCGGATTTATGGTTACCGACAGAATGTTAAAAATGTTTAAGAAGAAAAAATGAGTGAAACATGGACATAGTAATACTATTAGCTTACCTTGTCTCTTCAGTACTTTTTATATTAGGAATTAAAAATCTAAGCTCGCCCAAAACCGCACGACGCGGCAACCAGCTTGCGTCGCTGGCGATGCTCATAGCAATTGTAGTCACATTATTCGACAGAAATGTACTAACTTACGAATACATAATCATCGGGCTTGTAGTTGGCGGCACGATAGGCGCTATAATGGCGCGAACTGTAAAAATGACGGGTATGCCCGAGATGGTTGGCTTGCTGAACGGCTTTGGCGGCGGCGCTTCGGCGCTTGTCGCATTATCGGAATACTACAAAATTTTCAACGGTATGCACCCGGCGCACATTGAAACCAGCATTACAATGGTGCTAAGTATATTGATCGGTTCCGTAACATTTACCGGTTCGCTTATAGCATTCGGTAAACTTTCCGGCATTGTCACCGGCAAAGTCGTGAAATATCCGCTGCAGCACCCGATAAATGCTCTGTTATTATTGGGCGTGCTCGCTGCTGGTATTCTTGTTGTAATTAACCCGTTGTCCGTGGAAATTGTCCTCGCAATCGTAGGCGTTTCCTTGCTGTTCGGCATATTGCTGGTGCTGCCCATTGGCGGAGCGGATATGCCGGTGGCAATTTCGCTGCTGAACTCTTATTCGGGTCTGGCAGCGGCTATGACAGGCTTCGTTTTAATGAACAACATGCTCATCATTGCCGGCGCGCTGGTTGGCGCTTCCGGTATGATCTTGACTATAATCATGTGTAAAGGCATGAACCGCTCGTTGATGAATGTCGTTCTCGGCGGATGGGCTGAAGCCGGCGCCGAAGGACCCGAAGGCGGTCCCGAAGGACAGCAGGGCACTGTCAAATCCGTGGATTCCGAAGAAGCAGCAATGATCTTCGACACAGCGGATAATATAATCATTGTCCCTGGCTACGGTATGGCTGTAGCACAGGCGCAGCATGCCGTCCGCGATCTCGCGAATGTCCTGGAAGAAAAGGGCAAGAACGTGCGATTCGCTATCCACCCAGTTGCGGGACGTATGCCCGGGCACATGAACGTCCTTCTCGCGGAGGCACAGGTATCCTACGACAAGCTCTACGCAATGGAAGACATCAACGATGATTTCCCGAACACGGACATCGTCGTCATAGTCGGCGCCAATGACGTGGTCAATCCCGCAGCGCGCCATGACCAGAGCAGCCCGATATACGGCATGCCCATCCTGAATGTTGATTATGCGAAAACGGTTATGATCAATAAGCGCTCAATGCGCGTAGGATACGCCGGCGTAGATAACGAACTGTTCTTTTACGACAACTCGCTTATGTACTTCGGCGACGCTAAGGACGCTATGACTAAGCTGGTTAATGAGATTAAGGAATTGTAGAATATATATTATTCTAAGGATATTTCGTTAGAACATCAACCCTAAGAAATTACCACCTTCCTTCCTCATCTTAGAAGAACCACCCCTGTATCCCCTCCTTAATAAGGAGTGGAAAGAAAAGAGGGGTGGTTCTTCTAAACTTTCTCACCAGCCGTGAAAACCACTCCTATACATTCTATGGGCTTTTAAACATCAAAACCACATCCTTAAGCCAAATCTTATCGACAGGTAATCTATAGTCTTATTTTCATCGCCCTCGACATCAGGATTTTTTCCGTCATTAAGATGTGGTCTTTCACTTATACCAAATAAATTAACCTCTACTTCATTATATCGTTTACCGATTAAATTAGCATTTTGGTAACCCACGGCAGCTTCAACAGCGAGCGGCGTCGCCGGTATATTTACCCTGCCGCCAAGTTCGGACATAAATCCTAATCTCACAGCCGGCTGAATATCAATTTCCGTTCCCTCATAATTCATCGATCCAACAATCGTATTTACAGCCAATCCCAGTCTGCCAAAGCAATTCCATAATTGCGCAGGTTTGCCCAGCGTATATTCCACGCCCGGCATAAATGATTGGATCAGCATCGACGCTTCTTCTTTGGATTGCGCTATTGCGTCATTACTATTATAAAAAAATGTCATTTCGTAATTAAAAAAAGCCGACAAAGCCGACCCCTTGAATCTGTAGGCTAATTGCCCGGTAAAGTTCAAGTTAGATGTCTGACTATTGGCAAATGGCAGCTTTTGATAAGTATAATCATTGATTACGTCCTGCTCGAATTCCGACCTTGTCGCCTGCATATCATCCGACACCGCCGTGTTTAGTCCAACATTTCCTCCCAGCATTATACTCCATTTACCCGGTAATTGCGGCTGACCGTAATTTTTCACCGAAGCCATTACCATAAACAGACATACCAATCCAATGATTTGCAAAAATCTTTTTGACATTTTCTCTCCTCAATATATTTCAAAATTCATAAGATAAGCCTAAATTCAATCCGATCTTTTCAGAACCTGTCCACAGGTGATTCAATTCATACAAAAAAGCATTATATTCCAACCCGAGATGCAATGAAATGTTATTCTCAATACCGTATTTCATCCCTGTCATCAGCCTCACTACATATCCTTCGCTGTTTTTCCCGAGCATGGCATTTCCGAAAGGATAGGCTCGTCCGAAATCCCTGTTGGTCATTTGCAGCGCCAGCCCGAAGGTATTCATCCTTTCTTCCGCATCATAAATAGTCTGAGAGTTTCCATTAGAATATCGCTTGATATTCCTCAAAAAAGACTCCCGCCTGTAACTCACTCCCAGCGAAAATTCCTTGCTCAACCTGACAAAAAATGATGCGCCAAGATCGCTCAAAACATCGCCTTCTCCCGCAGCAATAAAGCTGTTTCTTTGAAACCATGTCCTGCCTGCATTTATCTCGCATGAGTATTTCAGCTTTTTCAGGAATGATTTTTCATTGCCGGTTTTCTCACTATTCCCACTCATGAAAGTCTTATCATAGTCATTTATATTATTATTCAAATCCGGCATAGAAATTTCCGTAAAACCAAGCTCCATCCCATCATCCACACTCGCAACCGATCTCTTATTTTGCATATCCGCCGCTATATCTTCGTATTTTTCCTCTTTCTTCATAAAACTCACTTCGCTGTCCATTATGTCATTTGCCGTAATTGTTGCTTTAGAATTTTCAGCTCTTATATTCACTCCATTCTCCGGAACTTCTTCTTTGCTTTGAATTTCCTTCTTCGCATCTGCTGTCACTTTATTTCCAAAATCCATCTGTCTTCCATTCTCACTCACCAGCGGCGCTTTTAAATTTTGTCCGTCTCCGCCGAACGGTTCACCTCCGCCAATCATAAAAATCAGAAACATAACCGCTATCGACGAAGATACTCCTATAAAAAATCCATTCAAATTATTCCTATAGAAATCCGTCAATTTCGCTCCGAGACCCTGCTTAATATGCTCTGGGGAAGAGATTTTATCCGCATCCGACAAACTCAGCGCCGCAAAAACTTTCTCTCTCGCGTGCGGCGACGGCTTTTCTCTATCGCTGTTATTCTTCAACGAGTTATTTATGAGAAATACCTGCCTTAGATCCGTTCTGAGAGCTTCGCTCGTCGAAAGTTCGGCGAAAAGTTCTTGTTCATCTTCGGATTTAAGAGTTCCTTCCAGATATTTATCAATAAGTAAGAAATAGTCCATATACTATCTTTTATTTGTTATTTATTAGCAAGATCCTGAATATATGGTTTTAAGATCTTTATCACCTGCTCTTTCGCTCTGCAAGCCCGCGTCTGTGCTCCCGACGGAGATATACCGCAAATCTCGCCAATCTCGTTATACGATATGCCGTTCATCTCCCGCAGTATAAAAGCCTCCTTGTATTTCACATCCAGAAGTTCTAACGCCGTTTCAATAAGATTTATCAATTCATCATTCTCATATTTATTAAACCTTTGATCAGTCAATTCATTTATTTCGAGGGCGGTTCTTACTTTTTTACTGCGGATATAATTCAGACACAGATTCCGCGAAATCGTGATGAGATAACCGCCAATATTCTCTTCATTTATGCCATTTTTCACACTTTTGTAGAATTTGATGAAAGTTTCCTGCATGATATCCTCCGCGGTGTCCCTATCGCCTGTCATATAGCGGCAGTAGCGGAAGATCTTATTCTCATAGCGGTTGTAAAGCTCCGTAAATGCTCCGTCAACGCTGGCTTTGTCAGAACTAATTATTCTTACAAGTTTCCTGTCCGAATATTTCCCGAACTTATTCTTCATTCCTTTCCATTTTTTGACCGAGTTTTATTAATATAACACTTCAAATCAAATAATAACTCATACTTTTTTAATTTTTTTTGAATTTAGCGCTTCGATGGAGGACGTCAGCAGATTCGGCAGACAGATTACCTGCCCCTTTAGAGATAATTACCACAACGACATATATTTCAGGTTTCAATATAACACTTAAGAATTGTTCAAAAAAGGCTGCCAGTAATAGGCAGCCTTTTTGATTTATAAGAAATTATCAAAACACCATAAATTGTTTACCCCTATAACCGCTGCACCGCCAGATGCACCACATTATCCAGATGCACAAGCGATGCGCCGGCAAATTCCTTATCATCAATGCGATAATCATAGCCCATGCCAGGCGATTTGTATTTCACAGGTTTTACATCTGCAAGATTCTTGAGAAATTCTTTGACTTCGCCATTCGACTTCTTCGGTTGGTTGTCAATTCCCTCATTTTCAACTGTTTTCTTCTGCCTTAAATAATTAATAATATAGCTTCTTAGCAGCTTCTTATAAATACATTTGAATGCATTGGTTTGAGAAACATACTCAATTCCTTCAACTATTCCGTAATTGACAATGACAAAACCCTTCTGCCCTTTTTCCGGTTTATACTGAATTAATATTTCCTCGGTTTTTTCTTTGATGCTCGTATAAACATCACTGATAGCACCTGTTTTTGATGGGATATTAAATGCTTTATGGGTTTCATCAATTTCATCCCATACTTCATGCTGATCGGATTGAAATTTAGCAGTCGATTTCAGTGATTTGTTAACTGATTTGCTTCTTTTAGCTCGTATATTGGCATGCATCATAAATTCGGATGTTTCGAATTTATTCGATTTATAAGCCCATCTTTTCTCTTCAACACAGCTAACCGGTACGATCACCTCCATTTCCTTTCCTATAAGTATCGAAGTATTCAGAACTCGGTTCTGTTTTGCACCGATAAGCTCTTCACCATCGAGCATCAATACATTTTCACTAGAGTGATTGATTACTTTTAATTCAGGGACATGCCCGCCGTCATTAACTTCCGTAATTTCGATAAGCTTTTTCTTAAGCGATGAATCAAGAACCTCGTATTTAGGTTCGGAGTCTTCCTTCTCGATAACAGGGTATACCGATAGCTCTCCAACATTCTGACCCTTTCCAATAATTATTTCGGCGACAAAATTAGCTAAAACTGAACTCATATTAACCTCCGGGTAAATTCGAACAAAGTGACTAATGTCTATACTACCCGCAAATTTAATATGAACAGCGACAGTTTATGTCGTAAAGAGAATTAATTTTCAGAATTTTTTACTTATTTTTTTTAAGCTCTTCGACTTCTTTCTTAAGCTTCTCAAATTCCCTTGCTATTTCAGGCAAGTTACGGAGTGCGGCTTCAATTTTGAAGGCTCTTTTTTGCTCTTTGATTGGTGAGCCGAAGTATACTCCGCTCTTATTTATGGATTTTGACACTCCCGATTGAGCAACTATCAAAACATCATCGGCTGTTTCCATGTGTCCGGCTAAACCGACCTGTCCGCCAAATCTATTTCTTTTACCCACTTTAGTGCTCCCGGATATGCCGGTTTGTCCTGCCATAGCGGTGTTTTCACAGATTATGCAGTTATGGGCAATGTGTACAAGATTATCAAGCTTAACGCCTTTTTCGATAATTGTACTCCCAACCATAGCCCTGTCTATAGTGGTATTGGCTCCTATTTCGACATCATCCTCAATAACAACATTTCCAATTTGGGGGATCTTATCATAGCTCTTGTCTTCACGTTCAATATACCCGAAACCATCAGATCCGATAACAGTACCTGGATGTAATATACAATTTTTCCCGACAACAGAATCGTCACATAATACGGCATTTGCATGTATAAATGTATTGCCGCCAATTATTACATTGTCATAAATAGTAACGTTTGCTATAAGTATGCAATTTTCTCCGATTTTGCTGCCTGCCCCTATGACACAACCGGGTCCGATGAAAGCCGATTCAGCTATCATGGCATTTTCATGAATATTTGAATTGTGATCGATATAGCTTTTTTTCTTCGGTCTGGCATCATATATATGCTTTATCAACCTGACAAATCCTTCATAGGGATTATCAACTTTTATAAACGCCTGATTTTCTCGCCGCGGTGTTGCTTCTGATTTGTTGCTTATAATGACGCATGATGCACCTGTATGTTCAATATATTTCTCAAATTTCGGATTTGAGAGAAAAGTAGCCTCCCCGGGTTGAGCGTTTTCAATACGATTCAAATTAATAATCTGTGAATTAGTAGAACCTACTAATTCACCGTTAATAATTTTAGCAATTTCTTCGCAGGTCATTTTGTGCATTCCGTTTTAATTAAATAGTTAATGAACTATCTGACAGGTCTCTTCCCCGGGCCACTGGGGGATTCCGTGGAATCCGGCAGCTTCTTGTCATTTTCACCGGGTTCGATTTCTTCTTCCTCTTTCTGCTGCTGTTGTTGCTCTTCAGGTCTTTCTATCTCCCTTTGACTTTCACGCCTGACAGGTCTCCTTGAGCGGCTGCGGCGCCGTGGACTGTATGATTCTTTTTCTTTGTTTCTGGGATCTTTAGTGATCTTCTCCTGCAGTTCTTTTTCGAGTTCTTTTGCGTCTACTCCAAGTTTACGTAAGACGTGCACAGTCAGATCATACTTGTAATTTGTATAAGGAATAGGATTCTTGCTTTGATCGAGAATAAGATCATATCCCTGATCGGCAGCTACCTTTTGGACAGCCGCATATATTTTTTCTTCTATGGGAGTCATAATCTGATTGACGGTCTGATCGTACTCTCCCCCCGGCTGGAACTTTGATTTTGCATACTCTTCTCTGCGTTTTTCAAGTTCCTTCAATTCCTGTTCTTTTTCAGCTTTCTCCGCATCACTCCATACAAGACGGTTCTTTTTGATCTCGAATTTCAGAGCATCGATTTGATTTTGCATATTTTCAAGTTCACGTTTCCATTCTTCTACCATGGACTGAATACGCTGCTCTGCCATCTTAGCTTCAGGAAAATGTTTCCTGACCATTTGCGATGACATAAATCCTACTTTTTGAGAATATGCTATTTGCGGCAATAAAAGAATAGCTGCTGTCAATATTAGCGTTCCGGCTTTGATTTTCTCAATTAACATATTTGTGAAACCGATATTAGTTTGAAATATTCATTTACTTTGTAAATTTTGCCGCATATAACTCCGTAGGATTATTAGTATTTTATAATAAAAAACGATCAAAAAGAACGTTTGTTATAATCAGATGGTGCCCCAAAAGTATGAAAAATTTCATCCCTGCGAATGTCTTTAAATACTGCTTTAGCAGGGCAGAAGTCTTATTAATACTGGCTTCATCGTAAATTTAAAATAGATTTTACCCAAAATTTCGAGCTTACGAATCAGCCGCTTTCGCTATCTTTTTCACCTCGTTTGATCCTGTCAAGGACCTTAAATGTAATATCAAATTTCTCGCTAAAATACAAAAGGTTTTGTGGATTATTGTTAACTACTATATCCAATCCTTCTTCTTTAGCGACTTTTTCGACAGCCTTGCGCACCCTTTTTTCGATAGGGTCAAGAAGGTCCATTCTTCTTTGGTTCAATTCACCCATTTGTCCGAATTTCTCTTCACGGTACTGCTGCCATTGCATATATAGAGTTTGTATGGATTCTTCTTCTTGCTGCTGTTTATCAGGAGACATCATCGACTTTTGTTTTTGATATTGTTTGTTCTTTTCTTCGAGGTCCTCCTGCATTTGCAGCAGAGTATCCTGATATTTCTTTGATAATTCCTTTAACTGTTCTTCAGCTTCTTTGGCTTCGGGTAATTCAGATACAATTTTTTGAAGGTCTACAACTCCGACCTGCAGCTTACTTTGCGCTTTAATTTCACTGACTATTGAAAATAATCCGAAAAGAACAAAAAAAACAATTATAACCCGTTTCATATAAAATCCCCTTAATAATTTTTTTTTATTTATATGTCTGTTAATTTCTTTATTATCCAATAAATTATTTCTTCTTAAAACCTATTGTTCTAACAATTATTTTTATCCAATATTATTTTAAAATCATAAGTTATATTAAATACAATAATATTTTTCTTTCTTTTTATTAATCCAAAGTTCAAATTAATAAATTTTATTATATCTAAAAATTCTGTCCGAGGTGAAACAGGAATTGCCAACCGGATTTCTCTCCGGTGCGGTCAGTGTCAAATCCATAACCATAACTGAATCCGACGATGCCAAGAGCCTGTATTCTCAACTGCATTCCAATTCCAGCGGCTCTCTTCAAATTAAATGGATCTGCAAAACGAAGCTCGTCCCATACATTACCTGCTTCAGCAAATGTATATACATAAATTGGCATGGGATTCATAGTTACAGCAAATCTGAGTTCTGCTGTGCTTCGGGTCATAACTTTACCTCCGGATCTTGGACCGAGCGATTCATTCTCATAACCGCGCAGCGGAATTACAGGGTAGTAAGCAGTTAATCCATTGCCGCCCATTGTATATAGTTCTATCGGATTTATAGCCGTATCGGATACAACACCATTAACATGACCAAACTTTGTACTCATATAGAGAACAAGCCTGTTATAATCCTGAATAGAAAGAAGCGGATTGACCATCTCAAAATTAAATTCCGTCTTCATGTAATCAGTTGAGCCTAAGTTGATAGCACCCATTGCAAAATCTGAAGATATGCTGAAACGGGAACCGGAAGTGGGAAAGAACTGGTTATCCAGACTTATTCTGGATAATTTAGCTCCCAGAGTAATCTCGGTATTTTCCCCGGGACGGTAATATCTTCCGACCGATTCGCCGTTATCATTTGATTCAAATCTAAGATTAAGATCACCCCGGAAATAATCATCCGGCCAGCGGAAACGACGTCCGCTGTTCAATGACAGACCGGTTGTTTTAATTCTCTGGAATTGATTATAATTTATCTTCCTATGGTATAGATTGAAGCCAACTGTTGTGGGCTCACTCATCAGCCAGGGTTCGGTAAAACCTATGGAGAATACCTGGTAGCGATTCCCCTGACCGAATTGCCAATTAAAATTCAACACCTGTCCGGCGCCGCCTTTAAAAGGCTCGGAAAGCGAGAAGTTGTTGAATGTCATACCAACTGACCCCGTCAGCCCAAACGAACCGGCAAAACCAACAGAAGCATTGAATGTATCCGTGGACTGCTCTTCAACTTTGTATTCAATGTCAACCTGTGTATTATCAACAGGTTGTATCTGGAATCCATTCTGTAAAGCCTCAGGATTGAAATATTGGATCGCACCCAGCGCTTTTATGCTCCTTATCACGGCTGAACGGTTGAAATAATCACCGGGATAGGTGTAAAGTTCGCGTCGGATAACCCTGTCTTTCGTTTTGGTATTTCCGACAATGTCCACCCGCCTGTTTTTGACTCTTTCTCCTTCAACAATCTCTATTGTTATGTCCACCGAATCCGGTTCTACTCTTTTTTCCTTTTTCTCGAAGCGAGCCATAAGATAACCATGATCCATATAGAGTGATGAAACATCCGATTGATCCTGATTACTACGAAGGTTCATCTCAAATCGTTCCATATCATAGGGATCGCCTTTTTCGAAATTCAGTCTTCTGTGTAATGCTTCATCAGGATAAACAGTATTCCCTTCAAAAGCTACATTCCTTACATAAGTTCGCTGACCTTCGTCTACGGTTATTACTAAATTAACTGTTTCTTCTTCCTCATTATAAACTATAGAATCACTAAGCACCCTTCCGTCAATATAACCTTCTTTTTTAAAGAAGTCACGTAGATGATCCAGGTCTTTATCATATTCTTTCTTGTCAAATTTGTCCGAACGCCAGAAATGCCACCAGGCTTTGGTTTTTGTTTCCTTGAAAGCCCCTGCTAAATCATTGTCATCAAATTTATTATTACCGATAAATTCTATTTCATCAACATGAAATTCAACTCCCTCTTGAATTCTAAGAAAGAGCTTTTTGAAGTTAGTTGTATCCGAATCCTGCAATTCTTCGTTTATTTTCGCAAACATTAACCCCTCTTCTTCGTAAAGGTCTTTGATTTTTTGCTTCGCGCGGTAAACTCCGTATCCTGACAAAATGTCTCCACGTACCAATCCCAGTTTTTCTTCGATTTCCTTATCATTCAACTCATCATTTCCTTCTATGGAAAGTTCGCTCATTCGTGGAAATTCTTCGACTTTAATTTTCAGGAATACACCTGCGGGAGTTGTTTTTTCAACAACTATCTCAATATCGGAAAATTGCTTCCTCTTCCATAAATTAGTAATAGCCTTGGAGATTTTCTCGTCAGCCGGCAGAGTAATCTTATCGCCGGGTCTTAGCCCCGACAATGTAATAATAGTTTGAACATCGGAAGACCTGGCGCCTTCAACTTCTATATCAGCGATTTCATATTCTTCTCCTTGCCGGCGTGGCTGCTGTGCGTTCAATAAAACTGATGTTAATAACACAGCAAGAAGAATCGCCGCGCTACTTCGAAGAATTCTTAATAGCATTTACCACTCTCTTAAAATATGATTCACTTTCACTTTTATCTAGATATAACTGATCTGACGTTTTCCCGAACCTCCTTTCGCGTGTTACGTAATCGTAAAGTGCTTCGTAGAGATCCAACCTTCGGAACTGAGGCCAGAATTTCCTGGTAATCCACATTTCACCGTAAGCCATTTCCCAGAGTAAAAAATTACTCAGGCGCATCTCTCCGCTTGTGCGGATCATGAAATCCGGGTCCGGCAGATCATGAGTCTGTAAATATGACGAAAAAGTATCTTCAGTAATATCTTCAGGGGAAACTTTACCTCTCCTGATGTCCAGTCCTATCATTTGAACTGCTCTCAGGATATCCCATCTGCCGCTGTAACTCAAAGCCAGTGTTAGAGTCAAACCATTATTTTCCCTGGTTTTCTCCATACCTTCAAGCAGAAGTTTTTGGACTGTCTTCGGTAAAGAGCTTGTTTTTCCGATAGTATGAAGCTTAACATTATTCTGGTGCAATTCGTTAATTTCTTTTTTAAGGTAGTACTCTATGAGTTTCATCAACCCGCTTACTTCTGCCAGAGGGCGTTTCCAATTTTCATTGGAGAAAGCGTAAAGCGTTAGATATTCGATGTTCAATTGAGAACTGGCTTTAACAATGTCACGAACACTTTCGATACCTTCTTCATGACCTGAAATACGTGGCAGCCCTTTTGATTGCGCCCATCTGCCGTTGCCGTCCATTATAATTGCAATGTGTTTTGGAAGTTTGCCGGAATTTAGCAGCTCTTCTTGTAATTTTTTATCATCAACTGTTTGTTCTGTTTCCCAGGACATATTTTTTCTCCATGTTTAGAACCTGCACCAAAAAAAGAATACGAATAAAAACCAATTTTGTTTAAAATTCAGGCTCATTTTTATTAATTAAAAGCCATAATAGTCTGTTAAGCAGTGTTTAGAAGAGCTTGATATGCTCAAAATTTATTAATCACAGAAATAGTAGACTCAAAGTATATTCTATGAATATTAAATTAACCATTAATTGCAAGATGCAAATATAAACCAAAAATGATAAAATCCCGAATCATTTTTAAAATTAACAATTTAAAAAGATTTTTTTCATTTTATATTTTGTTTTTAAACACTTGTTTTTTTAAATTTGCTTCCTTGTTGAATGAAGTTTTTTTATTCATAAATATCAGGTATATCATGACAAAAGCTGACATCGTAGACGAAATAGCAAAAGCAACCGGATTAACTAAGATCGAAACAAAAGCAGTTGTTGACGGCGTTTTCTCAAGCATCATCAACGCAATAGCAAGTGGAAAAAGAATCGAACTCCGTGGTTTTGGCGTATTTAAGCATAAAAGCCGTAAACCGCGAATGGCACGTAATCCGAAAACAGGCGATTTGGTACCTCTCGACAAGAGATATGTACCGGTGTTTAAACCATCGCCTGATTTCCTTAACAAAGTCAATACTGCCATGAAAGACAAGTATGGCGAATAATTAATTGAAATAAAGATGTTTAAAAAGTCCTCTGTTATAATTATATCAGAGGATTTTCATTCTTATTTTTAAAAAGTTTCACTATAAAAAATAAAAAAGGCTTAAGCACGTTAAAAGCCATGCATAATATTAATTTTTAACTAAAGAAATCAAGAAAAATCGAACACAACGGAAATTTTATTCATTGAAAGGATGTGATACCAATGCCATGCGGTAAAAAAAGAAAACGTCATAAGATGTCAACACATAAGAGGAAAAAGAGACTGCGTAAGAACAGGCATAAGAAGAAGAAATAACTGTTCGAAAGTCACGCAGACTTTGGCTTGCAGCTATATCGATGAAATTTTGTACAGCTATATAAACTTAAGAAGTTAATTTTTTATGACAGCCGCCGATAATTAAATAAAAAAGTTATCGGCGGCTGTCATGTTTAATACGAATATCACCAGCACTGCAAGATATATTCAATACCCCTCCCCGGTGGATACCCATAACCGTAATATCATTTCACAATCTGAAAACAACCATCTCAACAGAACACGCTATAGTTCTGATATTTGGGATCAAGTAGATCGCTTTTTCGATCTCGGTTCCACCTTCGACCTCTCTTTCAACGGGTTTTCTGCTGAAGAAAAGGAGCAGTTTTATCAAATAATAGCCAAACTCATTCAGAAGGGGATAGTTGGTTGGAATTACTTCGAGATAAACGGTCAGATCGAAAAGCATTACATTGTCAATCAAATCGGTGACAGCCGTACGGAAGGCAAGAGAGTTATAATCGATCGATATGCATAGATATTAAGATGAGGTTGTTTCCATAAGCACGTAAAACTGGGAAACGCCATTCTAAGCGCAGTTAAGAATCCGTTCTTTATGGGGGAGTCTTCACTTTGTTCTGCTTAGAATGACGTTTCCGTAACTTCCTCTTCTTATAATATTATTTCAATCTTTCAAAGCCCATATCTCCGTGAAGCCGCAATAATCCGAACCGGAATTGTGCGACCAGGTATCCGGATCAGAGTCTATAACAGTGTATTTACCGGCTTTTATTGTAACTTCAGGATAGCAGTCCCAGTAGGCGTTTAAGACGTTGCCCTGCCCCACTCTGCCTGCGGTCTGCCATGGACCGTACACTGTGCCGTCTTCATGCTTCAGGCTTATCGTTCCGGGCAGAGCGCCCTGATTGTAGTAATGGTAATTGTTCATGGAGGTTATGTGCCGGGCTCGGTCGAGAGTGAATTCCGTTGGATTCTGCGGTCCGCTTTGAACTGCCGCTATATTACCATTGTAAAAGATCCTTTCGGTTTCAGGCATGTCGTCGAGGACGGTTATGTCGATTTTACCGGTGACGTTCTTGTCTTCTACACTTTCAGCGATCAATTTGACGCTTGTTGCAGTTGACGGGGCTGTGAATATTACAAAATTGTCGGACTGCGGCTCGATTGCGGCGTCAGTTGCCGTTGTTTCGATCTTCCATGTAACTTCTGTATTTGTAAGGCTTTCAACTTTTGCGTGGAAAGCCCTTTTTGAGTTGACTTGCATTATTGCTGTCTTAGTGTTCATGAGGATGCTGCCGGTGGTTTTGTCATTTGTGGGTGAATCATCATCCGAGCAAGCGAACATAAACGCAGCTATGACCATAATAAATAATAATTTCTTCATCGCCTTTGTCCCTTATAAAGTTCCTAAAAAGTAAACTAATTTAAGATATAAGTCTAATATGCATTTTACGAAAATTTATCAGCATATATAATATGAACTTTTTAGTTTGACAAATTTGTGTTGCTAAATTTAACCAGGATTTTTCATTACATATATGTATTTATTTATAAGCGCTTGTAAAATCGAGCTTTAGCTTGCTGTTAGTTCAACCCGAGTATTTCATTAGGATTTATCAAAACTGCTAAATTACTGCTAATTTCTAACTTAGAAGAACCACCCTGTAAAGCCTTTGGTTTCACTGAGGGTGACCCGAAAGTAAGGAATTGTGGTCATAGTTCTACTCCACTCACCATGAACACTCGTTTTTGTCATCCTTAGCGGAGTCGAAGGATAGACAAAAACAACTCTTGAGTCAGCTTCCGGGATTTTAACAAAATTTAATTGCCTGACGTGGAACGCCATTCAAAACGCAGCGAAGTTGGGCTTGCGAAATCCCGCTTTAGCGGGGAATCCGGTATTTATCAGATGCCCGCCCTGCTGAAGCAGGATCTAAAGACATTCGCAGCAATGACACCCTCATGCTTTTGGGACGGTCCCATTTTTATTTAACAGAAATTATTTGACCGCCGTTTTGTAACTTTTTCACTTTTGATGTGAAAATTATATTAATATCAATTAAATTCGTAGTTGTATATAAATAAAAAAATTTGTTATTAATTTGTTAGGATGTCTATGCTGCCAAAATTTATTTCAAACCAATTGATTTCAGCTTTAATTATCTTTATTTTCTCGAGTTTTTATTGTCAAAAAGCCTTTTCCGCTGAAGAAGCTGTGATAACTGTGGATACGGAACAAGTATCAAATCATGAAATTCCACCGGAGTTGTTTGGAGGATTTATTGAGTTTCTAAATAATTTCATCAATGGACCCGAGGGTATGTGGGCTCAGGAAATAATGGATAGAGGGTTTGACGCAGCGGGGGATCAGGATCCCGGTGTATCAAAATACTGGAATAGATATACTGAAAATTCGACTATAGATGCAGAGTTGTCTCTTGAAGACGGAGGCTATAATCCAAATGGAGTCTTTTCTCAAAAGATTACTAAGAATTCAGGTGATGGATTAGCGGGAGTTTCTCAAAAAGTCTATTTAGCTGATTCCGTAGAGCATCCTTTCTATGTTTATTTCAAAGGTGACATTGGTAATTCATCGCTGATAATTCAATTACAAGACGTTGAAAACCGGGAGATCATCTATGAATCGGAACTGGACATTCCGGATGATAATTGGCAAAAAAATGAAATAGTCATACCTGCTATACCCGGTGTTCATTATGCTAATCTAATAATTGGAATATCAACTCCCGGATACATTTATGTTGATGAAGTTTCCTTGATGCCAAACAACAATGTATTTGGAGTAAGGAAGGAGTTCTATGAAATATATAATAAGTGGAAACCCGGGGTTATTCGTTATCCCGGAGGAAGCTTTGCAGACTTTCATTCAAGTAAATTAAAACATTCGATTGGTGATATTGACAAAAGAAATTCACCAAATTTTGGTGATGGAAAAGTACCACAGAGAATGGGACTGGGTACTGATGAATTCATTCAGTTTTGTGATTCCTTAGGTATAGAACCACACATCACAGTAAACTATTATACAGGCACACCTGAAGAAGCTGCTGCATGGGTAGAATATTGCAATGGTTCTGTTGAAACTAAATGGGGAGCAAGAAGAGCAGCTAACGGACATCCCGAGCCATACAATGTGAAATACTGGGAAATCGGCAATGAACAATGGAATAATGTTGACAGCTATGCAATTGGATATGTTGATTTCTATGATGCAATGAAGGAAGTTGATTCTTCAATTGTAATTATGATTGATGGCAATCATTGGACGGGCAAAACAAATTTTGAAAAACTCATGGGGGTAGTTGGAAAGAAATGTCAGATTTATGGTTATCATCCGGCACAAAGCGGAAGAGCTAAAGAACCCTGCGAAGATAAAATAATTTATTTATCAATGGTTGGTGGTTCCGTACCATTTGAAAGGCATACAATCAATAGATTTAACAATTTGCTGATCGAATGGAAGTTATTCCCTGAAGTAAAACAAGGTGTAACTGAGTGGATGTCACTATATTCAACGCGTGAAAACTGGCTGCTGGATAAAGATGTAAGAAACAGCAGTCTGGAAAGTGGTCTATGGTCTGCTGCTTATTCCAATGTTTTTGTTAAAAATTCCAAGTACTTTATTATTGGTGAAAGAACTGTCGGATTGGGAGGTATCAGAGGCAGAATCAAAAAAGAAACAGGAGAACGCATAATCTTTGCAACTCCTACAATTCATGCTTTTTCACTTATGAGAAATCACATTGGTGAAAGATTATTGCCTTCGCAGGTTACTTCCGAAACTTATGATACACCGTTAGTTGAAGGACTTTGGCAATTAAAAAACATTCCTTATCTGGATGCAAGCGCATCAGTTTCAAAAGACAGCCTGTTTTTAATTGTTATTAACAGACATCCGGATAGTACAATTAAAACAGAGCTGCAGATTAATTGTGATTTTACTGGAAAGGATGCAATGGTTTATGAATTAACCAGTGATTCTTATCTTGACGCTAATACTGTTGATGAGCCTTACAAAGTGGTACCTGCCGTAAAACAATGGCAATCGCAAAAATATTATGATTTCCCGCCGCATTCTCTTAGTATTTTGGCTATACCATGCGAAGGTATACTTTCCGTAGATTCAAATAACAATGAGGACAAACTATTTTATGCATCGCCGAATCCTTCTAATAGTCTATTTGAAATAAAATTTTATGAACCTATTAAAAATATTTCGCAGCTATCTGTATATAATGTTTTAGGTGAAAAAATCAAACAAAAGAGACTATATCCGGGGCAGAATGAGATTCTGATTTATTTGGTAAATTATTCTTCAGGAAATTATTTTGTAAATGTTAAAACTAAACATAAATCCGAGACTATAATAATTCATAAATATTAAAATACAGAAATTACAATAACTTAATTCCCATAACAACAACTTCGACACGCAGCCGTTTCCTTATCTAAATTTAATCGGTTTGGCGTATTTTGGATATGAATCGATTAACATTTAATTTAGTAGATTATATTTTTTCAATGTAACGTAAAATTCAAATCGAGGATCAAGCTATGGCTTTTATACCGAACTCAGACGAAGATAGAAAGGAAATGCTCGAACGGATAGGCGTATCGTCTTTCGAGGAACTTATTGAAAATATCCCAAATGAAATCCGGCTAAAAGAACCTTTGAATCTACCTAAAAGATTGTCAGAATTAGAGGTTGTGAACCTGCTTAGCAGCTATGCTGCGAAGAATATAACGGCTGCTTCGCACGCATGCTTTATGGGCGGCGGCGCTTATGACCGCTTTATTCCGGCGATTATAGGAAATATCCTGGAACGCCCGGAATTCAAGACTGCCTATACGCCCTATCAGGCTGAGGTTTCGCAGGGGACGCTGCAGTCTATGTATGAATTCCAGACTATGATGTGCGAATTAACGGGCATGGAAGTTTCGAACGCATCTCTCTATGACGGCGGCAGCGCTCTCGCGGAAGCAGTGCTGATGGCTAATGCCCAGAATAAGAAGAAGGAAGTGCTGATCGCCGGTTCGATAAATCCGGCTTACAGGAAAGTACTGGAATCCATTACCATAGGAAAAGATTTTACCTTCAAAACATGCGCGATGGATGACGGAACCTGCGATCTTTCGACTCTGGCAAATGAAATGAGTAAAGATACCACTGCAGTAATAGTCCAGCAGCCTAACTTCTATGGCACACTGGAAGATGTTTTCGAAATAGAAAAAATTGCTCATCAGCAGAAAGCATTATTCATTGTTTCCGTCGATCCTATTTCTCTCGGCATGATAACACCTCCGGGCGAGTATAATGCCGATGTAGTGGTTGGTGAAGGGCAGCAGTTGGGCATTCCGCTGAGTTATGGCGGACCGTACCTCGGTATTTTCGCGGCGAAAGAGAAATTTGTCAGGAAGCTGCCGGGCAGGATTTCCGGTATAACCCAGGATGCCGGCGGCAACTGCGGCTATGTCCTGACCCTGCAAACCCGCGAACAGCAGATTAAACGCGAGCGCGCAACATCGAATATCTGTACAAACCAAGGCTTGTTCATGCTGGCGGCGGCAGTTTATATGGCGGCAATGGGCAAGCAGGGCATAAAAGAGGTGGCTGAGCTTTCCATGCAGAAGGCTCATTACCTCGCCGACAGGATCAAAGAGCTGCCCGGTTATTCGCTGCTGAATGACAAGCCGTTCTTCGATGAATTCCTTGTAAAAACGCCTGTTCCGGCAGGTGAAATCCTCAACACTGCGGAACAGGAAGCAATAATTGCAGGCATAGACACTACGGTTTATGAAAATACTATCCCCGGCTTGCTGGTTTCCGTCACAGAGAAGCGAACTAAAGAGGAAATGGATAAGCTGGTGGATATTTTGAAGAAATTTTCTTAATTAATTCAAGATGGGGGGTACTTAATTACGAAAAACTTGGGATCGTCATTCTGAGCGCAGCGAAGAATCCAGTCTTGATGATTATTCCGGTTTCTTCGCTGCACTCCGTACCGTTCAGAATGACGCTGACGATACAACCTCATCAATCTTATTAATAACACCAAAAAACATGAACCTTTCCCGCGTAAAGAATTTTTTCGAGAATATAGTGAAGCGGCGCCAGATGATATACGGTGTCGTGATACTGGTGGTACTTATATTCCTGCTTTTTTCGGATCACGGGATTATGAAGCGCATATCACTGCAAAATAAAAAGCGGGAAATTTCCGAACAGATAAGCGCGGAAATCGCTAAGAAAGACAGTCTGCAGCAGGAAATAAAAAAAATGAAATTCGATACGCTGGAAATTGAACGGGCAGCCCGCGAGAATTACGGTCTGACAAAAGAAGGGGAAAAAGTATTTTACATTGAAACCAATAAGAAAAAATGACGTCATATATAATGAGTTCTCGATATTTTTACTGATTACCCGGGCGCTGTTCGAATTTCCTTGTGATTTGCGGGCAGCGCTTAATTTTTTCCATTTTCATCATTAGTTAGTTTTTTGGAAAACTAATAGGATTTATAAAATTAACCCTGATATTTCATTAGAAATTGTTCTATATTAATAAATGGCTTATATTAATCAACAAGGCAGAACCACCCCTGTATCCCCTCCTTACTAAGGAGGGGAAAAGAAGGGGTGGT
This sequence comes from uncultured Hyphomicrobiales bacterium, assembly GCA_964645005.1. Taxonomy (GTDB): domain Bacteria; phylum Bacteroidota; class Ignavibacteria; order Kapaibacteriales; family UBA2268; genus CAZXYS01. The sequence continues at coordinate 35,721 of CAZXYS010000024.1, read as the reverse complement.
TAAGTTCTTAGAAATAAGCTATTTATTTAGCAGTATGTTAATTATATTGTAAAAATGGGATTAATACAGTTTTTATATAGGCAACGGCTAACGCTGAAGACTTTTTGAATTATGCGATTTATTTTTATATTGAAAATTATTAATAAAATTATTTGGATTAGTAAAGCATAATGTATCTTGGAATTGACATAGGCGGCACGAATATAAAGACGGGAATCCTCGATGAGGACCTCAAATTGATTGATAGCGCCAGTTCCCCGACTATTACCAGAGAGGAAGCGGAATATACTCTGTCCGGCTTTATACAACTGGTTAGGGAAACTCTTGATAGTCATACAAATATAAAATCGATTGGGGTCGGCATTCCTGGAATAGTCAGCGAAGAAGGAACTCTCGTTGTCTCGCCGAATCTTTCCGGCTGGGTGAATTTGCCGATAAAATCTCAATTGGAACATGAATTTGAGCTTCCCGTGAAAATGGATAACGACGCAAACACCGCTGCCCTTGCGGAACTCGTGCTCGGCGCCGGCAAGGATATCGAGGATTTCCTCTACATTACTCTCGGTACCGGTGTCGGCGGCGCTATTATTCACAGGGGGCAGATCATACGCGGCTCTTACGGCGCTGCCGGCGAGATTGGTCATACGATAATCGATATTGATGCGAATCACGATGTTGCCGGAAGATTTTACCGGTTGGGTACGCTGGAAGAATATATCGGCAGGACGAAGATCATTGAGCGCGCCAGGCATGAGGCGGAAGATTTCCCTGAATCCGAGCTGAATAATCTTGAGAGCTTCGACGTCGAGGAAATTTCCGACCTCGTCGACAGGAAAGACCCCGCCGCCGTGCGCTGTTTCCTCGACATTGGGAAAAAGCTTGGCGCAGGACTGTCTTCTGCGATGAATCTTTTGGACATCAGGACGGTCATCGTCGGCGGAGGTATTTCTCTCGCCTCGGACCTGCTCTTTGACACAGCGGAAGAGACTATCAGACACAGAGCTATGCCTCACATTGCCGACAGCTTCCAACTGCGGAAGGCGAAGTTTCTGAAGGATGCGGGTATCATAGGCGCGGCATTATTGGGGAAGATGGCTGGTGAGTAGGACAGACCTCTGGTCTGTCCCAAATGGCAGAGCAGACCTCTGGTCTGTCAAAAAAACACACACTAAAAAAGAAGAATTTTCAAAACAAAAAAATGGTGTAATTATGAAAACTCAGATTTATACAAGTAAAGCGGCAGCGCCGGTAGGACCATACTCGCAGGCGATAAAAGCGGGCAATCAAATCTATATTTCGGATCAGATAGGGCTCACCCCTGAAGGCAATTATCCCGGAAATGATGTACAATCGCAGGCGCGCCAAGTGCTTGAAAATATTAAGATGATTTTGGAAGAAGCCGGCGGAAAATTGAGCGATGTCGTAAAGGTCAATATTTTTCTTACTGATATGGGCGATTTCGCAACTGTAAATGAGATCTACGCCGAGTATTTCAGCGAGAGCGAGCCTGCGCGCACGGCTGTCGAAGTTGCGGCTATGCCCAAGGGTGCGCTTCTTGGCATGGATGCTGTAGCGGTGGTGGAATGATAGCATCTGATGATATTACCAGTAGACAGAATTTGGGTTTTAATCAACCGCAGGGTTAACCCTGCGGTTGATCAGGTCTCAAACCCTGCGGTTGATATAGCAGCTCATTAAAGAACCTGAATAATTAAATGACAAAAATGTCTCATGCGCAATATTTTAAAAACATATATTGTTCTCTTACTGGGATTGATGCTTTTTCCTGCAGGGACTTTGTTCCCGCAGGAAAAGGAGGATAGCGTCAGATTCGATTACGAGGTTGCGCCTGACGATTCCGTCTATATCCGCGACAGCGTCAAGAGATATACCTCCGACGAGCTGCTCAACACTCCGAAAAGTGATACCGAATTCACTATGACTAAATCACCGACGACTGCGCTCATCTGGTCATTTGTATTCCCCGGGCTGGGACAGATCTACACGGAAGATTACTGGAAGACGCCCATATTTGCAGGCGCTTCGGGTTTTCTCATTTATAATATTGCTAATTACTGGTCGCAGTTCTCGGATGCCGCGAAGGTTGCGGACAGACTGAAAGCGGAATCCACCAGCCTGCAAAAGCAGATCGAGCAGCTGCCGCCGGGCGAGGATCCCTCACAATTGCAATCTAGACTATCAACTGTCAACGATTCGCTGAATATAGCAAAACAGGAACGCGAATTCTACCGCGACAACCGCGACCTGAATGGCTTGTACCTGCTGGGCGTATATATTTTCGCGGCGGTGGATGCTTACGTCGGCGCCCACCTCTTCGATTTCAATGTCAGCGAGGATCTCGGCGTTAGCTGGCGCCCGGCGTGGAATAGGAATCGAGGGATGGCTGTAAGGCTGTGGGTGAGGTTTTAGAAAAATACTATATCAATTTTCTAAATGCAGCCTTTAATTTCTTAATTAATTTTTCATTAAATTGTCTGATTTTTTTATCGATCAGATCATTTTCTATTGTTGCTATTTTGTGTAATCGAATTACTGAAGTACTATATCACCGAACTGAAGTTTATTCATTTTAGTAACTGTCATAAATTGAATCACTATCGGAAGATCCGGCTAAGAATTGTTCCTTAGTTAAGTTTTTAAAGTCTTTTTCTTCTTTATCATCTTTGTCTTCAAACAATACAATGACCCTTATATTCTTATTCTCTGATAATTCAGAGATCAAATTTTCAGGAACTTTAATTGTTCGGTTTTTCATTTGGGTATTAAATTCGACTGCTTTCATAGAATTCCTGACTATATATTTATGGACTATTTTTTTTATTACTTTAATTTCTTTACAATTTACACATTTATAAACGAAAAATCATCAAACTTCATATTTGCTTATCTGACTTTAATTACTTTTCCCGTTCGCATCTTTCCATTAATTAACAATCGATAAAAATAAATGCCGTGCGCCGGAATCAACTAATCCATCAGCTAAAGTAGCTGCTTTATTGCCATAGAGATCAGGAAAAGATAGGAACCCCCATTTTCAAAACTCCTCGATTGTTCTTATATTCGCTAAGAATATATCTCGCAATTGAGTTAATCGTTATTTTGAATTATAAATATATCCGGTAGTGCGGCGTTGCAATGGAGCTAATTTATTCACGTCATGCAAAAGAAAGGGTCGAAGTCTATGGCATTAAAGACAATGACCTGAAAAAAGCTATCGGCAAGGAACTCGGAAGCGGTATCCTGCCTGGCAAGGTTACTTTCGCGATCGACGAGACTTACCGACTGAAGCATGGATTACCGCTAAAAGTGATCTTTAAATATATTGAAAGAAACAAAGTTTATATTATCACTGCGTATCCACTAAAAAAAGGGAAAAAAGATGAAGATTAAATATGACAAAGAAGCGGACGCAGCTTACATTCAGCTTTCGGATAAAAAGCCCACGGGCGTCGTCGAGATCTCCGAAGGTGTAAATCTTGATATGAACGATAAAAAAGAAATTGTTGGGATTGAAATTCTTAATGCTTCCAAAAAATTTCCGCTTAAATCCCTCATCTCGTGCGAGTTCGACGAAAGTCTTCTCGCCGGAGGATTAAATCTGGCATAAAAAATAAACACGATGTACCACACCTTAAAGGTGTGGCACATCTATGTTTAAATACTACTTTTCGTTGATGTCTCTGTAGCAGAACCACCAATCATAATTATCGTATTTCTTTTGTTTGTATTCTATACTTTTAATATCGGCTGCCGGCGGTACTATTACCTTGTTGCCAATTATTTCATTGTTGGGCCAGTTTGCAGGCATGGCAACTTTTTCTTTGTCGGCTGTCTGCAGCGCCTGGATAACTCTGAGGAATTCATCAAAGTTACGTCCGAGTTCCTGAGGATAATATACTATCGTTCTGAGTGTTCCTTCAGGGTCCACGAAGAAGACTGCGCGGACAGTGTTCTTGCCTTTGCCCGGGTGTACAATACCTAATGTTTTAGCTACCGTGCCATCATCAGCAATAATGGGAAATTCAATTTCCGTATCAAGATTTTCCTTGATCCACTGAACCCATTTGATATGTGAATATACCTGATCGATACTCAGTCCGATAAGCTCGGTGTTATACTTTTTGAATTCTTCATATCTTTTCTGAAAAGCAACGAATTCTGTGGTGCAAACCGGTGTGAAATCCGCCGGGTGACTAAACAGAATAAACCATTTTCCTTTGTAATGCTCGGGTAATTTGAATACACCGTATGTCGTCTGAACTTCCATCTCGGGAAATTTGTCGCCTAATAAGGGCATTTGATTTTCCATATCAATACTCCTTTGAATTGTTAAAAAATAATTAGTTGATATTGAAAGACTAACTGCATATATGTCAAAGATTTACTTTTTACTATTTTTATGATGACCCATTATCTGCAGTTTTATATCTTCGATTTCGAAATTTTCTATATTTTTCTTTCTGAAATGCTCTTTTAAAAGCCTATTTAATTCTTCGTCATGATAATCTTTTATTTCGCCGGTGTCTTTGCAGTAAATGTGGTGATGCTGCTCTGTCGATGCATCATATCTCATTTTGTCGCTGTCGGTTTTTACTTTAAATATTAACCCTTTTTGAACGAATGTGTCTAATGTTTTGTAGACTGTCGCAGTAGAGATATAAGGATATTTCTCGTTTACATGCTCAGTAAGCATCTCTGCTGTGGGGTGTTCTTTGGAATTTGCCAGCGCTTCATATACAGCTATGCGCTGGTGAGTTACTTTCAACCCCGAGTCTGTTATTTTTTTCTTTATGTCTTCTGACTTTATCATTTTTTCTTAGTTTATAATAATTCTTATTTATGAATAAATATCAATTTAGAATGATTTAACGCAACAGTCAAAATTTTATTTTAAAAAATGTATACTTTTGAAAATTTTTGGTAAGTATATACATTCTGACACAAATATGGCAAAGTTATTATATGATTTTTCGTACAACATAATTTTTTATTTAAGCTCAACAATCAATGATATGATCTAACAATTTACCGAATTTCAAATCGTTGCAATAATAGTATTATCACAAAATAAAAAGGTAAAATATGAGAACAGGTTTCAATAAATTTTTGGTATTAATAATATTATTATTTACTACATCATCGGCAATTCAGGCGCAAAAAATCATTATCCCTATGGATCTTGCTCAAACCGACCATCTAAAAGCCTATGGTCTTACATACTGGGCACTGAAAGAAGGATATAACGCGGACTGGCTTCTCAATTATCGGGGCGGCTCGTTTATGATGGACTACTCTGACGTCATTGCTGCGGAATGCAGGATACGCGGTGTCCTTTTCGAAAAGATCAGTGGTGCCAAAGCCTCCCAAATATATTCGGAAGTAAAAGCCGAAGGCGTAAATATGGATGCCGTACGTTTGGAGAAAGCCCCGGAAATAGCTGTGTATGCACCTCCCGGCGCACAGCCATGGGATGATGCCGTGCGCCTTGCTCTGGAATATGCCGAAGTCCCGCATGATATAATCTGGGACGAGGAAGTAATTCATGATTCACTCGATAATTATGACTGGCTCCACCTTCACCACGAGGATTTCACCGGTCAATACGGAAAATTTTATGCAGGATATCATAATCAGCCCTGGTACATCCAGATGGTTTCACTAAACGAAGGAATGGCTCAGAAATTAGGTTTCAAAAAAGTTTCTCACTTAAAATTAGCCGTCGCACAGAAAATTAAGGATTATGTAACCGGCGGCGGCTTCCTTTTTGCAATGTGCAGTGCTACCGATTCTTATGATATATCCCTGGCGGCGCAGAATGTGGATATCTGCCATAACGTATACGACGGAGATCCTGCTGATCCCAATGCCAATCAAAAACTTGACTATTCAAAAACTCTGGCTTTTGAAGATTTTAAGCTGATCATGAATCCCTATGAATATGAATATTCCGAAATAGACGTCCGACCTGAAAGAGGCATTGGCAATCCCGAAACTGATTATTTCACCCTTTTCGACTTTTCCGCAAAATACGATCCGGTACCGACAATGCTGACACAGTGCCATGTCAATGTTGTAAAAGGATTTTTGGGACAGACTACCGCTTTTCACGAGGAATTCATAAAAAATTCAGTTATTTTGTTAGGGCAGCGAGAAGGAACCGACGAAGTAAAGTATATCCACGGCAACCTCGGCAGAGGCACTTTTACATGGTTTGCCGGTCACGATCCGGAAGATTACCGCCATCAGGTTGGCGATCCGCCGACAGATCTCTCACTTCATAAGAATTCACCGGGTTACAGGCTCATCCTGAATAACATACTATTCCCGGCAGCAAAGAAAAAGAAGCCGAAAACTTGACATTGATTTAAATTTTGTATATATTAAATTATTGAAAATCAAAAAAAGTTTCTAATCAAAATTCTTTAGGATAACTTTGTAGACCCTGAGTCTATCGCATTTTCACATCTTTGATATGATAAAACAAGACTGTTATATTTCGATAGGCTCAGGCTTATTTTTATAAATTAAGGCGTATAATACATGCCTGCATCCGGTCCCGGAGGCATTCCAAGAAGCAGCCATATCAAAAGGAAGATCCCCCAGGTAATGAAGAAAGCGATTGAATAAGGCATAAGATTCGCAAGCAGCCTGCCGAAGTTCATTTCCGGATCGAATTTTTTAGCAAAGACTATAACAATGGGAAAGTATGGCAAAAGTGGTGTAATAATATTCGTGATTGAATCCCCAACTCTGTATATCATCTGAGTCGTCTCGGGTGAAAAGCCCATGAGCATGAACATCGGGACAAAAACCGGTGCGAAAAGAGCCCACTTGCCCGATGCGCTGTAAATAAAAATATTCATCGTCGTTGAAAATACGAAAAACGACATTAGAAGAGGTACTCCTTCAAAGCCGATACCCTTCAGAAAATCCGCACCTTTAACGGCAGTGATCAATCCCAGATTGCTCCAGCCGAAAAATGCAATAAATTGCCCGGCAGCGAAAGCGAGGATAATATACGCACCCATTGTAGACATAGAATCTGCCAGCATTGTTGCAAGTTGTTTACTGTTCTTGATAGTACCGGCAGCTATCCCGTAGATCAAGCCGGATATGAAAAATATCAGCAAAATTAATGTGACGATGCTCTTAAATAGTGGTATTATCTTTCCTTCCGTGTCCCGCAGGATGCCATCTTGTGGAATGGTCATTACCACAATTAGCGTCATCATTATAATGATTGAAGCATAAGTTACCCACAAAGCGCGCTTCTCTCTCTTGCCGAGAGATTCGAGTTCTGAGTCTTTTACATAACCGGAATTTTTCCATTCACCAAGCCGCGGCTCAATTATCTTATTATTAACAAATGTTCCGATACCGACAACCAAAAACACCGAAGCAATCATAAAAAAATAATTGGCTGTTGGATAAACATCATAAGCCGGATCGATCATTTTTGCTGCCGGATCGGTAAATCCCGACAGCAGAGGATCCAGTGCCGTTATGAAAAAATTTGCGCTGAAACCGCCGACCACACCCGCAAATGCAGCAGACAATCCTGCAATCGGATGCCTGCCCAGACTGGCGAACAGCAATGCTCCCAAGGGTGGGAGCACGACAATTCCTGCATCAGCTATGATATTGCTGGTAACACCGGCAAATATTAATGTAGGTGTCAGCAACGCTGCAGGAACAAATGTAACTATATGCTTCAGCGCGGCAGCAAAAAATCCCGATTTGTCCGCAACACCAATACCGATTATTGTAACAAGCACAATCCCCAGCGGTGGAAATCCTGTAAAATTATCGACGGCTTCGGTCAGCATTCGTCGGATGCCTTCTTTGTCCAACAAATTATCGGCGGCTATGATCTCGCCGGTGCCCGGATGTTCCACTGATACACCGAAGGATGAAGCAATCCACGAAATAATGACCACCAAGATAGCCAGTCCCGAAAATATGAAGAACGGATCAGGCAGCTTATTTCCGATCTTTTCTACCCAATTGAGAAATCCGTTAAAAATTTTACTCAATGTCTTCATCTATCGCCGCTGATATATTCATTTAGAAAATTCAAGGAAATAAGTTAACTTTGAATTTTGTTTTAACGAAGTTGCAATTTTAAAATTAATAAATTATTCGGCTTTTAGATAATTTTCTTTAAAAATATGGGAATTAATGTCCGTTAAATTAGACATCATAGTAATTACATACAACAGCGCCCAGTATATCGAAGAATGCCTCGAATCAATAAAAAAAACCGCCTCAGAGCTAAACCCGGGAATAATTGTGGTTGACAATGCCTCCGAAGACAACACTGTCGATCTCGTCGAGAAAAAATATCCTGAAATATTGGCGGTTAAAAGTGATGAGAATCTTGGCTATGCAGCCGCTATTAACCTCGGCGTCAGCAAATCTTATGCTGAGGCGTTGATTATCTCTAATCCCGACGTTATTTACCAAGAAGGCGCTATCAGCAACCTTTTAGATACTATCGAAAAAAATGATGAGGTAGGCGTTGCCGGACCTCAGCAAGTTTTCCGTGACGGCTCGTGGCAGAATAGTTATAGCGATTTCCCCGGCTTCCGGTTGGGATTTCTTGAATTATTTTTTGTGAAGTCTTTTCAAAGGGGGTTAAGAGCAAAATTCTGGAAGAAGCTGCCTATAGACAGATTCACCAAAGATGTAGACTATGTCGATGGCGCTGTCATGGCAGTTCGCAGGGAAGTGTTTGAAAAAATAGGCGGTTTTGACGAGGATTATTTCCTTTTTACCGAGGAAACTGATTTCTGCTACAGATTGAAAAAAACAGGCTTCGTTGTGATTTTCCAGCCTAATGCAAAAGTAATTCACTTTCGTGGCGGTACGGATGAGCAATTTTCTGCTAATGAAAAAATTGCGGGATTTTTAATTGAAAGCAAGATACTATTCTGCCGAAAGCATTACAGCCCCTTTCACACAAGAGCTTATATCAGACTTGAATATATGCAAACAGGTCTGAAAATTATTTTTTACAAAATCATAAGAAATTTAAAATCATCAAAAAATAAAACAAAGACAGATCTAAAATTGAGTGCTCTTAATGTCATAAGAAATCAGTGGAGAAAATTAATCAGGTGATCTTTTCTTAAATTCATGATTTCCAAAGAAATATATAATACACACGTAAATTTATTAATTGAAAAGATTTATTAATTACAACAGTTTGTTTACATGGGAAAATATTATTTGAATTTTACCGTTTCTTGAAATGCATTATATAAAAAAGATAATTGATTTTCGAAGTGAAATCAAGAAGGAAAACACTAAGGAATACATAGTTTTAAAAGTTCTTTGTCAAATTAACATAGTTTATTAATTTTGTCAAAAATTTGGCTTTAGTGCTAAATTTCGATCAATACTTTAGTTAAAGTATTGTTTTTATTAAAGTTAATTAACGAACACTAACTGACCATATAACTCGGAGGTAAATTATGGCAATGTATATTACAGAAGAGTGCATCAATTGCGGCGCTTGCGAACCGGAATGCCCCACAGAAGCTATCTATGAAGGCGAAGAAATATACGAGATCGATGCTGAAAAATGTGTAGAATGCGAAGGGTACTTTGACGAGCCGCAATGCGTGGAAGTCTGTCCGGTTGATGATTGCATTCTTAAGTTAGAAGAAGCATAAATCTATCAATTGAATAACTTTTATTAAGATATAATTTCTCGAATAATTTGTTCATGCCGGCTTTTTTAAAAAGCCGGCATTTTACGTTAGCGATAGATCTACCACATTTTGAAGGCGGGCACACTCAGGAAAAATACCATGCACCCTATCCAGGCGGAAATAAATATCGAAAGAGGCATAATTACTGCGGTCGCCCCCACCCCGGGCTCTGTCACTGTAATCACCGAAGAAAGCAGGTATCACTATGCAGGCGCTTGGCTAATGCCCGGTTTCGTCGATAGCCACTGCCATCTGGCGGGATTGGGCAGCCTGCTGAACAGCTTATCGCTGGAAGATGCAGAATCTGCAGATGAATGCGTCGAAAGGGCGAAGCAGCATCCCTCAGCAGATTGTGACTGGCTAACCGGATTTGGCTGGAACCAAGAAAAATGGGTAAACAAGGAATATCCAAAAAAGGAAATTCTCGATGCAGCCTTCCCGAACACGCCTGTTTATCTAACTCGTATTGACGGGCATGCTGCCTGGGTTAATTCAGAAGCCCTGAAATTAGCGGGCATAGACGCCAATATATCTGACCCCGCTGGCGGGGCTATTCTCAGAGATAATACAGGCGAGCCAACCGGGATACTTATAGACGAAGCCATGGATATGGTCAATAAATATATACCAAAGCCTTCAAAACAACAAATCAAGAGTGAAATAAAGGAAGCCTGCAATGAATGTCTGCGGGTGGGTTTGACCGAAGTGCATGACATGGATGTAAATCCGGAGTATATTGAAATATTTAAGGACTTGGAAAAGAATAATGAATTACCAATCAGGGTTCATTCCTTTGTTAAAGCACAAAATGACGAATGGAAGACTCATAATATTAAAAAGTATAGCAGCAAAATTTTAAATCTCAGGGGATTAAAATTTTATGCCGATGGAGCCCTCGGCTCTCATGGAGCAGCCATGCTGCAGCCATATAAAGATAAGCCTGATTCCACTGGGCTAATGCTCAATAATGAAGATCGATTATTTAAGATGGCTTCGGAAGGATTGAAATATGGCTGGGAAATTGCCATTCATGCGATTGGAGATGCTGCAAATCGCATGACTTTAAATGCATACGAAAAACTATATCATGAAAAAATTGCTGATTCTACATGTACTTTGAGAGTAGAGCACGCACAAATAGTTCATCCATCCGATCTTGAAATTTTTGCTAAATATGGGATAATAGCTGCTGTTCAGCCTTTTCACTGCATTAGCGACGCTGCTATGGCTGAAAATCGTTTGGAAGAAAAAGTACTGGCTTATTCCTATCCTTGGAAAAGTTTTATGGATATGAATGTTTTAATGACCGGTGGTTCCGATTTTCCTATAGAGCCGCATGATCCGCTGACAGGAATAGATGCTTTCGTCAGAAGAATACCAACCGGAAAGACAGAACCATGGCACCCTGAAGAAAGAATATCCCGAAATAAAGCACTTGAAGCATATATAATAAATCCAAGGATTACAGAAAAATCAGAGAAATTTCCCGGTAAAATCGAGGAGGGCTGCAACGCTGATCTGGTTGTAGCTGATAATAATCTAATAAATTGCAAAGATGTGGAAATCTTGAATACAAATATCCTTGCCGTTTTCACCGCCGGAAAACTCCGGTATGAAAAATTTTGACAAATTTATTAATATAACATACGTTTAATAATAAATTATAAATAAATCGTTAAATTTTAAATGAATATTTGGATTTTATGAATTTTAAAATTATATTGTAAAGCTATTTTTAGTGCAATTAAATTAATTCCGGATGCTTTTCGAAGCATCTTTTTGTTTAACTAAATAAATCTTTCTAAATTGGAGAATTTTTATATGAATGAAGGAGATAACACCAAACAACAAACATTAGAACAAGTTGAAGAATCAAATAACCAGGAAAATCCTCAAGAAAGCAATCAAAGAGATTTAAAAAGCGGAATACGGAACAAGAGGAAATCGATAGAAGAGTTAATGGAACATGGCTTTGACGACTTAGAAATGGATGATAGTACGTTTGAGCAAATGGCTTCCCAGACTATTACCACTATCAAAGAAGATGAACTCGTTACCGGTAAGATTGTTGATATCACTAAAGATGAAATTCTTGTTGACATCGGATTCAAATCATTAGGCGTAGTGCCGCGCCCTGAACTTCTTAATGCGGAAACTTATCAGGTCGGTGATGAAATTGATGTTTTCATCGAAAACATTGAAGACCCCGACGGCAAATTGGTACTGTCCAGAAGACGCGCCGATTTCATGCGCATCTGGGAGGACATACTGAATATTTATGATAAGCAGGAAGTCGTTCAGGTCAAAATTCTCAGAAGAATTAAAGGCGGCATGGTTGTAGATTTGATGGGAATCGAGGCATTCCTGCCCGGTTCACAGATTGATGTCCGACCTGTAAGAGATTTCGACAGCTGGGTTGGAAAGACCATCGACGTTCGCGTAGTGAAGGTAAACCACCCGAGTGAAAATGTAGTTGTAAGCCATAAGGTACTGCTCGAAGAACAGCTTACCGAGCAGCGTGAAGCCATTATGAGCAAGCTCGAAAAAGGACTTGTTCTTGAAGGCACTGTGAAAGCCATTTCCGACTTCGGAGTATTTGTCGATCTTGGAGGTGTAGACGGGTTAGTACATATCACTGATCTTTCCTGGGGACGTGTTACTCATCCTTCTGAAATTGTTGAACTCGACCAGACAGTTAAAGTTGTTGTCCTTGATTTCGACGAGGACAAGCGCCGTATATCACTCGGTATGAAGCAGCTTACACCTCATCCATGGGACAACATCGGCGAAAAATACGATCCCGGCACGAAAGTCAGCGGCAAGGTTGTCAGCCTGACCGACTACGGTGCATTCATCGAAATCGAAAAAGGGATTGAAGGACTTATTCATATTAGCGAAATGTCATGGACGCAGCACGTCAAGCATCCTTCCCAGTTCGTATCGATGGGGCAGATCGTTGACGCTGTGGTTCTTAACATCGACAAGGAAAACAAGAAACTTGCGCTCGGTATGAAGCAGCTCGAGCCGGATCCCTGGCAAGATCTTATGAAGAAATATCCGGTAAATTCCGAGCATACCGGCGTTGTTCGCAATCTCACCAACTTCGGCGTATTTGTTGAGCTTGAACCGGGTGTTGACGGGCTTGTGCATATCAGCGACCTGTCGTGGACCAAGAAGATCCGGCATCCAGGCGAATTCGTCAAGAAGGGCGACGAACTCAATGTAGTTGTACTCAGCATTGACCCCGAACAGAGAAGGATCGCTCTCGGACATAAGCAGATCAACGAAAATCCATGGGATTACTTCGAAGATAAGTACAAGGTAGGAGCCGAAACCGAAGCGAAAATCGAAAGAATTATCGAGAAGGGCGTTATCGTCGAACTGCCGGACGGTGTTGACGGTTTCGTTCCGGTATCGCAGCTTTCTTTTGCACCTGTCAAGAACATCAGCGAATATTTCAGGATTGGCGATATGCTTCCGCTGAAGGTGGTCGAATTCGACAAAGAAGCCAAGAAGATTGTGCTTTCGGTGGTCGAATGCCTGAGGAATAAAGATCAGGCTGACATCGATGCCTACAATGGCGAGCATCCGGTTCCAAACGCTGATAAATTCACTTCGGATGCCCTTCAGCCCGAAGAAGGCGAAGAAACTAAGGAAGAAGCCCCTGCTGAAGCTAAAGAAGAGGAAACCAAATATGAAGAAACCGCCGCTGAAACGGAAACAGCAGAAGCTTCCGAAACACAAACTGAAGAAGCTCAGGCAGAAACCACAGCAGAGAAAACTACGGAAGAATCTCAGGAATCCGAGGCTAAGACTCAGGTAGAAGAGACTTCCACAGAAGCTAAAGAAGAAGAACCTGAGGCTAAAGAGGAGGGGCTTGAAGCTAAGGAAGAGGAACCTGAAGCTAAGGAAGAGGAACCTGAAGCTAAGGAAGAGGAACCTGAAGCTAAAGAAGAGGAACCTGAAGCTAAAGAAGAGGAACCTGAAGCTAAAGAAGCTGATGATAAATCCGAAGAAGCAGCGGAAGAAACGAAAGAAGAAACAGAAACATCACAGGAAGAAACTAAGGCTGAAACTGACGAAGAAAAATCGGAAGAAGAGACGAAGAGCAAAGACAGCGAGGACGAAGAGGACTCGGACAAAGAGAAGTAAACGGCAAGTAAATTTCAGCTTGATATTCATAGAGGCAGGGCGCAAGCCCTGCCTTTTTTATATCACTTTCCCACCATCACAAAAGCGCCCCAGTAGCAGGGATGTTCATATTTCTCCCTCAGCGAGCGCTGCGCATGGCGGAAAGCCTCCCGCTTGGATTGACCTGCGAGCCAGTTCATATAGAATGTAGTCATCAGTTCCTGCGTTGCTTCATCATTGACAGTCCAGAGGCTCATGATGAGCGTCTTTGCACCGGCGACTTTTAAAGCACGCTGCAGACCGTAGACACCTTCACCGTTCTTTATTTCTCCCAATCCTGTCTCGCAGGCGGATAGGACTACCAATTCCGTATTATCCAGATCCAGATTCTGCGCTTCGTAGGCGGTGAGCAAACCATCTTCCGTTTGGTATACTTCAATATCATCAACATCCTGGCTTATTTTCGAACGCAGCGTATTCTCTGCGCCTGCAAGCAGCAGCATCGAACGCAGCAAAGGGTTCTCAACAAAATGTTCCGTCTGCATACCGAAAGCCCTCGTGTTTTCACCGATCTGCACATCTTTCAGAAACAACCCGTGTGTCGCAATGTGCAGCACCTTCGGACTGTTAAGGCTTTTGATGACTATTCATGCAGGCTATGGCTAATTTTGGATGATTTTCATTATATATTCGCTTCGTTATCATTAAGCATTCATCTAATAATGAATCCGCATTATGCAAATCACCTTTCTTAAAGTAATGAATTCCAAGATTGTTCAAACTCTGCATAACGTCGGGATGGTCCTTCTTAAAAAGGCGTAGTCTGATTGCCAGCGCTTCATTGTGCAGTTCCTCCGCTTTGTCATAAAGACCGCAGGTCGAGTAGTAATAAGCCATGTTATTGATACTGCCGGCAAGCTCAGGATTATCTCCTTTCAACATTCTCTCTCTCATCTCAAGACTTTCGATGAACAAACTTTCAGCTTGCTCCAATTTACCAAGATTTTGATAGAAGAAGCCTATATTGTTAAGTATTACAGCCAAATCCCGATTATCTTCTTTATAAATTCTCCTGAACATACTCAGAGCTTCTTTATAAAGAGTATCCGCTTTTTCAAATTGACCAATATCGGCATAAAAATCAGCTGTATTTTGTATAGATACAGCTAAGCCGGGATCATCTTCCGAAAATAATCTTCTTTGCATATTAAGCGATTCAAGGTAGTATTTCTCTGCTAACTCATACCTGTTGTTATCGTGGTAATACATACCCAAATTACCCAGATTGCTCGCAAACTCCTTATTATCCCCCTTATGTTTTTCCCGTAATTTGCTGATGGCTTCATCGAATAGCGGCTTGGATTCGTCAAATCTTCTTACGTAATTGTAATACAAAGCCAAATTTCCAATACAGGAAATAAGATTATCGGAATCCGGTTCATATAAATCCCTCATTATCTCTAACTGCTTCTCGCAATAATAAATTGCGCTGTCAATAATGCCGAGATTGTAATTTGATGTGCTGAGGACATAAAGACATTCAGTATAGTTCGTATCATTTTTTCCAAATTCTTTTTCAATGGCTGGAAGAGATTCTTTTGCAAAAGAAATAGCTTTTTGATAATCAGCTATGTTGAAATAGTGATCGGTAGAGTCCATCAGATCATTCAATGTTCGCGCATCCAGCTTCAACGGAAGATAACAGGCTGTTATCAGGAAAAAGCATGATATTCAGTACTTTGACAAATTAATTTAAAAAATTTAACACTAAAACCAGTTGCATTTAGCCTGCAGCCAATAACCACATTTATATTAACAATTAATTGCCAATAACATCATGTATCATAAATAAAGCTAATCAGCCCTTTTAAGCAGAAACTCAATTTTATCCATCGCATCATTCCTGAACTGGATTTCATTCGAGAAGCCCTGCTCAATAAACCTAATCCTGCCCTTCTTGTCGAGATATATATTTGTCGGCAAGCCGGTAACACCCGCTTTCCGGGGAATTATATCATTAGGATCGAAGAAAATCGGGAACTCATACTCCTTATTTTCGAGGAAATCATAGATAGCATCCTCGGGATTGCCGCTTTTCTCCCAGACGTCTATCGCCATGATGACAACATCCGTGCTGTCGTGGTACTTAAAAAACAGTTCCTCGACCGTCGGCAAGAGTGCCTGGCACGGCGAGCACCACGTCGCCCAGAAATTGATGATGACGACCTTCCCCTTCAGATCCTCGAAGTCGAATATCCTGTCGTCGAGAGTCTTGAAAGCGCCATGGATCTCGCCCTTATCAAGCGTGTTATACCTGAGATTCTCGAACCGCCGGTTTTTGGCGGCATGCTCGAGACTATCCAGCGCTTTGTTGAAATTCTCCGCCTCTTCAGGTCGGAACTCTTTGAAGAGAGTCTTGTATTTTGCCAGCATCTTGGTATTCGTCTGTGAATTGAGTATAGCCTTCTCCAGCGTTTGGAAAGCCTCGAATTTCTTATTCAATTCAATGTACATCTCGACAATCTTCTCATAAAGCGGAATTTGCGCTCTATAGCTCATAAGCTCCAGCGCCTTTTCGTAAAGTTTCAGCTCTTTGTCCTTGTTTCCGTCTTCAATGAAAATTTCCGCCGAAGACTGAGCTATCGTCGCCCGCATAACCTTGCGGTCATTCTTCCACTCGGTAGTCGTGAAGTAATCCGGTTTGAGTTGCTTATTCTTCTCGCCGTAATCATCATTGAAGATCACATCCTCAAGCCGAAGCGTATAAATCGCCTTCGCTTCTTCGAGACGCTGTTTCTTTGTGCTGCCCTTCATCATCTTCTCTTCCTTCACCACCGTCACCGCAAGCTGATTAAACGCTGTCGCCGGCACATTGTCCATCGAATTCAACAGCTTCTTCAATTCTTCATATTTATTGACTTGCAGATACGATGTCGCAATCGCGGAATACACCTTCTCTCTATTAGGCGAATTCGGATATTTCATCAAAAATTTCTTCGCCATATTTGAAAACGCATCCATTGTCTCCGCCGTCGAAAGCTGCGAGAGAAGCTGCTCTTCCGCCAGCTTACTCTCGGGATGTTCCTGCGCAAATTTGTAATCGAGCTGCTCGGCTTCATCATTCTTATTTATCGCTCGCAGCGCCCTGCTGACCGCTCTGACAGCGCTCTCATTATCCGTATCGTAATCGCTGCCGGCATATTCCTTCATCTGCGCCTGGAATGTCTCCTGCGTAATCTTCTTCAGGTCGAACTGCAGCGACGTATAGCCAATCCTCGCATGGATGTTTTCGGGATAGAGCTTCGTCTCCTTTTCCAGCAATCTGGCAGCCTTGTTATAATCGACCGTCCTGTCAATATTTTTGGGCATACCGCCAAGCCATGACACACCCGCTTTCAAATTAGCGCCGCGGACAGGCTTCCCATCCTCGCCGTACACAATGAAATCCCAGAACTCCCCGTGATTATCATCCAGGACATTATAGAAAGTATCTTCACCATCGACCTTCACCATGCCGAACACCGTCTTTTCCGGCACGACATAATTGCCGAAGCACTTCTGCGTGGTCGAATCATAATAGAGCGAAATCTCATAAGCATCCGGCATCGGCTTCTCTTCCGAATACAGATAAAAGAAAGCCTTCAGATCATTGAAACTTACAAATCTCTCGTCAGGCTGATATTTCACGGTAATCGTATCGCCCGCATGAATTTTCTCGGGGGGTATAGTCATCTCGCCGGCGCTCAGCAATTGTGCGGCAAGCAAAAACAGGGCTGTCAGAAAGAAACAATTTGCGATTTTCATTTTAACTACCTTGTATATAACATCAATATCTCAATATTTGTTTGAGTCAATATTATGAATATCCATCAACTTCTTCTTCAATTCATTGTAGGCTTCATCGACCGTATCCACAATGGTAAAAAGCTCAAGATCATCTTTGCCGATAACACCCATATCCACAAGATACTCAAAATTAATAAGATTTTCCCAGAATTCCCGCGAATAGAGAATTATCGGGATAGGTCGGGATACCTTCTGCGTCTGCCTGAGCGTAAGTATCTCGAAGACCTCATCCAGCGTGCCGAATCCGCCGGGAAACGCAATCATCGCCGAACCGTAATACACAAACCAGAACTTCCGCATAAAGAAATAATGGAATTCGAAATTAAGTTCCGGCGTGATATACTCATTCGGATCCTGCTCAAACGGCAGACTGATATTGAGTCCCACGGAAATGCCGCCGGCTCTGTTTGCGCCCTTGTTAGCAGCTTCCATCATACCGGCGCCCCCGCCGGAACACACATGAAACCGCTTTTTCTTCGGCAATTGCAGCGACCATTTCGTAAACCGCTCGGACAATTCGACCGCCGCTTCGTAGGATTCCGTCATAAGCTCTCTATTCTTGAGCATTTCCAATTCTTTTTTAGCTTCGCGGATCTTTTTGGGATTTTTTCCATTCAATTTATTTTTCAACTCAGTGATTCTATGCTCATATTGATCTTTCGACCATGTACGAGCCGATCCGAAAAATATAAGCAAATTCCTGATATTATTTTTTCTGAAATGCTGCAACGGATAAAGATATTCCGACATTATCCGGATTACCCTGCCATCCGGACTGTGCAAAAATTCCGAATTATCATAAGCTTTTGGCGCAGTTCCCAGTTTCTTTTTCTTCTTCTTTTTCTTCTTACTTTCGTTTACAAAATCATCCATTTAAAACCTCTTTCATTTAAAAAATTCATCGCATAATATGATAGCCGCCGTCAACACTAAGTATCTGCCCGGTAATATACTTACTCGCCGTCGAAAAGAAATACACCGCCTCAAAAATATCCGTCACATTACCCCAGCGTCCCATAGGAATCTTGCCCGTCGGCGCCATGAACTTCTCATTAGGACTGCGGTCGTCCGGCAGATATATCGACCCCGGCGCCACACAATTCACCGCAATATCCGGTGCCAGTTCCCTCGCCAGAGCCTGAGTAAGCTGAATCACACCCGCCTTCGAGACATTATACGGAATACGTTCCTTCCAGATCTCCAGCCCGCCCAGCGAACCGATATTCACAATCCTTGCATTCTCGCCCGCCGCCATAGAGAACTTCCGCGAGAGATAGTACATACTCCGCAGATTCACATTCATCGTATTATCCCAGAAATCGACATCCACATCCTTCAGCGGACGCTTTTCCGGGAAGATGCCCGCATTATTCACGAGCACATCCGGCGCCCCCAGCTTTTCGACAGCTTCATCCCAGGCGCGGTCGATCTCGCCAACATTAGCCAGATCCGCCTGCACAGCGATAGCTTTCCTATCCGGCGCAACAATTTCCCGGACAGTTTCCTCCGCTTTCTTCTTCGAAGTATTATAGTGCACGATAACATTCCAGCCCTTCTTCGCAAACTCAAGAGCCAGACCTCTACCTATCCTGCTTCCGCTGCCCGTAATAAAAACCGCTGACATGCTAACCCATTATTAATTAAATAATTACTTATTTTTAAAAACCCTGCCGGACTATTCATAGACGATTAACACCACCTAATCTTTATACTAACCTCGTTCCGATGCTCCAGCGTCGGAACGCAATCCCAGACGCTCCAGCGTCAACCCCCTAATCCTACCGTTAACCGTTTCGAACCTCGTTCCGATGCTCCAGCGTCGGAACGCAATCCCAGACGCTCCAGCGTCAACCCCCTAATCCTACCGTTAACCGTCTTTATTAAAAACTACGATAATATAACAAAATAGTTAAACAAATAATATTCATTTAAATATAAATTTATTCACAACTATAATTATAAATGGCATTTTAGATATGATGATAATGGGGAAAAGCGGTAATATCAATCCTGTCATCCCTTACCTAACCTGTCATCCCTGCGAATGTCTTTAGATTCTGCTTTAGCGGCGCAGGAATCTAACATCTTATTCCCCCTTAAAAAAGGGGGATAAAGGGGGTTGTAAAATTCCCCTCATTGAGGGGGCCCGAGCGCAGTTGAAGCGTAAGCGAAAACCACGCCTTAGCGTGGCGAGGGCGGGGTGGACTCTTAATTTCTTACCCTCTCCCGCCGGGAGAGGGCAGGGTGAGGGGAATTACCACCGCAGAGGGATATTCCCGCCGCAGTGAGTAATACCGCCGCTGTGGGAAATACAGCCGTGGTAGCAAAAACCGACGAACGTAGGGACAAAACATCCTTGTCATTACAAACTTAGTTAAAAAAAATTCTTAAATATTAGAGTTTTTTTTATTTTTGTCTTACAATAGTTGTATCAATAATTCCATTGATAACTGACACAAAATATAATTCTTATTAGTTAATTTACAATTTTGGTACTCTAATTGTTCGTTTAATTTAAGTATTATTTAGGAAAAATTTTATGTATGCAAGACCTTTTTTGAAGTGGGCCGGTGGTAAGTCTCAACTTTTAAATCAGCTTCAATTCTATTATCCAGTTGATTTAAGAAAAGGAAAAATAAAAAAATATTTTGAACCATTTCTTGGTGGTGGTGCTGTATTTTTTGATATAGTTAGAAGGTATAATATTGAAAAAGCATTTTTAACTGATAAAAACGATGAATTAATACTTATTTATAAAGTAATACAAAAAAATCCAAAAGAACTTATTGAATTTCTATCCAAGTATTCTGAACAATATCAAAAATTATCTGAAGAAGAAAGAAAAAAGTATTATTATGATATTAGAAGAAATTTGAATCAACAAAGATTTCAAATTAATTATCAAAAATATTCTGAAAACTGGATTTCTAGAGCTGCTCAATTAATTATTTTAAATAAAACATGTTACAATGGGCTATTTAGGTTAAATAAAAAAGGTGAATTTAATGTTCCTTTTGGAAAATATAAAAATCCTAAAATACTAGATAAAGACAATATAATCAGAATTTCCAAAATTCTACAAATAGCTGAAATAAATATTGGTAACTTCAATTCGACTGAATATGAGATAGATGAAGAATCTTTTGTATATTTTGATCCCCCATATCGACCTTTAAATAAAACATCAAGTTTTACATCATATTCGAAATATAGTTTTGATGATTCTGATCAAATTCAATTAAGCAAATATTTCTATAAACTCAATAGGGAAAGAAATCCTAAATTGATGTTGAGCAATTCAGATCCTCAAAATGAGAATCCTCATGATAATTTTTTTAATGAGTTATTTAATGATTTTAAAATAATTAAAGTAAACGCTAATAGAATGATAAATTGTAATGCTGAAAAGCGAGGACAAATTACAGAATTGTTAATTACCAACTACTAATTTGGATATAAGCAAATGAAAAAAAGGAATATATATACTCATGAAATTGAGTTAAAAGAATTAATTATAAAAAATTCTAATCGAGAAAATTTTGCCAAACTTCTTTCAGAAATTAAATATAGAGGTTATGAGGTTGAAAAAATTTCTGATGGTAGAAAAATTGTTATTACAAAGCCTGGTGGTAAATTTACTTTTGGGCAAATTAAAAAAGAAGATTTTATGGTATTTATATATAATCCCATAGATAGTTCGCTGTGGCTTATTTCACATAAGGATATTTATAATGATTTACTAAGTAAAGCTAAACATAACCCCAATGAAACTATAAAAATAATAGATGCTTTAGAAGATGTTTTTAATGGTAAAGAACCTGATGCTCTTCTATCAAATATAAAGTTAAATAATCCAATTGGTGAGATACCCGAAGCCTTAATTAAAGCATATAAATGGATTTGGGGACAAGAAGATGTTAACTATCCTACAGGTAAGGGTAGAGAAATGTCTTTTAATGCCATTCTGGAATTAAAAGAAAAGATTATTAATAATGATGAACTATAAATCTTAATAAATGTTTTTATAATTAATGTTGAGTGGTATGGAAAGACATGAAGCAATAACAAAAATAACTGAGATAGTTGGCCATGATTTACGCAAACTAGCAAATACTTATAATATAACCGTATTTAAAGATGGTAAAAAAAACAAAGGGTGGGCTGGTCAAGTAATCGAGCGCTACTTAGGGTTACCTTTAAATTCTGCTCAAAGTCCAAATTTTGGTTCTTGGGAATTAAAGACTATATCATTGAAATTCTTAAAAAATGGTGACTTAACAGTTAAAGAAACAATGGCTATAACTATGATTGATCCTCATAATATTTCTATAACAGATTTTGAAAATAGCCATTTATTAAATAAATTAAAAAAACAAGTAATAGTTGCTATTGTAACATTTCTTTGAAAAGCTAACAATAATACGTATATTTGTAAATGGTAAAACAATTAAGGAGTAGAAAATGCCATTTACATCAAAACCTGTAGAACTTACACCGGAACAAAAAACTGAACTTACTATGTATTCTAATTCGACAAAGGCTGAATACAGAATGGTTTTCAGATCAAAGATCATTCTTTTGCTAAGTCAAGGTAAAACATATAATAAAATAGCGGAAGAACTGTCAACAAGCCGATTCGTAATTGCCAAATGGAAAAGACGATTTATAGCCAGGGGTATCGATGGGCTAAAGGATCTTGCTGGTCGAGGTAAAGAACCGAACTATACCGAATATGATAAAGCACGTGTAATAAATTTGGCTTGCAGCAAGCCAGAAGATGGTTGCCAGAGATGGACACAGAAACGAATAGCCGAGAAACTGGGCATGAGCCAGAGTACGGTTAATAGAATACTAAAATCAAATAAGCTTAAGCCCCACAAAACAGAATATTGGTGTGGCAAAAGCACCGATCCTGAATTTGAATCCAAGATGCTCGATATTGTAGGACTATATTTAGATCCTCCCGATAATGCTCTTGTATTAAGCGTAGATGAAAAGACACAAATACAAGCCTTGGAAAGGACACAACCGGAATTACCTATGGTCCCAGGCAAGCCAAGAAGGTTGACAAATACTTATAAACGCCATGGCACAGTATCATTGATAGCAGCTTTATCGATTCACAGCGGTGATATTACGGCTAAAACTATCGATAAAAATAATGCGGAAAATTTCATAAAATTTTTAAAGAAACTGGATAGGGAAAACCGGAATAAACATTTACACATAATAGTGGATAATCTTAAAGTGCATAGCTCAAAAAAAGTCAAGCAATGGCTATCACACAAAAGGAAGATAACAATACACTATACTCCGACATATTCATCCTGGCTAAACATGATAGAAATATGGTTTAGTATTTTAGCAAGAGATTTATTAAAAGACGCTGTCTGGCATTCAAAAAAACAATTAGTAGATCAATTGATGACATATATAAAAATGTACAAGGAAAAAAGAGCTAAACCTTTTGTATGGACATATAAACCAAGAAATCATGACAGTTAGCTTTATAATGAATACGTGCACTAGTATGGTTCTCTTCTACCTCCGTCCTGTCAGAAATTACATTTAAAAACACTTCTATCCCGCCGTGAATTTTCCATTCCCCCAATCATCTCAACCCCATAACCCCCCAAATCACACTCCAAAACAAAATCAGAAAAATTAAAATAATCAGCGCGAATCAGCGGTTCAGACATTAATCCGTAGGATTTCAACTTTAGTAGAAACCGGGAATTCTTCCAGAAAACTCTTGGAAAGTAATATTTGACGCTCAGGCGTCTTTTAGTTAATTTTATTCCGGGTAAAAAAATATATAATGAGAATCAGTCATTGCGAGCGAAGTTGTGCGAAGCGAAATCCTGCTTTAGCGGGGCGAAGCAATCTCATTGAGTTCAGGGATTGCGTCGTCGCCATGCCTTCGGCTTGGTTTCCGCTGAGCTGCAACTGCGCTCGGGCACCCCTCAAAGAGGGGAATTCCGTCAGATGTAACATCTGACGGGACGTTTCGAAGCAAGTTAGCTGTTTTTTGCCACTAATTCAATTTTGTATTTTGAATAAGGTTTAAATGTTTTTTCAACCGTCCGGTTGGACAATATCCATTATCATTTTTTGCATGATATACATAATTTTCCCGGAACTGGTTTTTATTTCCTTATCGGCATTGAGCAGCGCTCGAAATGCATTGTTAATTTCATAAGGCTTGTATTTAGTCAGGGCTTTTTCATATTCTTTTATAAAATATGGATTTACACCGATGGCATTGGCTAATTGGTAGCTGTTAGAGCTTTTTCCTCTTTCTTCCAGTAAACGCCAGAGAGACGTAAAATACTTTGTCAATACTCCAATAATCAACATCTCTTTTCTTTCGGAATTGAGTATCTTTTCAGTAATTTTCAAGGATTTTGTAAGAGATCTCTCCCCTATAGCATTTTGCAACTCGAATACATTATACTGCCTCGATGAACCTACTACGAAATTTACATCGTCATAAGTAATATTTTGCTTATCACCCAGATATATCACTATCTTTTCGATTTCATTGTTCAAATCCCTCAATTCAGGGCTGCTCTGAGTAAGAAGAAGTTCTAAGGCATTTGGGTCGATTTTCTTGCCGGCGGCTTTTAGTCTGCTGCGAACCCATTCAGCCTTCTGATTGTCCCAAACTCGGGGGAATTCTATCCATTCATGCTTGTCGAGGATTATATCAAAAGGGAATTTGGCTGATTTTAATTTCTTTTCAGCAGTGGATTTTTTCTTCGGATTCAGCAACTGTACGGACACGCCTCGGAGTTTTTCCAAATCGGCTATAAGTATCAATACCGTCGTTGGCTGCGGAGAATCCAAATATTTTAAAAATGGTTCGGCTTCTTTCTCTGTTTTTTTGGATTTTTTGCCTTTGAAAAGTTTATCGAAATTTTTAACGGCAATCACTCTACTATCGCTCATAAAGGGATAAGAATCGCTTGTTTCTACGATCCTCCTGATGTCAATTTCACTGTCCTCGGCATCAAGAATATCCAGATTGAATGCTGCTTCCTCGCTGGAAACCAGCGATTTGATCAGTTTGGAAAATGCTTCTTCGAGAAGGAATTCCTCTTCGCCAAACATCAATAAAATTGGAGGATAACTGCCTTTATTTATTAGCTCATCAATATTTTTAATCATTAAAAATCAATCCTGTGAAGAATCGTAAATTATACCATCGTTATTTTTATCGCTTTTATCGGCTAAATATTTTCCGTTATCCTGAGTTATTTCATCATTGTTATCAATATCTTTTTTAATATCATCTAGTTTAAGAAGTTTTCCCTCTGCTAATACTTTTTTTATTTTCTTCAGAATTATTTCTTTGCTCGAAGGTTTTACGATGTAATCGGAAATACCCAGTTTCGCTAATTTAATGACAGCCTCATAATTGCTGATCACTGAATATGCTATTACCGGCACATTCTTTATCCTCTCAATCTGTCTGAGGTTTTTCAGAAATGAGTAACCATCCATCAATGGCATTCTGAGATCAAGAATTATTAAAGAGGGAAGGGTGTTTTTCAAACATTCCAGAGCTATTTTGGGGTTTCCGGCTTCAGTGGCTTTAGCTTTCAATAGCTTTTCAACTATGACCTTAATGAATTTCCTGCTTGATATCTCATCATCTATTATAAGTATATTTAAATTATCCATGTCAATTTTTTTTAAATCATCCGCAAACATTTTTGCTCCTGAAATTGGTGATAATACTTATGTCTCAGTCAAAATTATTAGTGGAATTGTGATATTTGTAAATATAAAAAAAATGTATTTCGTATTAATACAAGGTGTACTTACAAAACAAATATTATGCCGTATTCTTTCATTTTGAAATAGAAATTACATTTTAATTTTATTTTAATCGAGTTGTTATAGTTCAGAAAAAATTCCAGTTAATCACCAAAATTAAAAATAATAGTTTTTTTTTAATCTGACAATCCTTTTTAAGATTTTTTCAAAAATTTTTATTTAAGTTTGAAATTTAACATGTTAGTAATATTTTATAATTTAATATGTATTAATTAATATAGAAACAGATTAAAAAAACTGCAGGAGCTTTAACATGCCCGAACCAAAAAAATTAGGAGTAATAACCAGCGGGGGAGACTGTGGCGGATTGAATGCTGTGATTAATGGAGCAGCCAGAATTGCTCATCATCTGAAAATGGAAATCTGCCTTATACCTAACGGTTATGCCGGTTTATACAATCTTAGGAATTTAGAACTGCCAATAATAGACTTCCACAGAGCGGACAGAATCCATTCGGATGCCGCCGGCTCCGAAGCCGGACACTCAAGGGTGAAAATTGCTAATATACAAGATTTTAAAAAATATGAAAAAATTCATGAAGGCTTGGATAAACATAATATTGACGGTTTGATAATTGCCGGGGGAGATGATACCGGTTCAGTTGTTGTTGATTTAATTAAAAACGGTATTCCATGCGTACATGCTCCAAAGACAATGGATCTTGACTTGCAGACTTATTCTGTTGGCGGCGATTCCACTATTAACAGAATTTCCCGATTCACAAATGATCTCCGGACTACCGGCTTGACCCATAACAGAGCACTGATCATCGAGGTGTTCGGCAGATATGCCGGGCACACAGCTTTCCGCGGAGGCGTGGGTGCTGATGCAGACTGCATTTTAATACCTGAAATCCCCGTGGATTATGAAATTGTCTATAACCATTTCAAGCAGACTTACTTAAGCAGGCTTTTGGCTAGCGATGTGAAAGGTTCTACATATATCATTGTCGTGGCGGAAGGTGTTAAGTCCAAGGAAGGCAAGTATTTTATGGATGAGAACCACAAAGATTCCTTTGGTCATAAAAAACTTTCGGGAGCCGGCAAATATGTGAGAAACCAACTTGAACATTTTATGAAAGAAGACAGAGATTGGGAAATGATCCTAAAAGAAGAAGGAATCTATGTTGAAGATATATACATGTACCCGGAGATCAGGGAAGTTGTGTTGGGACATCTCGTAAGAGCTGGTTCTACGAGCAGTTATGATGTTGCATTTGGGAAGCAGGCTGGGGCAGCCTGTGTTCTACTCATGAAAAATGGTATTACCGGGGTGACGGTCGTAGGCATTGAACATGATGAAATAACATACATTCCCACAGAAGAGGCTATAAAACAAAGAAATGTCAATATCAAAGAAGTAGGATTGTACGAAAGTCTGGGCGTATGTTTCGGAAGAGAAGCAGTTGAATATGATCCGAGATTCAAAAAGCAGGAGGGGTTGATCCACAGATATATGTAAGATTTTTGAAATTGTTTTGAATTCCAGCTTAAAGTTAATTGCGGGCTGCATTGCGGTACCGCAATTTTTTTATATGTATACCGTTTCTATTTTATCAGAAATGAATAAATATAGCAGAAAATAATGCTGGAATAAAAACGGAGAAAATATGGAGTTCAAGGACTACTATAAAATTCTCGGTGTTAGTAAGAATGCTAGTCAGGACGAGATAAAAAAGGCATATAGGAAATTAGCTCAACAATATCACCCGGATAAAAACAAGGGTGACGAGAATGCTGAAGAGAAATTCAAAGAGATCAGCGAAGCTTATGAAGTGCTTCGTGATCCGGAAAAACGTAAAAAATATGATAATTTAGGTTCATCTTATAATAATTTCCGCCATCGCGGCGGCAGGAACCAGGAATTTAACTGGCAGGACTGGTTTGCACCCGGCGGCACAGGCAGAAGAACTTCAGGCGAGCGCTTTCGCTCTTTCGGAGATGTCTTTGGCGGGCGCGGCAGCGTCTCCGATTTCTTTGAAAAAATATTCGGAGGCGGTTTTGGCGGAGGCATAGATGAAGAAGAGATTTTCGGCGGAAGAGGCGGTGCCTCTCGCTCTGCCAGAGGACAGGATATTCTTACTGAAGTGGAAATATCCCTCGAAGAAGCTTTCAAAGGAACCTCCCGAATGCTCACCATTGACGGCAATGAGAAGATGGAAATAAAGTTCCGCCCGGGTATTAAAGACGGGCATATTATGAAGATTTCCGGAAAAGGTCAGCAGGGACAAGGCGGAGGACAAAGAGGTGATTTAAAGATCAAAGTTAAGGTCAAATCTCACCCGCGAGTGGAAAGAAAAGGCGACGATCTTTATGTGGAAGCTGTTATTGATCTCTTCAAGGCAATTCTCGGCGGCACTGTGAATCTTAATACTTTCAGCGGTAAAATGCAGTTAAAGATACCACCGGAAACTCAGCCGGGTAAGACATTTAAAATGAGCGGTCAGGGTATGCCCAATTATAACAACCCGAACAAAAGGGGTGACCTTTATGTTAAAATACAAATCAAAATACCTGAGAATCTATCAAAAGAAGAAAAAGATATGTTCCAAAAGCTCAGTGAAATGAGAAAAGCTCAGGTGGCATAAGTTAATTTCAGGTTATTGGGTGTGTTCTAAAAATACACACCCAATCCCAGAGCAAAGAATGATTTGGGTTCTTCGCCGGATTCCTTGCCGATTAAATTGACAATATTGAATTTTCCTTCTAGGTTCAATTTCAACAATTTAACGTCAAGGTCTATACCTGCGCCCAATCCGAATCCGACGCGGGAATCAGTCGGGGATGTGGATATTGGGATTGAGTATTTTTCCATTTTCTTATCTACAGAGGATGTCATATAATTAAATGAAAGATCGCCCACTCCGTAAACTCCGATAAAAGATTTCAAAAAATAATAGTTCATGCCGGCGGAAATTGCCACTATGTTTTGGACTGATGCCAGGGTTGCAATTACAGTGTCGCTGGCGGGTTCAGTTACTTCGATTTCGCTTTCCGGGAATCTGTGAAGAAGCAGCCCGCCTTTGAAAATAAATTTATCGTCAAGAGGAAGCCTCACTTTGATACCAAGATGATAACCTACTCTTGCACCTTCCTTTAGAAGATTGCCCAATCCTTTAGTTGAATCATCTATTTGATAAGGTAAATTATCACCGTTATATATATCATTTATCTGGTCATTCGGTGTAGATAATCCCAGATGAAAACCAAATTCAAGTTCCCCATTGGAATTATCTTCGGAATATGAGACATTTCCTAAAGCGAAAAACATCACTGATAGCAAAATAATCAATCGTGCTATTTTCATTTAGTTTACTCCGTATTAGTTTTTAGATTTAATAATAATATACGTTACAATTACGAAAAAGTTAACTATAATTATAAATTTTTTTGACGAATTTGATGTATGCAAAACTTAAGAAAACAATATGAGATAAAAAAATTGAGGGTTTATTCGTATATTGGGGGAAGCAATGAAACTTTTTGCGGATTTTTCAGTATTCAAAATTGAGTAAAATCCTTAATTTTGCAATCAGCATATTATTAATAAATGAGAATTCGTTAATTTTGAATTTTAAAATGTAACACAAAATATTAGAGCAAATGAAAAAACTACTTATCTCATGCCTGTTCATACTAGCATTTCTCAGCTTCAACGCAGCATCAGCCCAGAAAGATACCGAAGAAGATATCGACATCCCCATGGCTGTTGGTATTTACGGCGGCGCTAATTTCAATATACATTCGCCGGATTTTCTCTATGGAGGTGATTCAATCAGATCGCCTATCCCTTTCGATGAAAATAAAACGAGCATAGGCATCAATATCGGCGCTATTTTCAATTACCCATTCAGTAATATCTTTGTTCTGTCCGGTAGAATTGGATATAATGCAATGGGTGCAAAGCTTGAAACGGATTATAGCCTTCCATCGGATACCGGAACAGCTTTAATAGACGCCTCTGTTCCTTATTTAGAAATATCACCGGTAATGCAATTTCATAATCTTTTTCCAATCAAAAGATTGTATCTTCTTGGCGGGTTGGAATTGGGTATACCGATAGCACCTGGATATGATTATGAGAGAGAATCAACGGCATTGCGAACCATAGATAACAATAACCTCGAAATACCTGATGCCAACGTCCGCTTTGCCGCTGCGCTCGGCGCAGGCTATATGATAAATCTGACGGATAAGATCATGCTTTCGCCGGAAGTATCATTCCGATTCCCGTTTACGGATGTTTCGAGTGCAAATGAATTTGAATCATGGAATGTACCGCAGTTACGCATGGGGGTAAATTTAACCTTCAGCCTCGAAAAAGAAAGAGAAGAACCTGCCCCGTCCGAGCTTGAAGTAGGTTTTAGAGAGGTAAATTACTATGATAAGTCAGGCGGCAAACACGAACTCAAAAAAATAACAGTGGAAGAAGTTCAGTACACTGAATTATTCCCATTGCTGCCTTATGTTTTCACAGCAAAGAACAGCCCGTTTCCTCAAGCGGATGAACAGGAACTGGCAGTTGAAGAGGAAAAAGGTGAATTTTCAATGAACAGCTTGCAGCCTGATGCCGTAAAAATAAATATGCACACAATAGATATAATCGGTAAGCGCATGAGTGAGAATAAAGATGCCAAACTGACAATTACCGGAACCAATGATGGCTTGGAAGAAGCTGAGAAAGAAGAACTTTCCAAGAAGCGAGCCGAATTTGCCAAGAAGTATCTCGTTGTCAATTACGGTATATCCCCCAATAGAATTGTAACCAGAGCCCGCGATCTACCCGAAGTTCCTTCCGCACCCACGAATGAAGAAGGTAAAGAAGAGAACCGCAGGATAGAGTTCTCTAGCAATGACAGGGATATTCTCAAGCCTATTATGATCGAAAAAGAAAGAAAATCCATAGCTGATCCAAACATGATAGAGATAGTTCCTTATGCCGTATCGACGGATTCCATCAAACACTGGGATTTGCAGATATCTCAGGCTGGAACTATACTTAAGAAATTCAACGGCAGCGGAAAGCCCGAACCGCAGCGCTGGAATATCCAGCCGGATGAATTAACCGCCAGCGAGATACCCGTTGACTATACTTTCTCGGCAGAAAATGTGAAGGGATTGAGCGAATCCGAATCAGGCTCGGTTCCAGTGGAATATTACTCTATCAGCAGGAAAGAAACCGAAGATATGCCCGACAAAACGATATCGAAGTTCAGCCTGACAGTATTTCCTTTCGATAAAGCTGAGGTATCCGATCATGACAGGCGCATCATTGAGGAAAATGTAATCTCCGCTATCAAGTACAATTCTACCGTTCAGATTTATGGTTATACCGATAGAATCGGCGAGGAAGATTATAACAAAAAGCTTGCAATGAAGCGAGCGGAAACGGTAAGGGATATACTAAAATCAAAGGTCAAATCGGCGAAATACGAAGTCTTCGGTGTTGGAGAAAAAGTCAAGATATTTGATAACGACAGTCCGATCGGCAGGTATTTGTCAAGGACAGTACAGATTTATGTGATTACACCGAAGGAATAGTAACGGATGAGGGTTTCTCATAAGTGCATAAATTATGCCACACATCGACTCCGCTCAGGAGACAGAGTGCTTCAGTCTCAGCGAAGCCGATGTGTGACAATACCTGCTTACTTACACAGCCTCATCTTTCATTTTTTTTTATTAATAATAAGCTGTTTTTATGAGGAACAATTAAATGAATATCAAGTACACGCCCGAAGGAAATTTCAAAGCCATCCGTGATTGGCGCGAGGATGACCGCCCCCGCGAGAGATTAATGAAACACGGCGCTGAAACTCTCTCTGATGCGGAACTATTAGCCATACTTATCGGCAGCGGGACTATAGGTTTTTCCGCTATTGATGCCGCTAAAATACTGCTCGATCGTCATGGAAATGTAACCCGGCTTGCTGCGTGCGATCTCAGCGAATTCAAGCAAATTAAAGGGCTTGGAGATGCGAAAGCCGTTACCCTGGCTGCTGCTTTCGAGCTGTCTAAAAGAGTGCAATCCGAGCCTTTCATGGAGAAGAAAGCATTAAACAGCCCGGAACAGGCAGCATCATATTTCATCCCCAGGCTTCGCGGAGCACGAACCGAAGTTTTCAGGACACTTCTTCTCAACTCTTCAAATCAGCTATTCCGTGAAGTGCCGATAAGCGAAGGCAGTCTAAACTCCAGTGTTGTTCACCCTCGCGAAGTATTCCGTATAGCTATTACCGAAAGCGCCGCCTCGATAATCCTGATGCATAATCATCCCTCGGGGAATACAACGCCATCCAAAGAGGATATATCCATAACAAAAAATCTCGTTGAGGCAGGAAAAATAGTAGACATAAAAGTTCTGGATCATATAATAATAGCCGGGGACAGCTTTATCTCATTGGCGCAGGAGGGGTATATTTAAGATAGTTCAAAAGAAATCAACCCATTATTTATACCAGGGAGTCATTGCGAGGAGCACAGCAACGAAGAAGCAATCTAATGAAACTGAGATTGCCTCGCTCGCAATGACAATTTTGCATTTATTTCCATAATTAAAATAAAGGATAAATTTTATTAAAGAATCGTTAAGTTTATTAAATTTGATATATTGGTAAAATCGATCTTAATAATTTGTAATTAATAAATTCACAGGATCATCCATGGCTGAACCAAAAAAAAGGAAAACAGTTAAAACTCAGAAAAAAACCAAACAAACAACCGAAAAAGCATCAAAGCCCCTGATTCCGGAAAAACATCAGAAATGGGTATATCCGGTAATATTAGGATTAGCAGTTTTTATCTTTTTTTCAGGGGTAATCTTCTCCGGCGGAGGATTCAATGTTGACGATAACATTGCGTCAGCCAGCTTCCGCCCATATA
The DNA here is from genome assembly GCA_964645005.1 of uncultured Hyphomicrobiales bacterium. Taxonomy (GTDB): domain Bacteria; phylum Bacteroidota; class Ignavibacteria; order Kapaibacteriales; family UBA2268; genus CAZXYS01. The sequence continues at coordinate 3,289 of CAZXYS010000024.1, read as the reverse complement.
TGGAAAAAGGAAATGCATCTGATCACTTTCCATTATGGATGCCCTATATTTTCAGCGGACTGCCCGGATATGCCGCATTGTTGACATCGGGGACACGCCTCTGGGATATTGTCCCTGAAGCCATCATTGCTGTCACAGAATTTGTCGGACAGGTATTTTCTAGCGATGCTGCCCGTGTTATATGCTTTTACGTTATATTTTCCATTGGTATGTATTTGCTCATGCGTTTCAAGAAGCACAGCAGGTTTGTGGCGTTCTTTACGGCATTTGCGGCGGTATTTTCCACGGGAGTGATTATATGGGTAATGATAGGTCACAATACCAAACCTATGGTGTTTGCTATGTTCCCTTATATCTTCATATTTCTTGAGAAATTGAGAATAAAATTTTCCTTTATATATACGGCATTATTGATTTTTGCGGTGCATTTTATGATGATTGGCGGGCACCTGCAAATGATCTTCTACGGGATTTGCGCTTTTGGGCTATACCTGATTTTCGAGTTTATCAGCAGGATAATCAAAAAGAAACAGCCAATGAACGTTGTGAGAGCTGCAGTTTTACTTGCTATTGCAGGTGGATTTGCTTTTATAATGTCCTCTGACAGGTATCTGGCGACTTTTGAATATACACCATATTCAACTCGCGGCTCTGCTCCAATAGTTAAACAAGACGATGCTAACAAGACCGAAAGCGGCGGTCACGATTACGATTATGCTACAATGTGGTCTTTCAGCCCGCAGGAAATGGCGACATTCGTAGTTCCTAACTATTTCGGTTTTGGCAAAATGACTTACGACGGTCCGCTGGTTCAAGAACAACAGATGATCAGAACTTACTGGGGACCAAAGCCATTCGAAGATGCTGCTCCCTATATGGGAATCATCATTTTCGCTCTTGCCATTCTCGGAGCTATAGTTCACAGGAGGGTCGTCTTCGTCCAATTTTTGATAGCCCTCTCGATATTCTCATTATTTCTTTCATTTGGAAAAAATTTACCTATACTTTACGACTTCTTCTATTATTACGTACCCAGCTTCAATAAGTTCAGGGCACCGAGCATGGCACTCGCCTTGATGCAATTCGCCTTCCCAATCATGGCAGGATACGGAATTAGCAGTATAATAAGCTGGCGTAAAGATCAATCTCAGCAAGGCAAGAAGATTATTAGTATTGGAATGATTATCTCCGTGATTTTCTTGCTTATCGGATTTTTATTCTCAGCAATGTTCAAAGACGCCTACCTTGACGCAGTTGCTTCAAGTCAGATAGGCCAGAGGCTGCCTGCTGAACTTCATACTTTTATCTGGGACAAAATGATCTCCGACTGGTATGTAACTGCATTCATAGCAATCGCTGCATTTGCGTTGATATATTTTTATGTCAAAAGATCTGTTCCTCAGGGAATATTTTACTTCGCAATTTTTGGTTTGCTGATATTCGACCTGTGGCGAGTTGCATATCGTCCCATGGAATATGATGAAGTATCTATCGAAGAAAAATACTTCCAAAAGAAAGATTGGGTGGAATTTCTTGAGCAGGATAACTCCCTATACAGAATTGCTGATTTTGCATCTCGATCACCCAACATGGCTGCCTACTGGCATCTCCAGAATGTCAACGGTTACCATGCTGCAAAAGTAAGAGTATATCAGGATATTCTCGATGCAGCCAACCAGATCGAACGTGGATCAACTTCAAATCTGAGAAATACTCTACTCTGGAACCTATTGAATGTTAAATATATTATCACCGACAAGAATCTGTCAGGCAACGGGCAATTGATGTTCAACATCGGTCCTGACGGCAAGGCTCAGAGCCTGAAAAGCAGCTATCCCGTCAGATACCAGTCCAATACGACTCAGAATTATGTCTTCCAAAACATGGAAGCTTTACCGCGCACATTCTTTGTGGACTATGCTGTTAAAGCTGAAAAAATGGAAATTCTGAATCATTTGCGAAATGCTGATTTCAATCCCCGGGAAACTGCCTTTGTTGAAAAAGAGCTGCCTGTTGATCTTGACAAACCTACGCCAAAAGCAAATGCCAAAGTTATGGATTATAAGTTTCATAACATAAAAATCGAAGCCTCTGCAACCGGGAACAACCTTCTCTTTCTTGGAGAAGTATACTATCCACCGGGTTGGAAGGCTTTTATCGACGGAGAAGAAACTGAAATATTCAAGACCAACTATGGTTTCCGTTCAGTAATTGTACCTGAAGGAAAACATACTGTTGAATTTAAATATGAATCCGAGCAGTTCCGGTTAGGTAAAACACTTAGCATTATAGCTAATATCATAACTTTTGCAATATTAATTGCAGGAATATTTATCGGCAGGAAAAAACCAGAAAAAATAGAAAGTGATGAAGAAAGGACTTGATTTTAAAAGAAAATTTTATTATATGATATAAGTTCAATATATTTGAAAATAAATTCCTATAATCTTTAAATATCCATTTTAAAGAAAATAATCAATGTGTGGATTGATCTGTACTAATTCATAAAACTTTTTTGTGAAATTGTAATTCATTGTAAATTAAATTAATTAAGAGATCGTCTGCAAAAATTTATTTTAATAATAATATCAGGAGGATTAATGGCTCAAGCAAAACAAGGAGATACAGTAAAAGTACATTTCACCGGTAAATTATCTGATGGTACTGTTTTTGATACTTCCGAAGGAAAAGATCCTATTCAGTTTACACTTGGAAGCGGTCAGGTGATTGAAGGATTTGACGAAAGCATTACCGGAATGAATGTCGGAGATTCCAAGACCATCAATATCCCCCAGGAAAAAGCCTATGGCGAGCGCAGAGATGAACTCATGTTAGAAGTCGATCGCAAGCATTTACCGGACAACATTGATCCGGGAAAAGGCGAAAGACTGGAAATGGAAGACCCCAACGGAAGAAAAATAAGAGTGACAGTTACAGATAAAACCGATCAGAAGCTGATACTCGATGCTAATCCGCCTCTCGCAGGGCAGGATTTGATATTTGATATTGAACTTGTAGAGATCGTTTAACACATATTTTTCATTAGAACTCTTCAGAACTACTAACAAATTACAATCATCATTTTAGAAGAACCACCCCGTAAAGCCTTCGGCTTCACTCCCCTCCTTACTAAGGAGGGGAAAAGAAGGGGTGGTAAATTTCTCTTGACTTTGACACTTACAATCCAAAAATCGCCGTAAGTCATTGATTTTTCGTTCAAAATTTTGGAAATTGCAAAATCTGTCTGGATAAATTGCTTCGCAATATCGGCGAGCGGCTGAAAAATTTG
>CAZXYS010000023.1:21069-66366 GCA_964645005.1 uncultured Hyphomicrobiales bacterium | reverse complement strand
GATTTTTATCGGGAATATATTTTATTTTTTTAGTTCCATTATTTAAAAAGGCGTTGTATGATTTATCTATCTTGATTCCTTTTGAGTTGTAAATTTCCAACTCGATATGCGAAAATAATTCCCCTGTTATTTCTATGTTAATCTCTTCGCCTGATGCGACGGGATTGGGGAAAATTTTTATTCTGTTAGAAACCTGGTTTCTGAATGCAATACCTGTTTCTTCCGAATATTTGTAAATTCTTCTGTTATCAGCGCAGGCTATAAACTCGTTTTTACCCAGCATTTCAATATCCGTCAAGGATCTTATCTTTTGAGAGCGAGCTGTAGTATCCCATAACCAATCTTTGCCGCCATTTGTTGTTCTCCACATTTCTCCGAAAAAACCCAGCGCTGCGCCATTATTTTTGTCTATAAAATCAATACTTCTTAAACTTGTTTTTGGATGTATAAGTGTATCAAGCTGTATTTCCCAGGTTTTGCCCCCGTCGGTTGTATGTACTATAGAACTATATTCATAAGGAGAGGCATGATAAGTCTGGTCGCCTCCGCATGCCCAGCCGGTTAAAGAGTCCAAATATAAAATTGACTTAATCCGCATCGGCATTTTTCCATAGGCTTTCCAAGTTTTACCAAAGTCATCTGATCTGTAAACATACTCGTAATATTCATCATCTTCTTTCTTAAGCCCATGACAAATAATTGAATTTTGTGTCGGAAATGCTAAATTATCACCGAATGCTAAAGGCATTTTATCATCTGGCAAATCCAACGAGTCAACCTGTACACTCTTCCAACTATTAGCCCCGTCTTTTGTTAAATATAATACTCTGCTTGATAACATACCACCAATATTTTCATTATAAAAATCTACATTATAGAATTTATAAGTATTGGTGTTTAATTGTTTCTTTTCCCATGTTTTAAGTCCGTCCCTGGAAATCCAGTAGTATCCCGTATCACAAACAGCTATGCATAGATTTTTGCTTACATACTCCACATCGTTTACATCTGGCGGATCGTAAAATACTTTTGTACTGTCCGGAAGAATTATTGTTTTTGTGGTATCTTTTAGGGTTGTTTCCCATGTCAAGCCACCGTCAGTAGTATGTCTGTCCCAGGGAAATAGAGGTAATGCAATGCAATTATTTTTATCATAGCAGCTAATCGACCTAAATTCAACTGCTAATGGAATTCCATCATTATCACTATCAAGAAAAACTTCATCCACCTCAATCCATTCCCCGGAAAATGACATAGTTGTCATTAATAAAAATATACCAATATTTATTAACAATTTAAATTTCATAATAACTTCTCCTAGGAATTATTCAATCACCACAAACTTCTCAACAAATTTCTCTTTCCCAATCTTTACATGCAGGAAATATACTCCTTGAGATAGATTTTTATCGGGAATATATTTTATTTTTTTAGTTCCATTATTTAAAAAGGCGTTATATGATTTATCTATCTTGTTTCCTTTGGAGTTGTAAATTTTCAACTCGATATGCGAATATAATTCCCCTGTTATTTCTATGTTAATCTCTTCGCCTGATGAGACGGGATTGGGGTAGATTTTAAATTTACTTTCACTATTGCTGCCAGAAAATATGCCCGTTTCAGAATCATACTTATAGATTTTACTATCTTTAGTGGGGGCGAAAATAACATCTTTATCCGGCATGGCTGCATCAGTAAATTGGAAATTCATATAATCCTCTGCCGATTTGTCTCTTATCCATTTCTTTCCCCCGTCACTTGTCCTCCAAATTTTCCAATACGGACCTGTAGCTATGCCATTGTTTTTATCAATAAAATATATTTCTTGTAAACCTTTTTTAATAGGCGCCAAAGTATCTAATTGTATTAGCCAGCTTTTACCGCCATCAGTCGTATGTAAAATAATATCCCTATACTCTGATGCATAAGGTCTCACCTGTTGTTTACCACAAGCCCATCCTATATTTTTATTTATAAAAAAAATCTTCAATATTCTTAAGGGCGCTGGTTCGTAAGCTTCCCAGGTTTTTCCGAAATCTTCGGATTTTAGAATATGATCAACTCTGTCTTTATTTCCGCCAAGCACTAGAATTGTATTTATATCCGGTAAAGATATATCAGTTAAATAAGTGGGAGTTAAATCATCCGGAAGATTAAATTTTTGTCTGTACCAGGTATTACCACTATCTGTTGTTAGGTATAATCTGCCTTTTGCAACGATTCCACCATATTTTTCATTAAAAAAAGTAATCTCTGACCAATAATATGAAATTGTATCAGAAAATAATTTGTTTCTTTGCCATGTTTTCAATGAATCGGTCGACCGCCAAAAATATCCGGAATCACATACAGCAATACATAATTTTTTACTTACATATTCAACCTCAAGAACAATTGATGGATCATAAATCATATCGACCGTTCCATCATCATTGTATCTTAACTTATGGGTGTCTCTAAGTGATGTATTCCACGTTTTGCCGCCATCTGACGTATGTCTGTCCCATGGCGATCCTAATCCCAGGTTGCCTACGGCTATACAGTTATTTTTATCGAAACAGTCAATTGCTCTATAAAGCAGTTGATAAGTTGCGGAACTGTCATCATTGTATTTAATGACTTCATCAATCTCTTTCCAAGTTCCGGAATTCAACTGAGAAGCTGAGATTATAATTACTATTAATACTATTATTTGAAATTTCATGTAACTTCCTTATCAATATATTGATACATTTTGATTTAAATCAAATGCGAGGAAGCAAAACACATCAACTAATCTGTTGTGATTTTGCTTCTCTCGCAAAAAAAGTTTACTTATTTAGAATAGTATAATTCAATTACTTATTTCTTAATTATTGAACCTGATTCTAATATATTAATACCATTTGTAATTTTATAGAAATAAATTCCATCTGAATTGTGTTTCAGATTAATAAGAAATTGAAGTTCGTTTTGTTTTTTCTCATATTCCCTATTGATTATAGTTTTTCCTGTTACATCCGATATAATCAGATAAGTTTTCCCCTTAAAATTATTTTCAATTATGATATTTACTTCTCCGGTAGTAGGATTTGGTTTAATTATATGCGAATTGTTTACAGGAATAGATTCGAAATTAATAATATTATCCCCTATTTTAGGATCCGGGAAGGCATCGCATATAAGTTCACAAGCTGAGGCGGGTCCGCAACTCCAGCCAGTAGTTTCTGGTCCCAATTCGATTAGATGATAAGTTATATTATCTGAATAATCTCTACAGACAATATATATTGCATAACAACAATCATCCACACCACAGGGATAAATATAATCGTAAAACATTCTCCAACAAGATCTAGATAATACTCGCCAGTTTGTTTCACAGTCTCCTGGTTGTAAATTTTCTATTGCTACATATTTTAAAACCCAATCTATAGCAAATTCATAGAACTCAACTAAAGTTAAGTTACAAGAAGAACATCCGTATTTGTATATATTCAGAATTTCAATATCTGTGAACTGAGGTGAACATTCAGGATCGTTGGTTTCTCTCGTTCTGTATTGAATTTGAATTTCGCAGCCAGGACATCCAAACGATGTCATATCAATAGGATCAGAAGTTTGTACATCACCCCAAATGCCCATATTGCAGTCAATGTCGCAGACAATTGTACCTAACGGTTGATACATAACTTCAGTTCTACATCTTTCTTCCGTACAAGGTGGAGTTAAACATTCAGGCCACATATATATAATAAGCTCAAAATGAGTTTCTGTAATCCTGTATCTACATGGATTTGTTCCATCGATATATTCTTTGTGATAGTAATAACCGCTTTGACAGCATCTTTCAGAAGGTTCGCATTCCTGACCAGTTTGTGAATTCATGCATTTACCAGTGGTAAATAAATCAGGACCATATCCTGAACTTTCAAGACATGGATCTCCCAAGAATCCATCCTCCCAGAATCTTGGATCGTTTTCTGCTTTATACTTCAATAGCTTATCATAAAATGCGTCAATTACATTTTCTACATCACATACCTGTGGACCTGGACAATCATAGAATACGGCTGTAACATTCACTTGATAATCAAATCCAGATTGACCATCAGGGACGAATCGATCATAATAAATGATTGTAAAGCAACAGCTTGGGCAATCATACATTAGGTCATCAACATCTTCCCCACAAAATTCCCATGTTTTAGGACCTTCCCAAGGTTCTGATGCTCCATAGTCACATGGGGGGGGGGGTAAAATCTTCCCAATCGACAGCATGGGAACTATTAACGAACACTAAGCACATAAACGCTGCGAGAGCGGCGAGCAGGTAATTTGATTTTTTCATGGTATTACTCCACGGATTAGTAAAACAAAATTTGATTAAATTTTTGCCAAAGGCAATTAATAATAAGCAATTTTTTTGTAATAAGCAAACTTTTTTTAAAAAAATTTTTTCAATATTTTAAATTGTTTATTAATTGATTTAATATATGATGTGATGTTTATTTTATAGCATATTACAATTAATTTATCAATATTCCTTAACTTTGTGTTTTTGCAATGTTAAAGACAAGGTGAAATAAAATGATTACTCTAAATGTAAATGTTGATCATGTTGCTACGCTGCGGCAGGCTCGCGGCGGCAGCGAGCCCGACCCGGTAACGGCTGCCGTCAACGCGGAACTGGCTGGCGCCAGCGGTATTGTCTGTCACCTGCGGCAGGACCGGCGCCATATTAATGACCGCGATGTCCGCATTCTCAGGGATGTTATCCAAACAAATATGGACCTCGAGATGTCCGCCAAGGAAGAGATTATTAAAATTGCGCTGGAAACTAAGCCGGAACTGGTGACTATAGTGCCGGAAAACAGGCAGGAACTCACTACCGAAGGCGGGCTCGACGCAGCCGCAGATATTGACAGGTATAAGAAGCTCGCCGACAGAATGCATGAGAAGGATATCGAGGTCAGCCTGTTTATCGAGCCGAAAGAGGAACAGATCGAAGCGGCGCTGAAAGCGGGCGCGGATATGGTGGAACTGCACACGGGCACTTATGCCAATGTGCGGAATCATGAAGAATATCATTATGAGTTCAACAGGCTCATAAGCGCTGCGGAGATGGCTTTTAAGGAAGGGCTGGAAGTAGCTGCCGGTCACGGATTGAATTATATCAATTCGAAGCCGATGTGCCAGATATATGAGCTTAAGGAGCTGAGTATAGGTCACTCGATTATGTCGCGGGCAATTCATGTCGGCGTGACGCAGGCGGTGCGCGAGATGATTGAGATTATTAATATGGCGACGCTGCATCGGAATATTGATATATGATCTTAGGCTAACGGTGAACGGCTAACGGAAGATGGTTACGGGCTGCTGGTTAAAGGTTACTGGTTTTTTAAGAATTTTAAGCTTTTTTATAAAGTATGGATATTGCTAACGGCTAACCGAAAACGGCTAACGGAAGAAGGTTACAGGCTACGGGCTACAGGTTACTGGTTTTTAAGAGTTTTGATTCTGGTTTTTGATTATGGATACCAGATTAGGATTAAAGTTAAGAACCACCCCATAACGCCTTCGGCGTTACTCCCCTCCTTATTAAGGAGGAGTAAAGAAGAAAGAGGTATAGTTTTTACTTGAATCCTGACATACTAATGTTATATGGCATTTCTCTAAAATAGGAAACTTTAGCCGTTAACCGTTCACCTTTAACCTGTATCCAAAATGAGCTAAGTAAGAATTGTGATTTAGCTTATTAATATATAAATGAATCATGAAAAAGCGAGAGTATGTGCGGAATTGCGGGTATAGTGGATCTTAAGTCGGCGGAGCCGAAGACGGATATGGATGTACTGAAAAAGATGAGTGATGTGATCACTCATCGGGGACCGGATTCGGATGGGCAGTGGCAGTCACCTGATAGAAGGTGCGGACTGGCGTTCCGAAGACTGTCTATCATCGATCTGAGCGAAGCCGGCAATCAGCCTATGTCCACGCCCGACGGCAGATTTACCATCGTTTTTAATGGCGAGATTTATAATCACCGCGAAATCAGAAATGATCTAGAAGCTAAAGGATATAAGTATAAATCGGCTACGGATACGGAAACTATACTCTACGGATTTGTGGAATTCGGCGAGAATATTGTCCGTAAGATGCGGGGCATGTGGGCTTTCGCTATCTGGGATAATGAACGGAAAGAGCTTTTCTGCTCGCGGGACCGCATTGGCATTAAGCCGCTGTACTATACTCTGCAGGATGGAATGCTGATTTTCGGGTCGGAAATTAAGTCGATTTTGCAGCATCCGTCTGTGTCGCCGGAGATGAATATGCTGCAATTGCCGAATTACCTCAATTTCGGCATGACAGGCAATACCGACAGCCTTTTTGCCAATATTCGTAAAGTCCCGGCTGCTACAAACCTTACTTTTAATGTGAAGAAAGAAGCGCAGCTATCCCAATACTGGAGTCCCTTGACGGAAAATACCGAATATACTGCGCTTGGCGAGAAGGATATTCATGAAGAGATACTCAGGATACTACGGACGGCGGTCGAGGACAGAATGATGAGTGATGTACCGTTCGGTGTGTTTCTGAGCGGAGGAATTGATTCGAGCGTCAATGTGGCGCTGATGCACGAATTGATGGATCGCCCGATAGATACTTATTCCGTGGGATTCAAAGAGCTCGAGAAATATAATGAATTGAAATATGCGCGGCAGATTGCAAAGCAGTTCAATACAAATCATAGAGAGATACTCATCGATTCTGAAGATGCCTTTCCTATTCTGAATGATTTGGTCTGGCATGAGGATGAGCCCAATGCCGATCCGGTCTGTATGCCGCTGTATTTTCTGAGTAAATTGACGCGCGATTCGGGAACTACGGTGATTCAGGTCGGCGAAGGCAGCGACGAGCAATTCGTCGGTTATCCCTGGATGCTGCGGGAGTATAATTTCTATCGTACCTACTGGAAATTTTATACCTCCCTCCCCTATTTTTTGAGAAAATTCGGCTATGCGGCGGTTAAACCGCTGCTTATGGGGATGCATCAGCCGCTGGTGCTGGAATATTTCCGGCGCGCTGCATTCAATGAGGAGCTGTACTGGAGCGGCTCGCCGGTGTTTGCGCCGACGCACCAGCATGGTTTGCTGACGGAAAAATATGCCGATTTGGCGAAGATCTCCGGCGAATACGGCAGGGAACTTCACCGGCAGGCGCTGGCGCAAAAGTCTGACGCCGATTATCTTCAGCGGATAGAATTTGTCGAGCTGCGGCATAGGCTGGCGGAAATGCTGCTGATGCGTGTGGATAAGATAGGCATGGCGCATAGCATCGAGGCGCGGGTGCCGTTTCTCGATCACAGGCTCGTCGAGTTTACAATGTCAATCCCGCCCCAGACGAAAACGCCCGACAAGAAAACCACTAAGAATATCCTGAAAAAAGCTGTGGAAGAGATATTGCCGCAGGAAATTATTTACAGAAAGAAGCAGGGATTCTGGGCGCCGGTGAATGAGTGGATGCGCAATGAGTGGCATGATTTCACAAAGAATGAATTATTCAATTCGCATTTTGTGAAGGAAGGGATTTTCCGCAAGGAATACATTGCAAATATGCTTGAAAGACATAGCGCTGGTAAGGCTAATCACGGATTTCAACTTTTCTCGCTGTTGACGCTGTCTATGTGGTATAAGAGGTTTTTTGAGTGAGGTGATTAATACAACCCCATTTATCCCACTTTTGTAAGGGGGAATTATCGGTTACAGCTTATCGATCTCTTCCTTAAGCTGCTGCTGGTTGTACATTTCGGAATATTTGCCTTTTAGGGAAATTAGTTTGGTGTGAGAGCCTTCTTCGATGATTGTGCCATTGTCGAGAACTATGATTTTGTCGGCGAACTGCAATGTCGAGATGCGGTGAGAAATTATAACCGCCGTGCAGTTTTCCAGGCAACTGCGCAGCGAAGAGAGAATTTTCTCTTCCGTTTGAGTGTCCACCGCAGAAAGAGAGTCGTCCAGGATAAGTATTTTCGGCTGGCGGATAATGGCGCGGGCAATTGCTACTCGCTGCTTCTGACCGCCGGATAGAGAGATGCCGCGCTCGCCGAGGATAGTGTCGAAATTCTCGGGGAAGCCCTGAATTTCCTCGAAAACGCCGGCAGCTTTGCTGGCATTGATTATATCATCCATCCCCGCATGAGGATTTCCGAAGCGGATATTCTTGGCGATAGTATCGGAAAACAGGAATGGATCCTGCGGGACGTAGCCGATAGCCTGCCTAAGTTGATCAACGGGGATATCGCAGATGTTTATTCCGTCGATGAAAATATCGCCGCTGGCGGGCTCGTAAATGCGCGGTATCAGATTGGCTATGGTTGTCTTGCCGCTGCCGACCGTTCCGCAAATGCCGACAGACGTTTTCGCCGGAATTTTGAAGGAAATATTGTTAAGGACCGGCGGCTGTTCCGGATAATATTTCATTGTAACATTTTTAAAATCGATTTCGCCCTGAATGTCAAATTCAGGCTGATCAGTTTCCACCGGCGTTTTGGCAGAATAAGGCTCGAGGATCCTGCCAAGACGATAAGCTGATGCCGACGCCCGCTGCACGAGATTTGTTATCCAGCCGATAGCCGCTACTGGCCAGATGAGTAAGTTCAGATAAATGAAATACTGGGTGAGCTGACCGAGAGTAATGCCGCCCTGGATCACCTGCCTGCCGCCGTAAGCGAGAACAATTATAATCGATGAGCCGACAAGCACCATTATCAAAGGGCGCATCAAAGACTGAACACGAGCGAGCTTCATATTTTTGCCGAGGTAATCCCTGCTCATATCCTCGAATTTGCCGCTTTCGAACATCTCGCGCAGGTATGCTTTGATAATTCGAATGCCGGAAAAGCTTTCCTGGGTGCGGGCAGTCAGGTCGGCAAACTTGGACTGGACGTCCCTGAACGCCACATGTACTTTCCTGCCGAGGAAGAAAGTGGTCATAGCAATGAATGGCAGCGGTATTAAAGCTACGAGAGTCACCTCAACATCAATACTTAACATGAAATACATTGCAAACACTACCATAGTGATAGTGTTAGCAGAGAACATCACCGCCGGTCCGAGGAATTCTCTGGCGGCGTTGATGTCATTGGTAGCGTGCGCCATGAGTGTGCCGGTGGGATAATCATCGAAGAAGGAAGCGGGCTTGCGTTCGATGGATGTCAGGAAGTCTGTGCGCAGGTCGTATTCGATCAGTCTGGAAGCGACGGCTATCTTTTGTCTGGTCAGATACATGAATGTTCCGCTGACTGCCGTCAAACCGAGGATAGCCGCTATGTTCCAAACCACGACTGACATTTCGAAATTGCCGGAACTGATGAGGTCGATAGTGCTGCCTACCAATCGCGGCGCCAGTGTGGCAGCCATATTCGCGATAGCCACAAAGAAAAAACCCCAGTAGAGCCTGGTTTTGTATTGCTTTAAATATGGTAATAGTCGTTTTAACTCTTTCATGATCGCAAGTTATAAATTTGACGGTAGAAAAGAAGCATAGTTGGATATTTTATTTTCTCTCATCTTCATTCCCCCTCTCGCGGAATTTTACTACGTCTTCGTGGTAGTAAAATTGGACGAGTTGTGAGAGCCATTCGAGCTTCTGTTCCGGGGTAAGGCGGTGGAATTCCGTGTGACCGTCGAAATCTTCCGGGTTGAGGTGCTTCATCTGTTCAGAAATGTCACTATTTTCTTTTTTTTGTTTCATTGATTTGTTTAAGCATTTTTATGTCAAAAACGTCTTTCTCTCTAGGTTCTTGTAGTGAACTTTTTATTTCAATGAGTTTTTCAATGGATATAACATATATTTCTTTATCTTCTATCGGGACTTTTACTGCATATTTAATTAAATTTTGATAAGAGTTTTCATCAGATAGAAAAATGTCTAATTGCTTGTATGGCTTTTTGTTATCAACAAATGAAAAAACTATGGCGTTTTTGTTTTCGATCAAATCCTTTCGAATTTTTCCTTCTTTTAATTTTTCCGGTGAAAATGGGGCTTTGGGCGACAGATTCAATCTGTTCAATGAATCGAGGAAATTGTTATAATTTTCTTCGGAATAATCAATTGATATATCAATATCCATTGTCATTCTTTCGACACCATGAAGAACTGCAGCTAAACCGCCGCAAACTATGAATTTCACATTGTTCGCCGCTAATTCCGTGAGTATTTCCTTAATGTGATTTTCAACTTTCATTGTATCTGTAAAGTCCCATATTTAATATATTTTAACAACGGTAATTTAGTTATTTTAGTTTTCCATCAAAGATTTGAAGGTATAGTTCCAATTAAGTTTCTTCGCTTTTCAAATTTCCTTTTTGTTATCAGATTGTTCAAGAGTTTTAAAAAATAAATTTGCCTGTTATATATCAAAAACGCAAATAATTCGTTAAATTTGTAATTTCGTGTTAAATCAAATTTTAGTTTTTTCATTATTAAATGAGTTAATTATTCATGCGTCAGTCAGAATATTTTGCACCGACATTGAGAGAAACTTCGACGGAAGCGGTAATTTCTTCGCACCAGCTTATGCTGCGCGCCGGTATGATCCGGCAGGTAGCGGCTGGGGTGTTTTCGTTTCTGCCGCTCGGATACAATGTTTTGAAGAAAGTGATGGATGTCCTGCGTGAAGAGATGGACGCCATCGGCGGACAGGAATTCTTGCTGCCAGCGCTGAATCCTACGGATCTGTGGGAAGAGACCGACCGCGTAAAAGCTATGGGCGATGTGATGTTTCACCTGAAAAACAGAGATGGACTCGTTCTGGCGCCTACCCACGAGGAAGTTATCACTTTCCATGCCCGGCAGCATGTTAAGTCGTATAAGGATATGCCGCAGATCTGGTATCAGATACAGACCAAGTTCCGCAATGAGCCGCGACCGAAATCGGGCGTTCTGCGCGGAAGGCAGTTTATTATGAAGGATGCTTATTCGCTGGATACGAGCTGGGAAGCGCTCGACGAAAGCTATGACAAGCACTTCGAGGCGTATAAGAGGATCTTCGATAGGTGCGGATTGAAGTATTTCGTTGTTGGCGCATCCAGCGGCGCTATGGGCGGCAGACAGTCGCAGGAATTTATGGTGGAATCGAAATCCGGCGAGGATACCAACGCTATCTGCGATAATTGCGGCTATGCCGCTAATATCGAGATTGCGGAATCGAAGGCGCCGCCTATAGGAAGAGGTGACAACAATCCTGAAATCGAGGAATTTGCAACGCCGAATGCAAAGACCATCAATGATCTGGTAGAACAGTTCGGGCTGCCGGAAAAGCGCTGTGCAAAATCGGTGATTTACATGATTGACGATGAGCCGGTGCTTCTGCTGATGCGAGGAAATGACGAGCTTAATGAACATAAGCTGGAAGGGATTTTTCAGACGAGTAATTTCCGTCCCGCCGAGCCGGAAGAACTGATGAATATTACCGGCGCGGATGCAGGATCGATAGGTCCTGTGAATTTGAAGACAAAGATCAAAGTAGCTGCCGATCATTTGCTCAAAGATGCAAATGGGCTTGTCAGCGGCGCAAATAAGACAGGATTTCATTATAAAAATATTGATTTCACAAGAGATTGTAATATTGATGAATATTACGATCTCAGAACAGCGCAGGAAGGTGAGCCCTGTCCTAAATGCGGTTCCGATCTGCGGGTTGTCCGTGCAATTGAACTGGGGCATATTTTCAAGCTGGGAACGAAGTATTCCGAAGCTCTGGGCGCGAACTTTCTCGATGCCGAAGGCAAGGAACACCCTATCATCATGGGCAGCTACGGTATCGGCGTCGAAAGAATTTTAGCCTGCTTCATTGAACTGTACCACGACGAACAGGGCATTATCTGGAATAAGTCGCTGACGCCGTTCCATGTGCACTTGATCGGTCTGAATGTCGCGAAGAGCGATGAAGTGAAAGATACGGCTGAGAAGCTTTACCGGGAATTGCAGGATGCGGGATTCGAAGTGCTCTACGATGACAGGGCGGATAATCCGGGCGTCAAGTTCAATGATGCGGATCTGCTGGGAATGCCGGTGCAGGTGATCGTCGGTCATAAGGGGCTGAAAAACGGCACCGTCGAGTTCAAATACAGGGCTGCGGGCGATCGTAATAATATCAAAATTGATGAGACTATTGAAAAAGTAAAAGAATTTTACGCAGGAAGCTGATTTTCTATGGATAAGGTTGCGGATTTGCATATACATACTTACTATTCCGACGGAATCTATTCGCCGGAAGAGATTGTCGAGAAATCCGCCGAGAAAGGTATATCCGCAATAAGCATAACCGATCATGACACTGTCGACGGGCTGGAACGCGCCCGCGCTCATGCCGAAAAACAGAGTATCGAGCTTATTAACGGCATAGAGATGACAGCTTTCGAGGGAATCCGCGAGTATCATATTCTCGGGTACGACTTTGATCCTGCCTACCCCCCGCTTAAAAAGCACCTCGAGGAATACCGCGAAGCAAGGCTGCAGCGCGCCGAGAAAATATGGAAAAAGCTGAGTAATCTGGGCGTCAAATTCGAGTTCGAGCTTATCATCGAAAAAGCGGGTGTAGCGCCGGTGACAAGACCGCATATCGCCGCAGCTATTCGGGATACCGGCTATGTGGAAACGCTGAAGGAAGCTTTCGTCAAGTATATAGGCGATAAGTGTCCGGCGGATGTCCAGAAGACCTTTTATCCTGTGGAAAAATGTATCAAGCTGATAAATGACAGCGGCGGGATGGCTTCTCTGGCGCACCCGGCGCTGACTGTGACGCAGTCAATCCTCTATAAAATGATAAGGCACGGGCTTGACGGTATCGAGATTGTCCATCCTATGCATTCGGAAAGCCTGCGCAAATACTACAATAACACAGCCAGCCAGTACTGGCTTCTCGGTACGGGCGGCTCGGATTTTCACGGCAACAAGGAATGGGACAATAATAATTTCGGTAATTTTGTTATCCCCTACTCGGCGGTCGAGTCGCTGAAAATCCATACGGGGAAGGTTGTGTCGGAGAGGTAGGCTGCGGGTTACTGGCTGCACAGGCTTGCAGGTTTGAGAATTTAAGTTTCAATGAACAAAATTTTTTAGGTTAAGTATTTGTCTAATGGTATCAAAATGTTTGTTTTTGGGTATCAATCTATTTGTATTTGCTGGTCTTGTTTTCAAGGAACTGTGATGCTGTGTGATACCGTTTTAGCCCGATTTTTTTCTGGTATCAATTAAATGGCTAAAGGCTTCCGGCTGCTGGTTGAACATGCCTAGCTGGACTAACAGCGAGCTGAAGCTCGCTGTTGCGAAACATTCCGGGAATTGACCTGGCGGTAAACCGCTGGTATGATTAGATTTGTCTGTGTCATGGTTTTTTCTTTCGTTTTGGATTTTTTAAATGCAATTTAATCAGGCGGGGATGTAACGACAAGGAAACTGTCCGAAATATATACTGAGACGGTTTTGAGACAATATTTGGATAGTTTAAAAAATGTGCGGTTTTGAAAAAGGGGGTAAAGGTAAAAAGCTAATGGTAAAAGTTAAGATTTTTTCACGCGAAGAGCGCAAAGGGCGCGAAGTATGACCACAGATTTCGCTGATTAGACTGATTTACTATGATTATGAATTGCAAAGTGTAACTTTTCAGAGAATGTACTTGCTAAGTGCAGCTTAGCCAGGAAGGCTCTTTCCTTGTGTTAGAGGGGGTTTGTGGGGAATTCGGCAGATGTGACATCTGCCGGGGCTGGGTTTTGGTCATAAGTTTTGGGATTTAAAATTTAAGAATTTTTCACGCTAAGAACGCTAAGTAAACCGTTGATTTGATTGATTATCATGGTTTGCTTTGAACTGTGATTAATTTGATTTTTGTGATTGAGATGATTAAGAGCAAAGAGGATGTTGAAATCCTATGGATTTCTTTCCGGTTTTTTTATGCTTTTGTCTTCACTAAGATTCCACATGCTTTGTGAAGCGGAATCTAAGTATTGACATAATCTTTATGGATATTGCTTATCAATAGAATGTGAAGCCGTCGAGGACCTTGATGACGCTTTGGACTCTGCCGAATGGCGCCGCTATCTGGACGCCGCGGATGTCCATCTTCATCATCTCTGCGAGGGATTCGCGGGCGACCTGGATGCCCTCTTCCCTGCTCTTTTCTTTCGAGTCTGAGACGGCTCGCAGCCTCTTCAGTATCGGGTCGGGTACGTGGCACTCGGGGATCTCGTTATTCATGAATTCCGCGTTGCGTATTGATGTGAGGGGCCAGAGTCCCGCTATGAGCGGTACGTTTAAGTGCTCGATTTTCTTGAGGAAGTTCGCGAGTATGTCCACGTCGAAAACCGGCTGTGTGACTATGAATTGGGCGCCTGCTTCGACTTTCCAGTTGATACGGCGCAGCTCTTCGTCCATGTTGATTGCGCCGGGATTGGCGCCGCAGCCTATGAAAAAGCCTGTGGGTTCGCCGATTGGGTTACCGGCAATGTCCAAGCCGTGATTCAGGCGATTGATGATGTTTATCAAACCGATGCTGTCAACGTCGAAGACGGCTGTAGCATCAGGATAATTGCCGATTTTTGGCGGATCGCCGGTGAGACCGAGGATGTTCTTTAGTCCCATTGCATAAGCGCCGAGAAGGTCGGATTGCATGCCGATGACGTTCCTGTCGCGGGTGACGTAGTGCAGCAACGTTTCGATGCCGACTTCGCGCTGAATGAGTACCGCCATAAGCAGGGCGGACATTCTTGCGCTGGCGCGGGGACCGTCGGGGATGTTGATTATGTCGATGCCGTACTGGTACATCTCGCGTGCTTTGTCGATTTGCTTTTCCGGATTGACGCCGTGCGGGGCGAGTAATTCCACGAATTTGACGAAATGTCCTTCGTGCATCTGCCTGGCGAGCCTCGATCTTTTCGGGGTTTCGACCGGCTCGACGTCGTCCGGTTTTTTGAATGATACTGAACGGGATTCGCTGCGAATGAGTTCGGGTTTGACTGCGTTGACCATGTTGCGCATTCTGCGGATGTGGTCGGGACCTGTTCCGCAGCAGCCGCCGATGACGTTAGCGCCGCCCTGGATGTAGTGTTTTGCATATTCGCCGATATATTCGGGATTAGTAAGATAGATGTTTCTGCCTTCGAAATTTTTTGGTTTGCCGGCATTTGGCATCAGAGAAATGGGCATGTCGGTCATGCCGCGCACCATTTCGAGCCAGTTGAGCATTCTGCGCGGACCCACAGTGCAGTTTGCGCCGATGATGTCTGCGCCGAAGCTCTCGAGTTCTTCGATGATAACTTCGGGTTTGGCGCCGGTAAGCGATGCGCCGGATTCTTCGATTGTAATCTGGGCTGTGACGGGCAAATCGCAAACTTCGCGGGCAGCTTCGATGGCGGCTTTTAGTTCTTCGGGATAGATGAATGTTTCGAAGATTAGCAGATCGACGCCGCCGTCAACGAGAGGCCGGATCTGTTCTTTGTAGTAATCCTTCGCTTCATCTACCGATGTTGGACCCAGCGGTTCGATTTTAATGCTGAGCGGTCCTATCGAGCCGGCTACGTAAAGTTCGTCGCCTGCTGCTTCGCGGGCGACTTTAGCGCCGTTGTTGTTTATTTCGTAAACTTTATCATCGAGTTGGTGAGGTTTTAATTTAAATCTGTTAGCGCCGAAAGTGTTAGTTTCTAAGACGTCGGCGCCGGCGGCTTTGTAATCTTCGTGGATTTGTCTTACGAGATTTTGGTTAGACAAATTCAGTGACTCGAAGCATTTGTTCAGAAATATGCCCCGATTGTAAAGTTCCGTGCCGAAACCGCCGTCAAAAAGTACAACACCTTCTTTTACTCTTTCTAAAAATGGTTTTCTATCTGCCATATTGATTCTTCGCTTTTTTAATAATAAAATTTAATTTTTTAATATTCACAAAATTACGAATTAAACACGAGTAATTAAAAAGTTCATTATATCATATTTGTTTCTTTTGCGGAATAAGATTATTTTGCATTTTGTACTTAGACGTAATAATATATATTTATTTGGTTATACCAAATTGCAGCATACAATGAGGAAATTGACGATCTTATTAATCGTATATACTGTAAGTATTTGCAGCATGTACGGTGACGTTATATATCTTGAGGTGAAACCTAAAAACGGCGATGGGGTGTATTCTCTGTTCGACAGGTATGATTTGCCGTACAATGAGAAGTATAAATCGAAGTTTTATGAGTTGAATGAAGGAAAATTTACCCGAAATAAAGGACTGTTGAGATTTAAGAAATACAGGCTGCCGATAAGGCTTATTCAATTCAATGGGATAACTATCAGATCGACTATTGATTATGATAATTATCCAAATGCCAAGAAGATACAGGATTACAATGATAAGCTGCACGATAAAGGAATAAAACCTGAGGATTTTCGGGAAAGTAATATTCTTTGGCTGCCGGTATATATGCTGCCGGAAGATGTTTATGAGAAGATCCCCGAGAGCGCCGAGCCGGATATATCGGATTTAGCCGACAATCTGGCTACGGAAGAGCCGCGTGGGAATGTCTTCCCTATTTTCGGTCCTGAGTACGCAAAAGTTGAGATTATAGATCAGAAGCTGGACGGCAGGGTATTTTATCTTGTGGCGGGGCATGGCGGACCGGATCCGGGCGCAATAGGTATTAAGGGCAGGCATGAGCTTTGCGAGGATGAGTATGCTTATGACGTGACGCTGCGGCTGGCAAGGGTTTTGCTGCAGCGGGGAGCGAAGGTGTATCTCATAGTGCGCGATCCCGATGATGGCATACGCGATGGGAAATACCTGGAATGTGACAGGGATGAGATTTATTTCGATGAGGATACTATCGACGCAGATCAGCTCATTCGCCTGCAAAAGCGCGCAGATATTATCAATAAATACTATATAAAAAATAAAAGAACTGCTAAATCGCAGCATGTTATTGTAATTCATGTGGATTCTAGGTCTGTCAGGAAGCGAATTGATATTTTCTTCTACCACCACGAGCACAGCCGCAGCGGGCTGGCTCTCGCTGAGCAACTGGAGAAGACCATCAAAGAGAAGTATGGCATAGCTCAGCCGGGCAGAGGTTATTCTGGCTCGGTGTCTTACCGCGACTTGTTTATGCTGCGGAAGACTTATCCGCCAACGGTGTATATCGAACTGGGGAATATAAGAAATCCGCTGGATCAGGTACGATTTATCGAGAAGAATAACCGGCAGGCAATTGCGAATTGGCTGGGCGATGGGCTGATAGAGTTGTTTGAATGAGACAGTTTTAAGAGTGCTAAGTTTTAAGTTTTAAATTTAATACTTGTAATAGTTTACGGTGACATTAATATTGATTTTAAAATGTATTAATCAATTTGAAACATAATATTAATCTATTTTAGGCGTTTTTTAATAAAATTATTAAATTAAATTATTTGACTTATAATTATTATTAATTCTAAAGGAACATCAGTATGCTGGAAATTTCTAAAGATAAAGTCGTAATTCCAAGAGAAATATGGGAAGAACTGAGGAAAAATAATTACTTTCGAGAGTTGATAGAAGTTATCGAGGATCGAGAAGCTCTGCAAAAAGCTATAGAAGAAACTGAGTATTTTGTTGACTACGATGAATATAAGAAAACGAGAAATTCCAACAAAGATGTATAAAGTTGTTTTATCTAATAAGGTGATTAAAGAGATCGATAAGTTACCCGAAGACATTTTTCAAAAGGTTGATAAAGTGATCCAGGATTTAAAGCTTGATCCACGCCCTGTTGGCAGCATTAAGCTAACTGGAAGTGAAGGATATAGAATAAAAGTCAGTCGATACAGAATCCTATATACTATTGAAAAGAAAAAGAAAGAAATTCGTATCTACGGTGTTTTGCCTCGTAAAGATGCATACAAGAAGAAATAATAAATATTGAATATTTTGCTGGTTTTAAACCTGACCTCTAACTTATAGCAAATACTTAAAGGGAAATATATTAAATGAAGCATTGTGTAATTATGTCTATCTGTAAGAAGGACTGGTGAGGGAAATGGGACTTTCAATATCGGGATTCGAATACGATGCCGGACATTTCATGGGTTTTAAGCATAAGAGAAATGTGATAATCATAACTTGATATTATGTTAGCTTCAATATCAATTACTAATTCCATAAATTCTTCTTCTCTGTCCTCGTCTTTATTTGCTTCACTTACTATCCAAATGTGTTCAGGGTCTTCAGGACTCTTCTCAAGTCTTTTATATTCAATTTCAGGAAAACTTTCCTTAGCTTTCCTATAAAATTCATCAATTAATTCTTGTTGCTTTCTGTTAATATTAATTTCGGTATTTCCTTCAAAATATCACTTACAATCTTTTTAGAATTTTTAGTTGTGTTTTTGCTGTATTTTTACTGGCACCATGTCTATAATCAGCAATATTTCTCAGAATTTGTAATTTATATATTAAATCCTTTAAAGAGGACGGGAATACTTTTCTTTTATTAACAAACTCATTAGAAAATAATTTTAATACTGTTTTATGATCTATTGCCGGTTTAATACCTTTATACAATAAAAATGTTATCGCTGCATGGAAGGCTGCATAGTATGCGCGGTTTGCGGATGCGTTGTATAATCCATTGTCGTATAAAAGCTCTGCTGCTTTTAAGTTCTCTTTTGCCCAATCTAGAAATTGGTCTCTGTCCAAAAATTCCTTTATTGGCTGATGACACTTTTTTGAATTTATGCTTTTTGTCCGTATTTTCAAAATATAATTTACACATTCAAAATTTGTCTTTCTTTAATTAGAACATAGATTTTTAAGACTTTATTTGTAAAAACATAAGAATAAAAATTATATTATCAGGATAACAAATATGAAATTAAAATTACTACTCATATTATTATTAGCAGCGTTATTTAGCTGTTCACAAGAAAGTAAAAAAAGTATGGAAGCTGATGATGTATATCAATCTGGCAAACCTTATACCCGCTGGTGGTGGTTTGCTTCGGAAATTAATAATGAAGATATTCGGGCACAGTTGGTCTGGTTGAAAAAGAAGAATTTCGGTGGAGTTGAAATTGCATTCATTTATCCCGTAGGTAGAGATCCCGAAGCTAAGAGAATAAAATGGCTTAGTGCGGAATGGACAGCAGCTGTGACTTATGCGAAAAAATGTGCCGACAGTCTCGGATTAGGCTGCGATTTCACATTCGGTACGCTCTGGCCCTTTGGCGGGACTTTTGTTGCTGATTCAGACAGAACCAAAGTTTATGGCGATACCTCCTTCAAACAACCCCTGCGGCTTTCATGGACGCATCCGGATACGGGGAATGTACTGGACCATTTGAATCGCGGTGCATTTGAGCGATATGCGTCAACTATGGGCGAAGCTCTGAAGCCTGCGCTGGAAGGCTCTACCTCTGCCCTATTTTGTGATTCGTGGGAAGTGGAGACAAGAAAGATCTGGGCTGATGATTTTGCCGATGAATTTAAAAAGCGAAACGGGTATGATATAACGGCTTATATGTATGATATATACTCGGAACAATTTAGTGATGCCCGCTATGACTATATGAAGCTGGCCGCGGATATGGTGCTAAACCGGTTTTATAAGCATTTCACTGAAAGATGTCATGAGCTTGGTGCCTTATCGCGGGTTCAGTGTGCAGGTTCACCGACAGATCTTATAAGTGCATACGCCAGCGTAGATATTCCGGAGACAGAAGCTATGCTATATGAACCGAATTATTCGAAAATTACAGCATCGGCGGCAGCTCTATCATCGAAAAAAATAGTCACTTCGGAAACGTTTACCTGCCTGTACGGTTGGCCTGGTGATTATCATCGAAGAGAGCAAACTGCGGATTTGAAGCTTGTAGCGGACGCTTTATTCGCAAATGGAGTGAATCAGATAATCTGGCATGGGAAGCCATATAATCCAAAAGGAGTTGATACTAATTATTTCTATGCAACAGTTCATGTCGGCAAAAAAGGTGCGTTAGCAGATGAATTGGGTGAATTTAATAAATATATGACGAAAGTATCGAAGATTATGCGTAAAGGCAGGACTTATTCTGACGCAGCAGTTTATTTACCACTGGAGGATGCATGGTATGCCGGGGAATATCCCGAAGAAAAGCAGATGAAATGGTCGTGGGGTGCTTATGAGCTTCGCTATAAATATATGCCGGAAGAGCTTGAGGGCTATCATCCTTTGTGGATAAACGGACACTTTCTGAAGAAAGGAAAAATTAAAGACGGTAAGCTGCATTGTGGTGATGTGGAATTCTCGTCGCTGTATGTTGATGTAAATTACCTTGACATTGAGACTTTGGAAAGGATTTTAAATATTGCAAAGAAGGGCTTCCCCATTTGCTTGAAGCACATGCCTGAGGAAGCAGGCAAAAACAAGAGCCTCGATTTCCGCAGGAAATTAAATGAGTTATTTAATTTGAAAAATGTGTCATCTGATTTTAACAGGATAAGTGCTAATCCCCCGTTGATAAAAGCTTATGATAAACCGGCTTATTGGGCTCGGGTTGTCGGGGAAGAGCTTTACATCTTTTTTGCTCACCCTAAAGCTAAAAAGTTGAAGTATCCATTGGAATATGGGCAGTCTTACGCAGAGGAATCAATGCTGGTGCCAGCTATTATCAATTACAATGACAGCAGGATAAGATATCCATTAAAATTTGAACCTTATCAATCAGTTGTTTTAAAGATCGGTGTTGGCGGTAGTGTTGAAAAATTGGACATTTATTATAAACCGGATAATCCAAAGAAAAATCTTAAGTTAGCCGCTTTTTAAAAATCAATCTGAAATTGCTTGAAAGCAAGATTAAGATATGAATCATATTTTCGTCAGCAATAAATGTTCCATTGAAACTTGTATAAATTTTAAATTTTTCTTTAATTTACGAAGATAAATTTATAATAACTGAAAAATGATAAAATTTTTAAATAAACGAGGATAATAAAATGTCAGGTCATAGCAAATGGGCGAATATCAAGCATCGCAAAGGAAGACAGGATGCCAAACGCGGCAAAATATTCACACGGTTGGGCAAAGAAATTTCCATTGCTGCTCGCGCGGGCGGCGGCGATCCTGATGCAAATCCCAGATTGAGACTGGCTGTTCAGAATGCCAGAAAGGTGAATATGCCTTCCGACAATATTGACAAAGCTATAAAACGCGGAACCGGCGAATTGGAAGGCGTTAATTATGAAGAGATGACATACGAGGGCTATGGTCCCAACGGAGTTGCCGTACTGATTGAAACAGTTACTGATAACAAGAACAGGACTGTTGCTGAGATCCGCTCGCTGTTCACCAAACTTGGCGGCAGTCTTGGCGAGGCTAATTCCGTTAAGTGGAATTTTGATAGAAAAGGAGTGGTAACTATAAAAACCGAAGGACGATCCGAGGATGACATTTTGGAAAATGTCATTGAGTCGGGTGCTGACGACATGGAATACGGTGAAGAATTTACGAGGATCGTTTGCTCTCTTGATGCTTTCCAGGATTGCGTCAAACATTTCGAAAATTCAGAAATTGAAGTTGAAGAAAGCAAGCTTGAGTACATTCCACAAAATGTGGTGAAAATCGACAATACCAAGGACGCTGAGAAGGTCATGAAATTCATGGAAACCATAGAAGATCATGATGATGTCCAAAATGTATATTCCAATTTCGATATTGATGATAATGTAATGGCTGAGGTGGCAGGTTAGATTTGAAAACTCGTTCCGATGCTCCTGCGTCGGAACGATATTTTATAACGCTCCGGCGTTCTATAATAATAATGAATATGGCAAGAGACAGATATAAAATTTTTGGAAATGAATATCCCTATTTCATCACTTTAACAGTAATAGAATGGATATCTGCTTTTAGTATCAAACCTATTACAGAAATTATACTCGATAGCTTGAATTATCTTATTAATAAAAAACGGCTATTAATTTACGCTTATGTTATAATGGAAAACCATCTCCACCTTGTTGCCCAATCAAAAAATCTAAGAAAAGAAATATCAAATTTTAAATCATACACTGCCAAAGAGGCTATTAATTACTTGAAAGAATATCATTATGATAACATTTTAAGCAAATTTCATTTCTATAAATTAAAACATAAAACGAACAGGAATTATCAATTTTGGCAAGAAGGTTTTCATCCTGTTATGATCACTAACTATAATATTTTACATCAAAAAATTGATTATATACATAATAATCCTGTTCGTCGAGGTTATATAATCGATCCTACACATTGGATGTATTCCAGTGCTAAAGATTATTCAGGTGAAAGAGGGAAAATTAAAGTTTTCATAGAATGGGCATGAAGTTGTGACGCAGGAGCGTCACATATGTATTCCAACGCTGGAGCGTTGGAATTAGTATTATCAAAATTATCAATAATATAAATTTAATTAAATAATGATTATTTTAGGCATAGATCCGGGTTCCGTCGTTTGCGGTTATGGTGTGATAGCCGCGGAGGGCAGTGCATTTCGTTTGATCGAGTACGGCGTCATACGAGCTAAGAAGAAGTCCGAACTAATGGACCTACGGCTGAGAGAGATATTCCTGAGGCTGGAGAACGTTATTGACAGAACTCAGCCTGAAGCCGCTGCTTTTGAAACGATGTTTTACTCGAAGAATGCACAATCGCTTATGAAATTGTCACATGCACGCGGCGCTGCCATGCTTTCGGCTTCGCTGCATGAAATACCCGTGCATGAGTACAGTCCCCGCGAAGTGAAAAAGGCTGTTACCGGGCGGGGGAATGCCGGCAAGGAGCAGGTACAGTTCATGGTGAAGAAGATGCTGAATCTTGATGAAACACCCGAGTTTTACGATGTGACGGATGCTCTGGCTGTGGCTGTCTGCCATTCCTTGAGGAATCATGCGGGTCAGAGTAAGCCCGGCTCGTGGAAAGCATTTATCAAAGATAATCCGGATAGAATTGTTTGACAACCGGCTGTTCTAATCCCACTTACTTGACGAACTGAGCGCAAACTTACCGCCGCCTGTGAAGATAAGCGCCACCGCGCCGAAGAAATAAAGCCCAATCAATTCCAGTTCCCATGCGCCTGTATCCGCGAAAGCGAGTATCTCGTCGGGATGGACAAGGTACGCCGCCGCCGCCATATTCACCGCGAAAACTATTGCCGCCAGCCGCGTTCTCAATCCGAGAATGATCAACACCGGCGCTGCGACTTCCCCGAAATAAACGCCGTAAGCAATGAATTCGGGCAGCCCAACCGCCGCCGCTTTATCTATTATCCCGCCAATGCCGCTCATGACTTTGTTCAATCCGTGCAGCAATAGCAATATCCCGAGTGCGAGCCGTAAAATTAAGAGTCCGAGGTGTATTCTCATGAGTGATGGTTGCCCTTTGGTTTTTTTGAGAAAGTCTTTTTCGTATTAATCTATACCTACGAATATATTATTTTTTATTTCAAAAGATGTAAATAAGAATTTCTAGTTCTAATTTAATAAAGTCATAAGATTTTACAATTTTTTTATAATAAATTATAAAATAAATAAATAAAAACTTGTTTTTAAAATTTTATTTATTTAAATTAAATTGTTGATATAAAATACAATTAAGGAATTGAAAAATGAAAAAAAAACTACAATATTTAATTACAGAGATTTTATTATCTGTAATAATAATCTCTCCTTGCTTGATTAACAAAAACATAGCACAGGATTTGCCCACTATTACAAATGAATTAGGTGATACAATTCAATATGAATGGCCTATTACTGATACAAGTCTTTTCGTCAATGACGAAATTATCATTAAATTTAAGAAAAACGCATTATTTCTTGATAAGCTATGTTACGAATACGTAGGATATCCAGCATTAACCGAATTACAAATCGTTTCAGAA
This sequence comes from uncultured Hyphomicrobiales bacterium, assembly GCA_964645005.1. Classification (GTDB taxonomy): domain Bacteria; phylum Bacteroidota; class Ignavibacteria; order Kapaibacteriales; family UBA2268; genus CAZXYS01. Next base: position 42,469 of record CAZXYS010000023.1, on the reverse strand, counting down.
GATGAATGGTATGAAGAACAAAAACATGAATTTATGACAGAACAATTTCCAATAGACAGTTTAATAGCTGATTCAAGCTTAAGGGAGAGTATTAAAAGCTTTGGAGGAGTTTATCTAACACGAATTACCTCAGCAAATCCATGTACAGATACATTGTCTGTCACAAGATTTGGTGATACGGTTACTTGTGATAATTTTTTATGGCTATTATTAAAATTAAATAATGATACATCAGCAGTTAATGCAAGTTTAATGTTAACTTTATTATTTCAAGAAAATCTAGAAATAGCAGAGCCAAATTTTAATTACGGTCATTTTGATATTGAACCTCTAGATACTTATTACAAAAATGATCCAGATAATATACAGAAAAGTCTATGGCCATTTTATTCAGACGCAGAGGGAGCTTGGAACTATCAAACTGGATCTTCTGAGATAAAAGTCGCAATAATTGACAACGGATTGGATTATCAACATTGCGATCTGGCAGGATGGAAAGGTGAATCAGGGAAAGTAATAGGTGTATGGAATTATGTTGATAATAACGAGTATGTGATTACTAATTCAGATCATGGGACACCGATAGCTGGCATTATAACAGCATATACAAATGGTAATGATTGTAATACCAATGAATATCAAGGAGTAGCTGGTATATCAGGTGGTTGGAAAATTGATGATAATAACTGGGACAAGGGGTGTAGATTAGTGGGATTAAAAATTGATGTTTCTGAAGATGATGATATTTCAGTTGCCAAAGTTGTTGCAGCAATTTTAGATGCAGCCTCCGATTATTATATCAGTAATGAACCAGAAAATGTACAAAGTAGTTGGGGTGTACATATAATGAACTGTTCTTGGGGGTATGATGAAGGAGTTGGATATTTACCAGTTATGCACAATGCACTTAATTTCGCTTATGAACAAGGAGTATCAATAGTTACTTCTAGAGGTAATTATGATGATAATTCCGTACAATACCCAGCATGTTTTGATCCTAATTGGATTACAAGTGTTGGGTGGCATGATAATGGTAATCCTGAAGAAGATCCTCCCGAATGCTACCCACAAAGAAATCGTCATTCAGAATGGGGAAAGTATATGGATATTTTGGCTCCAGGAAATTACTCTATAATATATACTACTGATTATGGTTATAATCAATGGGTAGGGTTTTATATGACGTCTGCATCTGCTGCTCATGTAAGTGGCGCTATAGCTCTATTAAGATCTGAATTTTTAAAAACACCACATCAAAGCAATCCAGATAATATTATACCTGAACCTGAAGATTATGAAAACATGCTTAAAGCAGCAGCACAGGATTTAAACTATGATCCAAATAATGAGAATGAAAAAGAACAAACTAAAATTGGTTATGATAACGTATCTGGTTGGGGACAATTAAAAATTGGTGAAATTTTTTATATGCTTAACGATGGTTACGTTTTAAAGCATTATGCTTTTGTTTGTGAAGAACCGTCAGAATATCCACAATCTGACTATAATGTAACTATTAAAAAAAATGGTAAAAGAAACGATTGTGAAGAAGGGGAGTATAATGTTAGAAGGAGAGTGGTAAGTGGTTCCTTTAATTTAGGAAATGATTGGATAATCGATGAGGATCATGACTTATTTGTTTGGGGCAGAAACGGTAGAACTTATAAAGGTGGTTTTAATAAAGGGAGGCCATTATACTTAACCAGTTATACTGAAGTAACTTCAGGAGAGAGGGGTAATGGTCTGATTCCAGGAATATTTCACAATAATAGTACAATTGTTGAGGCAATAACTTATCAATACGAATTACGTGATGTAGAAACCAAAACTAGAATCATGGATTTACCTAATAATGATGATCTGAAACTATATATTTCTGTGTTTGGAAAACCAAAATCAACTTCAGTAAATAACGATTTAATAAATAATGGAGATTCAACTATAATATATCCCAATCCTTCATCAAATAAAGTTAATTTTAATCTTGATCTCGAACATACTTGTTCTCCAGTTATAAAAATTTATAATTCATTGGGTAATATTGTATTTGAAAAAAATTACCATTTAATGTTACCTGGTAGTTATGAAAAATCAATTTATATAAGTCGTTTACCAAATGGTTTATATCTTTTAGAAATAAAACAGAAATCAAACTATAAAAAAATTAAATTTATTGTTTTAAAGTAAAATTAAAATGAAATTAATTATTTTGCTATCGCTAATTCTAGCATTAAACGATTTATATGCCCAGTGGGAAAAAACCTCCTGGCAAAGCGATCCACAGATTGGAGTTAGGTGCGTGTCCGGCGATACTTTAATTATTAGCGAAGGGCGCCCAAGTCACCCAAAGTTCCCTTATGATGGACATAAGATTTCTACCGACAAAGGAAATACATGGGAAAAAATTGATTTCGGTCAACTACCGAGAGTATCTGCCAGTTCTGTATTAATTTATGGCAGCAATTTATATTTTGGTGGAAATGGCTATCTTTATGTTTCAACAGATTTTGGCGAAACCTGGGAAAATAGATATAACGGTATGCCATCACACCCGCGAATTAACATACTAAAAGAACATAACGGTAATTTATGGGCAGGAACTTATGATGGAATATTCATGTCATCAAATTTCGGAAAAACATGGATACAAAAAAATAATGGACTCGGTAAAACATTATTAATAGTTAACTTAGCTTTTATTGATGATAATATAATAGCATTGGCTTATGAAGATATTTTCTTATCCGAAGATTATGGTGATAACTGGCAATCAATACAAGGGGAATTACCCAATTATTTTTTTCAAGAAATAATAACTCCGGATAATTACATTTTTGTTGCCACTCAAATTCATGCTTTCGACGGAAGAAATTACTTATACTCTTCCTCGGATATGGGAAGAACCTGGGTTGAAAAAAATGATGAACTTATCAAATCATCTAATGGATTTAGATTAATTACTGATGGCGAAAGGATATATTTAAAAGAAGATGATAGTTTGTATGTATCTGTAGATTTATGTGAGACATGGGTAAACAAACATAAGAACCTACCGGCACAATTGCAAAAAGCTGTTACATCAATAGCAGTTTCAAATGGTAATTTATATGCTGTATCCGGCACAGAGCTTTATTATTCTTCAGACAAAGGAGATTCATGGACAGCTAGAATTAAATCAACTAATTATGCGATAGTAAATGATTTGTATGTTATAGGCGATCGGATTTTTGCCGCTACATCTGAATTCCCGCCATTTACAACATTTAGTGACGGAATTTTTGTATCCGAAGATATGGGCGCTTCATGGGAAGGAATTGGGAAAGATAACAGGAAAGTATTAGCTATATCATCGATTGATAATATTATTCTTGCCACTAAGTTAAATGACTTTTTGATTTCCTCGGATTATGGGAACACATGGGAGTCAAGAAATGAGGGGCTTCCTAACGATCATATTATTTTACCAATAGAAGTAACTGATAATGTAATAGTTGTCAGAAATTCCACTAAAGATTCTTCAAATATTTACATTTCTAAAGATTATGGGAATACATGGAATATAAAGAATAATGGTTTCCACAACACAAGTATATTTTCATTTGCTGCTTACGGAAATTCTTTATATGCGGGACTCGACAGCAGCTTTTATGTTTCTGATGATTTAGGGGATAATTGGTACGAAAGAAGTAATGGTTTACCGGACACCATAGCATGTATATCATCAACCCTTGTGAATGGGAATGATATCTACATAGCTTCAAAGAACGGCGTGTTTTATTCTTCCGATCAGGGTAAAAATTGGGTATCAAGAACTAAAGGATTGCCGGAAAATAGTATGAGATCGGAAATGATTTCTTCAGGTGACATGATATTCATTGGCGTAGAAAGATATGGAGTGTACTTTTCATCAGACAAAGGAGAAAATTGGAAGCAAATAAATAAGGGGCTTTTAAATTTGTATGTCCATACATTCGCTATAATGGATGGCTACATTTTTGTTGGCACATATAGCCATATCCTCGGCAAATCAGGTGATGCCATTTACAAAGCAAAAATAAGCGATCTCATTACCGACATTGAAGATAATGAAAAAAAGTCGGAAATTAAATTATTCCCCAATCCTGCCGCGGATTACATCGAGATTCAAGGAATTAAACAAAGTAACATTAAAAACGATTCAGATATACGAATATACAATTATCTTGGTGAATTAGTGATACGTTATAAAGTTACATCATTTTCAGGAAGGATAGATGTATCATTTTTGCCTGTAGGTGTCTATTTTGTGAAATATAGTGATAAAAAGATGATTTTTGTGAAGAAGTAGAGAAGATTTATTTGAAATAGAATTTATAAAATAAAACATTTAAAAGTATTATAAATTGAGAATTGATCTTATGTTTTTTAAACAGTATTTTGTTGTAGTATATTGAATTGGGTGTGAGTTGAATTGAAGGAAGAGCAAATTAAGATTGTGAATTATTGACAATTATTAATATCAAACATAATCAGGATGTAAAACTAGAATTATTGAATGATATAAAATAAATACAAATAGTTGTTAATTATTTTTCAAAAACGATTTGCCAAAGCCTAATCCCCCTATAAATGAAATCATATCTAGAATTATATTTACAAGTAAATCCTGATCTTCATATAAAAAAACAATTAGGAATCCAATAAAAATTAATCCTATTATGAGTAATAATAAATTATAGTTCCTTTGACTTTTCCTCTCTTTCCTATTTCTTAAGTCATGTTCATCTGAATTTTTAATAAGCTGGCTAATATGGTCGCTGGTAATCCTATCAGCTATGGGATTACTCCCACGCATTATGCTCGAGAACATAGATTGCTTAAATACACTAACTACTTTACCACGTTTTTCCTCTAGGATTTCCTCTAATATATCATCAGGAATGATATTTTCCTCTTCTTGGGAATCCTCAGATGCGTCCAAATCGGATTTTTCTTTTCTTTATTCTTTGTCTTATATGTAGAAATCTAAAATTCTTTTCAATGCACTGTTAATTTGTTTCTCAATTTTTTTATCGATATAAAATTCAATATATCTTGATAATATATTAATAAAGGCTTTCCTTTTTGAATCCGGTAGTTTATTTAATGATTTTGTTAATACTCTTAAATCATCCGTAAATTCATCATCTAACTCTTTTTCCGTCAGATTATCAAAATATTCAGTATAATAATTTTGTAATAACAAATCATTATATAACATTGATATATCCTCTTCTATTAGGTTTTTTTCCTATAATTTATATTTTCAGTTTCATTCATATTATTTAAAATAAAAACGAAGAAAATTATATGTTGTTATATCTCTATTTCATAATATTTATATTATCATTTATCTAATCACAATATACTTCATTTAGTTAAATTATTCAAAAAAAATTAATGATAATTTATATTTAAACTAATCTTATTAAAAATAAATCAACTCTCCCCCTCCCCATCAAACCACTCCCTAATCTTCTCTGCTGTCTTCTTGTTGACGACCTTCTCGAGGTCGGCGGGGGAAGTTTTCTTGATGGCGGCGACTGAACCGAATTGCTGCAGCAGCTTGGCGGCGGTTTTCTCGCCGATGCCGGGGATGTCCGTAAGTTCCGTGCGGATGGTGCGGCTGGTTACCTGCTGGCGGTGGAAGGTGATGGCGAAGCGGTGTGCCTCGTCGCGCAGTTGCTGGATCAGACGCAGGGCACTGGATGTCTTCGGCAATATTACCGGTTCCGAGTTGCCCGGCAGGAAGATCTCTTCCAAGCGCTTCGCCAGACCGATGATACTTATCTTCTCGCGGATGCCCAGCTCTTCCAGCACTTTGACGGCGCCCGATAACTGCCCTTTGCCGCCGTCGATGATTACCAGGTCGGGTAGTTCCCGGTTTTCGTTGAGCAGGCGGGTGCAGCGGCGCCGGACGACTTCCCGCATGGCGGCGAAATCGTCGTTCTGGTGCACCGTCTTGATCTTGAATTTGCGGTAGTCCGATTTTTTTGCTCTGCCGTCCTGGAAGACTACGAGCGACGATACGAGTTCGCTGCCCTGCAAGTGCGAGTTGTCGAAGCACTCGATGCGGCGGGGCGGCTTGCCCAAGCGCAGGTCCCGCTGCAATGCAGTCACCATGCGCGGCACCGCCTGCTCTTTGTTGGCGATGGCGAGATGGTAATCGCGCAGGATGTATTCTGCGTTCGTAGCAGCCATGTTTATCATTTTGCGCTTCTCGCCGATTTTGGGCAAGCTTATGTGGACGGTGTCGCCGCGCTTTTTGCTGAGCCAGTCGGTCAGATATTCCAGTTCCTCGGGTTCGGCGGGCAGGAATATCTCTTTCGGGATGAAGTCTGTCTCGAAGTACCAGCGCTCGACCGTGCGGCGGATGATCTCTTCATCGGACTGCTCGGCGCCTTCCTTGATGATGTAGTGGCGCTTGCCGAGCAGCTTGCCGTCGCGCACCTTGAAGACTATCGAACAGGCGGATTCATCTACCCGTGCCAGCGCGAAAATGTCGCGATCGACAAGGTCCATCGAAACGATTTTCTGCCGCGAAGTGTATTCGCGCAGGATTTGCAGCTTGTTGCGGATGCGTGCCGCTTCCTCGTAGCGCATTTCCTCGGCAAGGCGGTTCATTTCGTCCTGGAACTGCTTTTCCAGTTCGCTGGTCTTGCCGGTGAGCACTTTTATGGCTTTTTTGATGTTGTCGTTGTATTTTTCTTTGGAAACGAGCCCCTCGCAGGGTCCTTCGCATTTGTCGATGTGGTAATCGAGGCAGACCTTGTGCTTTTTATTCCTGATGGTCTCTTCGGTGATGTGGTAGTCGCAGCTACGAATGAAAAACAGCGACCGCATCACGTTCATGATATGTTTGAGATGCTTCACCTCGGTAAACGGACCGTAATATTTTGAGCCGTCCTTGACGATATTCCTCGTATAGAAAATACGTGGATATTCCTCATTGGTCACGCGAACGTAAGGATAGGACTTGTCATCGCGCAGCATGACGTTGTAGAGCGGGCGTTGTTTTTTGATGAGGGTATCTTCTAAGATGAAAGCCTCAGCCTCGGAATCCACGACAATCACGTCCACATCGGCGATTTTATGCGACATGGCTTTGGTCTTGGCATCGACGGGACGCTTATTTTGGAAATAAGATTTTACGCGGCTCTTCAGCGACTTTGCCTTGCCGATGTAGATTATAGTATCGTTCTTGTTCTTGAACTGGTAGATACCCGGCTTGTTGGGCAGGGACTCTACCTTTTCTTTCAGGCTTTCGTCGATATGTTCGAGAGATTCGTTCAAGAGTTTTGAGTTTAAAATTTTAAGTTAAGAAAGTTTAAATTCTTACGAAAATTATTACTAAAAAGTAACCGTCACTTAAACCTGAATACTACATTAGAAAACTTGAATTTGTTGTAATCCTTTGCAACAAAGTGCTTTAGCACTTTGCAAGGAAATACTTCGATCTAGCAGCAAGCTAAAGCTTGCTGTTGCAATTGTTTCCCAAAAATTATATTCTCTAATGCAAAATTTGGGTTAAACAAGTCTTAGTCAGTTTTTAAATTTGACGAAAACGCAGCAGATTTCACGTTTAGTTATCATTAATTGATTGAAAGATATCTTTAAGGTTCTTCAGAAATATGTCAAAGAAGTTCATATCAAGCGAGTCAAAAAACAGCTTATATTTTTGCTCTCTTTCAAATGTTCTCGGATGGTTTTTCAAAGCGGCAAAATTCTTGATATTATTTCTGGAGCACTTACAATGGTTTGAATCAAAGTAAAGATCAAATATCCTGAAAAACTCATCATCATCCTGGCTTGTTTTTTTAACAATATCCTTAAAATTCTGTTTGAAGTTATCAAATGTATTGTTTTGATCCTGAAAGAGTCTGTAGTATTCTTTTTTCGACTTTTGAAACTAATAAGCTAAGATAATTATTCAATTCCGGATAATCGAATGAGATTTAGGACTAATTGTCTTGTTTTATTCCGATCTTTAGGTTCGAGGCTTATACCGGTATTAATATATACAGACTTATTTTTTATACCCAGACCTGCAATAAAGAGTATTTCACCTTTACGATTAGTTTTGCCGTCAAGATAAAAATTGATTGTCATCGTTAATACCATTGAGATAGTCGGACATTTTGTTTTTTTGTAAATAAACATAACAACCGACAAAATTCCAACACTTTTTATTTACAAAAAAAAACAGATAATATGTTCAAAAAGCGAAGGATTTAAATAAAAACAACTATTATCAGATTATATTGCAGGTATTTATCCGTAAGTTGCAAACTTATGTAAACTGGGTTGATCCTTCGCTCAGGGTAACAAAAACGAGTTATAGGAAAGTCTCATCTTAAAACAATAATAAATAATAAGCAGAGCATGGAAATAACATTACCAACTTTATATATAATCAGCATATTATTATTTTCATATAGTTCATACGCTCAGATGGACTACGATTTCAGCGGCTATGTCTATGACCTGCCCGCAGTGCAGGAAATGCCGGACTATGCTGATAATCCCTCCATAGCCAAATTATTTGAGCTTGACTCTGATAAAGACCATTACTTCATGAACATCGTCCGCCTTCGCTTAACGCCCGAAATATACCTTTCACAAAATGACGAAATAACTATCCACCACGAAACTAATTTCCTCGCTGCGGAAGAAGCCCTGCCCTATTTCGAAGGCACCGGTATGACCAACCGGCAGGCGGTCGATCTCTTCCGGAATCCCGTAAATGAAGACCACTACAGCGTCTCGCATTATATTGACAGACTTTATTACACGCACTATTACTCAAAAGGTGATATCACCGTCGGCAGGCAGATGATAGCCTGGGGCGTTGGCAGGATATGGCAGCCGATGGATCTCTTCAACCCGATCAATCCTGCAAATTATAGTAAACTCGAGAAAGACGGAGCCGACGCTGTTTCATTCAAACATTACTTCGGGGGATTCACAAATATTCATGCGGTAGTAAATTTCCGCGAAAGGCTCGATCAGACAAATTTAGGCGCCCGCTTCCTCACTAATTTTTCAGAATATGATGTTTCGGGCATGGCTGGCTTTTTTGATAACGAATATGTCTTCGGCGCAAATTTCGAGGGCAATTTCTTCGAGGCTGGGCTTCGCGGCGAAGCTGTCTTCGCCGCAGATAAAGATGATTTCAGCAAAAATTACGTAAATGCTATCCTCGGCATCGATTACCAGTTCACAAAAGACCTCTATGCCCTTGCCGAATACCAGTATAACGGCGAAGGCACTTACGATAAGAAAGAATACCTCACTCAATTCCAGCGCCTCATTAAAGGCGAGATCCAAAATCTCGGCGTCAATTACATCGCCGCCCAGGCAAGCTATCAGATCCATGCACTGGTCAACGGCTCTGCCTTCGTCATCCACAATATCAACGACGGCAGCGGACTTGTCAGCCTCAACTTCACTTACAACGTACTGCAAAATATGAACATCGGGCTCGCCGGCATCACTTTCTACGGCAGGCAGCTTTCCGAATACTGGTATTATCCCTCAGCATTGTATTTGACTGGACAGTACTACTTTTAACCCGGATTCACAATACAAACTTGCATTTGTGGCAAAAAGCAGCTAACTTGCCTCAGAACGTCTAAACAGACGGTTTCTTTTGGGCCAGCTTCTCTGGGGATGAGGGGGAACACGAGATTGTTTATGTTCTTTTAATGAAAAATTTGGGGTAAAGTGACATAAAATGAAACAAGTCATTGCGAGCGGAGCGAAGTAATCTCAAGAAGTAAGTGATTGCTTCGTTACTGTATACCTCGCAATCACACTCAGGTGAACAATTTTATTGGATAGTTGATTTGTAGTGCATTAATAGTCATAAACGGATATCTCAAGTTATACAAACTAAATCATTGCATTCCACTCACGAATTGTTATTTTTGTATGTATTATTATTATTATTATTATTTATGAATAATTTCCTGCAAAACATGACAAAAAATGCGGATTTCTGGATAGATACATTAGGCTTGGAGCCCCATCCCGAAGGAGGTTACTACAGAGAAGTCTTCAGAAGCGGTGAAAAAATCGATAAAGACTGTCTCCCTGATAGATTTACAATCGACCATAACATTTTCACATCAATATACTTTCTTCTCGAAAGCGGCGATTATTCCGCTTTCCACCGACTAAAAGCTGATGAAATCTGGATATTCCTGGAAGGGGCGCCTTTAGAGATTTTCGTAATCAACAACGCCGGTATACTCCAGAAAAAGATACTTGGAAATGATCCCGACCACAATGAGGACTTACAAGTTCTGATGCAGGCTGAGACTTGGTTTGCGGTCCGGCCAACAGAGAACGAATCCTATACACTCTGCTGCTGTATTATGGCACCGGGATTCGAATTTTCAGAGCTCGAGCTTGGTGATAAGGATGAATTAATCAAAACTTTTCCCCAGCATAAAAAGTTATTCGATGAATTGTGCTAATTTCTGCAACTGTAAAGCTAATTTCATTTGTTTAAAGACTATTATTTAATTAATTTTAGTATTACTTAAATCCGTATTTTAAAAATAAAGGCATCATGAAACCATTAATAAAACCGATTGTAGATAAAAAAGGACTGAAGAAATTTATTAAATGCCAATGGAATTTCTATAAAAATGATCCGAATTTTGTTCCGCCGCTGATCGCCGACAGAATGAAGCTTCTGGATAAGGAAAAAAATCCATTCTTCAAGCATGCGGATATGCAATGCTTTTTAGCCGAGCATGAGGGAAAAATTGTCGGCAGGATCGCAGCCATAACTAACGGCAATCACAATAAAATCCACAATGACAATATCGGTTTTTTTGGTTTTTTCGAATGCATCAACGATCAGGAAGTATCCAATGAACTATTCGATACGGCTGCTCACTGGCTGCGTGAAAAAGGCAAAGATGCCATGCGCGGACCGGTGAATCCTTCGCAAAATGATGAATGCGGACTTTTGATCGATCCATTTGACCAACCGCCAACTGTTTTAATGCCCTACAATCCGAAATATTACATGGATCTCATCTCCAATTACGGCTTGCAAAAGGCAAAAGACCTCTATGCCTATCTGTTGGAGTATGACGATTACAGAACACCCAAGCTTGAAAGAATACAGGACGCTATCAAGAAAAGATATAAAACGACCATAAGAAATGTTAACTTTAAAGATAAGGAACAATTCAGAAAAGATGTAGAAACCCTTAAACAAATATATAACGCCGCCTGGGAACCGAACTGGGGCTTCGTCAAAATGACCGATAAAGAATTTGATTTCCTCGCCGAGGATCTAAAGCAGGTCGCCGAACCGGAACTTGCCTTTATTGTGGAGACTGATGGTGAGCCTGCAGGATTCGCTTTAGGGCTGCCCGATATTAATCAACTGCTAATAAAAAATAAAAAAGGGGGATTGTTAGGTGCTGCCTGGCAGCTTATGACCAAAAAGAGTAAAATCGACAAGTTCCGCATCATTGTTTTAGGGGTTATTCCTGAATATCAGAGTAAAGGATTGGATTCAGTAATGTACTATGAGTTCGGAGAAAGAGGTCCAAAACTGAATATGTTAAAAGCTGAAGCCTCATGGGTGCTCGAAGACAATGAAAAGATGAACCGCGGACTGACTGTGACAATTAACGCCAAACGATACAGATATTACAGGATATATGAAAAGAAAATTTAATAAATAATCCGGGAAAGTGAATAAACTTACGCCAGTACTACAAGTTAAAACTGAGAAAAGAAAAATCCTTCATAACATTGTATTGTAGGATAGTCATACAAATTTACTTCTATTTCATTTCATAATTATTGATTATTTTTGACTTTCAATTTAATAGATCATTAATTAAATAAAATTAAATTACTCTTGGGAAATCAAAAAATGAAAAAAATATTATTTGTTTAACATAACAGGAGTTAACCATGCCACTTATTATTTTAGGAATCATCGCATTTGTTATCGGACTCGCAGCAGCCCGGTCAACAAGCCCGATTAATCGCTATAAAAGTCTCATAATGATTATTGGCGTTGTGCTTGTTTTGATAGGGATTCTCGTGTCAGCTTTCCGGCAGGTCGATTCAGGCCATATCGGTGTCAAGGTTCTTTTCGGAAAAGTCGAAGAAGGCGTTCTTTACGAAGGACTGAACGTTGTAAATCCACTGCTGGACATCCAGCAAATGTCAATCAAAACTCAGAATTACACAATGTCATCTGCTGCTGAGGAAAGCCAGAACATAGCCGGCGACGCAATCAGAGTACTAAGTAAAGACGGTCTGGAGGTTATCATAGATGTTACGGTTCTCTACAAAATTATGCCTATAGAAGCTCCCAATATCTACAAAAAGATTGGTCTTGACTACGAGTCTAAAGTTATAAGACCACTTACTAGATCGAAAATGAGAGAAAGAGCTGTATATTATGATGCTACAGAACTTTACACCCAAAGACGAGAAGAATTTGAGAACAAGATAAGAGACCTTCTTATTACTGATTTTGAAAGACGCGGTGTTATTCTTGAGAAGCTGCTTATCCGCAATATAAAATTACCTACGCAGGTAGCGCAAAGTATTGAAAGGAAAATTACCGCTATACAGGATGCCGAGCGTATGGAATTCGTTCTTCAAAAAGAAAAGCAGGAAGCAGAACGCAAGCGTGTGGAAGCCCGGGGTAATGCAGATGCCCAGAGAATTTTAGCACAGTCGCTGACCGAAAAAGTTCTGCAGTTCGAATACATGCAGGTACAGAAGAAACTTGCTGAATCACCCAATTCCAAGATCATCCTGATGAGTGGTTCTCAAAGCGCACCCCCGATCTTTATCGGAAAATAAATGTTCAGTATTTCATTGCAGCGGCATAATAATTATGCGATCATCTGAGCAGCGTCTAACTGACCAGAGTAAATTAAAGTGATATTGAGCGTAATACATAATTTAGCAAAGGAGCCGGTATGAATTTCAATACCGGCTCCTTCGCGGCGCTCAACGTGAAGGTACTATCCCGTATTTTTGTGAGAAGGTAAGATTATTTAAAACCAAAATCAAAAATGAAATATATTTTAAGATCATTTATATTTGCTTTATTTTCAGTATTATTATTATTCTCCGCTCAAGCGCAGCCTGAGAAACTAAACAGCAACATTATCCACCGATGTATCAAAGATCTGGGCTTTTCCACGGACAGCTCTGTCACATATTCCGATTCGGGAACAAACTTCAGATACGGAGCCATGATTATCGATAAAGATAAATTCTACCGCACCGGCTTGACAAGAGTATGGCGCGGCGACAGCGTTTATATGACAATTACCCCGGATGAGAATTTCGAACTATATTTTGGCAGAATAAGAGACAGTTTCAAACTTATCAGCCCTCTGAACGGCGGCTGGTATGACTTCATCGGTAAAGAATTCGGATTCCTAACCGACAGCAATTTTCTCGTAGGAAAAAAGCAGCCTTTGCTGTGGGGAAGGGTTATTAATCCTGACAAAATGAAGTTAAAAGGCATTACAGGGGTTTCAAAAGGAGATATTGTTGAACTCTGCCAGTTTGAAGGATTCTACAAATATGAATATTGGAGAAAATACATAAAACAGGGGCAGGACAGAGCTTTCATAATTTTAAGAAAAAAAGACACCGCCATCTACGAAAATTTTGATCAATCAAAAAATATGTATTTATTCAGCCGGCACATAGCTGAAGAGGGCGTCAAAATTGACAGAAAGCAAGCCGCCAGAATTAGAGACCTGTCAGAAACGTTGATCATCGCTACAATATCGGATCCCGAAAAAGCAGCGAAATTGGGACTTCGTGGTGCTTCAATGGGAGACCGCATATATATGATCCCTCACGATGGTAAATGGACAATGATATTGTCATCGGTAATCAAAACTAATGCCGTATATTTTAAAATGACAGAATCAGGTAACGTAGTAAAAAACGGGAATTAATTATATATTTCAAATAAAAAAAACCGCTCTGACTTTTACCATCAGAGCGGTTTTTTTTTAACCGGGTGGAGATGGCGGGAGTCGAACCCGCGTCCGAAGCGCTTCACCCGAAGCGTCTACATGTTTAGTCGTTCTATATTTGTTCGCTGCTGCGGTTACCGAACGACAGGTCCTTCGGCAGCTACCGGCAAAGTCTTTCACGTGGTTTTCGCGCCGGTCGAAACCACGTTAGCCTGCCTGGTTGCGACACCCGTTATAACGCCGGCAGGCGAGCCCTATAACGAATGTGGCTGCTATTTTTTACGCAGCCATTGCGTAATTATCGTTGGCATTTATTAATTGACCGGTTGTATTTACGTGCTCCACCGGACAAGCACGACATGCCGCTTTCGGATTCCATCGCCTCGTCGAAGCCGTGTCATCCCCATGTCATATAAATGCCATAATTAATATACGAATAAAATCCCATTATATTAATAATTTATTTTTTATACATTGATTATCAAGCAAGTAATATCGAGAACAGTTTGCATATTTCGAATATAATCCTTATTATTAAAAAGACCAGTCAGAAATTCCGAACAAATTAGAGAGAGCGAATGAACATACTGATAACAGGCGCAAGCAACGGTATAGGCTGCGATACGGCACTGAAATTTACTGAGCAAGAAGGCAATACCGTCGTAGCAATAGCAAGAAGCGAGAAAAATCTTCAGGAGTTAAGTAATAGATCAAACGACAAAAAAGGCAAGATCATCCCGCTGCAATTCGATCTGCGCAGCGGCAATTACAGCCGATTGCAGGAAGTGACAGCGAAGCTGGGACACCTCGACATAATAATAAACAACGCCGGGCAGCTCGTCAACAAACCATTCCCCGATCTAACCGACGACGAATGGCAGTTGATGTACGACGTCAACCTTTTCGGACCGGTGAAGCTAATCCGAACGCTGCTCCCCTTCATCGAGAAAGCCAATAAGCCGCATATAATCAACATCAGCAGTATGGGCGGATTCCAAGGCAGCAAGAAATTCCCCGGGCTGTCCGCTTACAGCACCAGCAAGGCGGCGATTTGCAGCTTGACGGAATGCCTGTCCGAAGAATTAAAAGACCGCAACATCGCAGTGAACTGCCTCGCTCTCGGCATGGTGGAAACTGAAATGCTGCAGGAAGCTTTCCCCGGCATCGAGGCGCCTGTATCGAGCGCGGACATGGCGGAATTCATCGTCAATTTCAGCGTGAACTCCCACAGATTCATGAATGGTAAGATTATTCCGGTGGCGCTGGCGGATCCGGGGTGATCAATTTACACTGTAATTTTAAATTTTTCAACCGTTTATAAATCAAAAACAAAAGGAATAGAATGAATGAAATTATATTTGTAATTGAAGAAGACATTGAAGGCGGCTTTATAGCAAAAGCACTGGGATACAGTATTTTTACGCAGGGTGATTCGGTTGGTGAGTTAAAAGAAAATATCAAAGAAGCTGTTGCGCTTCATTTCGAAGATCAAAGTGAAAAGCCAAAGATTATTAGACTTCATTACATCAAGGAAGAATTAATAGAAAATGTCTAAACTACCCCGCGACATAGATGGTGTAACCCTTGTGAAAAGGTTATCAAAGTTCAATTACAAAATCATCAGGCAAAAGGGTAGTCATATCCATTTAATTTCTGATTATCATGACGAGAATCATAAAATAACTATACCTGATCATTATCCGCTTAAGATCGGCACTTTGAATAATATTTTAAAGATATTTCTGATTATCTCAAAATAGATAAATTTAAATTGATTGATGATTTAAAACTATGAAGTTTTATTTTGCTTAGACATAAATCACCAACAGCGAGAACACCATGGACTATTCAAACTTCTTCGAATTCAGCACCAACTACATCGATAGCAACCTCTTGGTCGAAACTGACCAGATCGATGACGAAAAGCCTTACGTTTACGGCGAAGCCGCGGTAGATAAGCCGATAGTTTTCGAATATTACATGGGGAAAAAGATCTACGACATTATTGATACCGACTGGGTGAGCGGCTATCTCATCTCCGAAAAAATCAAATCAGCGCTCGAAGAAAACAGCATCACCGGCTGGAAAACCTATCCCGCAGAAGTCCGTAATAAGAAGGGAAAACATATCGAGGGCTATTCCCTGCTCGCCGTCACTGGCAGAAGCGGTCCGATAGACGATGCTAAAGGTGAAGTATTCCTTAAAGATCCGCCCATACCGCTGGGTGGTCGCTATAAGATGAAAAGGGGACTCTACTTCGACCTGGCTGCATGGGATAAAAGCGATATATTTATTCCGGAAGGCTCGCTGTCAATAATTGTGACAGCGAAAGTCAAAAAGTTGTTGGAAAAGATAAAAGCATCTAATGTTTGGTTAAGACATGTAAGTGACGTTGAAATTGAGGTGATTTAATATAAATTGATTTAAGCTCATGTTACGATTTATTGATGGACAGTTGAAAACACTAAACTGGTCTCTTTATCTCCAGCTTTCTCATCCTATCTCTCAGCGTGCTCGCCGCAAGTCCAAGTTTTTGCGCAGCGCCGCGATTGCCGTCGATAATCCAGTTACATTCCTTCAAGACATTCTCAATATGCTGCCTTTCCACATCCTCAAGAGTAGTGGCTTCGGTAGGTTTCACCTCTTCGCTGGGAGCATTAGATACCAGAAAAGTATCATCGATACTCAATGTTTCATTGTAAGAGAGGATTATTGCACGCTCGATAACATTCTCCAGTTCGCGTATATTCCCGGGCCATTCATAATTCTCCAGGGACTGAATAACATTCTGGGGTATCCTCTCTATATTTTTTCCTATCTTCTTCGAATATTTTTTAATGAAGTGATTTACCAGCGGAGGAATATCATCTTTCCTCTCGCGCAGCGGCGGCAATTCAATCGGGAACACATTCAATCTATAGAAAAGGTCCTGCCTGAATTCCCCATCTGCAATAGCTTTGTTAAGATCTCTGTTAGTAGCTGCAATAACGCGTGTGTTTACCTGTAAGGTATTCGGATTACCCAGCCTTTCAAACTCACCTTCCTGAAGAACTCTAAGCAGCTTTGCCTGCAGCTCCAGCGGCAGATCACCTATCTCATCAAGAAAAATAGTCCCGCCGTTCGCCAGCTCGAAACGCCCGATCTTCCTTTGCAGCGCACCAGTAAAAGCTCCCTTCTCATGACCGAAAAGCTCACTTTCTATCAAATTAGCAGGCAGGGAAGCGCAGTTCACCTTTACCAGCGATCGGCTCTTTCTCTTGCTGTTATCGTGTACCGCACGAGCTATCAATTCCTTGCCTGTTCCGGTTTCACCCAATATCAGCACCGTCGAATCAGTCAGAGCAACCTGCTGCACTTTCCTGAGCACATCCTGAAATGGCTTGCTCTCACTTATTATATTTTCAAAATTATGATCCAGCTTAATCTCTTCCTGCAGGTAAAACTTTTCTTTCTCTATCTGATTTTTCAATTCACTAACTTCCTTCAAAGCCTGCTCAAGATCGGCAGTCCTTTCCTGAACCCGTTTTTCTAGTTCTTCATTGGTTTTGGCAAGTTCCTCCTGTAAATTTTTCAATGTCAGATGAGTGTTTACTCTTGCAATGACTTCCTTGTGTTCGAAAGGCTTAGTGATATAATCAACTCCACCTACTTCAAAGCCCTTCACTTTATCTATCGTATCGGAAAGCGATGACATAAATATTACTGGTATGTCTTTTGTTTCAGGATTATTTTTTAGCTGCCGGCATGCCTCGAACCCATCAATACCGGGCATTATAATATCCATCAAGATAAGGTCAGGCACTTCTTCATTGACTTTCTTGAGTGCACTTTCGCCATCTTCAGCAACAAGTGTATTATACCCCTCATCAGATAAATAATCCAGAAGTACTGTTAAGTTCGAAGGTATGTCATCAACGATCAGTATTTTATTATCATTGATTTTATTCATTATTATTCCCGTAAGGATTTATGTTGTGACATTATTGATTATTCAGAATATAATTGTTAATAATTAAGAAAGAAAATGTTATAAATTATAGGGGAGAGGACGGTTATCAAACATAATTCTTTGGCAGATAAAACTTAAAAGTACTTCCCATACCTTGTTCACTTTCCACATCGATCCTGCCTCCGTGTATCTCGACAAATTCCTTGCACAGGATAAGTCCTAATCCTGTACCCTTTTCTTCATCAGTACCCATAGTAGTGTGGTGGACATCCAATCTGAAAAGCTTACTCTGATCTTCTTTGGATATTCCTATGCCATTGTCTTTTACTATAACTTCCATAAATTCTCCGTTCTCAATAGCTATAGTTTCGATCTTGCCGCCCTTGTTGGAGAATTTAATTGCGTTATTCAACAGATTTCTAAGAATGGAGGTCAACATGTTCTTATCGGCATGGACAAATGTATTATCTCTTACCTTATTATCGAATTCTATATCTTTCTTACTGGCATTTGGATACAGAACCGTAATATTCTCCTTTACCAACAGTGAAATATCAATTCTTTCCGGTTTGTAATCAATTCTGCCGGTCTGAGTGCGCGCCCACTGAAGTAGGCTTTCCAAAAGCTCCGACATGTGTTTTGCAGTTTTTCTAATGTAAAAGTGTTTCTTCTCCATTTCTACTTCATCAAATTGATGTCTGAACTTAACTAGTAGATCAGACGACAAAAGTAATGCTTGCAAAGGATTTTTTAGGTCATGAGCAATAATTGAGAAGAATTTATCCTTGGTAGCATTCGCTTCCCGGAGTTTCTCTTCGTTTTCGGCAAGTTTCTTGAATAATTTCTCCAGCTTGCGGTGCTGCTCAACAATTTGCGTATTCTTCTCGCTGAGCATCTGATTGGCTTTTTGCTTCTGGCGGTAGCGGCTGAATATAACTGCCAATATTATAAGGATTAATCCGGATACTATTATGAAAAATGTTAACTGCTGAGCATTTTTATTCCTGAGCAGTTCATTTTCAGTTGCTTTCTTCTCAAGTTCCTGTTCTTTCTTTTCGGTCTCGTATTTAAGCCGCAGATCCTCAATATTTTTTATAACCTTTTCATTTAATATACTGTCTTTTATTGCAGAGTATTTAATATGATAATTCAAGGCCATATCATATCTTTTGGATGCGGAATAAACTTCATACAGCAGATAGTAAGCATCCTGTATGAGCTTCATTTCGTCGGTTTTTTTAGCTATTTCCAGACTTTCTTTAGCGTATTTAGCAGCTTGATCGTAGTTGCCTGTTTTTAAATATATCTCGCCGATACTTGTTAAAGGATATATCTTCTTTTCTTCTTCTCCAAGTTCTTCTTTTATTTCCAAAGACTTTTTGCAGTAGTCAAGGGCAGCCTGGTATTTTTCCATCTTTTTGTTAACCATGCCAAGATTATTATAAAGTATAGCTATATTATTTTTTGTTTTAATTTTGGCATTTTCAGATATACTGCCAGTTTCAGTAATTTTTTCGGACACCTCCAGAGATTTTCCATAGTATTCCTGGGCTTTTTCGTAGTTGCTCCAATCAAAATATATATTACCAATATTTATATATGCCTTGGATATACTTACCGAATCATTTAAGGATTCAGCAATATTCAGATAGCGGATATAATATTCTATAGCTTTTTCATAATTCTGCCAATCATAATAAAGCTTCCCTATGAAGTTAATGACAGCCCCTATTTTCTCTTTATCGCCCTGAGATTCCCAGTATTTTAGTTCTTTAAGTGCGTACTCGGAAGCCTTGTTGTATTTATCCCAGCGATAATATCCTTTTGCAATAAAATTATTTATCTTGGCTATTTCTTTTTCAGTACCATGTTCTTTAGCTGTGTTTAGAGCATCTTTATAGAGATTTATAGATTTTTTAAAATTGTTCATATTCAAATAAAGCAAGCCAAGATTCAAATTCAAATTCATTATACCGTCATAATCTTCTAGATCTTCCCTAAGTTTCAAACCCTTTTTATAGAAATACATTGCTTTATCGTATTTCTTCTGCTTCAAGTAAGCAGATCCGAAATTATTGAAAGTCTTAGCAATTTCTTCTTTGTTATTAAGCTCTTCGAAAAGCCTGTAAGCGAAATTGAAATAATTGATAGCCATTTCATATTCGCCGGAGCTGTAATGTGCTTTCCCCATGTTTCTGTATGAATAGGCTTCCTGCAGCTTATTCCCAATATCTCTGGACAAATTCAGGGCTTTGTTAGCATATTCAAGGCTCTTCTCTTTCTTATCAACTTTATAATAATAAGATGCTAAATCGTTGTATATTTCAATTTTATTTTTGCCTTCCGCATTTTCCAACTCGGATTCAAGACTGTCAAGATATTTATTGGAAGCCGACAGCGTTGAGCTGGACGCTATCAATATAATAACAATATGTATGAACCTTAATTTCAACTTTTTCGTATATTTTTATAACGTAAATTTATTATAACTCTATTAATTATTCCTGAGCTACAAAAAAAAGAAATTTAATTAATTTCTGCAAAAAGCAGACCAAGTTTAAATTTTTTTGTATATACAAATTAAAATTAAAATAAATTAATAAACAAATATAATTATTAAAAAAAAATAATTAAATTTGTTTTGTTTTTTTTAAAATTATAGTTATATTAAAGCTACATGAAGTGTTGGTTAAAAGTTTTTAATGATTGGAAATTTTATTTTTTTTATTTCCAATTATTTACGTAATTTTACATAGGATATTATTAACTGTTGCTTAAAACAGTTAAAAATTAAAACAAGGATGTTATATATATATCAAAGGATTGAGTATCATGGATGATCTCCTTTCTTGTTTGCCAATCAGTAAATTACAACTTTTAACCCGCACTTCGCAGGCGAAAGCAGGCGCAGGTATCTCTTTATTTGGGG
This sequence comes from uncultured Hyphomicrobiales bacterium, assembly GCA_964645005.1. Classification (GTDB taxonomy): domain Bacteria; phylum Bacteroidota; class Ignavibacteria; order Kapaibacteriales; family UBA2268; genus CAZXYS01. The sequence goes on along the minus strand of CAZXYS010000023.1, from coordinate 21,585 downwards.
ATAGAACTCTTTTTACAAAAATTCAATAGTTTAACTTAATGACAAAGGGCTAATAGTATTCATCCCGAAGAAAATAATTTTATATAAAATAAATTTTCAGGCAATTGTAATTCATTGAAAAATAAACAACATATATATTTCTTTAATAAAAAACAACTATATTTATAACAATTTTACGGAGGTCTATAATGGACGTATTAGTAGCAATCTTGTGGTTCTTGCAGGTATTCTTTACCGACGTAACCTACACGCAGGCGGAAGTTGATCAGATGATCATCGACAATGACCCGGCAATCACCGACATTCAGGAAGATGAAGTGCTGACAGATCAGATTTATACTGACTATATCGATGAAGTCGGGGAGACGACGAATATCATCGAGACAGCAGAAGAACCGGACCCTGAACCGATTTTAGAATAATACATTAAAGTTTGTTAAACAAAAAAAGTGGAGTAAAGCATGGACGTATTAGTAGCAATCTTGTGGTTCTTGCAGGTATTCTTTACCGACGTAA
>CAZXYS010000023.1:0-20969 GCA_964645005.1 uncultured Hyphomicrobiales bacterium | reverse complement strand
TCGGGGAGACGACGAATATCATCGAGACAGCAGAAGAACCGGACCCTGAACCGATACTTGAATAAATATGAAAAAAGAATGTGAAATAACATATAAGGTTAAAAAATTATGAGTTTCATAATAGCTATATTATGGTATATACTTGCCTTGTTCTCAACTGAGACGGAATCTTCCGAAGTAACGGAAGTAAATGATGTCATAAAAACAAAAAGTGCTGCTGAAGAAGTTACAACTAATTCAGTAAAAGCTGACTTTTTGAAGGAAGACAGGGACGAAGTAGAAACCCTTGAGGAAGTTGAACAGGAACCTATATTAGAATAGGGGTCACTAAAATAAGATTATAATCCATTCCCAGGTGTTCTGCCTGTAAATGGGATTCTTATCTCTTATTGTAAAAACTCTTCCAATTTTATTAATGGAAGGCAAAGACTATATATACGAATACTAAATTTGTTTTTTGATAAATTTAATAGCATAATTTTGTTCATTGACAATAACGAAGATCTATGAGCAGAACCAATTGATATAGATGTAATAACATCCTTTATCAGGTTGATCATGGCATATAAAAATTTTTAACCAGCACTTTAATACAGCTTTGGAATACTCTTTCTAATCAATTGGTATATGCTTTCAGGTATAGCCTCGACTTTAATAACCTAATCAGCACGCCTTTATTCATTCAAACTTCCAATCATCATGATATTGACCGAGATTCCAATCATGCCAACACTTTTAAACTTCTACTGACCACCAAAAAAGCAATGTTTGCCTGGATATAAGACCGTTATTTTTTTTTGAACAATGTGAGGATTACTAAGCAAACAGAAACCAGGGAAGAATTGCACCTTACACCTAAGGTAAGCATCATTTCTCAATCCCTGAAAAGCATTAATAATGATAAGAACAAGAGTATCATCTGTTGATCACAGCCTATGATCCTACGGATAATGACTTATGGAATTAGCTTTCATGAACTTGAATTCACAATACAATAATTGCGTTTGTATTGTGAATCCGGGATTAATATTAAAAATACAGGGTATTGTGAACTATAGTTGCATGGTCATAAGTGATAATAATATCGTTCAATTAGGATTAAGGGTAATAACTTAAAATCAATCAAATCTTTGTCCAACTGTCAGAGACAAGAACAATCCACCGAAATCATTGATGGGATTCCCCTGAATACTTTCCAATCCATCTCCACCAAAAGGTATATAATAATATCTAACATTTACAGCTAAAACTGATTTGTCAATCTTGCCAATATCAGCACCTATTCCAGCAAATCCGCCCAACCGGGTATAAAACTCTGCTGAACCGAAAGATTTGAAAAATTCGACTTTGCCCGGATGTTTAGTGGGATCATTTATCATTTCCTCGTCTAGATGTCTGCCGGGCACATAAGGTGTTGATATTATAAAAGTTGGACCGAATCCTGCAGTGAAAAAAGGGCGAAAAGTTTCGAATATTACATTGCTAAAAACATTTTTCTGTAATCCGAAGGTTAGCGGGAACATAAAGAGTCTGTTGATCTTTTTGGGCACTATGATTTCACCGGTTGGAGAGATTTTCTCGAACTCGTCCGTATTTCTTGCTCCGGTTATGTAAAGATTTATGAATAAGTTAAGATCTTTTTCCAGATATCTTCTATAAAATACACCGGCGCCAAATCCATGCGAGGAAAAGATCAGATCGCCTCCCCATGAGTTGATAAGAGTTTCCGCAGGATTCCTTGTATCTATTAATGGACGGGGGGAATCGAAAATCATGACGGAATCCGGCGAGTAGTCAGGCTTTTTCTCGGGTGGTTCACCTTTGGTTTGCGCCTGTATATTAATTGATAATATCAGGAATAATAAAATCGAAGTAATACTAAATATCTTCATTTTGCAAAATTTATTTATAAGTTAATAATTTTATTAAAAAACGTAATTTAAACCATAAAAATTGTATTTAAAAAATAAACTTTAGTAAGTTTACGTTATAACAATTGACAAACTGGCAAATTAATTGTTTGATAATATGGAAGGTAGTTTATCTGGTTTAAACAAATACGAAGTTTTTGAATGCAGTTAACACAACTACTAAGATTGATCAACCGGGTTTTACCTCCCGAAACTGCGATGGAAGGTGATAGAATAGGATTACAAATTCAAAGCGGTGTGGAGGATGTTCAGAGAATATTAGTATCCCTTGAGCTAAACGAAGAAGTAATAAATGAAGCCGTTTCCCAACAAACAGATTGCATAATAACATTTCATCCCCTTATATTTAATCCGCTTATGGAAATTCACGATGAAGACCGTGTCGGGAAATTAACTACCTTACTGATCAAAAATTCAATAGCGCTGATATCAGTCCACACGGCATTTGACGCATATTCCGAAGGTACCAGCAAAATACTTGCTGACAGATTGGGATTGAAGGTTAAGGACTTCCTCGCACCCGATTCAAATTATACTGATCGGGGGCTTGGTGTTATTGCCGAAGCACCCGAGAAACTTACTGAAGATCAACTCATCAAGAAAGTCTCTGAAATTTGCAAATCACCTGTGCGTTATACTTCCGGAAAGAAAAAAGAGGGATTGAAAAATATTGCCATTCTTGGCGGAAGCGGTTCTTCATTTATTGATGAAGCTCTAAAAGCTGAAGTTGACGCATTCATAACAGCGGATGTAAAATATCATAGTTTTCATTACGTGTTTGAAAGGTTACTGGTTATAGATCCCGGTCATTATGAGATGGAACAATTTGTTCCGGAAGCTCTTGGGGATCTATTTAAGGATAATTTGAGAAATGAAAATATAAAATCTATAGAAATTTCGTCTATCTTGACGAATCCTGTTTCATATTATCCTTACAAAAAAGAGTATAAGGAGGAACAAAAGAAGTATTTAATCAAAAAATAATTTAATGGTGATATTAAATGGAATCACAAATCCATAGCATCGCATTATTGGCGTTGGTTGACGAAGAACTTGACGAACTTAGAGAAGAATACGGAGATCTGCCTGAAAAAGTCAGAGAAAAAGAGAAAAAAGAGAATGAACTCCGTTCAGTGGTTGAAGAAACAGAGAACATTCTCGAAGAAATCAGAAAATTTGTATCCACTTCTAAAATCACACTCGTAGAGCTTAAAAACAAAGAAGAAAAACTCTCCAAGCAGCAATTTCAGGTTCGCAACAACAAAGAATTCGATGCTATAACGAAAGAGATCAGCAATATTCGCGAAGAACATTCCCAATTGACGGAACAGCTAAGGACAGAGGGAGTGAAAGAGGAAAACCTTTTGAACATACTGGAAGAACAAAAGAACAACCACAATGAAGCAGTTGAAGCTCTGGAGGAAGTAAAATCCGAGCTGGAAATTCTTGAAAACGATCAAAACGAAGAAGTTAACGAACTGGTTGAAAAAAGAAGGAAGATAGCCGATACGATCAAGAAAAAATTTCTCCAGGAATATGAGCGAATTAGAGAATTTCATCCCGATGCTGCGGTACAGGTTATGAAAAACAGCTGCTCCGGATGCTTCAGTGCCATTCCACCACAAAAAATAGTTGAGATACGAAACAATCAGGATCAACTATATTTCTGCGAAAATTGCGGCAGGATATTATATCCGGAAGAATTCGATATAACCGACGATGACCTTGATGAAATTTAATCCCAGAAACAAATGGGATTTTTTTATGATCTTGACCGGTATATCTGAATTTGTCTCTTAAAAGACAAAAAAAGTTGGAACGAACATGATAAATAGACCACAATAAATAACGTCTATAATAAAAAAGTTCTTTTAAAAGCGGGGAAAACGGGCAGTCGCGCCGCACCATAGGTGTGGCGAGGAAAGTCCGAACTCTACAGAACAGGGCGCTTCGTAACGCGAAGGCAGCGAGGCATTGAGCCAAGCTGACGGAAAGTGCAGCAGAAAGTAAACCGCCGATCCGGTCCCAAATGGGATGCCATGGAGGTAAGGGTGAAACGGCAGGGTAAGAGCCTGCCAGTATCGCGGGTGACTGCGATAGCTAGGCAAACCCCGCCCGGAGCAAAGCCAAACATGAATTCGCTATCCCTTTTACGGGGAGTCCCGTTGTTCGCGGGACAGGTGAATAACCGGCGTGTTCGGGTAGGCTGCTCGAGGGTTGCGGCAACGCAATCCCTAGATAAATGACTGCCTCCCCGGTGTTACCGGGAAGACAGAATTCGGCTTATAGTTTTCTCCGCCAATAAATATTATTTTTTACTCATATATAAAACTTTTAAATCTATTAAATTCAAATATATATTAATTATTAACAATGCCGAAACTTAAAATACCGAATTAAAATATTTTTAATTTTCATCGATTTATTTTATTTTCAAAAAAAATTATTTTCAAAAAAGGTGTATAAATTGAAATTACCTGAAGATCCTTTTGTAAGAGAATTGCTGCCGGAATTTGTCGATTCATGGATCAATGATCTGAACGAACAATTCCAGCCTCTCGTTGAACAGAAAAAGGGCGATGATCTGTATCGTCTGGCACATACTTTGAAAGGTTCATGCTTCCAGTTCGGATTGGATGATATTGCAGAGATGGGCATAGAGCTTATGAACTATGCCAAGGACAGAGATTGGGAAAAAGCTGTGGAAATGGAAAAGCAATTGAAAGACAGCTTCCAAAAAGTAAAAGAATTTCTGGAAGAGGAAAACAAAGGATAATCTATCCTATTTTTGAAATATTTTACTATTGTTTAAATTTTCAATATTTGTTCAATTAGTGGAATCTGATTAGGTTACACAATTAGGAGCAGGCACAATGAAAAAGCATGTTTTAACTTTGGTATTAGCAGTATTATTTATTATTCCGGTTAACTCAAACGCACAGGTCAGAACTGCAGTGTTTCCATTTGAAAATATGGACGGGCAAATGGAATACAACATCTGGTGCTATAATTTGCAGGACTCGCTAATAAAATCTTTAAAAATTGCAGATTCCAGCAATAATATGTATGAAATAGTACCGGTGGATTCCCTGGAACAATTACTGGCTGAGATGAATCTCAATCCGAATAATCCTCAGTATAAATCAGACATGTGGAAGGTTGCCGAAAAGCTTAATGCAGAAAAGGTTATATTAGGTACCTTCAACATCCGCGCTGAGAGATTTCTCATCAACGCCTATATTTACGATGTGAAAATTAAACTTCCACATCCCCGCTATAAAGCACAGGATATCTTCAAAGCTGAAGAGAATATCTATGAATGCGTTCCGATTATTGTGAAACGATTACTACCAGCTTTTTCAAAAAGTTAAGGAATTTTTTTTAAAAAAAAGTCCCATAGGTTGGGTAGATTGAGTCACATTACGAGTATGCTCAGAAAGAAACATTATTTTGTGACAGATCAGAGGTCTGTCTCTACTCTTTTATGAAGGGAAATCCCGCTTTAGCGGGGCGAAGTCGAAAGAAAGACAAAAACAGCATTGCCCCCTTTTTTATTAATGTTCATCAATAAAGCGGTCCGCTCCGCCTCTCAAGCTTCAGGTCGCTGAGCTGAGGCGCTTTGGCAGCGAAGCGCAGATGGAACCCCTGATTGTAACCGACCGGGTACCAAGTGGCAGTCAACTCCCAACAGTGCAGATCTTTGCGGATGTTGACAGTCGGTGTCTGTAGTTCCTTGTTTACGAGGTCGTAACGTCCGTTAGCATCAATTTTTAGAGTTGGAGTGATTTGGAAACCGAATCGCAGATTCAGGTCAAGTCTTCTTGTGATGTCTCCGCGAGAATAAGGACGGGAATAATTAAATGACATACTTATACTGGCATCCCAAGGAATTGCAACATTTGAGTAGCCGGGCGAAGAATCCCCGAAATAATCAACTTTATGCGGTGTATATTGCTCTCGCTGAGTGAACCTCTCTCCAAGAGTCTTTTCTTTTTCTGTGGTATCCTCCCCCTTTTGCTGCCCCGGTCTGCCTACCTGCACTCCTTTTGATGAAAAATTTGTTGATAAGTTAAGCCCAAAGGTGGTCATCCTCATCAATCCTTTTGCGTTACTTATCAGGAACTCATCTATCTTCGTGTAGCTGCCACGTATCGGTTCGCCTGTAGTCTGATTAATGCGCTGAGCGTCATCATACAGTGTAAATCCCGCCCTGCCGCTGAAATTCAGGAATCCCAGTGAAGGAGCCCTGAAGGACATATTTATGTCGCTAAAGCGCAGAGAATCGGCGGCAAGATTATAGCCGGTGGACAGGTTCATAGTCATTAGCTCGATATTTTTATCTTCAAGTGTATCGCCCTGATCTACTTTCATTTCGAATTTGTGGACATCGCTGTAGGACAGCATATTTCTCATCTGACGCGGAGCTATACCGCCGCCGTCCTTTTCAAAGCGGGAGTACTGAACTTCCTGACCGGAGCGAGGATCATAATAAGTATCGTAAAAATTATGTGAGGGATCCGACAGATCCGGTGTATAAGAGAATCCCACACTGGGCTGATAAGTATGGCGCATGGCTTTAACGCCGGTTATTTTATCAATGTTAAATATCTTGGGCTTAAGAATGCCGAACAACCTCGTATTGACGTTTACCCCGAGACTATAGGAATATTCCGTGAAGAAACCGCGCTCGAAGGTTTCATCAACTGTAGAATCTGTTTCATCGAAGGTCTTCGTCATCCGGCGGAAGTAATTATTTGCTCTGCCGTTGAAACTGGGACGGAAGTTAAAGTAACCAATTTTGGGCAGACTCAGGGAAATATTCGGATTATGATTAATATAGTTCCTCTGCGTGGTTTGAAAACTTGTATCCTGATATGTAGTATCAGCTTCCGTAATACTTTCTATCTGTAACCTCTTATTTTCACTGTGCAGTCCGGAACCGGAATAGCTTACGGAAATATCTCGCAGCCAGTTCCAGGAACTTCCGGTAGAGATCATGGATTTAAACGGTCGCCAGTTTGGCAGCGAATAAGAGAAATTAGGAAGAGTCTGATCAAATTCTTTTGTAATTATATTCTGGTTGCGCTGATAAGAGATCGAAAAATTTGATCCGTTATCAAAGCTGTAATTATACGAAGCATTTGAACGGATATTCTGCTCTACTGTTGATTGATAATCCCATTTAGTCTTCCTATTGAAGTCTTGTGTCTTGAAGTTCAAACCAACATTGAGTTTTGATTGCGGATTTATGTTCTGATTATGGTTCAGCGTTAGGCTGAAATTCTCTGTAAATTCTTCATCAGGAGAGAAGCGAGTATTACCGTACTGCAGGTCCATATTACCTGAAAATTTATTGCGAAGTTTCCATCTTGTATGATTTTTAAGCAAATAACCGCCCTTGGAATAAAGATCAACATTGAATTGCGTATCGTAATATTCACTAAGCGCAAGATAGACCCCTAGATTTTCGAAAACTACGCCGCGATTACCCGAAAAGAAAAATGCAGGTATTATAATGCCGGACTGTCTGCCGCTTTTGCTCGGAAAAAACAGACCGAACGGGTAAGCGAACATCGGCATATCCTCAACATAAAAAATGATCGGATCGAGAAATACCTTATTTTTAGCAACAACTTTCATCTCAGGCGAGCCGAAATAATAATGCGGGTGGGAAGCATCGCAGGTAGTGTAATAGCCGTCTTTGACGAAGAGGTCTTTTTCAGTTATGCGTTTAATCTTTTTACCGAAATAAAAACCTTCGCTCATTTCTGTTTCACCGCGGGTGATATTGCCTTTTTTAGTTTTGAAATTATATCTTATTGTCTTACCGACAAATGTCTCGCCGGCATCATGAAATTTTGGAAATCCAACGATAGAACCTATAGTATCCTCTTTCCCGCGTGCAAAAAGAGTGGAATAATTTAAATTAAAAGTGATTCTCTCTGCTTCGAGCTTCTGCTCCTTATAATCAAGTTTTGCCTCTCCTTCAAGATGCATTTTCATCGTATTGAGATTGAAAACGATCGAGTCTTTAGCATAGTAATGCACGGTCGAATCAAGGGATGATTTCGATTTTCTGAAGGTAGCGCTTCCCTGAGAGATAGTACCGCTCTGTGGCGAAATAGTGCCACTCTGTGAGGATATAGTTCCGCTTTCATCAGCAATTTCAGCTAAAGAGTCGGCAATAGCAGCATTTTCATTAACTGAAATTGTTTTGGAACTTCCTGATATTTCTTCAGATTGCTGAGAAAACGAATTATTAATCAGAGCTATTAATAATATTAAAATACAGGCGCTATGTTTTTTGAACTGCATTAATATTTATTTATTTCACAATATTTTACTATTTATTGACGATAGATATTATTTGCGGTTACGAAATTAGGATTTTCCGGCGATATGCTCACAATTTTTCTTTGATTTTTTTCTTCTGCCTGCTTGATAATATAATCGGAATGACAATAGCTCCTAAAAGTAATATCACTATGACAGCCAATTCGACAATACCTAATCCAGCCATATTACTACTTCTTCTAAAGTGAATAGATCGGTTAATCCCAAATTTTGCATTACTACTCACTTTTACGAACATAGTACCTTTAAAAGAATTAGAAAAACCATCCCGTAAAGCCTTCGGCTTCACTCCCCTCCTTACTAAGGAGGGGAAAATAAGGGGTGGTTAATTTCTTAGGGTTAAGTTATTTATGCTAATGAAAGAATAATCTAATGAAAAATCCTATCTAACTCTTTTGTAAGTATAATTTTTATAGGTTTTATACAAACATCAGGAATTAAATAAGAGTCCACCCCGCCCTCACCACACTAAAGCGTGGTTTCCGCTGAGCTGCAACTGCGTTCGGGCACCCAACAAAGAGGGGGATCCCGTCAAATGTAACATCTGACGGGACGTGCTGAGGCAAGTTAGCTGTTTTTTGCCACAAATGCAAGTTTGTATTTTGAATCCGGGATAAATATTTTAGTGGCAGCAAAATTAAACTCAAATGCAAAATTTCTAACAAATTTCTTGTTTAATTCGTCACTTGCTTAATCTATCAAGAATTATCATTATTTTGAGAAGAAAGTTTATTAAATTGAAACTTTTAATTTTGAGTTTTATAATAATTATTAATCATTAGAAAGTTAAAAAACATCTGATAGTCATCAAATAATGAGTGAAGCCCACAAATTAATGAAGTCCCCGAAAACGAAATACATCCGTTATGCTTTAACGGTTTTGATAATTGGTCTTGTAATCTGGTATTTTCTAAGCAGTAATTTCGATTTTAAGCAGACCTGGATTTACCTGAAAGAAGCTAATTATGTCTGGGCATTTGTCCCTATACCGATCATGCTTCTTTCTCACCTTCTTAGAGCAATGCGCTGGCAAACCATGCTGAAGCCGATAATGAAGGCAAAATCTATTTTTAATCTATTCTCTGCGGTGATGGTCGGTTATGCAATTAATAATATGATTCCGCGCGGCGGAGAGTTTGTGCGCCCTTATGTCTACTCCAAGCGGGAGAAGGTATCATTTTCGAGTGTATTTGCTACGATCATAGTTGAAAGATTCCTCGATATAATATTCTTACTTATACTTTTCGCTGGTGCTTTCTTGATTCTGCAGGAGAGAATTCTAAGTACGTTACCTGAAAATATTGATCCCAAAAAGGTACTTTTTGTTGTCATTTTATTTTTTGTTGTTGTTATTTTTAGTTTCTATCCGCCATTAGTTAGATTAATGCTGGAAAAGACAATAAAACCAGTTTCACAAAAATTCTTTGATAAATTCAGTGAGATCTTTGAAAAATTTGCAAAAGGCTTCGCGATAATCAAAACACCTGGAAGATACCTCCGTTTGGTTGCCGAATCATTTGGCATCTGGTTCTGTTATGCACTACCGATGTATTTCATATTCTTTTCGTTCAACTTTCAGGAAACTGCAAATCTTGGCTTCTTCGACGCCCTCCTGTTATTGATCATTGGTGCCATTGCCATCACTATTTCGCCGGCACCCGGCGGGTTTGGTGTTTATCACGGTTTGCTTGTTGAAGCCATGGTCAATTTCTATCACATTAACAAAGAGGAAGCTCTTGCTTATGCTACTGTATCTCATGGTGTAAACTTTCTGGTTCAGGTTATTGTCGGGTTGATCTTTCTTTTCAGGGAAAATCTGAAGAAACTGCCTCACGAAGAAGATGTTGTAGAAGAACTGGAATCCGAACCTTTGAAAGGTAAATAGCAATAAATTTTCATTTCACTATCATCACCGGCTTGCTCACTACCTCCCAGGGCGCTTCCAGCAGAAGTTGATAATATCCAGCCCGGTATTTTTTAAAATCAATATTAATTAATCTTGTTGATTTCTCTCCGACGGACTGCCACTGTACTTTTTCCAGCAGCCTTCCGTGGATATTGTACAGTTTTAATTTGTAAGCGCCTTCTGATTCGCTTACAATCTCGATTTCGGCGTTCTTGCTTATCGGATTCGGTTGTATATTCATCTGTGTTCTGGTAAAAGTATTCACTTTCCGCAGGTCATAAACGCAGGTCGTCAGAGTGAGGCTCCCGTGGATAGTATCCGTCTCGATGTCATTCCTGCCCCAGTTGAAAGATTTGATCTTAAGCGGCGAAGTCTTTTGCTCGCCTAAGAGGACAGTACCGCTGATAGCGCCGATAGTGGCAGTTTCGTTAGCCATATCGATACTGCTGCCACTGAGAGATACCGTCAGCTTCTTATTGCCGCTGCCGTCTGTGGTGATAGTACCGGCAGGCTGTTCCGCCAGAAAAGCCGTGCCGTCCAGCTCAATTTCGGCATTGTAAGAGAGAGCTGTTAATGATATTTCCTTGTCATAAGGTAAAGCGCCTTTCAATTCGATTATAAAGTCGTCAGTACCCGGCTCGACCGTAGTGTCCGGCATCCAGACCACAGTTCGGGGAATAAGCCCTTCGCCGAACAGATCGACCTTCTCCGGCGAACCTTTCTTGCTGTGGTAGAACCCTATCTGCCCGCTGGTCCTGCCTGCGTAAACCGGCGAGAAAGCCAGTGTCATCGTATGATTGCCGCCTGCAGGTATGTCAAATGAGCCGCCGCCATTTATTATGTCAAACTGCTGCTTATCCGGTCCGAGCATTACCGTACTGTCAATATGGAAATCCAGTCTGCCGGTATTCCTGAGAACCGCTTCCACAGTGTCTTTCTGTGTGCCGACCCACACAGCGCCGAAATCTATCATTTTCGTCAATACTTCAAGTTCATTATCAACGCCAATACCTTCAATATTCTCATGTAAAGCACCGGATTGAGTAACAACAATAATATTCGAGGATTTTGCCCCGACGGAGGTCGGTGCAAAGCGGAATTCCACGTCATGCGCATCGCCGGGATCGATCGTATATGGCGGCATCCCCGACACTACGCCGAACATATCCGCATCGCCGTTCTCGAAGTAAATCGTATCTATCCTTATCGGGAATTTCCCCGTATTGACAATATAATCTTTAACTACGGAATCCTTAATACTGCCGACTTTCACTTCACCCATGAAAACGCTCTTTGCGGCAGCTTCCGGCACATCTATAGCCCAGATGCTGTCGGACTGGTCTTCCATTTCTATACCGCCGCCGAAGAACCATATACGGGCTGTGCTGTCACCGCCGCCTGCCGCCAGAAAATTGCCGTTCTTACCCCATTCGAGCGACGTAATGTCGAATATATGTTCCCCTAAATCATGGTAATCGACTTTTTCCCATTCCAAAGTTGTATCCACCTGTAAAGTATAAGGATCCATCAGTTTAACAAATCTGCTCATATAATCATAAGCAATCCACCTGTTCTTCGGATCCCACGCTATTTCATCAATATTTACCTCCAACACTCCGGTTGAATTAATAAAATTGCCGTTTTCGGAATTATACACTCGTATTTCATGTTGGCGCGATTTTCCTTCAACAAAATGTGTAGCTATAGCCGAATCGTCAGGACTCCAATCCATTGGACCAATTACCGTATTTTCTTCTCTGTTTTTAATTTTGACAAGATTTGATTCGGTGAGAAAATCCCAGATTGCCGTATAAGATATTGTTCCGGATGACCTTGAATGCGCACTGGATAAAATCCTATCGCCTTTTGGCGACCAATGCGCCGTATAAGCTCTGTAATCATCGGGAAATTGCTGAATGATATTACCATTAGCAGCGTCTAAAGCGGTGATTTTATGTTCCTGACCAATGGTCAATATACTTTTGTCGTCAGGGCTCCATTCCAACGAGATATTATACCATGTTGGTTCAAAATCTTTTGACCAGATTACATTTCCGGTTTCAACATCCCATACTTTTATAGTAGAATCCGAACTTTTGCTTACAATTTTACTTCCGTCATTACTCCAGTCAATTAATCTTACTGTGCTATTATGTCCCTTTAATCTTTTGATTTCTTTCTTACCATAAATATTCCAGATAATAATCTCTTTCGAAGCATCCGAGTTCCAATGAGAATCCCTGCCGCATGTTGCAATCATTCTTTCATCCGGACTTAAAGCAATATCATTCACATCCCTCGCAGGCGTCTTAATAATAATCGGATTTTCCTTAGGCTTCATTGAACTCTCATACTTAACCTTCATCAAACAGCTATCGCTTGGCGTGATGGGCACATGCCAGCGGTATTCCAGCCCGCTTGCCGTATCGGTTATGAACTGCCAGTTCCTGCCTTTGTCGATGCTGTATTCCAGCGTTACCGTATCGCTGGGCAGGATTCCTTCCCATGTCACCAGCGTATCCGAACCGTCGAGGAATAGCTCTCCGCCGTTCGGATGCGTCAGGGTCAGTTCATGACCGCTCGTATCGTTCGGATTCAGAAAATAGCCGCCGTTTGCATAGATATTGCTCCCAATGCAGGCATCGGATTCAATATTAATTTTCGTATATTTTAAGGCGCTGTCATTCGGCGTAAAGCTTATCGTAAGAACTCTGCTGTTGTTCTTTCTCAGAGTAAACGGCGGCGCCGAACCGCCGTAATCCGTTATCGAAAACAGCGGATTATCCGAACTTATCGAATTGATCCTTATATCATTAGCTTTTGCGGTAATTGTAACAACCGTATCATAGACTTTATTCGGCTTGATATCTGGGAAATGAATGGAATTGGATGGTGTTATTTCAAACTGTGAAATTTTTTCCAAAGGTATCTTATAATCCAATTCATCGGACAATCCCATCGATGGAACCGATATTTCCACACTGCGGCAGGTCTCACATTTATCGCTTTCCCACTCTATCGTGCAGGGCGGACTCATGGTGGACATCACAAAAATAGATCTGTACGCAGCTTTGGCTTCTTCGGCAGTGGTTATATTCTCGAAAAACATGCCGCCCGTATTCAGTGATATATTCTTCAGCACACCCGGCGCCGACATCCCTATCACCACGGAAAAAATCGCCGCATCCATGTCATTCGCACGCTGGATTACTTCCTGCTCATTGCAGCTGCTCTGCCCGTCCGTAAGCAGGATTATCACTTTTTTATACTGTCCGTTTTGGACAATATCCAACGCGCCGGTATTCTCATCCAGTAAAGCAGCCTGAAACGATGTCCCATTGGTTGCCGACAGCGCATCAACGGCATTATTCAGCCTTGTCTTATCCTTCGTAAAATCCTGATTGATAAAACCGGAGCCGTTGAAGCTGCTGACAGCGCATTCAATCTTCTTCGAAACGGGCATCATGCGTATCCATTCCTTCGCCGCCGCTTTGGCGATATCAAGCCCGGTACTCGACATTGAACCTGAATTATCTATTGTCAGAACCGAAGATATAGGCTGATAATCCTTAACCTCGGGGCAGGTCAAAAGATTGACCGGCAGGCTTTGCCCGTCTTCTTCTACCGTAAAATCCGATTCGGTCAGGTTTGTGACGAAATTATCATTCTGATCCATTATTACAAAATTTGCCCTCATCGTCGGATAATCGGAATGATCAAGATTATACACATGGAAGCTCTGCGCCGCGAGATGCTGCAATGCAAGCAAAATGAACAAAGGAATCATCACATATTTCATAGCTGCACTCATTTTATTATGAATTATGGATTTTTATAATTAACAGATGATATGAAATAAAGTTACAAGGTAACTTAAGATGTGCCACACCTGGCAGGTATGGCACATCTGAATTCTCAATTATTCCCCTTCCCCCTTTACAACAATCTGCATGTCCGGATCGCCGTTAATCGTTATTAACCCCTCATATTGAATTGTCTCAGTGGGACTGAAATTAACGTTAATGCACCATTGGCTGTTGGGCGGCATAACCACAGGCAGTGAGAGATCATTAATACTAAAAGCCGAATTATCCACTTCCAGACTGGCTATGATAAACTCTGTCGAATCATCATTCGAGAAACATATTTCGGAAGTTTTGATGTCTCCGATATTAGTGCTGCCGAAATCGATCTCTTCAGGATAATCCAGGCTCATTATCTCATCCTTCGCCGTCCCTTTTACCATCACGTAAAAATCCTCATTGCCGTTGACAATGATCTTAGCCTCATAGCTGCCGGCTTCCGGCGGATTGAATCTAACCGCGAGACAATGTTGTTCGCCCGGATTAAGCGCGATAGGAAATTCCGTTTTAAATATTGTAAATACGTCAGGGTTAGGACCTGCCAATTCAAGACTATTAATCTCGATAGTCAGAGAATCCGATGTATTGGCGATACATGTCGTTGTATCGACTATACTTTTCCCCGCAGCCATTTCTGCGAAATCCGTCTCCGGCAGTTCCAACTGCTCCAGCGTATCCGTCTGCGTCAACTGCGAGCCTATCGGCTCTTTAAGAATATTATCTTCGCTGTTGACGGCGTCCTCGCATGACTGCGTAAATATTGCGAAAGCAAGCATTAGTATTGATAATAAAGCAATCTTTTTCATTTTCTTCTCCTAAAATTTGTAAATAATTCCGTAATTAATTCCGAATTTTGATGTGTTGAACCAATTGTTCTGGTGGAAATACCAGAAATGGTCATATTCCATGCCCAGAACAAATGATAGATCGGCGTAAGCCTTATATTCCACACCTGCCGCAGGTTTCACTACATATCCGCCTTTGTTCACACCGGCGCCGATCTGAACAAAGGGATCTATCTTCTTAAAATTTAATGGATTATATCTCAATGTCGGACTGAACGTCGTATAATTCGGCTGCTGGTAGTAATTGAAATCAGTTCGATCTTCCGTGCCCCTGTATTCCAGGTAGAAAGTTTCTTGCTTTACTTCCAGCCCTATCTTCAAATTTTCATTGATGCCGTAAAAGCCGCTCAATGAGAGATTGTGCAGCGGTGAATATTTCGACGGTGCTATCCTCGGCTCGGAAACAAACCACGCCGCGCTGCCCTTGAATTCGATTGATATTCCTGTGCTTTTATCTTCTGAAACACTAATTTCATTATCACCATTATTATTTGATTTTTTTGAAAATATACCGCTGCTGCGGGGAATTCCATTAGTGCTCATGTCCAACATGTCCGAATTATATCCGACATTTGCATTGGTTATTTTTCGAATTGGATATAATTTGGTTTCAGGTTTTGCTTTCTTAGCGCTTTCCTGAGTTTCGGATACAGCTTGCTTTTGCTCTTCATTATCTTCTGAAACTCCGGCAGAAGCTGCAGTTCCGGCTTCATTATCTTCAATTTTAGCCAATGAATTAATATCTAATTCAATTTTATCATCCGTTTCTATCTCTTCCGAACTGATCTTTGGAACCACATTTCTCTCTGCCATCGCCGGTTGTTCCTCATCGCCGAAAATCACCGGATTCATCAGCAATCCCAAAACAAAAGCTATCACCGAAATCCCCGATACAATAAACCACTTCCATCCGGGAAACATTGCTTTGCCAGCGGGACTTTTTGCCGGGGCGCTCTCAAAAGGCATGGAAAGCCCAATTCCCTTATATATATTTTCGGTTACACCGCCGGGCACGGAAAATGATGCGGCACTCGACTTCACCGACTTGTCTATCGCCGTGAACGAGCGGAATTGACTGCGCAGTTCTTCATCGTACGCCATCTCCGTGAAAAGCTGCTTTTCATCATCCGTCGAGAGTTTCCCCTGCAGATAGTCTAATATTTTGCCGCTTGCATCTTTCATTTTAACGCTCTTATTATTTGTAAATATTTGTCAAATATGGTTTTATGATTTTAGCAACCATCTCGAAAGCCCGCTTTATCCTGGTTCTCACGCATGCTTCGGTCTCTTCGACAATGGAAGCTATTTCCTTATAGTTCAGATCGCCGAACCAGTAAAGCGTGAACGTATCCTTGTAAATATCGTCAAGATTGCTGACCGCTATCTTCACCAGCTTCGCCAGTTCCTCCTTTTCCATCTCTTTTTGAAAATCGAAGGGATCTGCAATTTTCTCCAGCGTCTCTTCATCAATGTACTTCAGATCCGGATTTTTCTTTTTCGCATTGTCTCTATACCTGTCAATATTGAGATTTCTCGCAATAGTGAAGAGATACGGCAGCACATTTGCCGGCGTCTTTCCGCCGCTCACCGATTTATAGAAGCGGATCCATGTTTCCTGCATCAGTTCCTGCGCATCCTCGCAACTGTCAGAGCGGAAAATACAGTAGCCGTAAGTCCTTTCCGAGTACCTGGAATAAAGCACATGAAAAGCATTGTCAGCACTCTCGCCCGATTCTTTTATCAGGGTAAGCAGTTCCGCGTCGCTGTATTTTCCGTAATCTTTCATAATAGAATTTATTAATTTAACTTCTACCAATAATAACGCAATTTTTTCCAATAATGAACAGGAAAAATGAAAAAAAGGCACAAATGGAATTTAATTTAATTAGATAAATCAAACAGACCCGTGCTCCAAAGTTGCTTTTATTCAAAAATAACATGGATCTATTGATTAACAACAAATTTTTATAGAGTCCTTTCGTTTCTTTATATATATAAAAAAAATAATTATTTTTATAATTATGAGAAACAGAACCATAAAAGCAAATATAACCCTTAGACAAAAGGGAACAATTCGAGGCGGTTCATTCATCTCCTGCCTCGAGCATCAGTATATTATGCTTCTCAACATGCAGCACTCCGGTTCTTACTTGCCAGTACTCTAAAAAATCAAATCCAAGCGCTCGCTAACGAACATAGCTCTAATTAAACAAATCTTAAATCAGATAGTAAAATAATTTAAAACAAAGGTGATATTATGACTGATAAACAAAAATATTACCCCAAATATTATGTGAAACCGCAGGATGTACATTCCGAACTAAGAAAAAAAATGCAAGCCGATGGCTTCAACTATGTACTTGATATTGAAAAAAGCACCGGACCATATTTCTACGATGCACGAAATGGGAACAAATACCTGGATTTTTTCACTTGCTTTGCTTCTATGCCTATTGGTATGAACCACCCAAAGATGATGAATGATGAATTTATCAATTACATGGGCAGGATAGCAATGAATAAGCCCTCGAACTCTGATCTTTATTCCGAAGTGATGGCTGCTCTTGTAAAAACTATGAGCGAAATAGGCAATCTCGAAGACTTCAGATATTATTTTTTCATTTCCGGTGGAGCACTGGCAGTGGAAAATGCCTTGAAGACTGCCTTCGACTGGAAAGTAAGGAAGAATTTCAAGAAAGGGTTTCAAACTGAAAAAGGAAAGAAGGTAATTCACTTCAGGCAGGCTTTCCACGGCAGGACAGGTTATACAATGTCTCTGACTAATACTGACCCGAACAAAACCAGGTATTTCACTCAGTTTGACTGGCCGCGCATTGAAAATCCCAAAATTGATTTTCCGGCTGCCGGAAAGAATATTGAAAAAGTCATAGAAAAGGAAAAGCAGGCGGTTGAGCAGATCAAAAAAGTATTTGCAGAAGATAAAGATGATATTGCCGCCATCATTATAGAACCTATCCAGGGCGAAGGCGGTGACAATCACTTCCGCAGAGAATTCCTGCAGCAATTACGCAATCTGGCTGATGAAAATGATACTTTGCTGGTCTTTGACGAAATCCAGACAGGTGTAGGCATTACCGGAAAGATGTGGGCTTATCAGCATTTTGGAGTTGTACCCGATATAATGTGCTTTGGTAAGAAAATGCAGATCTGCGGTATAGCTGTAACAGACAGGATAGATGAAATACATGACAACGTCTTCCACGTTCCTAGCAGGATCAACTCAACTTGGGGTGGTAATCTAACTGATATGGCGCGCGCAACAAAATATCTGGAAATAATTGATGAGGATAATCTCATTCAAAATGCAGCAGAGCAAGGCGAGATAATCATGTCGAATCTCAGGAAGCTGGAAGAAAATTTCCCGCACATAATTTCCAATGTAAGGGGAATAGGCATGTTTTGTGCTTTCGATATGCCTGACTCTGATATACGCAGCATGCTTAGAAATCAGTGCTTTGAGGAAGGATTATTCATTCTTCCATGCGGGGAGAAATCTCTCCGGTTCCGACCGGCTCTAAATATTTCAGAAGCCAATATTAATGACGGCTTTAAAATTATTGAAACGGCGATGAATAAGATTATCTGATATATTATCCCTTAATCGAGGCTGACTCAAAAATCAATGAGTGTTATTCCTGCGAATGTCTTTAGATCCTGCTTTAGCAGGGCAGGAATCTGATGAATACCGGATTCCCCTCTAAAGCGGGATTTCGCAAGCTCAACTTCGCTGCGTTCAGAATAACGTTCCCGAGATTTTACCACTTATGGGTCAGCCTCAATATTTCCTAAAAGTTATACTTTGATAATTAAGCAAGTGTCACGCTAAGATCGCAAAGAAGAATTAAATAACGGGGTTATTGTCACTTGTAAGGTTGTTACGCAATTTTACCTTTTTTACGTACAGAATGACTTTTACGCGATTCTCGTACTTATGGGACAGCCTCGATCTTTTAGTGAGTCTCATTGAACAACATCTCAGCTTCATTTATTACGGAGGCTGCAACCTCATCAAGCGTAGAATTGTAAACCCGTGCCCCGGCAGCATGAAAATGCCCGCCGCCATCGAATTTCATTGCTAAATCCCTGATACTGTAGTTGCCTTTTGAACGGAATGATAATCTAAACTCATTGCGATCCGGCATTTCAGTAACGAGAATACCGACTTTCACTCCTTTGATCGATAATGAACTTTCCACAATATTCTCAACTTCTTCCTCGGCTGCATTTGCTGTTTTAAAATCCTCGCGGGCTATTTTCATTATCGCAAATTGATTGTCATAATATAGCTCCGTGCTTTTAAAAGCGCATCCCATAAGCCGGAATCCCCCGTAAGGGAGCGTATTATAAATCTCGTCGTAAAGTGTTACCGGATCAGCACCTGAATCTATAAGATCAGCAATGATCCGATGTACATCGCCATCCGTTCGGGGAAATCTAAAGCTGCCGGTATCAGTCATGATAGCTGCATACAAGGCATCGGCAATATTCTTGTCAAGGATTAGCTCATCATCCATTTTAATTACATTATATATCATTTCTCCGGCAGAACTGGCATCGGTGTCCACATAGTAATGATCTGCGAATTCTCGCGGCTCCATGTGATGGTCTATTACCATTTTAGTTGCTTTTGATTTAAGAACAGGTTCCCGCAAAGACTTAAGGCGTTTACTGTCATTAAGATCAACCACGCAGATTGTATCAGCATTTAAAATAATCTGCTCATCTCTTTCCTGCTTGTTAATATGTATCTGATCAGATCCTTCAAGGAATTTGTAATTAAATGGCACCTCAGAATCTATTATTACATGTGCGCTTCTGCCTTTTTGCTTTGCGTAGAAATACACAGCCAGAGCGCTGCCAACGGCATCGCCGTCAGGGTTTACGTGAGTGGTTATTACCAGATTATCTGATTTCGTCAATAATTCGAAGGCTCCCTGCAACTGTGCGCTTTTGTTTTCTTTTATCTCAATTATTTTTTCCGTTGATCTTTCTTCTTTACCAGACATTCATACTCCTTATTATTTCGAAAATTCAAATTTACAAAATTAAACAAATCTTCGTAATTTGTGACTTTAAAATAGGTATTTCTCTAATAAGTCATATTAAAGAATAATTATTTTTATAATTGTCAATGAAAGAAGAAGAAATAAAAGAACTAAAAAGGTATCTTCGGAAAAAACCTGAGGAAGATAAAAAATCAAAACATAGGAAAGAAAAGGTAGACTTGAATCCCACACCATATATTTTAATATTCCTTGGATTCTGCATTGGAATATTTCTTTTATTTATTCTTTTTGATAAGGTTATTATGCCGGCTTATGTGCATGGACGGGAAAATGTGTTGGTGCCTGAGGTTGTCGGCATGAAATTAGAGAAAGCCCGCAGAGTATTGAATGAAGAAAATCTTGATTTTCAAGTCAGCAGCAAGCAATTCAGTGATAAATATCCAAAAAACTATGTCCTGAAACAATCACCCTCTCCTGAAACAAATGTCAAGTCAGGAAGGATAGTTTTCCTTACTATCAGTAAAGGAAAGGACAGCGTTCAGGTGCCCTATATAAAGGGCAGGTCGTTTCGCGCAGCAAAAGTACTGCTAATGCGAAAGAGTCTTGAAACCGGCGATACAACACAAAAGTATAGCAAGGAGTTTTCTCCCGGAGTTGTAATTTCCCAAAAAGTTAAGCCCGGGCAGTATGCTCATTACGGACAAAAGATTGACTTGGTGATAAGCAAAGGACCGGAAAATTATATAATAGTACCTCAGTTTACTTCGCTGAAACTCGAGGAATCTTTGAAATTGATTGATGAATTGGAGCTTCAACGCGGTAATATTCAGGGAATGTATAATAACGGTACGTGGGAGGCGTACATCGTGGATAAACAATTACCGCCTCCGGGTGAGAGAGTAGCTCCCGGCACATTCATTCATTTGTGGTATTACCGACCGGCTAAATAATTTATAAAGAAATTTAGTTAAACCCAGATTTTTCATTCAATATGTACATTTATTTGTAATCACTTGCAACAGCATGCTTTAGCTTGCTGGTGT
>CAZXYS010000022.1:0-67136 GCA_964645005.1 uncultured Hyphomicrobiales bacterium | reverse complement strand
CAACTCCATTATCTCTGGAATAGCATTCTCATATTCCTTATAAATTTCTTCGCACGTTGACTTTATACAATTCTTAATCTCAAATTTATCTTTAACTGTCCTGCCGACCTCTTCATAGTAAATATCCGTATCCTCGAGAAGCTTCTCCAGTTCCGGCGCTTTATCCCGCGACACCGACACAATCACTCTTGACTGCGACTCGCCGAACAACCTCCCCGGCGTCGGTTCATCTCCCAGATCGACCTCAACACCGATATTATTCTCCTTCGACAATATCGACTTCTCCGCCAGGCATATCGCTATCCCCCCTTCAGAGCAATCATGTGCGGAATTCACCAGCTTCCTTTGGATTGCCCACAGCAAATACTTCTGCAGCTTTAACTCCTCATCTATATCTATATCCGGCGCCTGCCCTGCCACCAGACCATGAATACTCTTCAGGTACTCCGAGCCGCCCAGTTCTTCTCGCTCATTGCCAATTAAATATATAATATCACCTTCATCCTTGAAACCGGCGGACATTGTCTTATCCAGATCCTCGATCATACCCAGCATACCTATCACAGGTGTCGGATAGATGGCGCTGTCATGTGACTCATTATGGAAGCTCACATTACCCCCAGTCACCGGCGTATCCAGTGCGCGGCAGGCATCGCCCATACCGCGTACAGCTTCCTTGAACTGCCAGTACAGCTGCGGATCATACGGATTCCCGAAATTAAGACAATTCGTAATAGCTATCGGCTCGGCGCCTGTACACACGACGTTCCTCGCAGCCTCCATCACCGCAGCCACAGCGCCCTTATACGGATCCAGATATACATACCTCGAATTGCAATCCGTGCTCGCAGCAATTCCCTTCCCCGGCAGTTCCTTCAACCGCATGACCGCTGCATCGCCTACATAGCTCACCGTATTCGTCCGCACTTGTGAGTCATACTGATCGAATACCCACTTCTTCGACGCTGCCGTGGGCGACTTCAGGATATTCCAAAAAGCGCGGTCATTCGGCGTTTCATACTCCAGCGCCGAAAAATCAAAATTCCTTGTCTCCTTCAGGTAATCCGGCTCCTTCGCTTCGCGGTCGTACTGCGGGGCGCCGCCGCCCAGCACCAGCGACCATGCATTCATATCACAAACCTTCTTACCCTGATGCCAAATATGCAGATTGCCGTCCTTATTCACCTCGCCTATCTGCGTTATCGGCACCTCCCATTTATTACAGATCTCGACAGCCTCATCGACCTTATCCTTCTTCAGCACAAACAGCATCCGTTCCTGTGACTCCGACAGCATAATCTCATACGCCGTCATACCCTTCTCGCGCAGCGGCACTTTATCGAGGTCTATATTCATTCCAATATTCTCTTTCCTGGCGCTCATTTCCGAGGTCGTGCAGGAAATCCCCGCCGCCCCCATATCCTGGACGCCAACCAGCACATCCGCTTCGATAAGCTCCAGCGTCGCCTCCAGCAGCAGCTTCTCCGCAAACGGATCGCCCACCTGCACCGTCGAGCGCATGGTATCAAACTCTTCCGTAAACTCCCTCGACGCCAGCAGCGAGGCTCCATGAATCCCATCACGCCCCGTAGCGCTGCCGACGATCATCACGGGGTTACCCGGACCGTCCGCCACTGCCGAAGCTGTCTTTTCCGTAGCAACAATTCCCACAGCCATAGCATTCACCAGCGGATTGCCGTGATAGCAGTGCTGGAAGTACACTTCCCCGCCGACAGTCGGCACACCGAACGAATTCCCATAGCTGCCGATACCTTTCACTACGCCGCGGAACAGGAACTTCGTCCGTTCATTATCCAGCTCGCCGAAGCGCAGCGAATTCAGAGCCGCAATCGGTCGCGCGCCCATCGAGAAAATATCCCGCAGGATACCGCCGACACCTGTAGCGGCGCCCTGCACAGGTTCCACCGCCGACGGATGATTATGACTTTCGATCTTGAACGAAATAGCATACCCCCCGCCGATATCGACCAGCCCTGCATTTTCCTCGCCGGCATCCACCAGCAGCTTTCCGCCCGAACGCGGCAGCGTTTTCAACTGTTTGATCGAATTTTTATACGAGCAGTGCTCGCTCCACATAACGCCATAGACGCCCAATTCCGTATAAGTAGGAGTCCTGCCCAGATACTCGACCACTTTTTCATATTCCTCTTTCGTAAGCCCGACCGCCAGCGCTTCGTCGAGGTTTACTTCAATCTCGCTGTATAATTTCCCGTTATTTTCAGTCATATTCACATCAAAAAATTAAAGAACAATCTAATTAGATCTTACAAAGATAAAAAATATTTGAGGATTCGGCTTTATAAATTGCGGTACTTTCTCAGTTGCCTAAAAGTCAGGAAAAGTCATTCTGCAAATGTAGAGGATGAGGCTGTCCCATAAGCGTCATTCCGAACGGAACGAAGTTGAGCGAAGCAAAATCCTGCTTCAGCAGGGTGGAGTGAAGAATCCAGGAAGCCCGTCAGGACTGGATTCTTCGCTGCGCTCAGAATGACGTTCCACAGGTTTAATCACTTTTAAGACAGCCTCGCAGGAATCTTATTCCCCTTATTGAAGTGTGACGGGGTGGATTCTTATAATCCCTGATTCCCAAATTCCCCCTCTATGCCCTGATTCCCAAATTCCGATTTGGGAATCCGCCAAAAACGTTACTAAATCGGAATTTAGTAACGAGGTAAAATCCTGCTTCAGCAGGGTGGAGTGAAGAATCCAGGAAGCCCGTCAGGACTGGATTCTTCGCTGCGCTCAGAATGACGTTCCACAGGTTTAATCACTTTTAAGACAGCCTCGCAGGAATCTTATTCCCCTTATTGAAGTGTGACGGGGTGGATTCTTATAATCCCTGATTCCCAAATTCCCCCTCTATGCCCTGATTCCCAAATTCCGATTTGGGAATCTGTCAAAAACGTTACTAAATCGGAATTTAGTAACGAGGGAAAATCGGAATTTAGCAACGAGGGAACGCTCCTGCGTCGGAACACATCAGAAGACGCTCACTCAATTTATAATTTAGAACTCTTCAGCCCGTAGCCAGCAGCCTTTTTCCCTCAGCCAATTTTCAGACTTTCACAGATTCGAAAATTTTCTTAAATTTAAAAACAAAAATGAAGCACTTTTTAGGCAATAATTGACAGGGATTATGAACGAAATAGGCATTGCGTTAGTAGGTGTCGGGGAAATAGCCCAGAACTTCCACTTAAAAACATTGAGCCACCAGCCGGACGTCAGGCTCATTGCCGTCCACGACAAGATGAACTCCCGCGCGAAAAGCATCGCCGAAAAATTCGACATACCCTATGTATGCGAATCTATGGACGAGCTCCTCGCCCTCGACGAAATCCAGGCGGTTGACATCTGCACCACCACCGACGCCCACAGCGAGCTTGCCTGCCGGGCACTCGAGGCGGGAAAGAACGTCCTTATCGAGAAGCCCATCGCCCGCTCCCTCGAAGAAACCCGAAAAATACTCGATGCCGAGAAAAACTCGAAGGGCAGGGTAATGGTCGGCATGACCCAGCGCTTCCGCTATGACACTATCATGCTGAAAAACTACGTCCACTCCGGCGAGCTCGGCGACGTCTTCTACGTCAAAGCAGGCTGGCTCCAGCAAAAGCGCGGCAAAGAATGGCTCGACCAGATCGACGTCTCCGGCGGCGGCGTGCTGCTCGATCTCGGTATATCCATGCTCGACTCGCTAATGTGGATCTACGATTTCGCCCCCCTCCATTCCGTAAAAGCGACCACGTTTCAGCATAAGACAAAAACCGTCGAGGACGTCTGCGTTTGCTCGCTGCACTTCAAGAATGGCAGCATAGCCACTCTCGAGGCAAGCTGGACACTCTTCAGTGACAAAACCAACTTCTACTGCGACGTTTACGGCAGCAAAGGCGCCGCATCTATAAACCCCGTCCGCCTCTACAAGCACGAGGGCGACAGGTTCTACCCCGCCCCGGAAATCCCCGAACGCAGCAACATCGCCATACTCCGCAAATCCTTCGAGAGCGAGATCCGCCATTTTATCAATGCCGTGAAGGGGCTCTCCCCTGTCCACTCCACCACCGAGGAAGCAGTGGAGATCATGAAAATCCTCGAAGCCCTTTATCAGTCAGCTAAAGAGAATAGAGAAATAATATTGGATTGAAACACGATTTTATAAATAATAGCTGCAACCACGACCTCCCACATTTGCGGTTACATACAACCCCAAAAATACTTGTAATGCTATACAATGTTAATTATCTTTGTAATTCTTATTTTAATAGATTGAAAAAAATACAAAAATGGAAAAATCCATATTTTAATAATAAGCAAAGGAGAGTAAATATGTTTGGAAAAATGCAAGATTTCCTGCAAAATGAACTGGAACAACTCCATAGCCAGAAACTCTATAAACATGAGAGAATTATCGAAAGTCCCCAGGGCGCCGAAATAGAAGTTGGCGGCAAAAAAGTGCTTAACTTCTGCGCCAATAACTATCTGGGCTTGTCATCACATCCCGACCTTATCAAAGCAGCACATGAGAAGATAGACGAAAGAGGTTTCGGACTTTCATCCGTACGCTTCATCTGCGGAACCCAAGACATCCATAAGGAATTGGAAGACAAGGTCACCAAATTCCTTGGCACCGAAGACACAATCCTGTTTTCCTCTTGCTTCGACGCAAACGGCGCTCTATTTGAGCCGCTTCTTGGCAAAGAAGATGCCGTCATCACCGACGCATTGAACCATGCTTCGATAATTGACGGAATCCGCCTTTGTAAAGCGCAGCGTTGGATTTTTGC
The DNA here is from genome assembly GCA_964645005.1 of uncultured Hyphomicrobiales bacterium. Taxonomy (GTDB): domain Bacteria; phylum Bacteroidota; class Ignavibacteria; order Kapaibacteriales; family UBA2268; genus CAZXYS01. The sequence goes on along the minus strand of CAZXYS010000022.1, from coordinate 62,337 downwards.
CCACAACGACTTCAGCGACGAAGAAAAGAAAGATCCCGCTACAGGCAAACAACTAAAAGGACTTGAAAGATGCCTGAAAGAAGCAGAGGAAAAAGGTTGTCGTTTTAAGATGATCGCAACTGACGGCTGCTTCTCAATGGACGGCGACATTGCCCAGTTGGACAAAATCTGCGATCTGGCAGAAAAATACGAAGCGCTGGTAATGATTGATGACAGTCACGCAACCGGCTTTATGGGCAAAACCGGTCGCGGTACCCACGAATATCGCGACGTTATGGAACGCGTTGACATAATCACAACGACCTTCGGTAAAGCATTAGGCGGCGCTTCCGGCGGATGTATCTCCGGACGCAAGGAAATCGTCGATTGGATGCGCAACAAGGCACGTCCGTATCTGTTCTCGAACTCAGTTCCGCCGTCAACAGTCGGCGCAACTATTAAAGTTATGGATGTATTAATGGCATCTACTGAGCTTCGCGACAAACTGGAAAACAATACTCGGAAATTCCGCAATGATATGACCGAAGCCGGATTCGACATTATCCCCGGCGACCACCCGATCGCAGCTATCATGTTCGGCAAATACGATAACTGCTCACAGCTTGCAGTCGATTTCGCCGATAAAATGCTCGACGAAGGCATTTATGTTATTGCCTTCTCATATCCGGTCGTCCCCAAGGGGATGGACAGAATTCGCGTGCAGCTTTCCGCAGGACATTCAACCGAGCATGTCGATCAGGCTGTAAAAGCATTTACGAAAGTAGGAAAAGAACTCGGAATGATATAAAATCCATTGCCGAGATGATGAATTTTCAAAAGCCTTCCGTTTAAGAAAAGCGGAAGGCTTTTTATTTCAAAGAATTATTACTAAGATATTATAAAAGCCTTTAATTAAATAGCAAAATTTATCAAATAATAATTGATTTTATTTTTTATAATCCTTAATTTTATATTAGTCACGTATATGATTAAGAAGAGGGATCGCATTTGATACAAAACGACTGGCTTATATACGGCGCCAACGGATATACCGGCAGACTCGTTGTCGAGCAAGCCGTAAAGCAAGGGCATAATCCCGTCATTGCAGGCAGGTCACCTGAGAAGATCAAACCTATAGCCGAGCAATATGATCTGCCCTATTTAATCCTCAATCTAAATGATAAAAATTCGGTCAGCGAAAAACTATCTAACTTCAAACTTATATCAAATTTTGCGGGTCCCTATCCCCTAACAGTCGGTCCTTTAGCAGATGTCTGTATAGAGAACGGAATCCACTACATAGACGTTTCCGGCGATCTTAACACTATCCAACATATCCTCGATTTGGACAAACAAGCCAAGGCTAAGAGTATAGTCATGATACCAGCGGCAGGTTTTATAACTTACGCGACGGAATGTCTTGCGCAATACCTCGCAGAACAAATTGAGAATCCGAAATATATAGAACTGGGAATTCATATCACCGGTGGTACAAGCCGCGGCACAACAATATCAACAGTAGATTCAATCAAAGACGGCTGCCTGATAAGGAAAGATCATCAACTTATGCCTGTTAAATTTGGTAAGGATACAAAGAAAATTATGTTTCCTGACAGCGAGCATCCCGCCTGGGCAGTGCCATTGGCTGAACTGTTGACAGTTCATAGAGCTCTGAGCATTCCCAATATCACAGTTTTCAATGTGATGCCGCCGTCTTTGAATTCTCTCAGGCTTTTTGCGACTTTGATCCAAAAAGCATTGAAGATCAAGACTTTTAAGAGTATAGCCAAAAAAATTGCTGCTAAACAGCCGGAAGGTCCTACCAGAGAACAAAATTTTACCACTAAATCCTATATATGGGCGCGCACGGGTAATTCATCTGAAGAAAAACAAGCCTGGCTGGAAACACCTGAAGCTTATTATTTTACAGCTCTACTAAATGTGCGGTTTGCCGAGATAATCTTAGAATCAGAACTAAATGGTTCTCTCGCTTCTTCAGAAGCTTTTGGTAAAGAACTTATATTTGAATTTGATAATGTAAGGATTATTGACGAACTATAAGCTATGATTAACATCTTTAATTGTCGTTTTGTTTTTTTAAAACACGAACTGTATAGCTTTTACAAAAAAAACTTGCACTTTATTTGATATTAACTATTTTTGAAAATTAATTTTTGAAGTAAGACAAATATTATTGGATTAAAAAAGGAAAGAAATATGAAAAAAGAAATCAAGAATATCCTCGTAACCGGTGCTGTCGGGCAGATTGGCTCGGAATTAACACTGGAACTCAGAAATAAGTACGGCGCGGAAAATGTTGTCGCTGCCGGGCGCAAAACTGAACCAAGCAAAGCGTTGAAAGAATCAGGTCCGTTCTACTTTATAAATGTGACAGATCCTGAATCAGTGGAAGAAGTTATCAAGAAACATAATATCGATACAGTCATCCACATGGCGGCTATTCTTTCCGGTGTCGGCGAGAAGAATCCGGCGATGTGCTGGAATGTTAATATGAATGGAACAATTAATATTCTGAATCTCGCTATCAAACACGAGATGGCAAGAGTGGTCATTCCAAGCTCGATCGCTGTCTGGGGACCTGACTGTCCGAAGAAAGCTCCACAGGACACATGGCTCCACCCAACGACAATGTACGGCGTAACTAAAGTCGCAGGCGAAGTTTTAGCCGATTATTATGTCAAAAAATTCGGTATCGACAGCCGCGGACTCCGTTATCCGGGTATTATCTCATCAGAGACGTTCCCCGGCGGCGGTACGACTGATTATGCCGTAGCAATTTACTACGAAGCCGTTAAGAATAATCACTATACATGCTTCGTACGCGAAGATACAAGGCTTCCGATGATGTACATGCCCGACTGCATCAAAGCTACCATCGACCTGATGGAAGCGCCGTTCGACAGCCTTACCAGACACAATGATTACAACATCGGCTCGATGAGCTTCGACGTAAAAACATTGGCTGAGTCTATCAAGAAATTTAAACCGGACTTCACAATTGACTTTGAACCTGACTTCCGCCAGGAAATAGCCGACTCATGGCCCAATGAAGTTGAAGATGAAGCCGCCCGCAAGGATTGGGGCTGGGAGCCTTCATTCTCCCTCGATGACATGACAAAAGATATGCTCGAAAAGCTCGAGGAAAAGAATAAACAAGGATTGATATAAATTACGGACTATAATATTGTTTATAAGAGGCTGCTCTCAAGATTTGGGGCAGCCTTTTTTAGTTTTATGACTATAATAATATTTAAATATGCACTAACATCTTATAATTCAGAAAAATCTCATTATATTTGAATTTTATTTTAGCACAAAACTATGTTTATCATAAAAGTACTATGTTTTGGATAAATAGCAAATGAGTATTTTACTAGTTTTATTATTCATATCATATTTCGGAGAATTATTCCAGCTATTCTCTATCGGTACTTACGGAGTGACAGTGCTTGATTTTCTCACTCTGTTTGTATACATTGCCTTTATTAAAAGAATTGTTTGGGATGGAGAAAGCCTCAAAATTGGGATGCATTCCGGCTTGACGTTTTTTTTCATAATTGCACTGGCAGGATTCATTTCTTCGGTAAATCCCTTACTTTCAGGAGAATCAGGACAGATAACCCAATACTTCAAATCATCATTACACCTATATTTCCTCATATTTTTTACATTGATAACCGCTGTTTATCCGATTAAAGAAAAGGACTGGACTAACATAATTAAAACCTGGCTAATACTTTCAATTTTCATAAATTTATTTGGAATATACCAGATATTTGCACGTGCATTTCAACTTCCTCTGGCATGGTTGGAGCCAAGTAATGTTAGTCTTGCGCCGCGTATGGTAGTCCAACAATATGAATTAAATCAGCTTTCAACAAGTTTTGGGGACTTCTTTCGAGCCACATCTGTTTTTTCCGAACCATCTGCATTAGCTGGTTTTAATGTGATTGTTCTTATATTTTTAATAATTCCTTACATCCAAAAACATAAACACTTTTTTAAATCACAAACGCTGACAATTGTTATCCTGATAACATCTCTTACTGGAATTTTCGTGGCTTTTTCGTTGACGGGACTTGTCGGCTTAGCATTGGTCATATTATCAATTTTTATCTTTCAAAGAAAAACAAATCTCAAAAACATAGTAATTATTGTTCTCATTTCAATTTTGACAATTTTGGCTGTAAATGCTATCGTAGCTGATTATACCGGGATGAGCGTCCTGCAGCTATTTTCCGAAAGAGTCCGCGGTATAGTAACTCAAAGCGGCGTTGTCGAGACAGGTGCACAGCGTGAATCCTTTTTCTACAGGCTTGAGAATGCTTTCGATTCAATAAACGTATGGCTAAAGAAACCTGTATTTGGAGTTGGTTTGGGTTTATATGATAACTACTCCGATATGTATTTATTCAGTAATTATTCATTTCTTTCCGCACTTGCTTGTACTGGAGTTTTAGGCTTTGTTGGCTTTGTGGGAATGTTTGTCTCTTTGTTAAAAACAACTTTGAAGTATATAAGGAAACCTGATTTAAATTCGAGTGATACACTTGAATGGCAGAGAATATACGGCTTGTTATTTTACATCATGGTATATCTGATACTGCTGCATTTCATAACTTCAAATCAGTTTATATCTATCGCCTTATGGTTTCAGATTGCAATAGTATTTTCAGCGGTAAGAAGGAGTTTGACTCTACGAAATAAAAATGTTTATGAGATTAACTTAGTAAGAAAACCATTAAAAGAAACTTTTAATGAAAACATAGTTAAGTATTTGGCAGGTAAATCCTGATAATCAAATTTTCAATGTAATTGGGAAATGTATAGTCAAATTTAATTTATATCATTTTTGTATTGTGTCATAAAATCATTATTAATAATAAATTTTGAACCAAGCCACAAACTCTCTCGTTTGTTCACAATTTAAATTTTCAATTTTATTGACATAAATATTTCCTTCGATAATGCCTTCATCCTCATCTTTATTGTTAAACATTATTGTAGCATTTACTCTATTGCCATTATATATATATTCCTTATTGTCATTTTGCTTATGGATAGTAAATTCAAACCAACGCCCCTTCTCCCGATTTAAATTCAAATCGTATACATCAGGTGAAAACATATAAATCTCTTCACGCAGCGTAGCAGCAAAATAGGTTCTGAAACTTTTAACACTGTCATATCTGTATTTCGTTTGTGATTTTCTATAATCACATTTTTGATTTTCAATATTAACATCCAGCCATATTTTAAAACTAGTCTCGGTAGTATCTAAAAATACTTCCTTTTTTATTGTTTTATATCTCCAAAACACCCAATCTTCATCATATTCTTTGCTGGTGTTTTCATCAACGATTCGTTCGCTGCAATACAAACTTACGGAATCAACCTTGAATTTGTTCGGAGATGTTTCATTGGAAGGATTGTTATTCGTGCCAACTAATTCTTTCTCAAAGTTCGCATCATATTTTAATGTATCGGTACAAGAAACTAATATTGCAATCAGCAAGACAATAAAACTTAGTATCTTCAAATTGAATTTTTCCATTTCAACCAAATATTATTTATAACAATAATTCTATTTAAAAGTTAAAAGAAACACCGTAAATCAGCCCGTACTTATCAGAGAAAAAATATTGATCCTGGTGTTTAAAAGCTAAAATGTCATACTCACCACCAATAATGAAAGAATATGTCGGGTCAGGTGAGTATCTGAAACCTATCATTGGTCTCCCTACAAAACCCGTAGCAACAGCTCCCAACGATAAATGGCTGACAAGATCCAATCTTCCCATATCTAATATTTTGAACCTTGCTGCTAAAGACAATGAAATATAATTTGGATATTGTCTGTAATTATAAGAATTTTCTCCGTCTATACCTTTAAATTCCTGATAAAATCTCTCTTGTCGGATATCTAAACCGACGGCAAATCTTTCTCCGAGATCCTTAAAAATTGAGGCTCCCATGTTATGAAAAGGTTTTGTCGGAGAATAAAAACTGTTGGCATCAGGATCAGTCCAGAACTGACTGCTCCTCACTTCCAGGGATAATCCCAACTTCTCATAAATATCAATTTCTTTTATTTTGTAATTAGCAGGTTTAGCTAAACTGACATTATTATTATGCAGGTATGCTATTTCATCATAATTATTTGCATTGAATGAATTTCGTTTTACCAAATCTTTGTCAAAAAAGTTTTCACTCTCGTTAAAGTGTTCTTGATTGTTGTCATTAGATAAATTTGAAAGTTCACTATTATTATTAATTTGGTTACTGGCTTTGTTTTGCTTGAATTGTTTACCGGCTGAGGTCTTTTGTGCTTGATTTATATTATCAGCTTTTGTTGTAGATTGACTGGCATTATTTTCCGAAGTTTCGTTTACTTGACTTTGATTAGCAGCTAAAGCAGAGTTATTTTGTTCTTTGTAACCGGAAGAATTAAAAGTCAAAAACATAACTGCGGTAATTCCGGCCGCTGCTATCGCAGTAGCTGCATGGGTCCAAAATTTACTTATAAATGCAGACCCAACCGAAGTCTTGGCAGCAATTGGAGAAGCTATAGCTGAAGTCGGTATGCTGAATCCCAAAGCAGAAAAAATTCCAACTGCGGATTTAGTCGCAGGCACAAAGGAACTTGCCTTTTTGTTGAATGCTTTGTCGATAGCAATTGATTGTTTTAATTCGGCGCGGAGTCCATCATTTGAGGAAAGCATATAGAAAAGCTCATCCTCTTTTGTTTTATCAAGATTGCCTTCTACAAAATCATTAATCAATCTAACGTGATCCATGCTCTAATCCATGTTATAAATTATACACGTCTTTTAAATAAGGTAATAATATTTCTTTAATTTTTTGTTTAGCATTAAAAACAAGGTAACGTGCTCTAGCCGGAGTGATATTTAAAATATCGGCGATTTCTTTATAGCGCAAATCATTAAAATATCTTAGGACAAGTGCCTCTTTGTTTTTTTCCGGTAACAAATCCATAGCCATCATAACCAGTTCGGAAAGTTCCTTGTTTTCATAGCTGTCATCATCGTTAAATTTAATATCAAAATCTTCAATGGGGATGGTCGATTTTTCGTTGCGCTTAGCATTCAAACTTAAATTTCTTGCTATAGTGATGAGAAATCCAATAACCGACCCTTCCTTAAAATCCGATCTCGCATTCTGATAAAACTTGATAAATGTCTCCTGAAAGATATCTTCTGCTTTTTCTTTATCCCCTACTATCGTTAAACAATATGCATTTACACGCAAACTGTAACGATCAAACAGTTCGGTGAAAGCTGCCTCAGCTTCCTTTTTATCACCTTTAAGAAGCTTTACAAGCTGCTTATCAGAATATTTTGAGTAATCGGTTGCCAAAGATTTATCCTTAGAAACTCCGCTATGTTAATTATTATGATATACACTTAAATATAATAAATGTTAGGCAATTTTTTTTAAAAAAATCATATTTTGTTAATTTATTCATAATTTAAGAGTTAATATAAAAGAACTATTAAGGTTTTTTAGTATTAACAAATGACACTACATATTATTTGCTTTTCTACACTGCTTGGTTTAAAGAAAACCCAAAAAATAGGAATTAAAACAAATTTTGAACATAAATCTAATAATCTGACTGAAAATTCGTTGTTATTTTCCATAATTAGCTATATATTCGTATTCTTATTGTGAAAGGTTAATGTAAAAAAGATATTTGATACAATAGGAGGAATTTAATTGAGAAAGATTCTCGGAAAATTGATACTTATACTAATACCGCTTTTAGCGGCTTTTTTCATGTTATATCCCACTTACGATTACTATTTCAACTTAAAACCCAAGAAGCAGGAATATCTCGAACGAGCTGCCAGAGCTGAAACTACGAGTGATTCCTTAAATATCATGGAAGAATTCAATAAAGCCTATGGAGCCGATCTGGATGAACAAAAGGAAGAAGCTTTGAAACTCGGTCTTGACTTGCTTGGTGGTATGTATGTAACTTTAGAAATCGATGTGGTAAAGTTAATTGAAGAATCAGCACAACGCGAAGCAATTGATGAAACATTCCTCAAAGTAATAGAAGAAACTCGTGAGGAATCCATGGATTCAGAAGAACCAGCTCTGGATATATTTCTCAGGAAGTTCAATGAAATAGCCCGCCCGAAAGGAAAATCCTTAATTTCATATTTCGATATCGGCGATATTCGAGAAGCTTCTGAAGATAAGATTATCGAAAGGCTTCGCAATAATGCCAATAGTGCTATTGATCAGGCAAAAGAAGTTCTGACACAAAGGATTGACAAATATGGAGTCGCAGAACCAAACATTCAGAAACAGGGCAATCGCAGAATTCTTCTCGAGCTTCCGGGCGTTGAAGACGAAAGCGAAATGAGAAATCTTATTCAAACTACTGCAAGACTGGAATTTAAACTTGTCAGGAACAATGAAAAAATCGTTGAAGCATTTAGAGAAATTGATAAATATTTAAAACAAAAATATCAGAGAGAAAAATCGCGCGAAAAAGCCTGGACTGAGAGCGAGACAACAAAAGAGACAACACAACAGTTGGAAATGCCCCAGGAATTATCTGATACAAATGCTGTTTCAGAAAGTACCGGAACAGTTAGCGATACTGCTGCTATAGCTGGTGAAAGCGGCACTTCAACAAAACCTGACACAGCTAATCCTTATGAAGGAATGGCTGATGAAGAAGTCAGAAAACAATATTCCATAGACCATCAGTTCACAAGACTATTTGCTACATATTATATTCCGGGAGAGAATCAAAGCCCGATGCAGTATGATTACGTAAAACCCCCCCCCAAAGGTGATTACTCATTTGTTATTCCCGGGGATTCAATAGCCAGACTTGAAGCATATCTTAGCCAACCCGAAATCAGGGAGAAGATACCATTCAATCTTGAAATTGCTATTGAAGCTAAACCTGATAAAAGAACTCTTGAAGAAGCAAACGTTGAACAATTCAGGATGTATTGCCTTAAACGCGACCCTGAATTAACCGGTGACGTAATAACTGATGCAATGGCAAACTTTGATCCCACCACGAACCAGCCGATGGTTCAGATGAGTATGAACTCGGAAGGTGCGGAAGATTGGGCGAGAATTACCGGAGCAAATATTAATAAACAAATAGCCATTGTTCTCGACGAAAGAGTATATTCGGCACCTGTTGTGAGAAATAAGATCACTGGCGGCAGATCAGTTATTGAAGGTGTCGGGGATATTGAAGAAGCAAACTTAATGGAAATTGTTCTTAAAGCAGGTGCATTGAAAGCCCCGGTTCAGATAATCCAGGAAAGAGTTGTCGGTCCATCGTTGGGAGAAGACTCAATTGAAAGCGGAGTTAGATCAAGTATTATAGCAGTTTTCCTTGTTATAATTTTCATGGCTTTCTACTATATGCGTGGTGGTTTAATTGCCGACTTTGCAGTGCTGTTAAATATATCCATAGTACTTGCAGTTTTGTCGAGTTTCGGAGGTACACTTACGCTGCCTGGAATAGCAGGATTGATCCTGACTATTGGTATGGCTGTTGATGCTAACGTTCTGATATTCGAGCGAATACGTGAAGAACTCTACAAAGGCAGATCTCTCAGGTCAGCTGTAGATGAGGGCTTCAGCAAAGCTCTTAGTGCCGTGCTCGACTCTAACATTACGACATTTATTACCGGTCTGATATTATTTTATTTTGGAAGCGGTCCCATTAAAGGATTCGCTACAACTTTGATGATCGGTATTTTAGCCACTTTATTCACGGCTATACTTATATCCCGAGCAATAATAGATATATCTATTATTCGTGTAGCGACACAATTTAATTTCGGACAACCTAAAGAATTCAAAGAAAGCTAAAGAAAAAGGGGAAAAATAATGAGATTTTTTCATAATACCAATATAGACTTTGTAGGGAAAAGAGGCTTATTCGCAATTATTTCTACTGCCGTAATTTTTGCCTGTTTCATACTTGTGTTAACTCTGGGTGTGAAATATGGTATTGACTTTATGGGAGGTACAGAAATAGCTTATAAATTCTCTAAAAACGTTAATACTGAAGAAATCAGGAAAGCTGTCAACAATGCTGGTTTTTCAGGCAGTGAGATAAAATCATTCGGAAAAGAAAATCAATACTTGATAAGGGTCAAGGAATCTCACGAAGCACCTTCAAAGGTTAAAGAAGCTCTTACTGCAGCTTTTCCTGATATCTCGATAGAATCCTTAAAGACAGATAAAATAGGTCCAAAGATTGGATCTGAACTTCGGACACAGGCTTTCATTGCTGTTATTATTGCAGTAGCTGCAATTTTGATATACATTGGTTTTCGGTTCGAATTTATGTTCGGTTTAGGTGCAATTGTTGCACTATTCCATGATGTTTTTATCACCTTTTTTCTGATAGTACTAGTTAGTCATACCGGCTGGATTAACCTTGAAATTAATCAGCATATATTAGCGGCTATGCTGACTGTGGTTGGTTACTCTATCAACGATACGGTTATTATCTTCGACCGTATTCGTGAAAACAGGGAAGTTAAAAAAGGACATGATTTTATGTATATGGTGAATCTGAGTGTTAATGAAACTCTTAGCAGAACTATTATAACATTGCTGACGACATTCCTTGTACTGTCAACGCTTGTAGTTTTTGGCGGACCAGTACTTGAAGGTTTTGCCTTTACGATGCTTGTTGGTTTCATTGTAGGTACATACTCCTCCATATTCATTGCAAGTTCGTTTGTAATATGGTTCCTTGAAAAAGTAAGAAAAGTTCCGGTGAGAGGCGAAGAAGGCAGAAAAGCAGCAAAAGCTGCCCAGGTATAAACTTTCTATTAGAAATTTCGTAAATTTAAAAAAAATATTATTTTTATTAGATTTAACAGGATCGGTTCATGAAAGAGGAAGTATTTGAATATTCGATAAATCCCAATAAGCAAAATACTGCCATCATTAAATTGGGAAGGAGCGTTTTAGGCGGTAACGAGGCATTGACTTTCACTTCCACTCTTCATGAACTAATCGAAAAAGATTTGAAAAACATAATAATAGATCTAAAAGATGTGGAATTGATAAATAGTTCCGGGCTCGGCATGCTGGTCAGCGGCTTGACAACTGTCAGAAAAAACAACATAAACTATGTATTAGCAGATGTACCGGATAAAGTCACAAAATTGCTAAAAATGACTCATCTTGATAAGGTTTTTGACATATACTCCGATCCGGAAGAAGCTTTAGATAAATTAGTTTAAAGTGAACAATTCAAATATCTTTCCATAACTTGTCATTAAAACTAATATAGACTTTTTACAAAATCTGAAAAAATAGTTTTTATTTAGGCAGCTAATTATTATCTTGTTATGTTTGCTTAATCGGCAAACATAGAAATATTAGTTCTTGAATATTAAAATTTTTTTGCGAGTAAAATATGAGTGTTAATTTGATTGTCGGCGCTCAATGGGGCGACGAAGGAAAAGGAAAAATCGTCAATTTGCTTAGTTCTGATGCCGATATTGTAGCGCGTTATCAAGGCGGAGCCAATGCAGGGCATACTATTGTAATCAATGGTCAGCAGTATATATTACACTTGATTCCCTCAGGAATCTTAAATGAGAATGTGAAATGTGTTATTGGTAACGGAGTCGTAATCGATCCGGCGGCTCTAATCGACGAGATAAAGATGCTTGAAGAGAAGGGAATAGATGTCAAAGGCAGGCTTTTCATAAGTCATAAAGCCCATCTTATAATGCCATATCATAAAATGCTTGATAAAGCACATGAGGCTCATGTCAACAAGAGCGGCAATGCTATTGGAACTACAGGCAGAGGCATAGGTCCCGCTTATATCGATAAAGCCAGCAGAATAGGCATCAGGATAGTCGATCTTTTAGACAGACATGAATTTGAGCAGAAGCTTAGATATAATATCAGCGCGAAGAATGATATCCTGCAAAAGATCTATGGATTCGAACAACTCGATGTTGAGAATATAGTTAAGAACTACCTGCATTTTGATAAGTTAATTGATCCTTATGTTACGGATACTACTTTACTGATGAATGAAGCTATTGCAGAAAATCAGAATATTGTGATAGAAGGGGCTCAGGGAGCACTGCTTGATCTTGATCATGGTACGTATCCTTTTGTAACGAGTTCCAATCCAACATCAGGAGGGGCTTGTACCGGACTGGGCATCCCCCCTACTTCGATTGATAAGATAACTGGGATTGTTAAGGCTTATACCACAAGAGTAGGCAATGGTCCTTTCCCAAGTGAACTGGAAGATGAGGTAGGCGACCGCCTTCGTGAAACAGGCGCCGAGTTTGGCGCTACCACAGGACGTCCGAGACGCTGCGGGTGGCTCGATCTGGTCGCATTGAGATACTCCGTAATGGTAAATGGTATAACCGAAATCGCTTTAACCAAACTTGACGTTCTCGATAACGTACCGGAGATTAAATTCTGTACGGGCTACAAACTGGATGGGAAAACTTTAAAATCCTTCCCCGTTGATTTGCCACGACTCGAAAAAGTTGATCTGGAGTATAAATCTCTTCCCGGCTGGCAAATGCCCCTTGCAGGGACAAAATCATTCAGCGACCTGCCGAAAGAAACAGTAAAATATTTTGAAGAGATCGAGAAGTTTACGGGGGCGGAGATTAAGCTGGTTTCGCTCAGCCCGGATAAAAATGATACGCTGATTAAGGATTAAGCCCCGGCTAAGTGATCTATGGATAAAAGCCGGACTAAAATACGTAATATGTTTGCCAAGGCAGCTCCAAAATATGACCTTGGTAATAAAGTTCTATCCTTTAATATTTATCGTAGATGGTACAAAAAGCTGCTTATAATGGGTGGTATAAGTAAGGGGGATAATGTCCTTGACTGCGCTACCGGAACAGGCTGTCTTGCTTTTGAGATTGAAAAACTTGTCGGCAAATCGGGCTCGGTAATCGGAGTTGATTTCACTCCCGAAATGCTTGATGTTGCAAATGAAAAAGCAAAAGAATATAATTCATCAGTAAAATTCGAGATCGGTGATGTTCTTGAGCTGAAATTCCCGGATAATAGTTTTGATAAAACTACGATAGCTTTCGGCATAAGGAATGTAGAAAATGCAGAGTGCGGTTTAAAAGAAATGGCGCGGGTTGTTCGCAGCGGAGGAGTTGTTGCTATTCTGGAATTTGGAAAGTCTAAGGGAATTTTATCCTTTTTTTATAGAATATATTTTAGTATATTTTTTCCAATAATAGCAAAACTGCTCGGACTCGATTCATCTGCATACAAATATCTCACAGAATCAAGTTCTGAGTTCCCCTGCCGGGAAGATTTCCTCAATATCATGGGTAAAACAAATAACTTTTCTGATTATTATTTTAAAAGTCTATCCGGAGGCATAGCTTATATCTATATTGGTATAGTGACATAGTCAGATATCCAACCTATTCTAACTTTTACGAATTCGAGTTTTATGGAGCTGACAGCCCTTTCGCCTTGATTAGCGAATCATAGCGCATGCCATTGATCTCGACTGCACGCAGATAGCGGTCGTAGATGTCTTTGTTGTATTCATCTTCATCGCGTATTAAAGTTACAGTTTCGTCTTTGAGGAGGTCTATGGCGTAGTTTTTAGCTTCCTTACCAAGCGCTAATGCTGAATCAACTGATATGCCGGCGTCTTTCGCCTGCCCTTCAAGGCGTTCGTTTATTTCGGTCTCATAAGTGTCGATATACAGAACTCGAATTGTGGCGGTGTCCCTGTCGATCGCTGCAAAGAAAGTGTCGCCGTCGACTACCCATGTTACTAAGGCGTCAACAGGCGATTCGTCAAATGGCGATGGTTCGGAATTGTTATTTGTGTTCTTATTGTCGTTGCAGGTAAGTAATGCCGCTGAAATCAGAATTATCGAAAGAAAATATCTCATGAATTTAACCTACTTTTTGAACAATTCATTGTAAGAATCTAAAGCTGCGTTATAAAAGCGCTCGCTGAACAGCTTGGGGAATTCATCCCATGCTGAAATAAATGGATTCATTACGAATAAGCGCAGAAGAATCATGCTGGCTGCGTTGTTTTCTGCCGGCAGGTCTTTTCCCTTTTTTTTGAAGATATTTTGCAGCAATTCTCTGTATTTATCAATGCCGACTTCAGTTTTGGATATAAGAAAATCATGCTTGCTGTGGGATTCTTCTCTGCCTACCGAGAGCTTTGTCCAGATATGCTTTGTGTATTCATTCAGTTTGTCGATGCCGCTGATACCGGCAGCAGGGATTATTACAAAGCAATACCCGGCTGTGTCCGGGGAAGTGAGCGGGACTATGTCCAATTCAGTATCCTCGCCGGCGAATCTCTCTTCAATGGCGTTAACAATGTTTTTGGTGGATTCGATGCAGTGTCGGATAAGCTTGCCGTGACCATCGCTGTTGAGATTGAGGACAGATTGAGAAAGGTAGCAGCTCATTGCCGTGGCGCCGGGACGGGAACCTTCCAGCGTCCACTGTCCTATGAATCCGCCGAAGCCTGCATTTTCCGGCGTTGCCAGGTAAGGCGCTTCATAAGAAATGAAATCACGCGAGCGATAATTTTTGAAAAGAACCGCGCCGCAGGGATAAGGCTGATAGCCGAATTTATGTGGATCGATTGCCATAGAGTCACTGTTGGCAAGACCTTTTATACCATTGTAAACTTCTTTTGCAATGAATTTGTCTTTAGGTTTAAGGTCATCGTATTCAACAAACCCGCCATTGTTTTTCGGCAGCATCGATGCGAAAAAGCCGCCCAGTGCGGCATCGCTGTGGTGCCAGAAGGATATGTCACGCTTCTCTAATTCCCGCTTTAACTCATTTATCCGGTGTGTGGGATCTATTGAAGATTCCTCGGTCGTGCCGCAAATGCTTACAATGGATAAAACCGGTGTCTTTTCGTCAATAAGTTCATTTAAAGTCTTTTTCAGTTGTTCTAAGTCTAATCTGATTTTCTCATTGACAGGGATTTCAATGAGAGAGTTGCTGCCGAGACCGCAGATGTCGGCATTTTTCTTCCAGCAGTAATGCTGAGCCTGCGAGATCAGTATCTTGGGAGGTCGGCACTGGTCGTCAGGAAACGCATTATTATATTCAAACAAAAATTCGGGCAGACCGAGCTTCTTGATCGAAGGGATAACCTTCTTGTATTCGCGGAAAAGACCGCGGTTAGTCACTTCAGCCCGTGCTTTGTCACGAAGAGCGATAACCTCGCTTTTTTTGATATTGAACAGATGAAATGTGTCAATTTCGCAGAGCCTCTTCTTATTGCCTGATGGCTGGGTAACTTCAAGATCAGCTAAGAAATCAAACTCCTGTTCGGTTTTGCAGAGCAGCTTTAACGCGAGAGGATAGAATTTTAGGTTTCTTGTTATCCACAGCGCTTCCAGGTTGGCTATAGTACCGCCACTGCAGAGATGCCCCCAAGAAAAGTCGCTGTCCTTGCTGTCTTCGGAAATGCGGGACGGTACAAATTCAGGATAGCCGACCATTTCGGCGACGGCTTTCATGTATTCTGCTTCTTTTTGCAGAGTTTCGGGGGAAGCTTCTTCGACGACGTTGTTCTGGTTGTAGAGCATACCCGCAAAATAGCCTGCCAGCGCGGGCAGCGTCGGATCGGTCACGATATGCCCTATCTGCCGCGGCGAATAAAGCGGTGCCCCGCTTTTGATATTGGCAAGGGTTCGGAATAGATTATCTTTCATCTGCGAGATCATTTCCGAGAATTCGGGTGTGTACTTTTCCTGTTCCATGATCAGGCGCGGGTCGTTCGGGTGATAATTCCTGCGCCAGAAGACGTGATCGCGCAATACTTCGAGCATGAAAGATTCGAATTCCTGTGCGTTTTCAGCCTGCGGTCCGAGGAACATTCCTTTTATTTGTCTATCCATATTTTTTTAAGTTATTTATTCAAATTATTTTTTTGAGCTAATATATTAGACTTCTGAGTTTGAATTCAATTTCACCGCTGGGGCGTTCAGCGTCTGCCGAAATCAATCTGCCGGTTTTATTGATTACAATATAGTGAGGAATACCATCAATTCTGTATTTTTGGGCGATTTCCGAGTTAAGTCCTTCTTCTGCGGTTATGTGGATGCCGCCTGTGAATTCTCTATTCTCCAGGTATTCGCGTAGTTTTTCTTTTTCATCATCCATCGATATGAAAAGAAAAATTATGTCTCTATCGCCATATTTTTCGATTAATTTTTTGGTGTATGGTATTTCTTTCATGCAGGGGACGGATGTCCGCGACCAGAAATTCATGTAAACCACTTTTCCGCGGAAATCTTTAAGAGAATATGTTTTTCCGTCGATAGAAGTGACTGTGAAATCAGGCGCCGGCATTCCCTCGGCAAATTCTTTCTCCTTTTGATAAAAAGACTTGATTTTGTTGAGATAGGTCTTATTGTCCGTGATTTTTTCGAATTCGTCGAGGATTTGGTCTGCTGCCGAAAAGCTTTCTTTAATCAAATTAAACCTATCCCGAACCTCAGGTCCGATTTTTTTTATAGCTCTGACATGCTGTACAAGAATGAAAGCGGCGCCGACTTCCAGCGCCTCGCCGTTTAATTTTTCCTTTGCAATATCAAGTTTGATAAGAGCTGGATCTTTAACCGGTAGTTTTACTGATGTATCCGCTTTTCTGTAGGTATAAAGTGCGTTTAGATATTCTATAAGTATGACTGGAAAACTCATATTTGAAGGCGATATCGGGTCTGAAAGCTCCAATTCATCAATATAATCGAAATATTTTTCGCCTGCGGAATTGACAACAATATCAACATTCCTGCCTTTCGAAAATGTGACATACCGGCTTCGATCAAGAGCCCAGTTGTAATTGATCTCGGCTTTAATATATTTTTTGAATAATTCGGAAATGCCGTAATCATCAGCATTTTCATTCAAAAAATCAAGTTGTTCCTTCTTTCTGTTATTAATAAATACGAGAAAGCTGTCAACCGGTTCACTGAAAGCACGCTCGTATTCATCGGTATTGACATCGACATAAAAACGTTTGATAAAATCGTTCAGGAATTTGTTATCGTTGGTCCAGTCGGTATTTATATCGAGTTCAGTTTCATTTTTGCCGGAAAATGTAATATCCAATTTTAATTCATCGCCCGGTTTAAGGAATTTGTTGCTCAAAGTCCAGCGGATGCCGTTTTTAAGTGTAAATTCGATGGGATGTTTGAGTTCTTTAGTGTAAACAAATGAATTATCTGCGTTCAATTTTACTGTGTCCGCCGATTGATCGAGCAGGATCCTGTCGATGTAATTCTTAAAATAATGTATAGTTACATAATCATCGACGGGATTTTCGATTTTTCCCCGGATAGTCGTTTTTTCGGCAGCTACCAATTCGCCTGCCAAAAGAGAGATAAGAGCAAGCAAAGCAAAGAGATATGTTAAATTTAAATATTTAGATAAATGCGTTTTATTCCTTCTCATAAATTTCTTCCAGAGTAATTACTTCACCGATTTTTTCATCATAAGTTCTTATTATGAACTTAAGTCTGTTTCCTTCAACTTTGTAACGATTGACTATCAGCTCGCCGTTATCATAGTAAGTCCGCAAGATGTCGAAGACTACGTTCCAGGTTCCGGTTTGCTTATCTGGGTTACCTCTGTTAATTACTTCATCTACATAGTAACCGTCCGCGTAAAAATACAAGTTTACATATTTGCTTTCCTCAGCCGGTGTAATTGAGTAATCTCCATTGCTGGTGTAGTAATCAGTCCTTATTTTGTACCACTCGCCTACGAGACGCGGATCTGTGTTATCCTCGTCGTAAGTGTATTCGAAGGTGAACCGGTCGGCGTCGATGGGGAAGCCTTCATCCGATGTTACGGTGAACTGGTTCAGCTTGATATCATATACGCCGGAAAAATCCTTACCAAGGAAATCATGGAAAGTGATGGTCGAATGGTGCATCTGCCAGTCGCCGGTTCCTGAGTGAAGACCGTTCTCGTCGAGTACCATATAATCATAGACTTCGTCTTCGAAGAGATTCAGGAATATGTAGTATTTGATCTCGTCGGGTGTGTTCACGAAGGTCTGGTTGTTCTCTGTTTGGGTGACGCGAGTCAATATCCAGTCGCCGAGAAGACTCCGGGAATCTTCCGGATCGACTACATTCTCCGCACATGAAAGCGGCAGTAAAATTAGAACCGCCGCCAATATCCCCATGGTTTTCGACAGCTTTGTTTTTACCAATTTCTTCATATCTTTTTTCATAGATACCTTTCATTAAGAATTTTCAAAATTAATAAAATTTTGCAGATATATTGATTTAATAAATTTATCTTTTACCTGTTATACGAAATTTTTTGGCAGGCGGATAACATGTTAGATATGATTTTATATGAGATGATAGTGGAAAAAAAATTAAGTTTTCCGGCAATTTCATTGCGATTAATTCTTCGTTGAAAAAATTATTTTGACAATTTTATTTAAAATCATAGATTATTTAAATTTAATGATAACAATTTTAGTATTTGGATCTGAGTATTAAAAAAAATCAGATATGGTTAAGCTTAAGAAAATTCTCATTTTTTTGCTTTCAATCGAAGGAATATTAAAAAAAAATGTATATCTTTGTAAGCTAAAGTAACTTAATGTGTACAATATACGTAATCTATTTATTTAATTATTGTTGAAAAAGAATCGGGACGTTAATGGACAGTAAAATGATGCATAGAGGCTTCGGAATACTCTCATTTGCAGCAGCATTGGTGGTTTATCTCTTGACGGTGCAGCCGACAGTTCCTTTCTGGGATTGCGGCGAGTTCACATCGGCGGCGATCTGGCAGCAGGTGCCGCATCCGCCAGGGACTCCACTATTCCTCATGATAGGTAAAATATTCAGTATAATCATACCTTTCGGCGATATGGCATGGCGGGTAAATCTGGTATCCGTGTTTAGCAGTGCATTTACAGTCTGGCTGTTATATTTGATCTCGGTGAAGGTCATCTTTCATTTCCGCAGTAAAGAGATAGAAGGAACATCGGACGCGCTGGCAATTTACGGTTCTTCATTTATCGGTGCTATGGCGCTTGTTTTTTCGGATACCTTCTGGTTCAACGCCGTAGAATCTGAAGTGTATGCTCTATCAGCCCTATTTGTTGCTCTAGTTGTTTATTTGATGATGAAATGGAATGAAGAAGCTGACAATCCGGGATCTGAGAAATATTTATTGTTGATAGCCTATTTAATGGGTCTATCTACCGGAGTGCACCTGTTGTCCATATTGGCAATATTTTCAATAGTTTACGTAGTTTACTTCAGAAAATATACTGTAAAACCATCTTCGTTTATAATAACTGGTATTGTATCGATAATCATTTTCTTCATCATTTACCCCGGCATTGTAAAGTGGATACCAGCTATGCTTGCCGGACACATGCCTTTCAAGGATGAGTGCCGCGAATATATTATTACAAGTCCGATAACTTCTTTCCTTGTGATTGCTTCCGTCATAGTTGCTGCTATCGGTTTATGGTGGGGCTTTAAAAACAAATTTCATATATTGAATTTGATATGTGCATCTTTTCTATTAATGATTTTAGGGTACAGTACTTATACACAAATTCTCCTTCGTTCTAATGCCAATCCTCCAATGAACGAAAATGAACCGAAAACGCTCCAAAGCTTTGTTTCCTATATCGGACGCGAACAATACGGCGAAGCTCCCAATTGGCCCAGACGTTACAAACATAGTGATGAGTACTATACTCAACATTATACGAAAAAGAACGATCAAGGCGAATTTGTCTATGGAGAATGGATACCTCCGCAAAGAGAAGAAGTCCAATGTAAAGACGGCAGATATATGGAAGTGCCCAAGTTTAAAGAAACTAATTTTATGGGCGAGATAATGTTTCTATGGAAATATCAAATAAAACACATGTACATAAGGTATTTTAACTGGAATTACGTCGGAAGGAGCAGTGATGTCCAGGATGCCGGCTCTACTTTGATCAGCGATAAAGAAGCTAAACGCCTAAATTATGATTCCGGGTATAAGCATCACTTCCCCGTCAGATTCTTTGCATTGCCCTTAATATTCGGTCTGATAGGTTTGTTTTTCCATTTTTCAAAAGATAAGAAAATGGCATTTATATATCTGCTAATGTTTTTGATGATGGGGCTATTGACGGCGATTGCCCAGAATCAGCAACAACCTCAGCCTCGAGAACGAGATTATTTCTATGCAGGTTCGTTCTTTGTATTTTGCCTATGGATAGGATTAGGAGCTTACTATCTGATCAAAGGCACTACTGAGCGAAAGCTCGGCACCGGAATCGTCGCTGGTATACTATTGGCGAGTCTTATCCTTGTACCGGTGAATATGGCATATAATGGTTGGGAAATTCACAGCCGAGCAGGTAATTATATTCCATTTGATTATTCATATAATATCTTGCAAAGTGCTGAAAAGGATGCTATAATCTTCACAAACGGCGATAATGATACATTCCCAGTGTGGTATTTGCAGGATGTAGTAGGTGTAAGACGCGATGTCAGAATTGTAAACCTTAGTCTTGGAAATACGCTCTGGTACATAGATCAATTAAAAAACAGACGCCCGTGGGGGGCTAAGAAAATTCCCCTCAGTTTTTCAGATGATAGTCTGAGAACAAATGAAACAAGTCCCGGTGCGTTAAGTTACAGCTTTGGGGAGGAAATGAATGTTAGCGTTCCTCTTGATAGAGAAATTATGGCAAAATTCACTGATGACCCGGCTAAATTAAAGAATCCGGTATGGAATTTTAAGTTTCATGGTCAAGAGTACACTAAAAGAAATGATAAGACTATTTATCTTTATAGAGTACAGGATAAGCTGGTTCTGGATATTTTGAAACAAACCAGGCTTAAAAGACCTGTATATTTCTCGATAACCGTAGGTCCCGACTCTTACTGCGGACTTGACAAATACTTCAGAATGGAAGGTATGGCTCAAAAAGTTTGCCCTGTTGTTCAGCAAACCTCTGGCGATGCAACCCCGATTGAACCTCAAATTATGGAGAAATGTCTCATGAATGTAGACAATTCTTCAAATTACAGCAAAACCCCTAAATATGGTTTTAAATTCAGAAATCTTCATAATAGGGGTGTATATTATGATGATGTTCATAGAAGACTGATGATAACTTACAGGCGGTTGTATTTGAACTATGCTCAATGGATTAAGGAAAATCTTAATGATCCTGATAAATATGTGGCTATTCTTGATGAAATGAATAAAAACATTTCTCCGAAACAATTTCCTATAAATTTCGAATTCCAGTATCAAATTGCTAATATGTATCACGAAGCTGGAGCTGAAAAGCAATTCAAGAATTTTGCCCAAATGGGCATTGATGCAAGTAAGCAGATCATCAATAATCCTGAGATACAGGAACGATTAATAAACTTTGAAATAACCGGAAGATATTTCGGACCACACAGAAGAGCTGCGCATATGTATGAACTTCTTGGCGAATACGGCAACGCCCAGGATATGCTTATAGAGTTAAGGAGAAAAATGCAGAATGAGTTCATGAAGATAAGGAATAATCCCAGCTACAAGCAACAGGCTCAAAGGATACAACAGATGTTGATGGAAGTTGAAGCCAGAATTGATGAACTAAAAATACTTGGAATCAAGCAAAATCAAGGACCGAAAGTTGCACTTGATTCAGCCAGAAGTATACTTTCACAATATCAGAACTCCGGAAACCAGTTGAAAATGTATTTCAGTAATTATATTCAAAGACGAATCCTGGAAATGGAAAAAGAACTCGGAATAGCTCCTGAGGATACATCTGCTGATATTATGGAAGGTCCGATGATGAGACAATAGATTATCGATATTGTTAAATAATCCAAGGTTAGAAAGTCTCGTTTAATTGAAGGCTGGCCTGCAACCGAATATAATCCTTTTAAACGTTGCGAGGAAGCCTGTATTCAACAGATTTCCGCCCTGCTAAAGCAGGTTCTAAAGGCATTCGCAGGAATGACATTTTCATACTTTTGGGTCAGCTTCTAATTTTTTAAAACATAGTTAAAATTTATTTAATAGTAGATAGCTTATCTATAAAATATTGTAATTTAAAAATTTAAGTAGAGATGAAACCTGATCTGTCATTAATAATACCGGCATATAACGAAGAAAAGAGAATTGAAATATCTCTGGACGCAGCAATGAATTATTTGAATGAACATAATTATTCTTATGAAATATTAGTTGTTGATGACGGCTCCGAAGATAAAACAGCAGAAGCAGTAGAAAATTTCAACGGTGAAAATCTGGCTGTAATACGTTTGGAACGGAACACCGGTAAAGGCGCAGCCGTGCGGCGTGGAATGCTGGAAGCAAAGGGAAAAATTCGCATTTTTTCTGATGCTGATTTTTCTACGCCTATTTACGAACTCCCTAAAATATTGAAAAGTCTGGAAAACGGATTCGACATCTGCATTGGCAGCAGAGCTGTTGATTATTCAATGATCAAGGAACATCAACCATTTTATAGAGAATTTATGGGGAAAACTTTCAACAAAATAGTGCAGACACTTGTTATCAAGGGAGTAAAAGATACACAATGCGGTTTTAAAGGTTTCACTGAGAAGGCAGCTCAGGAGTTATTCAGCAAGGCTAAGATAAACGGGTTTGGTTTTGACGTTGAGATACTATATCTGGCTAAACTTCATGGTTTCAAAGTTGACGAAGTATCCGTAGAATGGTACAATGATCATCGCAGCACCGTTAATCCATTCATAGATTCCACTAAAATGTTACTGGAGATATTTAAAGTCAGGGGTTTACATAAAAATCATAAACCTGATTAAATTAAACTCACCCCTATTCCCGGGAAAATTTAAATACTTAAAGCTATTACATATTAGCTGAAATTTTTAACCAGTTCTAATAAATTTGTTTTGACTTTTGAAATAATAATATATTCACAATTAATTTATACAATTTACGTTTTGCATTGCGTATTGTAAAATAACCAAATGGGTAAAAAATGGCTTCTATTAGTGAGAACGACGTACGTAACGTATTAGGCGAAATAACAGATCCGGATCTTGGCAAATCCCTCGAAGAATTGAATGCCATAGATCAAATCAATATCAAAGATAATCTTATAGAAGTGTCTTTAAAATTGACTCAACCTATCCAATGGGTAGCAGAGCAGGTCAACAATCTCTGCGCCGATAAACTCAATGAAATTGCGCCGGATATGGAAAGCGAAATTTCAATTTCCGAGCAGCCTTTCCAGTATCATACGGGCGAGTTTCTGAAAGATGTCAAGAATATAATCGCAGTGGCTTCCGGTAAAGGCGGTGTAGGCAAATCCGCGATAGCTGCCAATATTGCTGCAGCGCTGTCGCTGCAGGGTGCTAAAGTTGGTATCCTGGATTCAGATGTTTACGGACCCAGCCAACCGACAATGTACGGACTGGAAGGCGAGCAGCTTGTCGCTGTCGAGACTGAAGAAGGAAAGCCGAAAGCGCATCCCCTCGAGAAATACGGGATAAAAGTTGCCTCAATGGGCTTCATTATGAACCGCGATCAGGCGGCTATTATTCGCGGTCCGATGCTTGCCGGATATTTCTCGATGCTTTTCGAGCAGGTTGATTGGGGCGCGCTGGACTTCCTTATCTTCGATCTGCCTCCGGGAACAGGTGATGTTCAGTTAACACTTACGCAAAAAATTCCCCTGACCGGTGCAGTTGTAGTTACAACCCCTCAGGAAATAGCTCTGGCAGATGTTCGCCGTGCCATAGCGATGTTCAACAGAGTCAATGTAAAAGTGCTGGGCGTGGTTGAAAACATGAGCTATTTCATTCCTCCGGATATGCCAGACAAGAGGTATCCAATCTTCGGCGAAGGCGGCGGCAGGAAGATAGCTATGGAATCCGGCGTGAAGCTGCTCGGTGAAGTGCCCTTCAGCATTGACATGCGAGAAGGAAATGATAACGGTGCGCCCTACGTACTCGACGAGAACTCCGGCGAACAGGGCAAAGTCCTGAAAGAAGCGGCAGAAAGAGTCGTCAAAGAGGTCAGAATTGTCAATGCAAACGCCGGCGAGCAGCAGGTGGATATTTCAATATAAATTATCAACCGAAGTTATCAGATATCAAATTTCTTAACTTAAATTAAGATATTTTCGTTAATTTTAAAAGAAGGTATCTTAGTTAAAGTTAAAACAGTGAAATGAACGACATGCAGGACAGAGTGGAAGCAGTTCTCGATAAAATCCGCCGCTATCTGCAGATGGACAGCGGCGATGTGGAGTTCGTCCGTTATGAAGAAGATACTTCCGTGCTTGAGCTGCGTTTTACCGGGAACTGCAAAAACTGCCCGATGTCGATGATGACCCTTCGCGCAGGCATAGAGCGAGTCATTTTGAATGAAATACCTGAAATTCGCCGGGTAGAAGCAGTTGCTTAAAATTTAAGAATTGATTTGTATATTGGCAAAAAAAATCATAAATTTGAAATTCGTTTTTGGGCGAATAGCTCAGTTGGTCTAGAGCGCCTGCCTTACAAGCAGGAGGTCGGGAGTTCGACTCTCTCTTCGCCCACAGAAGATAAGTTGTTATTTTAAAAGCTTGTTTATATCATTCCTGCGAGTATCTTTAGATCCTGCTTCAGCAGGGCAGGAATCTTCTAAAGACTGGATTCACGCTTCGCTTGGAATGACACATTTGAATTGTTTAAATGTTTTTTGACATGCAGGAGTGGCGGAATTGGTAGACGCGCTGGACTCAAAATCCAGTGGGCTTCAAAACCCGTGTGGGTTCGAGTCCCACCTCCTGTACCAGAATGTATACTAATTGTCAATTTATTATCAATAGTAATTCATTCCTATAATAATTATTTTAAGTCCATAAATATAAAAGCCTCGTTAAAATGGGCGATTCGGATGAAAATAGCACAAACCATGCAGGTATTGATTTCAATGCCCTGAATAATCCCGTTTTTATACACAATTATGAGCCTGACGGAACCTGCGGCGTTTTTTTATATGCAAATGATGCCGCCTGCCGGAAATTCAATTACTCGAGAGAAGAATTGCAGAATTTAAATCCTTAAGAAAGGAAAATAATCTCCAGGGAAGTGCATGATCAGTTGGGGCAGTCGCTTACGGCATTGATTGAACTGATAACAATAAACTCTGCCTGCGATAATCGTGGGAGGAGTTTTGTTATACGGTGACGGATTCTTTTTCGGCAATATTAGAAATGTAATTTCTTACTATCTCCTTGACTTCATCGACGGATTTTGTATCCATCAGCTTTCCGCGCAATTCCGATGCGCCGGGGATATTTAACGTGTATATCTTGAAGAATTTCTTCATAATATTAAAATTCTTCTCTTCGCCCCAGGTGTTTACGAAGAGATCTACATGCTTTAAGAGCAGGTTTAGCTTTTTTTCCGGTGTCGGATTATATTTTTCACTTTTGAAAATCCACGGATCGGTGAATACTCCGCGACCAATCATAACACCGTCAACGCCGTATTTCTCTATTTTTTCAAGGGCATCTTCCATTGTGAAAATGTCGCCATTCCCAATTACAGGTATATTCGATCCATGTGCATCGCGCACTTCGACGGCTTTGTGTATCTCTTCCCAGTCTGCCGGCTTTTTGGACATCATTTTCTGAGTTCTGCCGTGCAGGATCAATGCTGCCGGTTCGGTTTCCATAAGAGTTTCCGTCCATTGATAAGTGATATGCTCATCAATGCCGGTGCGGGTTTTCACGCTGACCGGGACATCGGAAGCTTCCTTCGTTGCCAGCACTATCTCTTTCGCAAGTTCCGGGAAGCGGATAAGCTCGGAACAAGCAGCCTGTTTGACTATTTTCTTCACAGGGCAGCCCATGTTTATGTCAATGCCGTCGAAATCGTATTCATCCATTAGCATACGGGTCGCACAGTAATACTTTTCGGGATCACCGCCCCAGATCTGCGCTGCGAGCTTCACGCCTTTTGCCCTGAGCAGCTTTCGTTCGGATTTATTGACGAAAAGCCGGTGCGAGACCTTATCCTTTCCTACTTCATGACAAAGTCCGTCCGTGGATGTGAATTCCGCGAAAACTACGCTCAGATATTGGGGATCGGACACGCCGAGAAGTATCTCACGGAAGACAGTGTCAGTGACGTCTTCCATGGGCGCCAGCGTAAAAATGGGCTTCTCTATGTCCTGCCAGAAATTGTTCATATAAACCTGTTTAATTGCAAGTTTTTGAACGAAATAGCGGGAGGCACATTGTATTGATGGTAATTCAAAATTGGCTTAACAGCCTTCGGATGCGAAAACAATAGATAAGAATCGAGAGAATCAACCGTAAATATCAATTTTATACTTATTTAACTCTTCATTATATTTATTTCTTGAGTTAACACTAAAACAAACTTTACCATTTTTTTCATCTGTAAATGCTAGCAACTCAGTTAACCTTTGATTTTGAACTATTGGATTCCTATGATTATTATTTAACCAAGTAAAATTTTCATCTAACAATCCAACATCGCCATAATTTTCATTAAAAAAAACAAGATAGAATTGAGTATCGTTATATTTTCGAGATTTAACACTCATTATTTTGTTAATATCATTGTAGAATTGATCATGATTGTTTCCCCTAATAAATTTCATCTCAATTAAAGCTAATACATTATCAACTCTATCTCTAATATGGGTTTCTATCCCTTTATTATTGTCAAGTATTACAATCCCTATATCCGCCGTTTTATTACTCTCATAATCAAATTCAGTATAAATACGAATAGAATTGTTAATAAGGTACTTATCATTTAAATTATTTCGAATGTGGTGAAAAAAGGAACTCTTAAGACTATCTTCTTTAAGGCAAAAATCAAATAAATAATCTTCACATATTTGATTGAACCAAGCCTGTTTGACAGCCAAATCAACTTTTTCTTGTAACTGATTAATATTATTCATTTAAATATACCTTCAAATAAATTAGTAATATTATAAATTTTATAAAAGTAATAAATTTATTAAAATAATCAAAATTCTAAATATAATCCCTAATCACATACTTCACCACCCCGCGGATAGAGAATTTATCATTCTTACGGATGGTTATGGGATTATATAATGAATTTTCAGGTTTAAGAACAATGCTTCCATTATTTCTTATAAGTCTTTTCAGAGTCAGCTTTTTGTTTATTTCGGCAATTATGATATTCCCTGCTTTTGCATCGATCGAGCTATCGACGACAAGCAAATCGCCCGGCAAAATCCCGGCGCCCGCCATTGAATCGCCCTGAACTCGTATGAGGAAAGTTCCTTCCGGATTGTCTACAAGGCAGCCGTTCGGATCTATAGTTAATCTTTCGCAATGCAGTTCTAAATCTTTTTTTCTGCTTAACTGTTCGTGCATTTAGCCTCTGCTTTTTGGTTATTATTGTCCATTTTATAATGGTTCAATAATCATTTTTCATGCCAAAAAATCATAACATCCGGTGCCTATATTTGCTTGAGAATTGAGTTAATTTTAAAATCAATAAATTTTCGAATAAAAATTAATTTAAATCGTTAACTTTAGAATAAATAATATATTTATTATTGATTAAGAATTATTTGTATTTGGAGGCTGACCCATAAGATCGAAATTCCGAATAAAATCCTTTTTAACGTTGCGAGGAAGCAAGTATTCATCAGATTCCTGCCCTGCTAAACCAGAATATAATGACATTCGCAGGAATTACATTTTCATATTTTGTGGTCAGCCACTCCGGTGATCAAGCCAGTCTATTTAATTTTATAGTTATGACAGACAGAACAATAAAAAGATTGGAACAGATAGATTGAGAAAGTTTAAGAAATGAATAAAAAAATAATTATCAATTCTACTTTGAATGAACTTCGGGTTGCAATTACTGAAGATGAAGAGTTAGCAGAATTTTTTATTGAACTGCCCGACCGGGAAAAATATATAGGAAATATTTATCTTGGCAAAGTTAACAAGATTGTCACTGGTATTAACGCCGCTTTTATCAATATCGGACTGAATCAAGACGCCTTCCTTCACTTTTCCGACGTCGATCAATCCCTTGAAGAATCCGTGATTACCGATGAAGAAGATGAAGACTTACCCGACAAGAAAAAGAAGAACTATAAAAAACAGACTAAACCCAATTATTCCGGTAAAAATAAGAAGGGTAACGGCGGTGATAGCAACAGTTCTTATGACAGTTTAAATGCAACCGACATAGCTCTGCGAAAAGTCGCAGCGCTCCCTGATTCAAAAGAGCAGCCCACTTTTGTTACTAAAAAGTCAGGTGAGGTTAAAATCAACCTCGAACCCAAGCAAGACATCATTGTGCAGGTAGTGCGCGAACCATACGGAAATAAAGGGGTAAAAGTAACAACAAAAATCGCCTTACCCGGAAGATATGTAGTTCTTCTACCATTCGAAAGTCTTATAGGAGTATCCCGGAAAATCGGCACTTATAACGAGAGGAAAAGATTGAGATCTATCGCCCGCAAAGCGCTGCCGGAAGGTTTCGGCTGTATTATCAGAACAGCGGCAAAAGGACAGAGCGACGAAGAGCTTCGCCGCGACTGGGAAGAACTGCTCAACACCTGGCGGGAAATCGAGAATAAAGTCCGTAAATCCAAGAGCCCGGCTCTTTTATATCAGGATATGCAGTTGGCGGCAAGCGTTATTCGCGATCTTTTCACCTATAAAATCGACAAAGTGGTCGTAGATTCGAAAAAGCTGCATAAAGAGATAATCAATTATCTGAAGAGAACTTCGCCCGACCTGATAGATAAAGTTCAGATTTATAACGGTACCAAGCCGATCTTTGAGACGTTCGGCATCGAGCGGGAACTCGAAAAAACCTATAAGAGGAAAGTTCCGCTGCCGTCAGGCGGTTCAATAGTTTTCGATCATACGGAAGCAATGTTCGTAATTGACGTCAACTCGGGAAGATCGATGGACGCAGAGCAGGAAAAAAATGCCCTGAATACCAACCTCGAAGCTGTCAAGGAAATTACGCGTCAGATCAGGCTGCGTGATATTGGCGGCATGATAATCATCGACTTCATCGACATGTCAAATTCAGCTAACCGGAAAAAGATGTTCAACGAAATGAAAAATGAACTGCAGAAGGACAGAGCGAAAACCGTAGTTTACCCGACAACGCAGCTCGGACTTATCCAGATGACGCGGCAAAGGATAAATCAAAATATCGTTGAAAAAACGAGCGAGATTTGTCCAACTTGCAATGGTTCCGGCAGAGTTACTTCCAAAGTAGTAGTATTGAATATGATCGAGCGCTGGCTGAAGAATTTCAGAGGGCGCTCGAAAGAGTTCCGATTAACGCTGGAAGTACATCCGAGCGTCGCTGAATATCTGACCGATGGGACGATTTCGCGGCTATCGAGGTTAATGATCAAATATTTTGTTAAAATAAAAATTCGACAGGCGCCTAACTTAAATGTAGATGATTTCCGTTTTATATCAGCGAGACAACAAAAAGATATTACTAAAGAATTTTTATAATTTAAATGCTCGATAAACCAAAAACCATTACCATACTCGGTTCTACGGGATCGATCGGCACTCAAACGCTTGAAGTAATAGAATCAGTGAGCGATAAATTCCGCATTGGTTATTTAACTATCAATAGTAAAATTGAATTACTTGAAGAGCAATTATCCCGCTTTACTCCAAAAGGCGTTGTAATCGGGAATGAGGATGCATATAAGAAATTTAAGGAAACGACGAATTTCAAAGGTGAAATTCTCTACGGCGCCGAGGGAATTATACAAGCTGCTTCGGATAAGGAAAATGATCTTGTGCTTACGGCGCTTGTAGGCTTTTCGGGTGTTATGCCTACTATAGCCGCGATAGAGAACGGCGTCTGCGTTGCTCTGGCAAATAAGGAAACCCTCGTAAGCGCCGGGCAAATAATAAAAAATTCCGCAGAGAAGAACAATGTGGACATTATCGCAGTAGACAGCGAACACAGCGCTATACTTCAATGCATTGTCGGTGAAAGAAATGACGAGATCGAGAAGATTATTCTTACTGCTTCCGGCGGTCCGTTCCTTGAAACTCCGCTGCATGAATTTGAAGATCTAACTGTTTCTCAAGCGCTGGCGCACCCAAACTGGTCTATGGGCGATAAGATCACTATCGATTCGGCTACAATGATGAACAAAGGATTTGAAATAATTGAAGCAAGCTGGCTTTTCGATATTGACACAAAACATATTGATGTGTTGATACACCCGCAAAGTATAATACATTCACTGGTACAATTCATTGACGGATCGGTGAAGGCTCAGCTCGGGCTTCCGGATATGCGGATACCGATTTCCTATGCATTGAGTTATCCCCGGCGGCTGGAATATGATTTTCCCAGACTAGATCTTTCAGAACTAACATCCTTGCATTTCCAAAAGCCTGACTTCCAAAGAGTGCCATGTCTTAAACTGGCTTTTGATGCCCTCGAAATGGGCGGCGCCGCAACCGCTGTACTGAATTCGGCTAATGAAGTGGCGGTACAATCATTTTTGGAAGAGAAGATCAAATTTACCCGGATACCACAGTGTATCGAATCCGCATTGAATAAAATTCCAAATAATAACAACCCGTCTTTAAATGAAATTATTGAAATTGACAAAGAAACCAGAGATTATACATTAAACTTTGTTAATTCACTAAGTTGACATTATTTTAATAAATGTTTATCCTTTTTGATTTATATTTATTAACTTTGAAGTTTTAGTAACTTATATAAATTAATATGACTGTAATAGCTACAATAGTTTACTTTCTGATATTAATAAGCATTTTAATAATCATACATGAGTTCGGGCATTTCCTTGCTGCAAGACTAACCGGCATGCGCGCAGATGTTTTTTCCGTCGGTATGGGTAACCGGCTGTTCGGCTGGAATAAGATCACCGGATTCACTTTCGGCAGACTCCCAAAAGACTGGGACGGTGAAGGTCATACCGACTATCGAGTATCACTTTTCCCCATTGGCGGCTATTTAAAAATAGCAGGTATGGTCGATGAAAGTTTCGATACTGAATACGCGGGTAAACCGGCAAAACCATGGGAATTTAGATCAAAAAATACATTCCAGAAAACGCTGGCTATAACCGGCGGCGTCCTGATGAATACTATTTTTGCATTTATCATATTTTCATCACTCGCATATTTCAATGGCAAGGAATTTGCCGCAACCACAGAGATAGCCTATGTGCGTGATACCTCTTTCGCATCTAAGATAGGATTTCAGGAAGGCGATAAAATTCTTTCTATAAATGATAATAAAATACAATACTGGGATGAAGTTCTTGATAAGATGGCTTTTGACGAGTTTGGCGGTTCTAAAGTTATCACCGTGCTCAGGGGTGGAAAAAAGGTCAATCTAAATGTAGAAGGCGAGCTTATAGTAAGGGCGCTTGCAGATAAGAGTGATCAAAAGGATCTCTTGTTGGGAATGAGACCGGCAGGATTCAAGATGATGTTCGGAAGTCCTTTAACTGGAGAACCTGCGGATAAGATCGGACTTAAAAAAGGTGATACGGCTGTTGCTGTCAACGGCGAAATAATAAACACACAGTATGAATTTATAGATATTCTTCAAAAAAATAAGAATGAACCTGTCCTGCTAACTTGGAAGCGCGGCGACAAGATAATGGAATCTTCCGTTAAGCCCAATAGAGAAGGCAAGATAGGAATAATGGTTTATGAAGGATATTTCGGCGAGACAAAAAAAGTCGAATACGGGATGCTGGCTTCCACAGCAATGGGATTCACTAAGACCATTGATGTGTTTAAACTTCTGGTAAATACTATTGCCGAGATGGTAAAGGGAACACTTTCGCCCAAAGAATCTGTCGGCGGACCAATAATGATAGCCAAAGGTGCATTTCAGCAGGCGCAGCAGGGCTTTTCATACTTCATGCGATTTATGGCATTTTTGTCAGTAACGCTTGCGTTTATGAATATTCTGCCCTTTCCTGCTCTTGACGGAGGGCATCTGGTATTTATAATTATAGAAGGATTAATGAGAAAGGAAGTACCTGTTAAGATAAAGCTTGGCTTTCAACAGATTGGAACTGTTTTATTATTAATACTAATGGCATTGATAGTGTATAACGACATAGTCCGTTAAAATTTGTTTTTACCTTTCTGAGAAATTAATTAATTTCATTTTAGTTTAATTTTTAAAATTAAATTTTTTAATAAATTAATTATTTTTAATTTAAATAAAAATTTATTATATTTACAAACTGATAAAGGGTCATGGAAGAACAAAAACCGTTTATTTTGATAAGTAACGATGATGGAATCGATTCACCTGGCATTTTTTCGCTGGTGAACGCAATAAAAAAGATAGGAGAAGTAGTAGTGGCAGCGCCGGACAGACAACAAAGCGCAGTAGGGCATGCACTTACAGTAGCAAATCCTCTGCGGGTAACGCCTTTCAGACGGAATGGCGAGATGTTCGGCTATGCGGTAAACGGTACGCCGGCAGACTGCGTAAAACTGGCAATTTCCAACATTTTGGAAAGAAAGCCGGATATGGTAATTTCCGGAATAAATCACGGACAAAATACAGCGATAAATATTCTATATTCCGGCACGGTTTCTGCTGCAACAGAAGGTAACCTGCTGGGGATACCCTCGATAGCGGTTTCCGTAGCTTCTTACGACGACAACTATGACTGCACTGCTTCCGCGGAAATCACGCGGGAAATTGTCAAGAAGCTGGGGAAGAGTATACCGAAGGATACTTTGCTCAACATAAATATCCCTGCTTTGAAGAAGGAAGAGATCAAAGGGACAAAGGTAACCCGGCTAAGTGATAATATCTGGATGGACAGCTATGAAAAAAGAAAGGACCCCTTCGGAAGAAGCTATTTCTGGTTTGCGGGGAAATTTACTCAGGATGACAGAGACGCAAATTCCGATCACGTTGCTTTAGAAGAAGGCTATGTGACGGTTACGCCGATCAAATACAAATTCACGGACGATGACATTTTGGATAATTTAAAATTTATAGAACAATAGCAAGGCAAAGAAAATGCCCAAAATGGTCAAGGTCGATAGCATTAAGGATGGTATGATTCTTGCTGACGTAGTAATGAACAAATTCGGTCAGACAGTACTGCCATCCGGGGTAGAACTGAAGGAATATCAGAAGAAACTATTGAAATTATGGAACATATCTGCTGTACGAATCAGAACGGGCGATGAAAACGAAGACGATTTGCCGCCGGTAAGCAGAGAATTGAAACAAAAAGCCGAAGAAAATCTTTTGAGAAGAATGAACTGGCGTCCGCGCAACGATATTGAAAGAGATCTTTTTAATTTAAGTGTTATAGAAAACGCAAAAAAATTGCAGAATACTTATAAAAATGATTCCAGTAGATAAGATATTAAACAGTTTTGAGGAATTCCCCACTCTGCCGACTATTTATACAAAGTTGTCAGAATTGATGAGAAATCCGAATTCAACTTTTAAGGATGCGGCAAGGATCATTTCAGGTGATCAAGCGGCAGCTTCAAAGGTGTTGAAAGTGGCGAATTCCGCTCTTTTCGGAATTCCCGGCAGGGTAGAGAATGTATCAATGGCAATTTCTTATCTCGGCTTCGAGGAAATAAAGAACATTACCTTAGCGATGAATGTTTTCTCGATGTTCAATCATTCCAATTCCTTCGTTTATTTGAATCCGTTGAATTTATGGAAGCATTCCATATCAGTTGCAGTGATAACAAGAATTTTAGGTAAGGAATTGCGTTTCAGCAATCCTGAAAATTTATTTATATCCGGTATTTTGCATGATATAGGCAAATTGTTCTTCTATAAATTTTTCAATAAGCAGTATGCGGAAGCTCTTGAATATTCAATGGTTAACAGGGTCAACCTGCGGGAAGCCGAGTACAAGATACTCGGCATGACGCATACTGTAGTCGGCGAATTGATCGCGGAAAAGTGGAAGCTGCCTACAACTATCAAAAATTGTATCGGCTATCATAATAAAGGATTTGTGGACGGCTGCTTTGACAGACTGTCGGGGATAGTACATGTTGCTGACATAGCTGCACACATGCTTAATCTCGACAATTCCTATGATAGCACCATAATACCCAAACCGAACAAACAGGTCTGGGAATACCTGAACCCGGATACCGAGTTGTTTACAAGAATTTATCCGGAAGTTGACAGAGATTATTTTGAAACTTCAAGTATTCTTCTAAATTTGAATGTAAATTAATGAATGATCCCGGATTAAATATCGATAACAGCGTGGGAAATTCTTTCGAAGATTTCTTTAGCGCTGTTGATTATTTTACTGGCAGCAGGGATCCGGGGCTTAGCATTGTTGAGGTAATCAATCGCAGTATTGATATATTTCTTAAAATTCCGCATTCTATCTCATGTTCGATATTTATTCTGGATTACAAATCTTTTGATCTACAACATAATTCAACAAAGCCATATACTTACAAAAAATCTGTCCTCAAGTTCTACAATACTCTGGTAGAAAGAGGTGTTGTAGGAAATGCCCTTCAGCAAACAAAAATTTTCCGGCAGAATAAAGATATCAAAGACGGAATTGATTTTCCTTGCTATTTAATACCTCTAATAGGCAATAATGGTGTAACAGGATTAATCCTCTGCATACTATCGGATATGCCTGTCGAGGAAGAGCCGGGCTTCGAGCGTATATGCTCATTATTTGCGGGATTTCTGGCTCACAGCATTGAGAATCTGTCATTGAACCAGAATATCAGGGACAACGACGATACCCTCGACCAGAGAATTGCCCACAGAACGATGGAACTTGAAAATGACAAAATCCAACTGAATTCGATATTCGATTCGGTACATACGGGCATTCTAGTAATAGACGCCGAAACAAACAAGATTATCAAGGCGAATCCGGTCTCGGCAAAAATTATAGGCAATCCCGAAAGCAAACTGATTGGCAGAGATTATTACAAACACCTTGATTTCAATGGTTTAGGCGTCAGCGCACCGGACAAACCTGTCACAGATAAAAACTTCGAGTCGGAACTGAAAAAGGCAAACGGCGAGGTTTTGCCTATCCTGCGAACTACTTCAATGATTCGCGTGGGTACTATTTCATTCAGGATAGAGAGCTTCCTGGACATAAGCGAACGCAAGCAGGCGGAATCAGCTCTGAAAGACGCAAATGAATTATTGGAAATGAAAGTCCAGGAACGTACTGAAGAGTTACAAGTGCTAGTCCATACTTTGAAAGAGCAAATAAAAGTCCGCGAGGATGCCGAGAATGAAATCCTGAAAATGCTCGAGAAGGAAAAAGTGCTTAACGAGCTTAAGACAAAGTTTATCAGCATGGTGTCGCATGAATTTCGGACGCCTCTTACGATTATAAGGACATCAGCACAGCTTGTCGAGAAGTTTGACGATAAGCTGAGTTTTACAGAGAAAACCGAATATTTGCAAAGAATTGTCAAAACCGTTGATTTTATGAAAGATCTGATCGAAAATGCTATATTTATCGGTCAGACAGATACGGAAAGAGTTAAGATCAAACCGGTAAAACTGAATATCGATGAATATTGCCACAATCTTATAAATGACCTGCTTCTCGGGATGGATATCAAGCGGGAAGTGGATTATTCCGCTACCGGCGAGCCGGTTAACATCAAGCAGGATCCGAAATTGATTAGGAATATTCTTGTAAATCTGCTTTTGAATGCGATAAAATTTTCGGAAAACAATTCATATCTGGGATTCAGGCTTGAGAGCGGTCCCAATATGCTAAAGATTATAGTCATAGACAAAGGCATAGGCATTCCCGACGAAGAGCAGGAAGATATTTTCGAGTTGTTCTATCGCGGTTCGAATGTCGGTAAGGTTTCGGGAACGGGTTTGGGATTATCGGTAGTCATGCGTTCTTTGAGGCTGCTGAACGGCAAGATAGACCTGTACAGTAAATTAAATGAAGGATCTGTTTTCACTGTAACAATACCGCATTTAAACTAATTTAAAGGAAATAAATCATGAAAAAGACAATATTAGTGGTCGAGGACGAAGAGGAAATCAGGCGCGATATATTAATGACACTTAATCTGAGCAATTACGAAGTGATAGGCGCTGAAAACGGTAAAACCGGGCTCGATCTGGCTATAAAACATAAACCTGATCTAATAATATCCGACATTATGATGCCGGAACTGGACGGCTACGGCTTTCTGGCGGAAGCCCAGAAGAATCCGGAGACATCCACCATCCCCTTCCTCTTCCTATCAGCGAAATCGGACATTCGCGAAGGAATGAATTTCGGCGCGGATGATTTCATCACAAAACCATACGATATCGATGAACTAATCGAAGCCATCGAAACCCGCCTGAAAAAGAAAGAAGCAAGCGAGTCAAAATTCCTTAAGAAATTTGAAGAACTGAGCACACGTATCAGTCAATCGCTGCCGCATGAGATCAGGACACCGCTGGGTATTATTCTCGGATATTCGGATTTTCTGATAAAAAAATTCGATAATACAAGTAAGAAAGATGCAATAGAAATGCTTCAAAACATTCACGAGTCGGGTCGCCGCATGAACCGACTCTTCGAAAACCATATTTTCTATGCTAAGCTTGAGACCATAGCCTCGAGCGCTCACGAAACGGAAAATATAAAGAAGGGCTCGTCTTATCTTGCGGATTCCGTAATCCACGATCTGGCTTTGAATAACGCCGATAACTATAATCGTTCGCGGGATATTGATTTAAATCTTTCGGAAGGCTCGCCGGCTTTATCGATAGACTTCCTCAAGAAAATTGTGGAAGAGCTTCTCGACAACGCAATGAAGTTTTCCCAACCTGATACGAAAGTGATTCTTACAACTCATGAAACTAAGCAGGATTATTTTCTGACAGTGAAAGATCACGGTCGCGGTATGACCAAAGAGCATATTAAAAATGTGGGCGCCTACATCCAGTTCGAACGCCAGATCTACGAACAGCAGGGCAGCGGTCTGGGTATAGCCATAGTCAAGAAAATTATTAGCCTGATTGACGGTGAATTCAATATTGAATCAGTCCCCAACGAGTTCACGGAAGTTACCGTTAAGCTGCCGAAGAAGTAGATCAGGTGAAGAGGGTGTTGTAGACATCTATAATATTTTGTGCTACCTGCTTCCAGTCGTGCTTTTCGACTGCGTCTTTACGGGCTTGACCGCTGATTTTTTGCGCTAAATCCGGATTGTTGTAGATTTCTACGACTGCATCTGCGATTTGTTGGGGAGATTTTTCCTGGCAGAGAATCCCGTTCATTTCGTTATTGATTACATCCCCCTGCTGACCCACATCTGTTGCTACAACCGGCTTACCCATTGCCATATATTCAAATAATTTTATCGGGCTATTGAAGAAATCCAAGCCTACATTGTGAACGCAGGGCGTCAACAATACATCGCAGGCAGCGAGATATTTCGGGACAGAATCATAAGGAACCATGCCGGTTATCAGTGTATTTTCACCGATATTATCTTCCTCAATAATTTTGTCGATTTCCGGTCTCAATATTCCATCACCTACGAGTAATAGATATGCGTGAGGGATTTCCTGCAATATATGTTTCATGGATTTAGCAAGATAATCCACGCCGTGCCAATGTCCAAATGTACCGGAATATCCAAGAACAAATTTATCTTCAAGATTTAATTCCCCATGAATATTACTTCCGTCAATTTCAGGATGGAATGTATCAGTATTGACACCGTTAGGATTGACATAAATCTTGTCAGAATTGACATTTAACTTGACCATTTGCTTTTTCACATTTTCAGATATGCAGAAAATCGCGTCACTGGTTTCCCACTGTATCTCCTCAGCCCACTTCAGTAAATGACCGAAATACAACTTACCCCAGTTCTTTTTGATCCAGTATTCCACACCGTCACTGTGCATGAAAAATGGTATGCCAAGCTCTTTTTTGATAATTGAGCCGCTGTAGCTGAAATCATGATTATGTTGATAGATAAAATCCGGCTTTTCGATTTCAATAATTTCCTTCACCCGCTTAATTGAACGCTCGTTATAAGGCAAACAAAGGATTTCAGGCAGGTTTCGGAATAATTTGGGATAAGGAATATAGTAATAATTAATACTATCATTAATCATTCTCTTCCCGCTGGAAACAAAGGCACACTCATGCCCTAATTTCCGGAAACCTTCGATCAGTCCATTATAGAGAGAAGCTATACCCCCGCCTGTCAATGCCCCGTAATAATCCGTTCGCCAGAATAGAATCTTCATCGCAGTTTCTTAAGTCTAATTTTAAGATACGGAATTTTAAAATAGTAAAAAATAACAGTAAAAAAGCTAATAAACAGCTCAAGTTTGAAATTAGGCGTCTCTTTAAATATAAATTTCGCTAATCTGAATTCATTTACATTGCCTGATTCATCTATTATCCTGCCCTTTTTCACTTTTGACAGAAAAATATATAATTTCATAAAATACTGGAATCTCTGAAATTCCAAATCAACACATCCGTATAGAACATTGTCATATTTTTTTGAATTAATAAGTCTTATGATTTTCTTAGGCTTAGCAAGGTCTTTTTCATCGATTTTAATAATATCAAGATTGTTAATATCGAGCTTATTTGAATCGATAATAATGTCTTTTTTGCCGTTTATTTGAATTAAAAGATCCATTCCTATAAAATTTTAATTCATAAAGAAATATACTTCACTCCTCCCCTCCATCCCCCGCTGCTTCCTTGACGCCTTTGTTTACATTCAATTTTATCAGGAAAAATAAACCGAAAGCGAAAAATAATACCAGAGACAAGATTGCAAGCCTGTACGAGCCGGATAGCTGCAGCGTCAGTCCGAATAATAGAGGACCAATCCAGCTTGTGCCGCGCTCGGATATTTCGTAAACACCGAAATATTCCGCTTCCTTGCCGGGCGGGATAAGGCGTGAGAAGAGCGATCTGCTCAATGCCTGTATTCCGCCGAGAACCAATCCAATAACCCCGCCTAATATATAAAATCCTGTTTGATCATGCAAGAAGCTAAATGCGTAAAGCAAAGCTGCCATCCAGATCAAAATGCTGATGATTATAGCTTTCTTCGTGTTGAACACTTTAGCGAGGTAGTTGAATATCAATGATCCTCCAAAAGCTACGAACTGTACCATTAGGATTACAGTCGTTAGAACGCTCATGTCCAGTCCCAGTTCCTCGGAA
This sequence comes from uncultured Hyphomicrobiales bacterium, assembly GCA_964645005.1. Taxonomy (GTDB): domain Bacteria; phylum Bacteroidota; class Ignavibacteria; order Kapaibacteriales; family UBA2268; genus CAZXYS01. The sequence goes on along the minus strand of CAZXYS010000022.1, from coordinate 23,055 downwards.
CCGAATTGTGAAGATACGACTATCACTGTCTGTACGCCGTCATTGTATAATAAATATGCCAGCAGGAAGAGTAATGTCTGAGGATATTTCGCAGCGCCTTTTAATGTTCTGAAAAATTGAGTAAAGCCAATAGATAATAACTTTTTTTCTTCGGTGATATGGCGGATATTCTGTCTTGTTTTAAGTGTAAGCATCGGCATAAGTGTAAATAGTCCCCACCAGGCGCCGGCAGAGCATAAGCTGATGCGTACAGCCATTCCCGAATCAATTCCTAACTTCTCAGCGCTTGAATACATGAATAAATTTGCAGCTAAGACTATTCCCCCGCCAAGATAGCCGAATGCCCAGCCGACAGATGATACGCTGTCGCGTTCGTCTTCAGCGGCTATATCGTTTAAGAATGAATTGTATATAACTACGGAAGCGCCGAAAGAAATATTTGCCAATATAAATAAAAGCCCGCCGAGAAGATAATTATCGCCTTGCAGGAAATACAATCCCATCGTTGAGAATGAGCCTGTGTAAGCAAATATGCCCAGGAGAAGTTTTTTACGGTTTGTATAGTCTGCGATTGCGCCGGCAATTGGCAGAACAATAACTTGAAGTAAAACAGAGATCGACACCACGTAAGAATAGAAGGAACCATGAAATATCGGCATTCCAAAGATATGTACAAAGCCCTCGGCATCGGCGGCATTTTTAGTAATTGTGGTGAGGTAAGGACCGAGAAAGACCGTTACTACAGTCGTGTAGAAGGCGGAATTTGCCCAGTCGTAAAAATACCAGCCTATACGTTCGCTTCTGTTAGCTTTCAATTGTTCCCCGGTTCGTATATCAAGAAAATGAGCAAGGTATCACTAAATTTCGCTTTCTCAAACGTGGTTAATTCATTCATATTTTACTCAGCATTATTCATAGCGCAATGCGTCAATAGGATCAAGGGCAGCCGCCTTCCATGCCGGATAAGCGCCGAAAATGATCCCCAGTAAAGTGCAGATTACCAGACTCAGAATAAACCAAAATTCCGAGAAAATAATCGTAAAATTCATGAAATTACTGATTACCCAAGCGCCGAATATCCCCATGCCAACCCCTATCAAACCGCCCAACTGGCATAGGGCTGTTGCTTCAATGATGAATTGCGCCAGTATCCATGATCTTCTGGCACCGACGGCTTTTCTGATGCCTATTTCTTTGGTCCTCTCTCGGACTGAAACGAGCATCATGTTCATTATACCTACGCCGGCTGCTATTAGAGCAACTGCGCCGAAGATTGTCCCAAATAATGAAATATATTGCATAAATGAGCTGAACTGATTTGTTATGCTCTCGTTTGTTTCTATCTCGAAACTGTTTTCTTCCCATGGTTTGACGTTTCTGTAGGTTCTCATCAAGCCTATTGCTTCGTCCATTGCAAGAACGAGAGCTTCCTGCGATGGCGCTTTAACGGCAATTTTCAATGATTCCCGCCAGCGAGAAGCATAAAACTTAAGAAATGCAGTGATTGGTAGAACCACTCTGTTATCCTGGCTTCTGCCAAGAATAGCGCCTCTTTCTTCCAAAACGCCAATCACTGTAAAACTTTGATTTTTAATAGTGATCTTCTTCCCTATCGGCGATTCATGAGGAAAAATCTTCACGACAAGGTCATTACCGATTACAGCTGCTTTTCTGTTGAAATCTATATCCTCTTCAACAAAAGGTCTGCCTTCGATGACCATTACATTGTTTATTCCGAAATAATTCTCATCAGTGCCGATTAATTCGACATCGGGATCGGTTTCCAGTTTCCCTGCTCGGACAGTAAACCCATTGGATGTGCTGAAGCCGCTGATATTCTTTGTGACGGTCATTTCATCCTTTAGGTCCTTCAACTGGCTGTAGTTGATGGGTTTTCTTTTGCGGTATTTGCGCCATTCACCGCCCATTCTTATGTTAGGCATTCTGCTGATGAAAAAGGTGTTCTCGCCGAGTTTAGCTATTTCGTCGGTTACAGATCGGTCGAAGGATGTGATAATGGTACCCACTCCCATGATAGCAAATACGCCAATGGCAATACTCAGCAGCGTCAGCGCAGCGCGAAGCTTGTACTCGCCAATGGATTTGAATGCCGCTAATATGCTCTCTAAGTAATTCATAGTTTATTCGTATCTCAATGCTTCTACCGGAGCGAGCTGTGCCGCCTTCACCGCCGGAATAAGCCCCGCAAGTACGCCGAAAAATATTGCGAATAAAGTCGCTATCGCAAACATATTCGCAGGTAAAATTTTGGGCAGAAAGTCCAGATCGGGGACAAATTGCGGAACTACTAACGCTATTCCCAAAATCAAAATCGAGCAGCCGATGAAAGAGATCATTGCGCCGATAAGGCATAATACTACTGATTCTGTAATGAATTGCAGTAGTATTACTGATTTTTTAGCGCCGACGGCTTTTCTGATGCCGATCTCTTTCGTCCTCTCGGCAACCGAGACAAACATAATGTTCATAATACCGATTATCCCGACTACGAATGATAACGCTGATAATATTATACCGACCGACCAGACCATCATTTGAAAATTCTGAGTGGTTCTTTCGAATACCTTTGATTCATTTATTGAGAAATCTTCTTCCTCGTGTGGTTTGGTATTGCGGATTACGCGCATTAAGCCCATTGTTTCAGAGCGGACTTCCGGCAGCCGCTCTTCGCTGCCTGCTTTGACGGCTACTGAAAGCGACCTGCGTGAACTGCCGAATATTCCTAAAAAGGTCTGCAATGGCATGAAGCACATATTGTCAACAAAGTTAACGAATAACATGCCTCTTTTTTCGATATAGCCGATAACTTCGAATTTTCGACCGCGTATTTTGACCGTTTTACCTATTCCATTTCCGTCAGGGAACATAGTTTCATACACTTTGTTTCCTAATACAACGACATGCGCGCCGTACTTATTCTCGAACGGTGTGAAAAATCTTCCTTCTTTGATAGAGCCCGCAGGTGTCAATGCGTACTCGCTTGTGGTACCCTGCATACTTATCTGTGAGAAAGATTCGCCGTCATATTCGATGCTCGCCGACCAAGTGCGCGCCAGTGGCACTGCTAATTGCGGCGTTTTGGCTCTTTCGACGAATTCCTTCGCCTGCTCCAGAGTTATATCTTTTCTCTGGCGCAGGTCGCGCCAGCTTTTGCCGCCAGCCCAGTCCCACTTATCGACGTAAAGCATATCAGTGCCGAGAATATTAAAAGTTTTTTCCATAGCAAGATCAAGTCCGTTAATAAGATACCCCATAATTATAACGAATGATATGCCTATAACAATTCCCAGCGCAGACAGAATAGACCTCAGCTTGTTCGCCATGAGCGAATCGAATACCTGCTTAATTATTTCGCCTAATATGGAAAAGAATGCTTTCATCACGCTCATTGACCGGTGTATTCTTCGGCTTTTATTGGATTTCCGTTAGTTTCGTCGGATTCTATCAATCCGTCCATTATTCTTATTATCCTGTGCGCCTGCCGCGCTATTCCTTCTTCATGAGTAACAACTATCAGTGTATTTCCCTTTTTCCAGAGTTCCTCGAACAATTTCATGATCTCAATACCAGTTTTTGAGTCGAGATTTCCCGTAGGTTCGTCAGCTAATATTATAGAAGGATTATTCGCCAATGCCCTTGCCACAGCCACTCTCTGTCTCTGTCCGCCGGAAAGCTCATTCGGTTTATGAGTTATTCTATCGCCGAGACCTACATCTTCAAGTGATTTGCGGGCAAGTTCTTTTCTTTTAGCGACGGAAACGCTGCCGTAAACCAGCGGCAGTTCAACATTTTTCAGGGCATTTGCTCTTGCCAGCAGATTGAATGTCTGAAAAACGAAGCCTATCTCTTTATTTCGGATATTAGCCAGTTCATTGTCGTCCATTTCGCTGACGTCCATGCCGTTGAAATAATATTTTCCGAATGAAGGCGTATCAAGACAGCCGATGAGATTCATCAATGTCGATTTCCCTGAGCCTGACGGTCCCATTATCGCCACATATTCATTGGGATAAATGGACATGGAAACATCCCGCAGGGCAAAGACTTTCTGCTGCCCCATCTGATAAATTCTTGCTATGTTTTCGATCCGGATTATCGGTTTTTTGTCTTCCATTTTAATTATTCTTTTTTTCCGAATTTTTTGAATGTAGTAGTGTCAACTTCAATCAAAGAGCCGTCTTTAAGCTTTTTGCTCACCGCCATGAAGCTGCCGCTTATAATTTCCTGGTCCTCTTCCAAACCTTCTTTTATTTCGATAAATCCACGGTCACTTATGCCTGTCTCTACCTCTACAAGTTTGGCTTTATTTTCATTTTTTGTAAAAACAACCGACTGAGGTCTGTCTTTTTTAAGTTTTTTATCATCTTTCTTGTCCGGAGCTTCTACCTGGACATCGGGTTTAGTTTCTATTCCCTCTTCCCTGACGGTTACAGCCTGCAATGGGACTGCCAATACACCTTGCCTTGTTTCGGTTTCAATATCAACATTACAACTCATTCCCGGACGGAATCTGGGATCGGGATTAAGCACGCGAATTTTTACTTCGAAATTAGTCACCTGATCTTGCGAACCAAGCTGACTTACTTTCGCCGAATGCCCCACTTCAACCACTTTGCCGATGAAAACGCTGTCCGGGAAGGCATCTATCTCAATCCGGGCTGTATCGCCAAGAGAAACTAAAACAATGTCATTTTCATCGACATCAACTACCGCATTCATAACCGAGAGATCAGAAATGCGCATTATATCAGTTCCCTGCATCATTTCCGTGCCGACAACTTTTTCACCTTCCTCAACGGAGAGACTTGTAACAATGCCGCTTATCGGCGATTCAATGGTGGTCCGCTCAGCATTTCTCTGAATTTGTCTGTAACCGGCGCGGGACTGCTCATATTTTGAAAGGGCAGCTTTATAAGAAGACTGCGCCTGATTGTAAGCCGCTTTGGCGCGGTCGTATTCCTGCTTAGAGATAAATTCCTTTTTATACAATTCGGTCATTCTTTTTAAGTCCGCTTCAGCTCTTTCCAACTCGGCTTTGTTCACATCGATCTGCATTTTTGCGGCTTCAGATGCTGCTTTGTATTGCTCGAGCTGTGTTTGAATAATATCCGGCTTTATTTTTACAATCAATTCATCTTTCTTGACTGTGTCGCCTTCCTGAGGACCTAAATATATTATTTCGCCGCTGGTTTCGGATGATACTTTTATTTGCGTCTCAGGCTTAATTCTTCCATTTGCCGATACCGATTGAGTAATTGTCCTTTTCTTGACTTTTGATACCTGGACTTTGATTGGGGCTTCCTTGTTTGAAACGACCGCTATCACAACAACGGCGCCAATAATTATTAACGCGCTTATTATGAAAAACCAGGTCTTTTTCGCTTTCTTTTTTGGCATTTTTCGATACCTGATATTTATTAATTAAAAATCTATCTATCAAAATTTGTTCCCTGCTGCACTTCAGTTGACTGGCTATCCCGAATATCGCTGGCTCTGAATACCGCTGTTCCGGCAGCCATATCGTGAAACGTTAATTTGGACTGCCCGAGGGTAAAGAAGCAGCCGATGAATATTACAAGCATCGCCAATATACCTATTAATCCGAAAAATTGCATCCCCGTGATAAATCCAAGAAATGACAAGACAATCCATGAATGTTTTATTAAAAATCTTATCAATAAGGTTGGAATATTGGCGCTTTGCATGTTTTGGTTTGCAATTTTCAGCCTGAATATTAGTTTTCCGAGACTCGTGCCAACTAAAATTTCCGAAATGAACATTATGATAAATATGGAATACATCAGCACGCTGCTAATGTAATTAATTTCTTTAAAAAGTTCCTCGCTCTGCTGTAATCTTTCCATATCTGTCAGGTCCTGGATGTCCATACCCTGAACCATCTCGGGCAGATCCGTCATGAAAATCGCTATCATATATATTACAATGAAGACGAAGAAATTTATGAAAGCGGCGCCGAATCTGCTTCCGAATCCTACCCGATACGGGAACTGCTCAAAGCCCTGATACTCATACATTGCCTGCATGTGCATCTGCTGCTCTTCCTGCGGCATTTTTCGGAAGCAATCATTGCAAATTGTCGGTGTAGCAAAGTAGTACTGCGATGAATATTCGTTCCCGCATTTTTCACATTTCATATTTTTACCTGTTTTTGTTTATAATTACAGTTTTCCGATCGCGTAAAGCACCTGCTTTTGCGCTTTTATATAATTGTAAACAGTTGTGACTCTATTAATTTGTGATTTTATCAATTGATTGCCGGAATACAGGAATTCGGTGATATTCGCTGCGCCGCTCTGATAGCGCTCTTTTGTGCTTGCGTAGCTTTTTTCCGCCGATTTCAAAGTCTTTTTGGTTATCTCAATTTGCTTTTCCGCTGCTCGCAGATTTAAATAAGCTGTTTTGACTTCCGACATGATTGACTGTTCCATTTGAAGCTGCTCAATTTCACGCTGGCGAAGAGATAGATTTGCCTGCTGGATATCGTTATTTGTCCTGAAGCGGTCAAAAAGCGGATAGCTCAGGTTCAAACCTAAATATGACCTGCCGAATTGTTCAAAATTGGCGAATCTGTTGTGGTTCCACGACCATCCGCCGGTGGCAGTCAATCTGGGTAAATATCCGCTGCCTGCTGACTGCACGGCGTATTCGGCGGCGTCTTTCCTGTCGGCGGCGGCGGCAAAATCCTTTCTATGGTTCAATGCATGCCTGATACCCGCTTCCAATGAGCCCATATTATCATTAAATCTGTCAATTTCATCCTGATCTACGGTACTCGGGAGGCTCGATTCCACGAATTCAACGCTGATATCAGGTGTCAAGCCGATAGTAGTTAACAACTTCGCCTTTGCATTATCCAGTTGATTCTCCGCCCGGACAAGGTCAAGTTCTTTATTGCCGATCTCAGCTTCTTGCGCATAAACATTTGTGATAGGTACTACGCCCGCTTCATATTGCGCTCTTATCCTTTTAAGTTCATTTTTAGCCATCACGAGATCTTCGCGGCGGATCTTAACGACCTGGCGCTGACTTATAATATCAATATATTGCTTGTAAACCTGAAGCTCCACCCTATTTCTTGTCTGATCGGAATTGTGAACTGCAGCTTCGTAATTTTGCTGATAGTTATCATAAACGGCTTCTCTGCTGAAGCCGTCGAAAATTGTATAATTGGCATAAGCGCCGATGCTATATGAGTTTGGTTCCTGCGGCGGTAGTGGTATCAATTGCCCGCTTATATTTGCCACCCTTCCGCCTTCGGCATTCAACTGGCGCTGAAAGCCCATATTGAAATTCAGGCTCGGCAAATATGAACCAAAGCCCGATAAGAGCCGGGCATCGGCTGCTTTTATGCGTTCTTCAGATAGCTGAATATCATAATTCTTTTGCTTAGCCATGTAAAGGCAGTCTTCGAGAGTAAGCAGTCTTTTTTCGCCGGTCATTCCCTGCGAAAAACCCTGAGATATGGCTGTTGTTAATAGAATCAATATGGTTAGAGCATTTCTGATCATTGCCGTTTCATGCTGTTATTGTATTTCAATACTCTGATGTTTACGTCTTATACTACTCTTTTGTTACAAAACAATTATACTTTTTTTAATTTAATTGCTCGCTGAATTTCTCTACAGAAGAAGTCCGCCCCCTTCTGTCGGAAGCTCTGATCTTGAATTTGAATGGTTCATTCTCATTCTTGGGTACAATGTCGAAAAACTGGTAATACTTCATTTCATCTTTTTTATCTCTTTGCTGACCGAATTTCTCTCTAATCCGGGCATTTCCTTCAATCAATTCGAGATTAACGTAATTTTCCTTTCCATTGTAAATGCCATGAGACATAGTCTCTACCCTGACTTTTTTGAAATCGGTTTTTGTGAGCTTGAGAATCTCCGGTTCGTCGAAATTCTTTATCCTAATCTGAAATTTATCTAACAATTCGGAACCGATGAATCTTTTTAGTGACAATTCCTTGCCTATGTCGTAGTTGTCGGGCTTGTACTTAATGGGATTGCCCTTGCTGACTGCGATGACTTCATCATCTGAGCTTAACAGCGCTTCGGTTTCCTCATCTACGAGGGGTAGATTAGGCTTGATGGTATATTCCACGCCGGGATACATCTCAGAGGGATATTCAGGTGTCGGCAGCGATTGCGGTGCTACCTTAAATTTCGTTTTATATGTTTTATTGTCGAATTTTCTGGTCAGACTAAGCCAGACATTCATGTATCCGGCATAAGGCGTCTTGCCTCGAAGGGTAATTACACCGTCTTCAATATTTACAATGCGGGCAGTGCCGCTGTTTTCATTAGGATTATTTTCCGTTGTAACTTTAGGATATTCCTTAATCCCGTCTTTCAGGTCGATATTGGACACCCATATCTTGTTTTCCCACGTATGCAGCGCCACCGAACGCAGATCCGGCTCGAAGGGGCGCATTTTTACTTCGCGGTCGTTGAATCTGCTCATGAATGCTTCATTCGACAGCCTCGAGAGCGCCTCGGGATCGGAAGTATCTACCATAACCATTCTGCCGGATGTATCTAACGGCGGATAACCATATTCATTTAAGTAGGAAATATTCAGCCCAAATCGAGTAGATACCTGAAGACTGTGGGTGGCTTCGTTGTTTTCATCTTTTACACTGCCGGCAGCTGTCACTCTTACGATGTAGTTTTTGTCGGTTTTCTCTGTCATTGGCGGCTGCCAGTAAAAGCGTGCTGCCTGCTGCTCGGGCAATTCCTCGAAGCGGAAGAAACGGCTCGAGTTATTCCTCGTGTTAAGAGATACCTTGCGCTTCAAGTCAGGATTTTCAACTTCAAATTCGAAATTTACATCTTCCACATTGCCCGTGTAGAAAATTGTATTGACAGAGTCGAACGAGACCATCCTAATACCCGAAGTATCCCTCACAAGGCGGCAATTAAGCGAAGTCTTCTCAGGCTGAATGGAAAAATCATGCTGAACCACAGCAAAAGAGCGGTCTTCAGTGTCCGTGCCGCCCTGGTTGCCTGTGTCGGTAATAAGCAGCACCAGCGCCGCAAGATACAGCACGAAGTATATCTCTACCATTTTTCGCCGTTTTTGAGGTTGTGCGTTCATGTTTTGTTTACTCTGTCAGCAAAAACTCTTTCCAATTCTTTTCTGACCGCCATTTCGATTTCTTCTTTTTTCAGTGATTCCGCTGCTGTATTCAGAGATTTCACCGTCGATTTAAATTCATCGAGGACTTTATTTGTCTCGTTCATCGTTTCCAGCATCTTAGGATTAGGCGAAACGGCATTGGAAGTATTTTCCGCAATTTGATTCATGGAATTCAGAAGCTGATCCTGCCTTCTGATCATTTCGCTCATGGAATTACCGAGTTGCTCAAGCTGCATCACCACTGCGGCGAAATCTCTGCCGATTTCGCCCACTTCATCGACAAGTTCCTTAACATTGTCGCCTGATTCCTTTCTATCCCCGCCGTTTTCATCATTCGGCGAGAAAAGCATGACAATGAACATCATTATCAGCATGAGCGCTTCAAAAACAATACCGCCGATCACGAAAGTATTGTCAACCATATCCGTAAAGCGCCTGATGCCAATAATAACCAGCAAAACAGCGGCGCCGAAATATACGAAAGAATTTATTGTCGTGAAATAAAATCGATTAACAATCTCTTCCATCCATAGTACAGTCCCGGAAAAAAAACCAAGCGAATGCAGCACTGAAACTTCCTCATCGGTATAGCGGTTAATATCGGTACCGCTTATGCAGATACGCCAGCAGGTAATAAGCGTCACCAAACCGGCAACCTGCTGCTCGAATCTAATGTCGCGGAATATCTGCCGCAATAATTCTCTGCCTTCCATCGAAGACAATGTGTCGATCTTTTTCATTCTTTTCGTTTAATTCTTATAAATTCAGTAAAAAACAATCAATTATTATACCTAAAATATATCATTTTTCATAATATCTTTTCTTGCTAAAATGCAAACTGCATCCACCATTATTTTTATTATTTGATTCAATTTACAATTTCTTATAAACACCTGATAATATTAAAATTAACCTTATAACTTTAACCATTCACCATTAACCTCTATCCATAAAATATTAATTTTATTTTAAAAATCTTAAATCTACTAATGATTAATCTCTACTTACATATATTTTACGTTTTTGTTCTGAAAAGATTTATAAGTCCGGCGATGAAAAATAATATGTTTGCCAGCCAGGCGGAAATTATCGGATTGAAATCCGAAGCATAGCCTATAGTCTGTCCGATCTTCGTAAACAGCAGGTATAAGAATGAGATAACCATTGCCGCGCCGATCTGTATGGCAATGCCGCCTTTCTTCCGCACCGAAGCGAAAGGCACGCCGAACAAAATGACAATGAAATTAGCAAATGGAAAAGCATATTCACCATAGTACGCGGTAAGCTGCTGGCGCACATCTTTTCCGCCTTGCTTAAGAAGATCGATGTAATTTTTCAATTCGTCGAGGTTCATTTCATCCGGCGAGCGCTGCAACTGAACAATTTGCTGATGAGATACTTTAAATTCTGCTATCGTGGAATCGAACGGATAGGAACTAACTTCCCTGCCGCCTTTGTATTGTCTGACTATGCCGTTGTATAGAGTCCACTGCGATTCAGTCGAATCCCAGGCAATTTTGTCTGCTTCGGTTCTTTTAATTAATCTGGGTTTTACAGTAGATGTAAACATATCGATTGACACTCTGCTGCCGGTCTTATTATTCGAATTGTAATAGCGCATGGTGACATTCTTTTTCGGGCTGTCCCTGAAATACAGATTGTAGATGGGACCGCCGCCGGAACCTTTCTTAAGGTAAACGTGCTCTATTTCAAGCTTTTTAGTATTTGCCTCAGGTACGATCCAACCGTTGAAATACAACTGCCCGAAGGAAATAAAAATACTCAAAATCGCCAGCGGCAGCATTAACCGGTAAAGGCTCAAGCCGCCGGATTTCATGGCTGTAACTTCATTTGCTGTGGACATCCTGCCGACTGTGAACAAAGTTGAAAGAAGCATGGCGATTGGTGTCAGCAGCTTCAGAATTTCCGGGAAGAAATAGATATAATACTCAGCGATTATCTCAAAGGCAGCATCCTGATCGATGAAATCGTCGAGTTGCTCTAACAAGTTGACTACGAGGAAGATCACGCACAGCGCCGCCAGAGAGAATACCAAGGTGAACAGAAACTGCCGGATTATATATCTGTCTAGTAAATTCATGCGCTTGTTTTAGATTCCGAAACTGAAAAAGTGCTTAACAATGATACTAATAAAATAAACACGAATGAAACTACAAAAGTTGCTATAATCGCTCTGCCCATGTCGATATTTAACCAGTTGAAATTGTCATTGACGGCATACCAGATCAGAACCGTCAGACACAATCCCAGAGCTATACCTATGATGTAAGTATATATCAAATAAATGAAATGCGGCATCAGAGCGAAACCGCGCCCGGCGCCGAGAGAGAGCAGCGTATCAAAATCATTCCTGTACGAGTAAAAAGCATGTTTCGAAGCCAGAAAGCAGAGAATTAAAAAGATAAGTATCAATAAAATGAAGCCAATGAAGAAAAAGAGCAGCACCTGATTTTTATAGCTGATAATCGAAGAAATAAAGCCTGCGCGATAACGAACATCCTTGACCAGCTTCTCGGCTTTGATCTCATCGATGAAATTGAAAAATTCTGACTGAGAGAAGTATTCTTTTCCTAATTGAATGACCGCTATGAAAGGAAAATCTTCCTCGACGGGCAGGTCTTTCTCTTTGATGCGGAATTTGCTCATGAATTCCTGCTTTGTCTTTTGCGGCGACATAAGTTCAATATCGAGAACGCCGGGATCATTCTTCAACTCTACGAGGAAATCCGATATGCCGCTCTCTTCCACTTTCGGACTGAATACCAGTGACACTTCGAAATTGCCTTCCAGCCTGTCGAATTCTTCTTCAACGCCGAGATATGAAAAAATGATGAAGGCAAAGCCAACTGTAATTATCACTGAAGATAGAAAGAGCTTCAACGAGTCGGAAAAGTTTCTTCCAAACATCTTCATACCGGTCGATATCGAGAATCTGAGCTTCATTTAGTTAGATTTTCCGAATTTGTTCTTTAAAAAGTTTGTTGTGTCCCAAAATGCTCTGAAGATCATTTTTAGTGGAAATTTATATTTTTTTATAACATATCCAAAACACAAAAATCCGTAAATTATATTAAAAATAATAAGCCCTAATGGTATTAAATTTTCAAGCTGCAATTGTCCAACAATATAAAAGGCTATACCAAAGAAAACCACAGAAATAATAGAAATGACGAGAACAAGTGTAGGTTTTGCTTCAGCATAGATAACAAGAGACATGGTCATGAACGGAATAGCCAGACCGGCTAAAAGTAATAAATTAAAATATCCTACAGCGGCGTTGTATTTGTCAGGCAGCAGATGTGTTATGAGAATTTCGCTCAATCCTAACTCAAGCACTATCACAGCAAATAAGAATGCTGCGAACATGAATGAAACAGATTTGGTTATCAGCGCTAAAAGACCTTCTTTGTTGTTATTTTCAATTTGTTTTACAGCTGATGGATATATTAATCCATATGCTGCATCGCCGGAAACATCGAAAACTCTGAACAATGTCTTTGCCGATTGATACACGCCAACATGCGCTGCTGAGAAAAATTTCTGTATTAAAAATACATCCAGCATCTTTGGCACTGAAAATAATGTCGAGGATAAAGTAAAAGGTATGCTGAATTTAAGGTATTTGTTGAAATTAATGTCACCTTTGAAATTGAATTTAAGCTCTTTACGAATTATGTAAATGCCCGCTGACGACCCCAGAGTTGTACCAATCAAATAGATCATTGCCATATATTCAAAGTTGAGATGATCGTATTTCAATATAAGGTAAAGAGTTACAGCAATCATAGACATAAAGAAAACGAAATTAACCCAAAAAATGTATTTCAATTGATGATTGCGATATAACATTTTAACTGCGTAAGTCTTTGGTATAGTCAGCAATGTAAGAAATGGTAATATGGTTGCAATATTAATTAATTTAGGCTCGTGGAAAAATTCCGAAAAGGGCGCTTTCAAAAGAAAAATTGAAAGACTTACCGACATTGTTAACGCAAAATGGATTATCAAAGATATGGCATTGACCTTTTTTCTATTCTCTTCTCTGTAACCGAATTGGATCAACCCCTGCAATGCAAGCGCATCGCTGACCATAAATATCCAGGTGTTGAAGCTTATCAATAAGGCATAAAAACCATATTGATCCGGTTCCAAAAAATTTATCTGCACGAGATGGAACAAGCCGTAGAGCAGATAAAGCATCTTATCTGCAAATGACCATGAGATCTTATCTAAGTGTTCCTGTATACGCAATTTATGACCGTTTATTAATTTCGATTGTCCAGTTAATTAAATTGCTTTCGGTTCTAATGCTCAATTTCTTCGCCCGCCTCAATTCGCCGTAAGCAGGTGAAAAATCGTAGTCTTCGATGTTCATTACCTCCGTTTCGAAATTTATTATCAAAATATTATCATTAATATCGATTTTAACATTTTTATCATCAACTTTTTCTATTTCAGTAATATACGGTGAAAAATGCAAAAAGATATTTTTCTCCCGCTTGAGTTTACATGTATCGGTGATTTGAATTGAATTTTCAGCAAATTTCATTTTCCTGATGTGGTCTTTGCCGAAGCCGTTGTGTTTGCCTTCGAAATAGTCATCGCCTGTTTTTAGAACTTTCTGGCTGGTGGATTTATCGTTTAGCCAGAAGAGGTCGTCTTTTTCAATCTCGTAGTAACGGCATTGTTCCATGCCTTCTATTGACAGTGTATTATGCATTTCAGTAGATCTGAATTTATTCCTTAAATCCGGGAACGGGGTATAAACATAAGTTCCAGAATCGGCGATAACTTCTTTATCATCAATAAATAATACAAAGGATAGCTGATCATTATGCGCATGACCACCCTTGCCTCTCTGCCCGACACTTCCGCAGCGAATAAATGCCTTATAGTTATTGAATTTATAAATATACAATCCGAAATCAGAGAATTTAATTAAACTTAATTGTATTTGTGAATCCCTGTCTTTTTTGGGTAAGACTCTCTTAGGTATTAGATTTCTTACTATAACTGAATCAGCAGAACTGTTTTCCGGATCTTTCCCATTTAGTATGTCAAATATATTAAACAATTTACGCTTATCATAAAGCTCTCTTTTTTGGTCAGGACTTAGCTTGAAGAAGCTGCCGCTGTCGTTGTCGCCGATTTGCGGAATAGCGCCGCCCGGCTGGATAATTTCGCGGGAGAAATCCTCGATCTTATGCAGCCGTTCAATGATTTCGCTTTTGTATTCAATTTTAATATCATTTTCATTTATAATAAAATTGGGTGTTTTATTGTTGATCTTTTTGCGGTAGTACCACTGGACGCGGGTTCTCTTCTGCAAGGCACCTATCTGCTCCGGAGGCAAAGCCTGTGATAGAGAAAATGCATAAAACATCATTTCAGTAGATAAGCAGTGGTAAGCCGTTGAAGCTTCGAAATTTGAGCCGTCGGAATTGAACTGATGCAGTATCTCATTGCCGAGTTCCTGCAAAGCAAACGCCAGCCAGTTTGCCGTCTCATTGTAAACCGGCAGATATGCGGAAATAAACAGAAGCCCCGCAATATTAGCCAGATAATGATTACCCCGCGCGCCGGAAGCCCACTCAAGATTCCATAGAATATGCAAGCCATGCTCGTAAATGCTTAGATTAAATATATTTAAAAAATTTCTTTCAAACTCATAACCGGCGGACTTAAACATATCCAATGCTACCAGCCAGTTAGCTGCTCGGATAGCCGCGTCCATCGGTGAGATCCACTGCACGCCGTATCTCGGCGGATTAGCAGCAATGAAGTCAAGTATTTGATTTATGAACTCGTTGGCGTAAACATCAGATTTTTCAAAGTTTTTCTTCTTTTCTTCAGAGTAAGCAAAACAATAAGCAAGAATCACCAGATGCTGCATTCTGCCAAGTTCCCAGGATACTTTGATATCGGCTCCGGGAATACCTGCCGTTCGGACATCCCTGAACCATGTTCTCTCTTCCCAACGATAGCCGGACCGGAAATCTCTCTGCCAGTCTATCAGTTCATAATCCTCGCTTATCATATCCATTATTTCGCGGCTCTTATCCCTGTTCTTTTCACTAATGTGATTATCTATCCATGCCTGCCTATCCCTTGAATTCTCGTCAGAACTGTATTTCTTCCCATGGAAGCCGGAAACTTCTGCGCCATGCTTTAATTCAACCCAACCTGAGCCGAGAAGATCGAATTTGTGATCTAGAATATTCTTAGAATCTTCTATTAGTGTATTTTTGTAATTTATTAGAAAATCAACAGATGGCGGTTTTATATAACTGAAAAGATCCTTATTGTCGAAGGATTTTAAATCAAGATAGGTGCCGTAAACCTCGTCGAAATCTCTTTCGCGTTTTGTTCTGTACTTGTGAATTAACTTATCTTCCGCTTTCTTGAAGAGGATTCGCGGCGGCGTCTGCCAGATCTTACTTAGCAATGATTTGAAGCTCAATAATTTCCTGTTCGTTTTTGAAAAATCGTAATCTTCAATTTAAGCAGGTTAATGCGAAATTCGAACCATAATTTTGTAAAATTAAAAAATTATTTTAAAAGTAATTAGTCTTATTATTTGATTTTTTAAAGATGGCAATTTTTTAAAATAAAAAAGGTTATAAATTATGGAAATTAAAAAGCCCACAAGCACAGAGCTTTATGATTACGAGATCCTGATACGCAGGACAGGCGTTACGGAATATGCTTCCTACTGCCCCCAGCTTAACTATATGATAAAAGGTACCGAACACGAAGAAGTCCAGAATAAAATGAAAGAATATATCGAGCAGTATATTGAAAACCTTAAGAAGCAGTCTAACGGCAACGGCAGTTAAATGACTGATTTCATTATGGATATTGGTTAAAGGTTAACGGTTAAGGTTAATCTGTCTCGAATTAGATTCCTGACCTGCTGAAGCAGGATCTTATGACATTCGAAGGAATGACTGAAACTACAGTAATTATCATTCATAGAAAATTGAAATGTTCGATTGTAATTAGGCGCAAATTTCTTATTTTGCGCCTAATTTTTTATTAATAAAGTAAATACAGTTTGAAAACAAAGAGATAGAATGTAAGTGAACGAGACGATCTTTTGGCTCAATAAGATGTTTTTCCGCTGGTGGTTCAGGATCATTATATTTGTATTTCTTAGCATAGTCATTTTTTTTGTTGAGAGTTTGTTTTTTACTTTTACAAGGAATCCGGCGCCTATTGTGTTTGCGCTGCTTGCCAGTTCGATCATTATTGAACTGCTACGTCCGGGCGGCAATTGGTTCACTTTCGGCATCAAGTTCGATAGGTTCTTTTTTCGGGATATTTTGCTGGGGCTGTGCATAGTTGCAGGTTCTTTCATTGTTGTTGTCGGAGCGGGGTATATAGCCGGATTGCAGTTGGAAATTTCCGATACGCCAACTTTCGATGCTATTCAGTATTTTACCATGCTCATTTTCTTTTCCGCAGTTTCGGAAGAGCTGCTGTATCGCGGGATTATCTTCCAGGCGCTGATCGAGAAATTCAACCCTATCACCATTGTAATAATTTCGAGTATTCTCTTTTCTATTGTGCATACATTTAATCCAAATATATCTTTTATTGCGTATATTAATATATTTCTGGCAAATGTAGTGATGTCGCTGATGTATATTCAGACGCGTTCGCTGTGGATGCCGATTTCCTTCCACTTTTTCTGGAACTGGGGGCAGCAGCTTTTCCTCGGATCGAATATCAGCGGGATTGACTTCGGCATTACGTGGATCGATCTTAATATCACATCGCTGCCGAAGGGTTTGAGCTGGCTGTTCGGCTATGAATTCGGCATTGAAGAGGGAATTCTCACCACTGTCATTCTGATCGCCGCTATCCCGATAGTGTTGAAGATAGCTAAGGCATCGCCATTTATGTCGGCAATTCTGTTCAAACGCTCTTATGAAGAATCCAGGGTCATACATGAGAATAAGTAGATATGTCATTGAAAAACTTCTATATTGAGAATAAGCCTGCTTTAGTAATATCATTTTACTCTTTTCTGAGCCTCGTTCTTTTTGCCGGATTTGCATATCTTCTTCCTGTAGTAAGTTACTATATATTAATATTTCAGGGTGCAATTTTCTCATACTTTGTCTATAATGCATTGGAAAATAAAGAGTTTATCAGCGAACGCAAGACGACAATGTTTTCTTTTATCATCATTTCCGAATTAGTGTATCTCACTGCTTTTTCAATAGGTTCGTTCGAAACGTTGAAACTGTTTTCATATCCTGTAGCAAGTGGTCTGGGAGCTGTAATTTTCACTTTTTTAATCCATATTTTTTCTGAAGTTAAATTTGAGTTTAGAAATTTTGTAAATATATTCTTTGTCAATGGGATAATAGCTATATCTCCAATGTTTTTGTTCAGGTTATTGGATAAAAATTCCGATCTTTTTTTCATATCTGTTCCTGTTTCGATTTACTTTTGGCAGCTTTTTACGTCATTGTTATTAAACAGTAGAATGAAAGATATTGATGAAGAATCTGATGATAGTGATAACGATATCGAGTAGATATACCATACATCGAAAGTGTGGTACATCTGAACACCATTACATGAAAAAGGTGGAAACTCGTCATAATAAAGAGAATTTTGTATGTTAAACATTAGTACTCCTAAAAATTGAAAAGAAAATTTAAATATATATTGATTCTGAGCTTTTTTTTGATCTCTGGGTTTAAGGCAGCCCAATCCCAGCATTATATCATGTTCTCGGACGCGGATAGTCTCGTGAGGCTCGGTTCGGATTACATATACAATGTCCAGTTCGACAGCGCCAGACAGTGCTTCAATGAGGTTATAGAACGCTACCCCAACCACCCCGCCGGCTATTTCCTCGATGCGATGGTGGAATGGTGGAAGATATGGCTTCATCAGAAAGATTATCAGTGGGACGATATTTTCATCAAAAAGATCAACAAAGTTGTAGATGTGTGCGACAGGATCCTCGACACTAATCAATATGACCTTAACGCTATGTTCTTCAAAGCGGGGGCACTGGGTTATCGGGGACGGTTCTATGTCGTCCGCGAGAAGTGGCTTAAAGCGGTCAGTGATGGAAAAACCGCCTATAATTTGCTTCAGCAATGCCATAGGATGGCACCGGGGAATCATGATATTATGCTCGGCACCGGCATTTATAATTACTTTGCGGCGAAATTTCCCGAGGAATATCCTATCGTTAAGCCGCTGATGAAATTTTTCCCTGACGGGGATAAATATTTGGGATTGCTTCAGTTGCAGGCGGCGGCGCGTCATGCCCGCTATGCGGCGACGGAAGCGGATGTGGTGCGGCTGCAAATTTACTATCAGTTCGAGCAGAACTATACTAAAACCTATGAAGCAGCCAAGAAATTATTTGAAGAATATCCTAAGAATCCGTACTTCCATAGGTATGTAGGTAAATCGTATATTATCAAAGGGCGCAATACGCAGGCTGAGCAAACCTGGCGCGAGATACTGAAGCGGTACATTGACAAATACCCGGGCTATAATGTGTATGCCGCCCGCGAAGCGCTCTACTATATCGGCTATACACTGATGCGCGACCGTAAATATAAGGATGCCCTTAAATACTTCTACAAGTGCGACGAAGCCTGCCGCAAGATCGATGATAAACCGTCCGGCTTCATGGTAAAGCTAAACCTGCATATCGGTAAGATATATGACCGCCAGGGTAAGCGCAATCTGGCTATCAAGCAGTATAAAAAGGTTCTCGATATGCGTGAATATGACGGCTCGCATGAACAGGCGGATCGCTATCTCGAGAATCCATACGGGCAATAGTATTTATGGTTGCGGGTTTTGAACCACAGATTTCTCTGATTAAGCTGATTACCATGTTTGCATAGTTTTGAACTGTGATGTATTTGATTTTTGGGATTAGTACGATTAAGAGGGAGATGAAAATTGGAAAATTCATTTGAAGTATTCCCTCCTCCCTAAATCCCTTCTCCCAAGTGGAGAAGGGACTTTCAGTGTAATAAGAAATTCTTACATGAGGCTGACTCATAAGCACTAAATTTTGTGTAACATCCTTTTTAGCTCAGTGAGGGAACCAGTATTCATCAGATTCCTGCCCTGCTAAAGCAGGATCTAAAGACATTCGCAGGAATTACTTTTCTATACTTTTGGGTCAGCTTGGCTGGGGATGATGGGGAAAAAGAGATTGTTTATGTTCTAATGCAAAAACCCATCTAACACTTTTGAAAGCACAGGTCTCCCACTGGGTTATCAAAAACCAAGGGTTAAATAAGAATCCACCCCCGCCCTCGCCACGCTAAAGCGTGGTTTCCGCTGATCTACAACTGCACTCAGGCACCCCTCAAAGAGGGGAATTTCGTCAGATGAATCATCTGACGGGACGTTTCTAAACAAGTTAACTGTTTTTTGCCACAAATGCAATTTTTGCATTATGAACCCGGGTTAAATACAAAACCGATTTTACGTTTTTAATTTATAAATTTTTTTTATATTGTTTTTAATTTTAGTAAAGAATAAGGACTTATATTTTGGCTAAAAATGAAATAAAAGAGTTTAATGATTTGACTAATAAATTCCTTACTCTGTCCAACAAGGGGATAAACAGAGTAGATCTTTTATATGAGATGTCTCGCGATTTGATGAGTTTCTCTGAAGCTGATTCTGTGGAATTATGGCTGCAGGAAGGTGAAAACTATATTCGTACCAAGATAAATCGAAAAACGGAATATGCTTTCGAGTATAATATACTGCCTGTATCTAACGGTGTAAATAATAATAGAATTAATCATCAGAAGCATGAGGTTTCCATTAATAATTTTTTGAAAGAAAAAGTTATTAAAGCAGAGCCAGGAAATTTAGCTCAATTTTTTACGGAAAAAGGCAGCTTTAATTCGGGTAATTATAGCAATTTTCTGAATGATTATAGCAATATCAATAGAGAGGTTGGTACTACGATAAAAAATTATAATACCGAATATAATTCACTGGCGATGCTTCCTATTGAATATGATGAATCCAATATTGGTGTTATGATTTTATCAAGCGCACGCGAAAATCTATGGGTGGCTTCCGAAATAGCTCAATGCGAGAATGCAGCAAAGTATCTTGGTATTGCTTTTGTGAATCATCGTACACATACTGCCTTGCAGGAGCGGGTTAAAGAATTGAACTGCCTATATCAGATAAATCAGTTGTCAGCCGAAGATGATAAATCCCTCGAGGAGATACTTAAAGCTATTGTGGATAAGCTGCCTTCCGGCTGGCAATTTCCTGATATTGCAGCAGTATGTATTGTTTTGGATGGTATGATTTTCCAAACAGTTAATTATAAGGATAGCTGGCAGAAGCAGATAGCAGATATAGTTGTACAAAGAAAAGTGCGGGGTTTCATTGAAGTTGCCTATACGCAAACGAAACCGGAACTGGATGAAGGACCTTTTCTGCGTGAGGAGCGAAATCTAATTGATGCTGCAGCCAGACAAATAGCGCTTATTGTTGAAAGAAAGGAATCAGAACGGGATAGACTGGAACTACAAAAACAACTGCAGCATGCCGACAGATTGGCTCTTGTGGGAGAAATGGCAGCAGGTGTGGCTCATGAATTAAATGAGCCGCTCGGAAGTATTTTGGGTTTTGCTCAATTAGTTAAGAAAATCCCGGAATTTCCTGGACAGGCTGAAAGCGATATTGATAAGATAATAAAAGCAGCCTTGTATTCAAGGGAAATGATAAAGAAGTTGATGTTTTTTACAAGGCAGGCGTCATCGAAATCCGGTAAGATCAATTTGAATGATGTGGTAGAAGACAGCCTTTACTTTTTTGAGGCTAAATGCCAGAAAACAGGCATTGAGTTAGAGAAATCGCTGGCACCGGGGATACCTGAAATTCAGGGGGATCAATCTTCATTTAACCAGGTATTGATAAATCTTGTGGTAAATTCAATTCACGCAATGCCCAGAGGTGGTGATCTGAAGATAAGAACCAGCTTTAATGATAATAATGTGATCCTGATTGTTGAAGATACGGGAATGGGTATGAGCGAGGAAGTTAAGAATAAGATATTCTTACCTTTTTTTACGACGAAGGATGTCGAACAAGGAACAGGGCTTGGACTGGCGGTTGTGCATAATATAGTGACTTCTCATAAAGGGAAGATAAAATTTAACAGCGAGGTTGGGCGCGGCACTCGCTTTGAAATTCATTTGCCAATTAGTTGATTAACAATACATCCGGAATAGCAAAATGTCAAAAAAGGAACAGATGGAAACTATACTGGTAGTAGATGATGTACCGGATACCTTGGAGGTTTTGCAAAGGAATCTGGCGGGTCATGGATACAAGGTGTTTTCGGCGCCGGGAGTGCCGGGGGCAGTTAAAATCCTTGAGTCGGCGGATGTTGACCTTGTGATAACTGACTTGAAAATGCCCAAGTATAGCGGGATGGATTTGATTCGGCATGTCCGGGAAAATTACAAAGAGACTGAAGTGATGATGATCACGGGTTATGCCACTATTGAAGGTGCTGTGGAAGCTATGAAAACCGGTGCCGATGAATACTTGTCAAAGCCTTTTACTGATGAGGAACTGTTTTCGGCGGTGAGAAGGGCTTTGAGTAAGAAACAAATACACAGGGCTTATAATGACAATCATGTTGACGAGGATCAATTCTCGAAATTTGGGTTGATTGGCAGGTCCGAGCCGATGAAAAAGGTGTACAGGACGATCGCGAAAGTGGCTTCTACGGTGGCGAATGTACTCATAACCGGTGAAAGCGGAACGGGCAAGGAAATTGTAGCCCGTACGATACATTACAGCAGCGGCAGGTCATCAGCGCCGTTTGTACCTGTGAATTGCGGCGGCATACCGGAAAGTCTGCTGGAGAGTGAGTTGTTCGGCTATGTGAAAGGTGCTTTTACGGGGGCTTCTGAGACAAGGGCTGGTTTTTTCCAGACTGCTGACGGCGGAACCATCTTTCTGGATGAGATAAGCGAAACGAGTATGCCTATGCAGGTAAAGCTTTTGCGGGTGCTGCAGGATAAGGAAGTATGTATGGTTGGTGCGAACCGGACTGTGAAATGTGATGTTCGCATTATCGCGGCTACGAATAAGGATCTGGCAAGTCTGGTTGAGAAAGGTACGTTCCGGGAAGATTTGTTTTTCCGGTTGAATGTTATTACTATTAATATGCCTCCTCTCAGGGAAAGGGGCGATGATATATTGTTACTTGCAAATAATTTTGCGAATAAATATGCCCGGGAATGTGGTATTGAAACACCTGAGTTCTCAGATAAGGCACTGGATATGATTCGCAATTATTACTGGCCCGGGAATGTTCGTGAACTGGAGAATGTTATTCAGAGACAGGTTTTAATGTCGGAGGGCGGAACTATAGAAGCGCCGGATTTTCCCTCGCTTATGCGGAAATCTCAACTGCGGGATACCGGATTTTCCCGCAGTCTTGCTGATGTGGAAGCGGAATATATAAGAAATGTGCTGGAAAGTGTTGACGGCAATAAAACGCAGGCAGCTAAGATACTGGGTATAGACAGGAAAACGCTGCGCGAAAAGCTGAAGAATGCGGAATGACGGGATATTAAACTATTTCACGATCTCCAGTCTTTTGGTTTTGACGATTTTGGGTGTTTGCAGTATGAGTATATATATGCCGGAAGAAAGATTGGTGGTGTTGATAGTTTCGAGTGGATCGGATAGTTGAGATTTTTACTAAAATTATTATGTTTTTTACCCGGTTTTTTTTAGCTGGGTTTTTATTAAATGATAATGAAATCACTGCTGTCCAAAATAATCACAAAAATAAAAAATATTAACGTAAATACAGGT
>CAZXYS010000021.1:0-69869 GCA_964645005.1 uncultured Hyphomicrobiales bacterium | reverse complement strand
ATGCACTGGGAGCAGACAGTACAACTTATCTTAGAGGATACGGTATTGACACAACCAAAACGGATGTTGAAATGAAAACGGAGGCTGCTAACTATTTGTGGGCGTATAAACCATTTCCTCAACCGGCTCGCGGGAAAGTCCGCACATTAATATACTGGGATACCGGCTACAATATAGACGATGCTAAAATATCCGTCCACAACGTGTATGGGACAGAAGTAAATACGAAGGCTAATATTAACATTGAAAAATTAACTACTCATAGCGGCTATCTTGTTTGGGATTGCATAGGATCCGCTCCGGGTGTATATATAATAACAATTACTCATGGAAAAATAACAATAGCGATAAAAGTATTGGTTGAGAGATAATAAAAATGTAAAAGAAAATTACAATAATTAGTTTATTCGATCATAACAACCGATGGGGATATCTATCCCCAATCCCGCTGGTTGAAACACAACTTAAGATTATAAATTAAAAACTTAAAACCCATCCCCCAATATTATTATTTTAATTCTCTCGTTTTTATTATTTTAGGCATAAATAATAATACTTTTTTTCTGTCATACTTATAAAAAAACAAAGTAGAGGCTATGCCCGACAGGGACGACATAAAAGAACAGATAAAAACGCTCTGCGATCCCGTGGACGTAATCGGCGAGTTCGTCGATCTGCGGCAGCGCGGACGCAACTGGACGGGCTTATGCCCGTTCCACGAGGAAAAGACGCCCTCGTTCACAGTCTTCCCCGACCGGAATCTCTACAAATGCTTCGGCTGCGGCAAGGCTGGGGATGTCTTCTCGTTCCTGATGGAATACCACGGCATGAGCTTCCCCGAGGCGATGAAAACACTTGCCCGGCGATGCGGCGTCAACCTGCCCGAGCAGCAGCAGAAATCCGACCGCTCGCAGGAAAAATTCAACAAGAAAGAAGCGGCGTTCAAAGCGCTGGAAGCTGCCGCCGGCTTCTTCCACGACCGCCTTTTCACTAAGGAAGGCAAAATTGCCAAGGATTATTTCGAGGGCAGAGGCTTTTCCCCAGAGCTTATCAAAAAATTCTCGCTTGGCTATGCCACAAACGACTGGCGCAGCCTGATGAACTTCCTCACGAAAAAAGGCTGGTCGGAAGAAGTCCTCGAAACCGCAGGTCTCATCGTCAAAAAAGAGGACGGTAAGACCTTCGACCGCTTCCGCGGCAGACCGATCTTTACAATTCGCGATGCTATCGGCAGGGTAGTCGGCTTCGGTGCGCGCAAGATCCGCGACGACGACCCGATCAAAGGCAAGTACATAAACTCACCGCAATCCGACGTTTACGACAAAAGCAAGCTCCTCTACGGGCTTTTCGAAGGGAAAAACGCCGTCCGAAACAGCGGCGATGCCATCCTCGTTGAGGGCTATGCCGATGTACTAACGCTGCATCAGGCTGGCATAGAGAACGCCGTCGCTTCCAGCGGCACATCCGTCACAAAGGAACAACTGGCGTCGCTGTCGCGGCTTTGCAGACGGCTGTACTTCGTTTACGACGCCGACGAAGCCGGCATCAACGCCGCCGAGCGGGGTATAGAGCTTGCCCTGCAGCACAATTTCGAGATCATGGTCGTCGTTCTGCCGCAAGACGAAGACCCCGACGACATAGTCCGCCGCGGCGGCAAGGAAGGCTTCGAGGAATGGTTGGGTAAAGCCAAGTCATTCCTCGATTTCAAATACGACCGCATAAAAACCGCCGGCAGACTCGAAACTCTCGACGGACGCGTGGACTCGGCGCGGGAATTCATCAGGCTCATAAACAATGTGCCCGATGAGATTAAGAAAGACGCTTACCTGCAGCATATCTTCGCATTGCTGAAGCTGAACGAATCGCAGTTCCGCAAGCTCTTGCAGGAAAGAAATCGGGAAACTAAAGCCCGGCAGTCCCGTCCGGCAAAGAGCGAGTACGACGAAATACAGGAAACCGTCGTAAAAATATTAAAAACATTGAGAGCTGAAGAATATTTGTTATTTTACATTATTCTTTCGAGCAAAGGCGCGCTGGATATGTTTTTCGAGAAATTCGACGTCGGCGAAGATATTTTCGTCACCAACGAAGCAAAAAGGCTCTTCTCGATACTCGTAGCTCTGTCCGAGGAAAGTTCCGAGCTGCTGGATATTATCATCAACAACGAGGAAATCAATAATATTGCGCGGCAGGTCTTCACCGAGATAGCCTTCGTGAAAGAGCGCCCCAGCGACAAATGGAAGGACTTCGGCGTGGGCGTCCCGGAAACGGACATCGAACGCAATATCCGCGACGCTCTGCACCGCCTCGAGATTATAAAGATCGACGAAAAGATCAGACCCGAAATGGACGACAAATTAAAAACCGAAAACGATATTGAAAAACAGATCGAAATCGTCGATGAAATAAGAAAAATATCCGAAAGGAGACAAGAACTGCACGCTGAGCTTGATTATTACAGGCAAAGAAAGGGCTGGTTCGAGTAAGAAGCCCTCACCCAGCCCTTCTCCCGGAGGGAGAGGGTAAGAATTGGTGCGGAAATTAGAAAAAGGAAAGTCCCTTCTCCCGCCGGGAGAAGAGATTTAGGGATGAGGGAAAAAAGGTGAGAGATTATATTTACTTGAATTTCTCTGTTAGTATGCGTATCTTTAACAAATGGTAAACTTCAAAAAAATAAGGGACAGAATATTCTCGAAGACCTTCGTAGGCGCTTTTCTCTTCGCCGTTGCGCTGTGGACCTATGCCACGCTCAGCGGCGAATTCGTCACCTACGTCGATATTCCGCTGAATATCAAGCTGCCCGAGGACCGCGCCATCGAGAACGAACTTCCGGATAATATATCCGTTGAAGTGCGCGGCACCGGCTGGAATCTGTTCACCGTTATGTTTTTCACCACATCGGCGCTCTGCAATATCGACCTGTCCCGCGAGAACATCACCGACTCGGTTTACACAATTTCCCGCAACGAAATTATCAAAAACGTGATCCTCTTCGACCTCGAAGCCATCGACGTGCTGCCGGAAACGATGAACGTAAAGCTCGGCAAGATAGGCACGCGCATGGCTTATGTGGAACCGGTCGTGGACATCGACACCCGCGAGAGGTTCGTGCTTGTCCGTGAGCCGCGGGCAGCGCCGGACAGCATACGAATCCGCGGCAACGAGAAAGTAATTAATAAAATAGATACGATAAGAACCAAATACCTGAAGATAACCGATGCCTACCGCCCGATAAGCGAGCAGGTCGAGCTTTCCGACTCAATGAAAAGCATTATCGAGTTGTCCCGCAATTACGTCAACGTGAAAGCGGACATCCAGCAGGCGAGAGAGCTAACTTACGACGACATAAAGATAATCGTAAAGGGCGGCTCGCTGCCGAAGAACTCCCGCCTGAAGCCTGAATATCTTAGCGTGACGGTGCGCGGCGGCATCGACCAGCTCGCGGAATTCACGCCCGAAACTATAACCGCCAGCATAGACTATAAGCAGATACTGATGGATTCCACGGGCATAATCATCCCCGACGTGAAAGCGCCCGCCGGCGTAGAGCTGCTGAACGTCAAGCCGCGCTACATCTACCATTACAAGGTGGTGAATATGTCGCGGCTGGCGGGGTATTGATATGTAAAAAATATCATTTGGATATAATAACTGGGAAACTTATTGACTCGCCCGCTAATTTTATTTGAATTATATATGTACCTGAATTATACCCTGCGCAATTCCATTTTAAAATTCCGCTAAAAGGGGTCTTATTCTCAATGTAAATATCGACATAGTTCAACTCATTACCATTTATGTCGTAAACACTAATTTTAGCATTTTCAATATTATAAGTTTTATTCCAATATAGTTCGCTTTTAATTATATTTTTACCTGGAATTGGGTAAGGCTCGGAATTCCAAAGGTAAACCCTATTATTATTAATTTCATTCTCATTAACTGAGGTTGGAATATTCAAATAAAATTTAGCAAAATTTAATTTAAAATTATTAGAGAAAAAATTTGCTTTGAAACTTTTACCAATTATTAAATATCCAGTACTGTCATTGAACATTTTTGCAGATAAAATTGCGTCTTTTCCTTCCTCAGGATCCAATGAATTGAAGTTTTCCCAATGTCCGAAAACTTCACTTGCATTCAATGAATCCCATGATGCCGGTTTAGTGCCTAATTCAGTAAAATAAATATCGTTTTTAATATTTGAAATAATGAACAGATATGAATTGGATTTAAATAATGCATAAGGTCTATATGAAGCGATGGAACCGGGAAAATTCAGAGAATCGAAACTATTATTCATATGATTATATTCGTATATCACACTGTCGAGAGTTGGATACAGAATGTAATTATCGTAACTAAGATTATTTCTGTGGGTAATATCACTATAAAAGTAGTTGTCATTGTATGACTTTAATTTTTGTCGTATAGGTACATTGACGTTTATTTTATTCCATGTTTTTCCATTATCTGTTGATTCTCGCAGGAAGTATTCATAAGTGTAATCATCAGTTTCACCTGTGCTGTCAGGATTATTTTCACCGGAAGTCAGCAAATTAAGAGATATCAACTTGTTATCTTCAGTTTTAACTAAATTAATTATTTTACCGGTTAATCTTATGGAATCCAGAAAACTAAGAGATTTGTCATAGCGCAGTATTAAATGTGTATTATCTCCGCTAGAATTAGTATCCGGATCAGTTACAATTAGAAACTGATCTCCGATATCAACACCTTTAGAATAAATATACCTATCAATGGGAATGTTCAATTCTTCATTATCCGTTTTAGCAAAATGTTCTCCAAAATCATTAGTCACCAATGCACTCGAATCATTGTTAGTATTAATTTGTTTATATTTTGCAAATCCGCTGCCATTATCGCCAATGAAATAATAAACCGGATTTGAATATACATTCGAATTATATTCATCGTATTGTTGGGGAAGCCATGTTATACCGCCATTGGTTGTTTTATTAAATTCATACCCGTTTACTACGTAAATGGTACTGTCATTCAGAAAAGTGATGTTATCATAGTAATCTCCCGTATGAACTCCGTCAAAAAATGATTTAAATTCAAATGATTTGCCGCCGTCATAAGATATTGATATTAATTTATTTGTTCCCGCAGCTATAATAGTATCATTTATAACGACAAAATCATTGATCCTTACATCATTCCTGGCTCTGATATATCTGTCAATTTCCTGGTCTTCATTTATAGTTTTAAAATAAGTGGAATCAATTTCATATTGCGAAGAATCTAATTTATAATATTGAGTGGATAAATATTCTTTTTTACTGATTGATTTTAAAAAATAAATATCATCTTCGATGATTTTATAGCTGTTTGCAGATTTAGTTATTCTTATCCAGCTTTGACCCTTGTCTTCGGATTTTATTAGCGTATAATTTGTAATATTGCCCTGTTTCGAGTCGAAAGAGGCATTAGCGTAAATATCGCCATTATATATTTGTAGATTTGATAATTCATCGCACTGACTGCAATTTATTTGATCCATCGGCGCAATAGTGTCCAGTTCATGGGATGATAAATCGTAGATCAGAAGAAGGCTGTCATTTTTTACAATATAAAGATTTTCTCCATCAGTTTTAATTTCGGAATAACTATTATTTTTGTTGAGATTAAGAATAGGACTATTAACAATATTCATTTCCTTATCTGAGAAAATAACACCTTCTTTTGTTAATATATAAATACTATTTTTATTCAATGACATATCAATAATTTCATGATTATTAGGGACTGGCTGCTTTAACCAATAAGTAACGTTATTATAAGAACGGAACAGATAATTATCGGAAACACCGTAAAATTCCATTCCGTCCGATTCAATAGCCATTATACTATTATCTAAGAAGACTCTTTGTTCTTTCCAGCTTTCACCAAAGTCGGTGGTATAATCCATAATGCCGTAGTCACCGTAGCAAATAGTTGTGTTGCCATTTGTTGCAATTCCTCTGTAATCAGTTATTTTCCTAAATGGAACTATTGTGTTATTCTGTGCAAAAGAAGATACTTGTATAAAATAAAAAACAAGCATAAACAAACTTATTTTTTTTATCATAATCATATTTACCATCCATTAATTATTATATAATTTTAACAAATAGTCCAATCAAAAATATCATGGGCATCCCCATAATTGGAAACATTCAGTAGTTATTTTCTCACCTGTAAAATCATTTTCAAATTCCGTAGGCTCCTCTATATCATCTTCCTGACAGTTTACATCAAATTCCTGATAAGTAACCACCCATCCAGGGCAGCTAATAATTTGATTGTTATTTTGATAATCTCTACAAATTTTGTAGGTTTCCTGACAATAACCACTGCCTAAACATACTTCTTCCCAACTATAATAGTGATAATCGTCACCAACCATGTATCCAAAAGTATGCCATTGAAAGCACAAAGGTTTGTCAACAATAACCTCTAGACAATTTGTGGAACACGGTGGTACAGTACAATTTTGACCATAAAACTTTAAAAGTTGATTAATTAACCAAACCTCTGAATCAGGTGCGACGCATCCCTGTTCGGGATGTATGGGTTTTATGTTTTTTACCCTTAAATTACCTGGACCAGCACCTGTGATACCGCATTTATAACAAAATTCAACTTGAAATTCACAACCTGACGGGTCTGGTCCTATTGGTAATGAAACATAATTCCAATTTGGCGGACATTCATCTTGAGCCATCGCTTTGACGCTAAATAGCATTGCTATTATAGCAATAGTAACAAATAGTTTTTGAATAATGGTTAATCTTCTTTATAAAGTGTAAAATATAATTTACTCCATCAGATTCATCAAAAGTTAATAAATTCAATTTAAAAAATCAAATATTATTTTCAGAAATTCTTTAAAAAATAAAGATATTTTTATAACAAAATTAAAATCAATTACTTAAATATTTATTTCAAATATTAACAATTCATGAACTATAATCTCTATCTATAATTTTATACTAAAATAATTAAAATTACCTATCCCAATCAATTCACATCTAAGACAACCATACAATTCCGCACCAACACCCCAACTACCGCCACCATATCAAAAACTAATACATTAGATCGGGAAATAGACCTTCTCGCCAGCGATAGATTCTATGATGGAGTTGTGCAAGAACTTTACTTCGATAGTGCTGATCTTCCCGCCGGCATTTACTACTGCACGTTGAAGACTGGCGGGGAGGTTGAGACGGTTAAGTTGGTGGTTATGAGATAAATTTATATACCTCAGCCTCGCTCTGACAGTCCTATGTCATTATTAACTGAAAAGATCTTAAGCAAGTAGTCAATGACCAGCAGCCAGGAAATAAAACTATTAATTCAGAACTCAGGACTCTTCGTCATAGCTAAAAGTCCCGGCTTTCGCCGAAATATTCAGCAGGATCCCCGTCGCCGCCGAATAGAAGATCACAGCCGTACCGCCGTAACTGATGAAAGGCATTGGCAGACCTGTAGTTGGCAGCAATCCGCAATTGACGCCGGCATTGACAAATACATAAACGGAAAACGTAATGAGGATGCCGACAGCCAAATAATAGCCGAACTTATCCGGCGCCCGCTTTGCCGCAAGCATTCCGCGCCAGAAAATAAGCATGAAAAGCCCGATAATAGCGACTGCGCCTATGAAACCGTATTCCTCGCCGATTATCGAGTAGATAAAATCGCCGTAAGATTCCGGCAGGTAGAGGTTACTCTGGCTGCTCTGTCCCGGACCGACGCCGAAAATGCCGCCATTGCCGAGCGCTATCAGAGCCTGGTTAAGCTGGTAATTGACATTGTGGTCGGAAGAAACCTCCGTTGGATCGCCGAAAAACGCCAGTATCCTGTTAAGCTGGTAACCCGAAACCTGCGTGAAATAAAGGATTCCGGCAAGAACGCTTACAAGTCCCGTTGCGAAGAGGTGCAGCAGATTCGTATTGCCGATAAACATTATTATCAGCCCGATCACATAGATCACCAGTGTCGTCGAGAGATTAGGCTGCATTGCGATAAGGAAGCAAACAACTCCCAGCCAAAGCAGGAACGGCAGGAAACCCTTGTTGAAATCCTTGATGTCCTCTTCCTTCCGCACCAGCAGCGTTGCAAAATGAAATACTACTGCAAACTTGGCGAACTCCGACGGCTGGAAATTAAGCGGACCGAACGACAGCCAGCGCTTCACTTCATTTATCGGCTCGGTGAAAAGCACAGCGATCAACAATATTATCGACAGAATAATCAGCGGCTTGGACCATTTCTCTATCCAGTGATAATCAAACCTGCTGAAGAGAATTATTACTGCAATGCCGAGAAGCACACGAAGACTGTGATTAAGGAAAAGATCTTCAGCCGAACCGAATTTCAGCGAGGAATAAGCCGCACTGGCGCTGTAAACAAAAGCAATGCTGAAAAGCATCACCGTTACAACAGGAATGAATATCAGCCAGTCGATATGTCCCTGATTTTCTTTCATTTAAAGCTTATTTACGAGTTCTTTGAAAACCTGCCCGCGCTGCTCGTAATTGACAAACATATCAAAGGATTTACATGCCGGCGCGAAAAGCACGATGTCGCCTGGCTCGGCAGCTTCATAAGCGCTTTGCACCGCTTCCTCCAGCGAATCTACGCGGTGGCAGCGCTTCATCCCGCTAAAGTGATTGAAGATTGCGTCCCGCTCTTCCCCCAGAGCAATTATCGTCTTCACATTATCTCGGACGCTCTCATCAAGCTGGGAATAGTCATTGTTATCGCCCCGACCGCCTGCAATCCAGACAATAGGGCGGTCGTAACTCCGCAGCGCATACCACGCCGCATTGATATTAGTGGCTTTGGAATCGTTGATGTAATCTACGCCTTCAACCGTGCGCACCTTTTCCAGCCGGTGTTCCACTCCGGAAAAACTCATCAGGCTGTCACGTATATCTTCATTGCGGATCTCGAACACCCGCGAAGCAATAGCAGCAGCCATCGAGTTATACAAATTGTGAACGCCGGGAAGACTTAGCTCATCGATACGCATAAGCTCCTCCTCTAAATGCTGCTCCGAAAATTTAATTTTAATCCTGCCGCCGCCGCTGAAAATCCCCCTCGCGACGGGCGACACGGAAAACTGCATGATCTGAGCCTTCACGTTTATGTCCCCCCGTGAAAGCTGCTCATCATCAGCATTTAAAATTAAGAAATTTTTCGGACTTTGCCGAGAAGAAATTTTAAGTTTCGCTAAAAAATAATTCTCCATACTGCCGTGATAACCTATATGATCCGGCGTAACATTAAGAATGACAGCCACATCCGGTGCGAACTCCCCGATCCTGTCGAGTTGGAAGCTGCTCACTTCCACCACCAGTATAGTCTCCGGCGCAATCTCATTAACGATTGCGGAAAGCGGGGTGCCAATATTTCCGGCAGCAACAGCTTTCCTACCCGAATTATTGAGAATATGCGCAGTAAGAGCGGTAGTCGTAGTTTTTCCGTTAGTGCCGGTAATCGCAATAACGGAATTGTTCGCCTGCCGCCAGGCAAATTCCAGCTCGCTAATCACCGGAATCCCTTTATTCTCTGCATCCAGCAGAATTTGCGCTGTGGGCGGCACCCCCGGCGAAGCAATCACCATATCCGCCTTATCGAGAGCGCGTGCGGTATGCCCGCCAAATTCGAAATTAATTTGTTCTTTCTCAAGTTTATCGGCAGCATCCTTCATTTCATCGATATTTTTCGAGTCGGTGACGAAAACGGTGTGTCCCAGTTGTTTAGCCAGCAACGCCGCCGCCAATCCGCTGCGGGCAGCTCCGATAACGGTATAATTCATTTTTCGGTACGAATTTTGAATAAGTTATTAAAATTTTTATTATGTTAGTAATTAAATTACAAAGATAATAAAAAGACTTAAACATGATCGACAAGATAAGAATAAGAAACTATAAGAGCCTGCTGGATACCTCGATAGATTTGCAGCTGGTGAATCTATTGATAGGCGCCAATAATTCGGGAAAATCAAATTTCCTGAAGGCGCTGGAATTTTTTGGTAAGATGTTCAACGGACAAGACATACATGAAGATTTTAAATCTTTGTCTTATAGAAATAGCAATGAAGATCATACAAAGTCATTGGAAATGATATCTAAAATAGATAAGAACATTTACAGACATATAAATTACTTTGTTTATGATTTGGAAGGATTAAACATTAAAAATGAAATAAAACAACTATATAAATTTGTTTTAGCGGATAATAGAGATAATGCCTTTTCAAGGGATGAGGATTTATCCCATTTTAGAGAATTATTTAATCATTTCGATAATTTATTTCTATATCAACGTTGTAAACAAAATAACCAAACAAAAATAAATTTAGAAATTGATCAAGCTATTGATGATGAAATATATGAATCAAAAGGGCAAATCTTAAAGAAAATCAATAGAAACAAATTTCGCGGCAACTCTGCTCCTGAATACCCAAGTAAAATTCAGAATAACCTTATTAATGTAATTAAACCAATTTTATCAAATATAAAAATTTATAAACCTGATCAGAGTCACCTTTTTACACCTGCTGAGATTAAACCTGATGTTTTAAAAGCGGAATTGAATGCTGATGTATCGAACCTGGTATTATATTTGGATAACCTAATCGGTGAAAATCCGGAACTGAGAGAAGAGATGGAAGATAAATTAACAAAATTTGATACTGGGTTCAAAGGAATCAGGCTGCAATATGTTGGGAAAACAAATTTTAAGCGCTTAGGACTAAAAGATATATATGACAGAATCTTCTGGGGCGATGAAATTTCCGAAGGCTTGCTTTATTTCCTGTGCATTTTAGCTGTTATCCATCAGCCGAATCCACCGAAGCTGCTGCTTCTCGAGGAACCGGAAAGCAGCATTCATCCGCGCCGTATCTCGGAAGTGATAAGACTAATTAAAGACATGGCGCATGAAAAGGACATCCAGGTAATAATGACAACGCATTCGCCGATAGTACTGGATCAATTCAGCGACGATCCCGAATCAGTCCACATTTTCGAAATGGAAAAAGGCGAAACAAAAATAAAAAATCTTAAAAAAGACGTAATAGATAAAACAAACAAAAAGTTCAAGGATAAAGGATTTTCGGAAATGGATCTCAAGGATTCATTGGGTGATCACTGGACTGTAGGATTATTAGGGGGTGTGCCGGATGCCATTGATTAATTACGGAATTTTTTGTGAGGATGCCGCTCAGAGTATATTTGTTGAGAATTTACTTGCTAAAATGAAAACTGAAAATATAGAATTTTTTAAAAATGAGGATTTTCGAAGAAAATTTGGCGTCAGTCGAAGTAAGAGCGAGGTGTTAGCCACATATTTGAATGTTAGCAAGTCAGCTTTTGCTTATTACGATATTAATATCCTTTTCATTGGTATGGACTTAGATGATAAGCAATCAGAATTTGATACTTTTATGGGAAAATTAAGTAGCGAAACAAGTGAATATCTTAAGGAATATTCTAAAAATGTGATAATTTTTATCCCTGTCCAATGCATCGAAACCTGGTGCTGGTACTTAAAAAAGCACAAGCAGAATCCCAAAAGCACAAAGAACGAAAATCTGGAAAAGCACAAATGCAGGTATGTTAAAAGCAAATTCTATAAATCAAAATTAACAAATGATAGAATAAATGAAATCCAAGAAATAACTGAAAACATAAATATCAATTGGCTTATAAGCCGTTCTCATAGCTTCAACCATTTTTACGAAAAGCTAAAAGGATACATGCTGGATAATACTGAATGACAGTTTTTATAAAAACGCCGTTAGCCTTTTAACCGTTAACCGCTATCCACAATTGTTAGTTAAGTTATATTAAATTGATAAGAATAATAAAAAAATAGTAAGTTAAGTGATGTGCCGCGGAGAGGGTGGGATTCGAACCCACGGAACCCGCAAAGGAGTTCAACGGTTTTCGAGACCGCCCCGTTCGACCGCTCCGGCACCTCTCCTGTCTCTGAAAATGTTTTTTTCAAGAACGCAAATATAGTAACGAATAGCCTCTTTACAAAATTTTAACCGTCTTCACTTTCGTAAATGTTCAGGTAGCTTTCGTAACGCTCAGGGTCGATAAGCCCCTTCTCGAGAGCATCTTTCACAGCACACTCAGGCTCGTGGGTATGCGTGCATGGAAGGTATTTGCAGTCAAACTGAAACTCATCAAAATCATGAAAATACAGCCCCAGCTCGCCCTTCTCTACACCGTAAATACCGAATTCTCTTATTCCCGGCGTATCGATTATCCTGCCGGAATCTTCAAAATCGAACATCCTCACCAGGCTCGTCGTATGCTTGCCCTTACCGGTTTTCTCGCTTATATCGCGGACTGTTTGCACATCCTCGCCAAGCAAGCTGTTCAACAATGTGGACTTACCCGCACCCGACGGTCCCGAGAAAATCGTCGTTTTACCCTTCAAATATTCCCTTACATCTTCTAATCCATTATTTTCCTTAGCGCTAACGAAAAACAGGGGTATATCAAGCTTCTCATAAATGGAAAAATCATCTCTGATCTGGGATTCCGCCTTCAAGTCTATTTTATTGATGCAGATAGCCGTATTCAACTCACCCAGTTCGGCGGCAATCAGGCAGCGGTCGATAAGTCTGCGATTATAAAGCGGCTCCTTCGTGGACATGATAATGAGAAGGCTGTCGGCATTGCTTGCGATAACATGCTCATCATTTCTCTTGCCGGGCGTTTTCCTTGAGAGCATAGTTCGCCTCTCTTTGACTTTGACTATCGTACCCGCAGGCAAGCCATTATCAGCAACTACATTTTTCTGCCTTGTGAAATACACCCTATCCCCAACCACAATAACCGAAATATAATTATCATAAGGGGTTATAACTGTACCTCCGGCATAGCAATCAACCGGATTATCGGAAATCAACTCTTCCTGAACAGGTTTCACAAGGTAATGTTTACCGGCGGCAGCAACGACCTCCCCTTTTTCCGCATTACGCGGAATTTTCCCTTCCCGCTTGAGCAGTATACGTTTCGGCGCCCTGCTCTTGCGGATGGGCATCTGCTTTCGCTCGGTATTTTCTTCGTATTGAGACACTACTTCTTTTTATTTATTAATTCAATATAACATATAATTTAATTTAAACTTATTATAAACGCAAATCCGTAATGTAAAAAAGGATAAAATCTTGTTCACTCATTGATTATAATTGACGAAAGAAGGTAATCAAATGTTTAATCCCTGCGGGATAAACATCTTGTTGGGGTTTAAACTCTACTATGTAATTGCGTTCTTCGGCAGTTGTAAAAACTGCCGGAACAGAAAAAAGTCTGTAATAGAAAAAATAAAATTAAGGTATTGTAAAGAAAAATGTCCAGTGTGAAAAAAAATACACACTTTATTTTGAATATGGTATTTATTTATGTATATTTGTTGTAATTGAATAATTCATAGGAAGTAAGTTGAACTATCGTTGGACTTTTAGACAGACGGCAGATGATAGTACCATTAACAATTTATCGAAGACACTTAAAATACCGAAATGCTTGGCGACGGTTTTATCGGCACGGGGTTTTAACTCCGTAGAGGAAGCTAAAAAGTACTTCAATCCTTCACTGGATGATCTTCATGATCCTTTTCTTTTGAAGGGCATGGATAAGGTTGTAGATAGGATTTTTAGCGCCATTGAACGCGGCAGGCATATTTGGATACATGGTGATTATGATGTTGATGGTACGGCAAGTACATCAATGATGCTCCGCTTTCTTCGTGAAATCGGCATGAAGGTAGATTATTACATCCCCGACCGCTTTGACGAAGGATACGGTTTATCACGAAAAAGTATCGACGGCGCCATAAATACGGACGCCGATTTTGTTTTAACTGTGGACGTAGGAATCACTTCCTACGACGCTCTCGAGTATGCCCAACAGCAAAATATGGATGTCATAATCTGCGACCATCACGAACCGGGTGACTTAATCCCGGATGTGTATGCTATTATCGATCCTTATATGCCCGGCTGCAGTTATCCATTCAAACATCTTTCAGCATGCGGCGTTGCATTCAAGATAGTTCAGGCTGTTTGCAATAAGCTGAATAAACCGAAAAAGCCTTACGAATATCTTGATTTTGTGGCAATTGCCTCGGCGGCGGATATGGTGCCTTTGATTGGTGAGAACAGGGTACTCGTCCACTATGGGCTGAAAAAGCTTAATCAAAATCCCCGCCCGGGTATAAAAGGGTTGATCGAGTGCACCAATCTCAAGCTCGGCAGTATTGCAACTTCGAACATAGTCTATGCGCTGGCGCCGCTTATCAATGCAGCAGGCAGAATGGGCGATGCTCTTCGTTCCGTGCACATGATGACAAAGGACGATGAAATAGCGGCTTTCCAGATTGCTCAGCAGCTCGAGCAGGAAAATCGCCGCCGCCGCGTCTTCGACGAGCAGACCTTCGAAGAAGCTATCCCCATGGCAAAAGAAGAGATTAACGGTAATGACAGACGCTCCCTCGTATTGCACAAACCCCATTGGCACGCGGGCATTATCGGCATTGTCGCTTCGCGGCTCGTGGACAAGTTCAATCTGCCGACTGTACTGCTGACCTCGATTGATAGAATGGCTAAGGGCTCTGCGCGAAGCATTAGCAATTTTGATATACATACGGCATTGAAAAAATGTTCGCGCTTTCTTACTGAATTTGGCGGACATAAGCATGCGGCGGGATTGTCGCTCGAGGAAAAGTATATCGATGAATTCCGCGAGGAATTCGACAAACTCGCAAGAGAGGATATAACGAAGGATATGCTCGTGCCGGAAATCCTTGTCGATGCTGAACTTAAGCTGAATGAACTATCGCCAGATTTCCTTAAGGCGCTGAATAAATTCGCCCCCTATGGCTATGAAAATTATAAACCTATTTTTTATTCCAAAGGCGTAAAATCCGCCAACGGGGTTAAGATCGTGGGTAATAACAACCTGCGATTCAGGGCGTTCCAGCACAATTTCGTGATCGACGCCATCGGTTACGGATTGGCGCATAAAATCAAGTATTGTAACAGCGGAAAGTCGTTTTCAATAGTCTATAATCTTGAAATTAACACTCATAACGGGTCGAGGTCGCCGCAGTTATGCATAAAAGACATTCGCCCCGACGAAGAAGAATAAATATTTGTTGTTATTATGCTGACTGATGATTCAAGCGCTTATTTCTACGAACAGATTGTAGAAATAATGAATAATGCCAATTTTGCCGGGAGAACGAAAATCCTGAAATTCCGGCAGATATTTAATAATATTTTTGAAAAATTGACAGAGGAGGAAAAGCAGTTCTTCTCTTCCAATTTTTCGCGAGTCGTTTATGTTGTTGACAAATACGAACTTCCCGATGAACTGATTTCCTACATTAAAAAACTGCGCTATTTTACGAAAAAGGCGTCAAAAGATAAAGAGGTAGAGATAAATGACAGCGATATCACCGCTGCAGCGCAGATTCTCACCCGTATAATCGCACATTTCAGCGAAAATGATATTCCCGAAGCGCTTCAGCGGCTCATGAACGAAACTATCTGCACGGGAGACTTCTGGGAATATTCGCATCTATACAGTGAAATCATTCCTTTTTTGAAAGTCATTATCAAAAAAGGAAAAATTATTGATAAGAAGACTTCGAAAATTCTTGCTGAAACCGAAGACTACGGCGACATCGAACTACATCTGTCGGAACACTGGAAGGATATTCCCAAAATGGCGTGGAAGGGCGCCGCTCTTAATCTCTTCGACATCAAGCGCGGCAAAAAGAAAGAGAATGCTTTCTATACTACTTCGGAATCACTCGTAGTACTCGAGCCGGACTATCTTGTAGATGTCACAGAGATTTCCGAATGTTTCCATGCTAAAGGCGTAAATGTCTATCTCTACTTTCTAAAGCATTATTCTGAAAAGCGGACAACTTTCCCTCTCGTGCTGGGAAATATCGTAAATCATTGTTTTGATGTGCTTTTAACTGATCCTGAAATAGATCTGGACACTGCTTTCGCCGGCGCTATTAAGTCCCGACCGATGCAGATATTTGCTCTGGCAGCGCAGCAGCCGGAATCGATAAATATGCTTAGAAAGTCTGCAGCAGGGCATTTCTTCTCACTTAAAAAGTTCATACCTGACATAAAATATGACAGGCTAAGCGTAGAGCCGTCATTTATTTCCCCAAAATACGGATTGCAGGGACGGCTCGACCTGATGCTTGAATTTAATGATGATTCAAAAAGGAAAGATGTAATCGAACTCAAATCCGGTAATGCTCCCGGGCTTGATCTTAAAATTCTCGGCGACGGCGGCATTCCGATAAAAACCGGTATCTGGCATAACCACATAGCGCAGACTACCTGCTATAATTTGCTGCTGGATTCCACCGATAAAGATCGCACCGGCAGCTCGATGATCCTCTACACTAAAGCCGATCAGTACCCTTTCCGTAATACGCCGAATATTATCCTGAAGAAGCAGGAAGTCGTCAATGCGAGGAACTGGATTGTCGCACTCGAAAAATCGCTGATGGACGGCACTTATTCTCTCTTAAATTCCTTTACGCCAAAGAGATTCGGCTTCCGCCCGCCGTTTAAAAATGATGATATCCAGCGCTTTGAATATTTCTACAACGAAGCCGACGATATCGAAAAAGCATATTTTCACAGTTATATCTCTTTCATTCTCAGGGAATTGTACGCCACAAAGACAGGGCATAACGATTCCCGCGGCAACGGCGGATTCTCTTCACTGTGGAATTCCTCGCCGGACGAAAAAGCCGGCGATTACACTATCCTTTCCAATTTGAGAATAGATCTCGAAGAGACTGATTTCGATAATTATTATGTAGTGTTTTCTCTTAGTGAAGTTGATTTCAGCGCAACTTCTTTCAGGAAAGGGGATTATGTACTGATATACCCCGTCGGTGAAGACGGTGAAACCGAACTGCTCAAGCGCCAGCTTATAAAATGTGTGATAAAAGAGATTTCGCCTGCAAAAGTAGTGGTGAGCCTGCGGAATAAGCAGTTTGAAAGGGAAATTTTTACTGATAATAATTTCTGGACACTCGAGAAGGACTACATCGACACGACAAATAAGAGCCTGATGAAAGAGCTCTATAAATTTCTGACCGCCGAGCCCGAAAAGAAGCAAATGCTTCTCGGGCGCATCCAACCGCAGTTCAACAAGCAGCCGATGATCAAATATCCCGGGCTTAACGACAATCAAAATCAGCTATTTACTAAGTCTGTTGCCGCTCAGGATTATTTCCTGCTGCAGGGACCGCCCGGTACGGGGAAAACTTCCTACATGCTTAAAGCTATCGTCGATCATATCTACCATAATACTAAGGAAAATATCCTCATTCTTGCTTATACGAATAGAGCAGTCGATGAAATTTGCACCGCTCTGAAGAAAATATCCCCGGAATTTCCATTCCTGCGAACCGGCGCTAAGGAATCTTCCGAACATACCGACCGCCTTATTTCACTGCTCGCCCAGAAAATGCAGATAAGAGAACTATACGAAATGATAAACGGCACGCGGATCATTGTTTCTACAGTGTCATCAGTGATAACCAACCCCGAAATCATGGAAATAAAGGAATTCCATACGGCGGTAATTGATGAAGCATCGCAGATTCTCGAGCCGCAATTGATCGGCATTCTCGCATCTGTCAACCGATTCATCATGATAGGCGATGAGAAGCAGCTTCCGGCAATCGTTGTTCAGGACCAGAAAGACAATATTGTCAAAAATGAAGATCTCATTTCTCTGGGTTTACCGGACTTGCGTAATTCTCTCTTCGAGCGCTTATTGAGAAATTGCAAGACGCGGGGCTGGACGGAAGCAGCCGGCATGCTCAACCGTCAGGCGAGAATGCATAATGAGATCATGTCTCTGGCAAATAAATTCTTCTATAATGACAGGCTTTGCGTTTTTGACGATCATGACTGGCAGACTTCCCCGGATCAAAAATTCGACTCATCATCAGAAAACAACATCGAAAGAATGCTTACCGGAAAACGCATCATCTTCATCGAATCCGACCACGAGCCGAAAAATAAGGTGCACACTACCGAAGCCAGAAGAGTATCTTCGATCATCAAAACCATTAAAAATGTTTACGGCGATGAATTTGACGAAAATACTGTGGGCGTAATAACTCCATTCAGAGCGCAATGCTCGGAAATAATGTACTACATCCCTGAAGAACTACGGGATTTGATAACTGTGGACACTGTCGAGCGATTTCAGGGGTCTGAGCGGGAGATAATAATTGTTTCATTCGCAGTAAATTACAAATTCCTTATTAACAACATCCAATCCGTCGAAGAAATTGACGGCATCTCTGTTGATAGAAAGCTCAACGTCGCGGTTACACGCGCCCGCCAGCGGCTGATCCTGCTCGGCTCCCCGGAAATTTTGCATCAGTCGGAAATTTATTCTTCATTAGTAAATTATATTAAAGAGCAATACGGGTACATCGAATCGAACAAATTCGAAAGTCTGATACAATTTGGAGAAAATGATTAATCCACTTTGGAATCCCCTCCCTGCTCTTCCAACTGCTTCGTCACCCTGCTCTTGCCAACACTTTCCAGCCCTTCGTTGGCGGAGAACTCACCGCTAAGCTCAATAGTCAAATTTTCGGCGGTATCACTCAGCCTTAAACCATTGATTTTAAGGTCAATTTTTCCTTTTATAATGTCATTATTATTAGTAATTTCCAGAGAGCCTACAGCTTTCTCTCTGAGAAAAATCACTTCGGAAGGCTTTTCCATCCCTTCCTTCCTATGGATTATAACCCCGAGGAAAATGAACTTTTCCGCTATTTTTTTAAGAATTTCTTCGGACAGTTCCTCGATTTTATCTTCTTTTTTCGTAAAAGTGTAGGTGCCGGCTTCGGGCTCGCCATTTACAGGGCGCAGCATAAGAAAACTCGCCGCAGTCTGATCTTCGGACGCCGTGTCCTCTTCATTCATAGGCAATCCCATGGACAATACAAAATCACCATGCTCATTTGTTCCGTAGATGGCTTTCCCCGTGAATTCATTTTCTATTCCACCGCTGATATTGACTTTGAGTGTTGACTTATCTGATGAGTTTTCATCGAGTTCCTCAAGCTGATATACAGTTACAAAGGTCAAACCGGCATAATCGGAATATTTTTTATTGGAAATAATTAGACAACCCGTTTTTAAACGGATGAACATAAACAGCTTGCTTAATTAATTCATTCTCAATTACTTTATTTCCTTTTTTGTCAATAAAATAGGGAATGTCGTCTGAATCGTTCTCTTCTACTACAAAAGCAAGCCCTTCGGAAAATGGATAGACATCTTCATACTTTGGTAAAATGGCTGTCTCTCCTTCAGTATTTATATAGCCCATATTTCCGTTTCCATTATCAATTTCGCCGCCGTAAAGACCTTCGGAAAATTTTTTGTGATTGTCAAAAGGTTTGATTTGCGGCTCAATAACCACTTCTCCTTTTTTATTTATAAAGCCTATCAAACTGTAATAACCTGTCTTTCTCCTTTTGGACTCCGTTTGGAATAATGCCCTGCCATTGGAAAAATCGCCAACGGATTTGAATTTTGCGGGTATAACAAGTTTTCCGGTCTTATCAATAAATCCCATGTTTCCGGAATCTTTATCTTTATCATCTTTGAAAACGCCGACTGCCGCCAGCCCTTCGCTGAACGGTCTGCCTTCTTCGAAGCCCTGATCGGTTATTATTTCACCTTTTTTATTAATATATCTGATTGTGTCATCCTGCTCAATCTTCGCTCTTCCTTCGGAAAAAGGGAAGGCTTCGTCGCAATCTACGGTAAACTGCAATTCCTCGTCCTTGTTATAACAGGCAATATTCCCTTTATAGGGCAGTGCTATTAATCCCTCGCTAAATCTGGGGAAATCGCCGGAAGGAATCCTGACCTTATTAGATGTTATAGAGGACATATTAGCGCGAAAAGTCCTGTCAAATACCTGGCTGCCTGATTTATCAATAAGTTTCCATTCATCGTCATTAGCAGCTACGGCTGCAACGCCTTCATGGAAACTTGTCACCCAGTTATAAGTGGGCTCGATGACCCATTCGCCCTGTTTATTGATAAATCCCCATTTGAAATTCTTCTGCATAGGGAACAGCGGTTGATCGTTATCCTTTGCGAAAAGCGTTTGAGTGAAAAGCAAAATAGCAAGAAAAGAGATGATCTTTTTGAAATGCATTATACCCTTTTATTTTTGTTCACATAACATAAAAATTTAGGTCTGAAAAATATTATTTTTCATCAGACCTGAATTTTAATATGAATGTATAATGAATGAAATGGAAATTTATTTTATTTTGATGAGCGAAAATTAATAAAAAGCCCGAAAGACATTAAATATCCTCCGGGCAGATGTATTACGGGGGTAACTATTAAAATCTTTTTTATAATATTTCGAGCAACTCAACTTCGAAATGCAGTTCATGTCCGGCAAGAGGATGATTACCGTCAAGAACAAGGCTGTTCTTTTTTATCTCAATAACCGAAACAATGAGCGTTTCACCATCCTTTTCCAGTTCAAATTGCTGCCCTAGTTCCGGTTTTACCCCTTTGGGAAGTTCTTTCTTCTGAACTTCGAACACCATATCGGGGTAATATGGTCCATAAGCTTCTTTGGCAGGGACTTTAATGTCCTTTTTTTCATTAGGGGACATTCCTATTACAGCTTTTTCCAAACCAGGAATAATTTTTCCTTCCCCAATTGTGAACTGAAGGGATTCTCCTTGTTTTGACGTTTCAAATACCGAGCCATCTTCGAATTTGCCGGTATAGTGGATACTGACGGTATCGCCGTTTTTTGCCTTTGGCATAGCTTCACCTGTCTTTTGTTTTATTCAATTCTAAGTATTTTTTAATAATTATCAATCTTTTTTAAAAATAATATTAACTAATTATTTTAATCTCTTTATATTTTGAACAATTATTCCAATCATAACAAAAACCAAGCCAATTATTGTAGAAAATAAAATTTCTTCGCCAACTATGAAATGAATGAATACAAGCGACAAAAATGGTGATAGATAGATCAGATTGCCAATTTTTGCATTATTATCGGTAAGTTTCATAGCTTTCATCCAAAATATAAATGTGACGCCCATTTCGAAAATTCCGGTGTAAGCAGCCGCCAGAATACCGTTTAATTCGGGGACTTCTTCCGGCAGAAAAATTATATTGACAATTAATATGTAAAATGTACCAAATAAAAAATTTAAAAGCAGCTTATTTGTAGATTCCCTTTTATCCCGTACATTCATCAGCCAATAGGAAGCCCAGAAAATTGCACTGCCCATAGCAAGTGCAACACCGAAGGGATCGGTGAATTTCATCGATAATATATCCCCGTGCGTAGAAATAATAATAACACCGAAAAAACTTATGAAAATTGCCAGTATCTGAACTAATCGGATCTTTTGTTTTAAAAAAGGTATCGAGAGTAATGACAAAACAATAGGCCAGGTGTAATTCAATGGCTGTGCCTCCTGGGCGGGCAGCAACGCATAAGCTTTGAATAATATAATGTAATATATGAATG
The DNA here is from genome assembly GCA_964645005.1 of uncultured Hyphomicrobiales bacterium. Taxonomy (GTDB): domain Bacteria; phylum Bacteroidota; class Ignavibacteria; order Kapaibacteriales; family UBA2268; genus CAZXYS01. The sequence goes on along the minus strand of CAZXYS010000021.1, from coordinate 48,240 downwards.
GATTTACGAATCCCATAAGAGCGGATTTTCCTATATCTTTAGTTCTAGTGGTTTTCAAATCTCTGAATTTGCCCGTGAGCAATGATACTATCATTAGGCTCAGCGTGGAGAAAAATGAAGCCAATAACAGCATCAATATAAAATCCATGTATCGGAGACATATTTTAAAGGCTGATGCTACGGTCGACCAGATAAGCACAGCCGTTAGAGCATTCAAATATGCTTTTGTTTCTTGATTCATTCGTATAAATTATATATTTTTATGGAGTTTTAAAAATGAAAATTGAATATAGTTGAAAAAGTTCTATGGCTCACAATCATAGCATTTCTTTTATTTGTCAAAAATTTGAATGAATTTCTTTAAGTAATTATACTTATTGTTAATAACTCAAAATACCAATAACTTGGATCATTGTGTAATTGTGAAAAAAAGGCGGCATGATAAAAGCGCTATTGAGTAGTATATTGATATTTACAATTAGCAGTATAATAATTGCCTTTACAGTTGGACTGAAGGCTAAAGATGCTCAAATAATCGCTCCGGATTATAGCAAGCAGCTAATTACTGAGGAACAATTGACAGAAGAAACTGAAACTGCTAAAATTAACCTTAAAAAACAAAGCCTTTTGAAGCCGCTATCTTTATCAATAGGCGCTTTAGCTATTTTTATTATTATCATTTTATACAGCCAGTACCGACAGAAAAAAAAGAATTTGAAAATTATCGAACAAAAATATATTGAACTTAAAAATATCAGTGAGAAGCTTATGCGTTCTGAAACAACATTGAAAGAAAAAAATTTAGCAAATGAAAAACTATTTACGCTTATTGCAAGTGATCTGAGAATGTCTATCAATTCATTTCTTGGGATGTCGAAGTTTATAGTCAACAGTTTTGAGGACTTAAATCAGTCGGAGGTGAAAAACTCAATAAAAGAATTAAGTGATGAGGCTTCAAAATTGTCCGGACAGCTTGAGAATCTTCTGATCTGGTCGCGTGTGCAGACGGAAAACATAGATTTCGAGCCTGAAAAAATCGATATTCATGAAATTGTTCAACATACAATTTTTGAATATAAAAAAGCCTTGTCGAACAAAAATATATCTGTAGTAAATGAAATTGAACCAGAGACTTACGCATACGCAGATATGAAAATGACTATTATTATCCTAAACAATCTGTTATCAAATTCAATTAAGTTCGGTAAAATGAATGGTGAGATCATATTTACTGCTTTGGAATGCTGTAATATTGTACTGATTTCCATTCAGGATAACGGAATTGGTTTAACTGAGCAAGATGATACTAAACTTTTCGGTTTAGACAATCATACGGGCAAAACGGACAACGGAACTAATAAAGGCAGCGGGCTTGGTTTGATCATCTGTAAGGAACTTATAGAAAGAAATAACGGATATATCAGCACTTTCGGCAAACAGGGGGAAGGTACTATAATTACTTTTGCACTGCCAAAATATTTGACCCAAATGTACAGGTAATAGAAGACTAGCTGTTAATGTTCAACAGTAAGCATTATTAGTATTTCACAAACTTCTATGAAATTAACCAGGATTCAAAAAACTTAATTGCATTTGTGGCAAAAAACAGCTAACTCGCTTAGAAACGCCCCTAGGCTGCCTCACTTTCAGTGTAATAAGAAATTCTTACACCCTTCTCCAGCCGGGAGGAGGGGCTGGAGATGAGGGGAAATAAGAGATTGTTTATGTTCTAATGCAATAACCCATCTAACACTTTTGTAAGCACAAGTCTTCCGCAGGGTTATCAAAAACCAGGGGTTAAATTTATGTCATTGCGAGTGAAGCGAAGCAATCTCTACCAAGTGTCAGTGCGGTATTTAAAAGTAATTGTATTTTGTTTAATATTGATTTTGCGTGTTTTTACACACTCTCTCCGATTTGGGAAGCACAGTTTCCCCCGGAGTGGCACTTTGCACATTAATCAGCGATTCAAACTAATTATAATCAGAAATACGAAGGATTTCAACGTGAATAGAAAATCTTCATTTTTAAGCGTTTTAAGAGAAAGCAATTGAACTTTTCTACCCAAAAGTCTTTCAAGCTTTTCAAGAAATGAGAAAAAATAAATTAAATAGTATGAAATTAACGAGCGACTGAATTCATAAGATTCTTTATATAAGCACATCTGTCATATCTTGACCAGCTTCGCGTATTGCAGCATAAGTTTTTTTTTGCCGTAATTTGGAAATGACACAATTGCCATTCGCTTTTCTCCTGAACCACTGAGTCCGGTTATCTTACCCACACCAAAATGCGAATGACTTACACGGTCGCCAACTTCAAAATCCCATTGCGGTTCAGGCTTTGGTTGGTGATTCTTCTTATACTGCTTTGGTAAGACTTCGCTTTTTGAGCTTTGAGTGTTGGTGACAGCTGCATTAGTTTTTTTCTTCTTGGATTCGATATACTTCTCATCAATTTCGTTGATGAAATCCGAAGGAGACTGGTACTGTATCTCGCCAAACCGCATCCGTCTTCTGGCATAGGAAAGAAACACCCTGCGTTCGGCACGGGTAATTCCAACGTAGAACAGCCGCCTTTCTTCAGCCTCCTCTTCCGGATGCATATCCGATTTTTGCAGCGGGAACAGCCCCTGCTCCAACCCCGAAATGAATACAACAGGAAATTCAAGCCCTTTTGCGGAATGCAGCGTCATCAGCTTAACTTTATTTTCGGATGTATCCGCTTCATCAATGTCGGATACAAGCGAGACCTGCTGAAGATAATCTTCGAGCTCATCTTCATCATTGCCGCGGAAATATTGAGTGATGTCCGAAAGCAACTGATCTATGTTATTCCAGCGATCGAGTGCTTCCTCCGTTCCAATCTCCTTGTACATGTCCGGCAAACCTGCTGCTTCGATAAATTTTCTGGCTAATTCATCAGGTGCGGCTTTTTCATCCTTGTCAAGATACTCCTTCAGCATGGCTGCAAATTGCTTAGCAGAATTTTTTGCTTTTGGCTTGAGTTCATCGATTTTATCAGCCTGCAGAAAAGCCTCAAACAAAGTCAATCCCTTCTCCTCGGCATAATTTTTTATATGATTCAGTGAGACTTTACCCAAACCCCGCGGCGGCTCATTTACGATGCGCAGCAGAGATTCATTGTCCTGCCGGTTCAGAAGCAAACGTAAGTAAGAGAGAGCATCCTTGATCTCTTTTCTCCTGTAAAAAGATGTCCCGCCGACAATCATGTATGGGATCCTCATCATGCGCAAAGCATTTTCTATAGCCAGCGATTGTGCATTCGTCCTGTAAAGAACTGCGATATCCTCGGGCTTGCAGCCGTCTTCAATCTGAGTGCGAATTCCGGAACCTATCTTTTCAGCTTCATGTCTCTCATCACCGCATTCAAATAACTTGATTTTGTCACCGGCAGTCTGTTCTGTCCATAGTTTTTTGGGCATTTGATTTCGGTTATTTCGAATTACTGAATCTGCCGCATCAAGTATCAGCTTTGTCGAACGGTAATTCTGCTCGAGCCGGATAACTTTGGCGTCGGGGAAATCCTTTTGGAAATCGAGGATATTCCTTATATCCGCGCCCCGCCAACGATAAATACTTTGAGCATCATCACCTACTACGCAAAGATTTTTGTGAGATTTAGCCAATAGATTCACCGCAAGGTACTGAGCGCGGTTAGTGTCCTGGTATTCATCTACGAGAATGTACTTGAATTTATCCTGATATTTCTGCAGGGTTTCCTTAGAATTTTGAAGCACGTGGATTATATTAATGAGCAGGTCGTCGAAATCCATAGCATTATTGAGTTTGAGCTGCTTTTCATAAGTTTCGAAGACGAGCCCTGTTTGCTGCTCTAAAATAGTACCGGTTTCTTCAGCTTCTTTTCTGTATTTACCAACGGAGAGCATTTGATTCTTCGCATTGGAAATTCGGGATCGCATCCCCTGCGCCGGAAACTCCTTCTGTGATATGCCAAGCGAATCCATAACATTTCTGATCAGACGGAGTGAATCATCAGCATCATATATGGAAAAATTCGACGTATAGCCGATCTGCTCTGCTTCGGTACGGAGTATTCTCGCAAATATAGAGTGAAAAGTACCAGCCCATATCTGCTTTGCAGCCTTTTCATCAACGATCTGAGCTATTCGTTCAACCATCTCATTGGCAGCCTTATTAGTAAATGTAAGAGCCAGTATATTCCAGGGCTTGATACCCTGCTGAATGAGATATGCTACGCGATGAGTAAGCACACGGGTCTTGCCGCTTCCTGCGCCGGCTATAATCAGAAGCGGACCGTTTATATGCTGTACAGCTTCTTTTTGAGGTGGATTAAGTCCGTTTAAAATTTGAATATTCTTTGAGCTGTTACGGTTTTCACCATCGTCTTTAACAAGTTTCAGAGTCATAATGTAAGATTTTTATTTGCAAAAATTAATGAATAACAAATATAAGATTTATATCTTGAAGTACTCAAAAAAATCCTGATGAAATTTTAATTGAGGTGCATAATACAGTCAAATTTATCGCAGCATATCTTTAAAAAAGTTTTCGTTCACAGATTAAAGCCATCTTATTCCCCTTCCTTATTATACTTCGTCAGCAAATACCTCTTAAAATCTTCGACTTTTTCATCAAGTATATTATTTGGATCTTCATGCTTCGGAGTAAGAGACTCCGTATTAGGGAAATTTTCCACATGCACTGTGCTTGTCGGGAAGGCGAAGCGAACGCCGACAGCCTCGGCGCATTTGATTATCTCGCGGTTCATGTCGTGGCGGGCTTCCAGTTCCGCCGTCCAATCCGGCACATTGAAGAAAATATAAAACAATACATCGATTGAATATGCCGAAAAATCATACAAATGCACCTGGAAATAATCCTTGCGTGTACTGGGATGTGCCAGAACAATTTCTCGCAAGCCCTTTACGAAGGCTTCGAATTTATCTGTGGGTGTGTCGTAAGTGAGCGAAATCTTTGTGAAGTAGCGGCGGTACTGGCGGCGCCCCATGTTGTCGATGACTATGTCAGAGAGTTTGCCGTTTGGGATCGACACCAGCGAATTGTAGAAGGTCCTGACCCGCGTCGAGCGGATACCTACTTCCTCGACCATACCCTCATTGCCGTCGAAGACAATCCAGTCGCCGACTTCGAAGGGCTGATCGGCGAAAATGGTCACCGAGCCGAAGAGATTTTTCACCGTATCCTGCGCCGCAAGAGCAAATGCCAGACCGCCAATCGATATACCGGCGATTAGCGGCGTTATGGGAATATTAACATTTTCTAAGATAAATATGGCGCCAAAACCTATGACGAAGAATTTCAGAGCTTTCCTCGCAAATGGAACAAGATTGTCATCCACTGTGGTCTTGGTTTTTGAAGCTACTGTATCGAAAATATCGGCTATCAGGTCAGTAAGCCTGTAAACCACCATCGTTGCGAAAAATGGGATTAGCGCCCGAAATGCGTAGGAAAAGACGAGATTCAGCTTGATAGGCAGGTCTAATATCGGCAGCAGCAGTGACAACAGCGAGAATATTATCAGCCAGCTAAGCGGTCGTGCAAGAGGTTTAATGTACCTGTCGGACATTTCCTTAGCCTGCGTGCGCCGCATTATTCGAATGAGATAATATCCGAAGATCTTTGTCAAAACATAGAACAGGACTAATGCTAAGGCAGCATAAATTATAATCCCGAAATACTGCCAGAGATATAGCCCCAGGAATTTATTGAATGTGAATTCGGGCAGTATCTCTCTTAGTCTTTCCTCATCGACGGGGAAGGTGGCTTCGTAAAGTTCCGGGATTGCCTGAACTGTTTCCTTCGAATAGAGCCATATTTCGCCTTTTTTAACGAGATATACCTGCGGCAGTTCATCGAAAAGCACGTATTTATGATTACCTGTTTCCGAATCACTGTAATTCGGTTCGTCGGGGATATCATTAAGCTTTACATACAAAGCCTTGCCGTTGAACACCTTGAAAAGCTTTTCGGCGATTTCTTTCGCACGTTTGGAATCCTGATTTTCTATATTCAGTGTTTTTGCAGCTTTAGCGGGATTGTCATACTCTTCCTGAAGGTTTATCAGGTGCGTATGAACGGTTTTGCGCGGTGTGCTCAGGTTTACGGTAGTGTCCGGCTCATCCTGCGCCTGCACATTTATATTTGAAAAAAAGAGAAAAGCAATAATATAAGCAAGGAATTTCAAATTAGTCAGTTGCAGCGTTTTTTTCATTATCTTCTACAAATTGTTAAACAATGTACAAATACTTCGTAATTGAATTTCGTAAAAATACAGTAAACAATTTTAAATAAAAAAAATCTTTGTTAACTTGATATTTCGATATTTGGGAAATCTTTATGATAGTAATGATAATACTTGTGTTAATATTTCTGGGATTGCATCTGCTTACGGCTTTTGCGGTATCGCCTTGGTTGTGGGGATTCGACGCATGGCATTACCTGCCGGAATGGGCGGCTGTGTCGCTGTTCCTGCTCGGTGTAATCTCGCTAGTTCCCAAAGTTCAAAAGAGCTTAACGCATACAATAGATAACGCTGGAAAACTTTTCGGCAGAATACCTATCTACGTCTGGATAGTCATTTTCGCTCTGCTGTTCTACATTTTCTCGCAGGCGATACCGCTGTTGGGCGATGGCCGGCTGCGCGTGAAAAATGTCGAAATGGGCGTGATGTTCATCGCTGCAGAGCCGCTGGATACTTTCCTGCATTCATGGCTGTACAAACTGCTCAATCCTGAGCCGGGCGTATCGGCACAGCAGGTCTTCAAATTTGTCAGTATATTATCAGGCTTGATCGCATTTTATGGCGCTTGGTTTTATTTGGGGCGGATTTTCGCTGAAAATAAATACCGCTGGCTGTCAGGACTTCTGCTGCTGACTTCCGGCGCAATAGTTCTGTTTTTTGGCTACACCGAGAGCTACACGGTGATGGCTTGTTTTTCGCTGCTATTCCTGCTTTCGGCAATGGGAATGCTGCGGGAAGGAAAATTTTCGGCATTCCCGGCGATTTTTATTTGTCTCGGGGCGATATTTCATCCGCTTGCGGTGATATTTGCGCCAGCAGCGGTTTATGCCTATGTGGCGGAGCTGAAGGAATATCAGACCGGAAAACAGTTGCTGCGATGGCTTTTCATAATTTTAATAATTTTGGCGGCAATGGGATTATTACTGATAATCGCTGCCATCAGCGGATTTTCACCGGAAAGGCTTTACACGGATATGACGGCACACAGTCATATCCTGCCGCTGTTCTCGAAGGGCGATCTCTATGGGATTTTATCAATCGGGCATATAAACGATGTGCTTAACCAGTTGGCTCTGACTTCGCCCGCACTGATAGCCCTGCCATTCATTTTATTCAATATAAAAAATATTAAAATTGATAATACTTTGATTTTCCTGCTGATTGCATCTGCCGGCGCCTTATTTTTACTAATAGTTTTTAAGCCGGATCTGGGATACGCGCGGGACTGGGATCTATTCGCTGTTTCGGGATTTCCTCTCACTTTGCTAATTGCTTATCTCATAACGAGTATCAAACCTGAGAATTTTAATAAAATTGCCTATCCGCTTGTATTCGTCTGCTTTCTTGGGACGTCTGTCTGGATTGGTATAAATGCAAATACGGAAGCAACAATTGACCGCGCCCTGCGAATTTCCCAGACGCCTTACTGGGTAGACCATGCCAATGCAGAGATGCTGTCCGTCATCGCTTCCTGCCACAAGCAGGAAGAAAAGTATGACAAAGCCGCCGAAATTATTAAAAAGTCTCTTGAATACAAGGAATATAACCGCTATTATTACGCTCTGGCAGAGATATATATGCGGCAGGGAAATATCGAAAGAGCGGTTGAATTGTACGAATACCTGATTGATAGAGGTTTTAAAAAGAAAACCATAACTACTTATCTAATATCTTATTTCACTCAGCAAAAGAATTATTCCCGTGCTAAGAAATATCTGAAAATCCAGATCAACGATGATCCTCAAAACAGAGATGCCCTGTATAATCTGGGATTATCATATTATCATTTGAATAAACCGGACAGCGCTTTATTTTGGCTGGACAGCCTCGTTGATTTTAATCCTAAAGATATCAATGCTTTGGAATTAATTGGGCAAATACAATTGAAGCGGGAAAATTACAAAAAAGCTTCCGAAACCTACGGCAGATTGGTGGAATTACTGCCCAAATACCAATACTATTATTATAATCTGGCTTTCTGTTATTTGAACACTGACAAGTTGAATGAAGCTGACAGTGTAATCAAACTGGCGAAAAGCAGAGGGCTGTCATTTCAGGGATTTGATGCAATAGAAGACGCAATCAGGCGAAGGAAAAGGTATTGAATTTCTCTTTCAGTTGTTTTTTCATTTGCAGAGTACAATTTACATTGCAGAGAATTAAAATTAATTCAATTTCCTTTCAATTGTTTTAACGCCGGATATCCTCTTGATTTTATTAATAATCCTGTTGAGGTGTTCCGGTCCATTGACAGTAATTGTTATCCTGCCTGTGAATATGGAATCATCAGTGTCGTATGAAATGCCTCGGATGCCGGTTTCAGGGAAAGAGATGATCTCCGTTGTGATATCATTTAATAACCCTGGGCGGTTGTCACCTTTGATAATGATTTCCGTATGAAAATGGTCGTGAGGCAGTGAATTCCAGTCAGGTTCGACGAGGTTTATCTTATTTGTCTTTATATACTCCTGCACTTCCTGGCATTCCCGACGGTGGATTATTATTTCATCATTGCTCGTTATTATTCCCATAATCTTATCACCGGGCATAGGATAGCAGCAATGTGCATATTTTGCTGATAAGGTACTCCTCGACGGATCGATCCTTGAATGCCACTCATTTTCTATAGGAACATTCTCCGGATTATCTTCTTTGATTTCTTTGTAATTATGATTATTAGTTTTAAAACCATCTTTGACTTTATAAAGTATAAAGTCAAAGTTCTTTTCAAGGTCAAATTTGCCGGAACCAATAGAGCGGAAGAAGTCATGTCTATCCCAGAAATTTAATGATTTGGACAACTTGTCGAATTCATTTTCAGTAAGTACCAATCCATTTGTTTTAGCTTTTTCAGCCCATAATTCTCTGCCTTGCTCTTCATAATTCTTGTTACGGTTTTTGAGATATTTGTGAATAAGAGAGCGGGCGGAGGAAGTAACGACAAATTCAAGCCAATCTGCTAATGGTTCCTGTTGCTCGGATGTTAATATTTCTACCTGATCACCACTGTTAAGTTTTTGATTGAGCGGAGCAATCTTGCCGTTAACTTTGGCACTGATACAATGATAGCCCAGTTCTGAGTGAATCTCGAAAGCGAAATCCAGAGGCGTGGAATCTTTGGGCAATATTTTCAGTTCATTTGCAGGAGTGAAGACATATATCTCGTCCTGGAAAATGTTCTGACGGACGCTCTCCATTAGTTCCTGAGTGGATTCCTCGCTGGAATTTTCGAAGATCTCACGGACGGTATCCATCCATTTTTTAAGATTTTCATCTTCCAGAACTTTTTCTGCGGTAACATGACCACTCTTGTACTTGAAGTGAGCTGCAACACCATTTTCTGCGAATTCGTGCATAGCGCGGGTTCGTATCTGGACCTCGACGCGTCTTTTATCCGGTCCAAATACAGCGGTATGAATTGATTGGTAGCCGTTTTTCTTCGGAAGATAAATATAGTTTTTAAAAGTCTGGGGCACTGGCTTGTACAATTCGCAAATAATGCCGTAAAAGAAGAAACACAAATTGGGGTCGTCAGAATCAATAATTATCCGGATAGCAAACAAATCATTTAATTCGTCAACTGGCAGTCCCCGTTTCAGCATTTTTTGATACGTGGAATATATATGTTTGGGTCTGCCGGAAATTTCATATTTAATGTTATTCTTCTTTATAAATTTATCCTCATTCAGGCGTTTGATTATTGGCTCTTTGAATTTGTTGACATAAGATTCCCGCTCTTTCCTGGTTAATTGAATTGATTTTTTTATTTCGTCGTAGGCTTTTTTGTTTAACTCTTTGAAGGCAAGATCTTCGAGTTCCCATTTAATATTCGCTAAACCGAATCTATTAGCGAATTGGGAATAAATATCCATGGTTTCTTTAGCCAGGTTGTAACGCCGTTCTTTGTTGAGATGTTCCAGCGTTCTCATGTTATGCAGCCTGTCAGCGAGCTTAATAAGAATGATTCTGACATCCTTGAAGACAGATAAAAGCAATTTCTGATAATTATCCAAACGATCAAAACGATCAAGTCCATGTCCTTCGATGTGTCTGATCTTTGTTATGCCGTCGACAACTTCTGCTACTGTCGAACCAAATTCGGATCGAAGATCTTTCAGTGAGTATTTATCACTATAATCAAGGATATCGTGCAGCAACGCCGAAATTACGGATATATCATCTAATGGCATTTCATTTATTACAATTCTAGCCACAGCAACAGGATGGGTATAGAATGGCATTCCTGATCGTCGAACTTTATTTTTATGTGCATTGCAACACCATAAAAAAGCCTTGATTATTTGGTTTTCATCGTAAGATTGAAGGTTTTTTCGGGCTAAGTCAAGCAGATTTACTAAATCTTCCGCTTGATCGGAAGTCAAATCCAAGTCCTTGGTTAGATTATCAACCTTTTTTTTTATTGAAGTCCCAAACATCTCAAAACCATTTTGGTGAAATTAAATTTTTATAATCATATAAACGAGACATCTTTTTTTCTATTATCTTAAAAATTATTGATTTTACTTTAACTTAGAAGATTTTGAAAAAAGTCAATAAACTTATGTGAATTATTAATTTATATAAAATTAATTATTATTTATTATTGCCTTTTTTCCTAAGTTACTTTGTTTTTCTACCGATAATAACTTGTAAGTTCAATTTGTAATATATTTCTTATAATTAATAATGATATGGATAAGGTAAGTAAAAATAGTGAAAAATTCAAACCCAAAACGTTCTATGACGAGCTTGCTGATTATGGCTATCTCGATGATTTTCTTCATGCTTACCTGCCGGAGAAAATAAATGGTATTGAAAAAATTGATGAAGAAAAAAATCCAAACGATCATATTCGTAAACTTGAAAGTGAGAAGAAGATGATTCTCGACAGTTTGAAGTATTTTAGAACAGAAGCTTCTAATTTATTGAAAGAAATCGACAGTAACATTGAAGATCGTTTAAAATTATTAGAATCTCGCTCAGCAGATATATTTAATATTTATTACGAGTTGGATCAAATAAGCCTTCTGGCAGGTAATTTAAAAGATTTGTATGAAAATAGTGATAAGCAATACAAAGAACTTAAAAATCAATTAAATGTCAGTAAGAACGCAAATGAAGTACTTGAATCTTTGCTCGGTGAATATAAGAAAAAATTAAGCAAAGAACTCGAAAATGCTGATAAGAAGCTTGATATTAAGATTGCCCTGAAGTTTAGAAAAGTTGAAGATAAACTTAGTGAACAGAATAACAAGTTTTGGTCACTGAATGACACTCAGGGCAGGCAGTTCAAGCTGGTTACGGGAGACGTAGAGGAGATAAGGCACGAGATATACAGTATCAAAGGGGATATCACGGAACTAAACAAAAAATCAGACAGCAGATTCAGTTTGCTGAGTGAAGCTATTTACGGAAGAATCAAGCAGATAGATGATATTCTCATGGAATTCAATAATTTAAAAACTGATGTAAATGATAGAAATTACCTGCAAAAAGAAGTATTTGACAGAGAAAATAAATCGGTAAAAGATAAGATAAAAAATCTACAAGTCGATGCCGGAAGATATAAGATTTCGAACAGGACTGCTCTGGTAACTTCCATAATTTCATTAATATTGGTTGTGTTCATGGGTGTACTGCTGCTGATTTTATAGCTTTCCGGCAATGCTTTTCCAAAAGAAAATCATAAATGCCGGAACAAAAGTGCAGCAGATATAACCCCTATAGCCGCTGGCAGCTTCAGCCAGCGATAATTAATGCAGCAGAAAAGTGCTGTATTAAATAATAGCAGATCAAGTATGCTCATGAGCTATAAAAGTTCTTTGAATATGTTTAGATAGTCGAGCAAGAGCCTTGTTGTCAAAAAGTTCTTGCGGATGTGCTCTTTAGCGTGGGCACCCATTTCTTTTTTAAGTTTTTGATTCTTCAAAATGTGTACGATTCTGTCAACGCAGCCATCCTCATCTTTGGGATCAACCAGGTAGCCGTTCTTTCCATCAACAATCTGAAGCGGAATACCGCCAATTCTTGATGCCACTACAGGGGTACCCTTCCAGAGAGCTTCCGTAACAGTTAATCCGAATCCCTCTCTGAGAGATTTCTGAAGGATTACGCTAGAGACTCTCTGAAGTGCGTTCACAAGAATATTATTCTCTGCCGTAATTAAAATAATATCCTGATTATCAAGATGCTTATTTGCTCTTTTCCTGACTTTTTCATATATTTCTATGCCTTCCGGATCATCTGCCGCCATGTTTCCGCAAAGTACAAGCCTGCAATCAACCTTTGATCTTATTTTATTATAAACATCAATAACACCAAGCGGATCTTTCCATTTGTCGAACCGGGATATTTGTGTAATCAAAGGCTTATTGGTTGGGACTTTAAACTTTTTCAATGTGCGGGATATATCATAATCGGTGAGTTCTTTGTTTTTTGCTGTCAGCGGATCTATTGCAGGATGAACTACCTTCTGCTCTACCGGCAGATCATCTTTTTTGTAATCTTCATGCGAGACTATGACGAAATCATATTTGAGAATGAATTTCTTGAGATAATTCCATAAGGTAGGATTGGGATGCGACAAGTCAATATGACAACGCCAGACCCATGGCTGGTTTTTCCTGTAATTATTTGCTAACGCCAAAGGTTGAGGATCGTGAATGATAACACATTCATGGTTTAGATGAGTAAATAACGAAAAATTTTCATTTGTTTGCTCATACATTTTCTTTTTGATATTGGTCATGTGTATCTTGTCTCCCTGCAGTGCATTGTGGAACTTCTTCGTGATCTCGAAGAAATCCTGATTACCGTGCAGCACGCGCCAGCCGGCGTCAATACCAATATCATTCATTAAAGGGACTGCGGAATTCAGTATTTCCGCAACGCCTCCCCCCTGAGCCGTGGAATTAATATGAACTATGTGTTTGTTATAAATGTCTCTGGTTTTTAAATATATTCGATGAATTAGCTCATCACCGACAATTTCATTGTAATCCTGCAAACGATTCATTCAATGTCCTTTAGTTTATTCAACATTCTTCTGACACTGACGGAATCCTTAACATTAAAATCAGCGTAGGTAGGTGTAAAACCTACTCTCAAGGATACAGCATCTTCGGGAAGAATTCGAAACATATCTTCATCCGTAAGATCATCTCCGACAGCTAAAATAAAATCAGGTTTGTTATTTTTAATGATCATATCCGCAGCTGTACCTTTGTTAATATTAAGATTTTTAATTTCAACTATTTTGTTACCGTCTAAAATCCCTAAACTAAGATTTTCAGTGAAATTTACCAAGACATCTTTTAATTCATTTACTCTAACGTGAGCTAAAGTGGGATTTACCTTCCTGTAGTGCCAGACAAATGAATAATCTTTTTCTTCAAGAATAGCCCCGGGTGTCCTGTCCATGAAAAATTCCATGATTGGTTTGATCTCTTTTTTCCACTCATTATTAATGGGGAATATGGTTTTCCAATCTTCGCCATTGCGCTTGATCCAGACACCATGTTCGGCAATAATTCCTATATTCAATTCATCGAACCAATAAGAAAGAGTATTTTTATCTCTGCCACTGATAAGATAAACAGTGTTATCTTCGTTGCCGGATAATCTGTCCAATATGTGAAGCAGTTCACCATCGGGGCGGGCGTCGGTGGGACGATTTTTAAATCCGATCAAGGTACCGTCATAATCCAACAGCAGCAAACGTTTCCGGGATTTTTTGTAATTTCTGATCATTTTTTCTTCTTCACGGAGTGTTAAATCTTTCGAATAATAATTTTGCTGTGTTTGATTAATTTGCTGAAATTCGTCTAGGAAATCGCTTACCCAGCGGTTAATGTCGTATCTTTTGACGCGTTCCTGCATCATTCTGTTATTTTCGATCTGCACTTCCTCCGGCATTTCAAGGGCTTCCTTGATAGCATCAGCTATTTGAGCGCTGTTATTCGGGTTTACTTGGATGGCTTCGCTGAGTTCCTGGGCTGCTCCGGCAGTTTCACTTAGTATCAGAGCACCTTTATGGTGTTTCCTTGAAGCAATGAATTCCTTTGCAACCAGGTTCATACCATCGCGAATCGGCGTTACCATAGCCGCATCCGCCAGCAGATAGAACGCTGCCACCGATTCGAAGGGTTGAGCCCTGAAGAAATAAATTACCGGGGTCCAGCCAATTCTGCCATATTTACCATTGATTTTTCCAACGAGTTCGTCGACATAACGCCTCAAATTTTGATAAGTTTCCACATCGGTTCTTGAGGGTGCGGATATCATTACGAGCGTTACTTTGCCTTGATATTCCGGATATTTTTTGAGGAAATGATCGAAAGCTTCGAGGCGCTGGGGAATGCCTTTGGTATAGTCGAGTCGATCTATGGTGACAATAATCTTTTGTTCTTTTGCTTCTTTACGGAATTTTTTTGCTTCTTCCTGTACTTCTTTCATGTCGCTGCTATGAAAATATTTTTCAAAGTCAATGCTGATCGGGAATGCATCAACCCGAATGAAATTCTGATCTGTTTTGATCATTCCGTAAGTATGCTCATAACCAACTATCCTTCTGATACTTTCCAGGAAGTGCCGCACATAATCGTAAGTGTGAAAACCAACCAGATCGGCACCCAGCAAGCCGTTGAGAATTTCTTCCCGCCATGGCAGCTGCCGGAATACCTCAGATGACGGAAATGGAATATGAAGGAAAAATCCGATTTTTGCATTTGGAAGTTTCTCTCTTAGCATCTGTGGCAGGAGCATAAGATGGTAATCCTGGATCCATACGAAATCGTTCTCATTTACATGTTTAATAACTTCATCGCAAAATAGTTCATTTGCTTTCTTATAGCTTTCCCAAAAATCATCGTAATATTTTGCAAATTGAGTAAAGTAGTGACACAGGGGCCATAAAGTGTTGTTTGAAAAACCCAGATAATAACCGTCATATAATTCCTCGGACATGAATATTGGTGCGCACTGTTCTTTTTCAAGGGTTTTGGTAATTTCCTTTTGATCATCGCTGTTTATTTCTTCAATTGAAACGCCGGGCCAACCTATCCAGAGCCCCCCCTTATCTTTGTAAAATGTCTTTAAACCGGTAGCGAGCCCTCCGGTACTCTCCTTATAAGATAGATTACCTTCTTCATTTTTACTGAATTGAATAGGCAGTCTGTTGGATACGATAATAAGTCTGTTTTCCATAACTCTTTCCTTTTTTGTCACAAATCTTTTTTGCTAATAAGTCTGTAATAAAGCATCAAATCAGGTTCATTCAATTTATTACTTTTGTTTAAGGTTCATCTTCATAATAACTTCTTTAATGATGCATTAACATATTTCAACTCAATATCATATCAAGCTATTCAGTTACACATATACCCTGAAAATTTGCCTTCAATAACAACTTTCGAATGGATCATGGATTTACCATGACTAAATTGTCAAGACTGCGAATACAGAATTATTTTGAGGTTTTAATTCGCAAGTTAAAATTACAGACGTAAAAATCATTTTTAAGTTTATTGATTGGGAATTTTTGTACGGAGGTATTAAAAAAAAGGTGCCTGATTACCACAATTTAATAAATTATCGGAATTAAATTTATTATTTAAGTTTTAAATGTACCATTAACAGAAGAAATTAGTTAATATCATACAGATCAACAGATTAGATAATTGCCGGGGAATTAGATTCAACTCCTGGAAACGAAAATAGCAACATTTTGAACATCGATGAGTGGTAAATACAAAAATGCTATAAAATTTTTAATTAAAAAAGTTGTTTATTTAAATAAGAAATAATATCATTGTTATAGAAATTGTTTTAAATTTTAACTTAATACATACAAATGAGCGCAACAGCATATAATGACGGAAATAACTTCAACGAAGAATTTGATAGTATGGACGAGAAAGTCCGCTACTATCAAAAGGTTCTGAAGAATAAACATAAAAACGAGCACGCTTTGCCCGGACCGGAAGTAGTGGAAGGACTGGTTCAATATTGCACTGAAAAGGAAAACTTTGAAGCTGCCCTGGATTTCTGTAATTTGTGGATCGACTATATACCTTATTCCTCAGAGGCATGGCAAAAGATTGGTTATATTTATCTAAACTTAGACAAATATGAACAATCACTTGCAGCTCTGGAAAAAGCCCTGACTTTCAATCCTACTGACGAAGAAACTCTGATCAACAAAGCAATAGTCCTGGATAATACCGGCGACAGCGAGCAGGCACTGATCACTATTAATCAAGTGCTGCAAAATAATCCTGCCAATGAAGATGCTCTTTATCATAAGGGGGTGATTCTGGAGTCTATGGATGAATTCGAGAATGCAATCAAAATTTTCAAGTATTTGAGCGAAATTGAAGATAATAATATATCTGCTCTACAGGAAATTGCTTATTGTTATAACTGCCTGGACGAACTTGTTAAAGCAATAGAGTACTATGATAAAGTGATCGATGAAGATCCTTTTAACCATAATCTATGGTACAATAAAGGATTACTTCATAGCGACCTTAAGCAGTATTATCAAGCTATTGACAGTTACGATATGGCTCTTGCCATTAAATCAGACTTCTACCAGGCGGCTTATAGCAAAGGTAATGCTTGTTCTTCATTGGGTCATCTCAGCGATGCTATTAAATGCTACAGAGAAGTCCTTGATCACAATCCGAAAGACTTCGAAGCCTGGCATAATCTGGCAAGCGCCCTTGGCGACAGCGGCAATTATATGGAGGCTGTCGACTGCTTTACACGTTCAATAGAACTAAAACCCGATCATTACAAATCCTTCTTTGGAAGAGGTATTTGCTGCGATGCTCTGGAGCAGTACAGGAAAGCTATTCAGGATTATGATTCCGCTCTGACACTGAAAAATAATTACTCAGAGATTTGGTACGCAAAAGGCGATGCCCTTTATAATTTAAATCAACTTGAAAAATCTGTTTACTGTTATAAGAGAGTTCTTTCTTTGAAACCCGGCAATGCGGAATGCTGGTACGATCTGGCAAGTACACTTTACGAATTAGGCAGACTGGACGAAGCAAAAAACGCCTTCGAAAAACTATTAAGTTATGCCCCTGGTTGGTCTGAGGGATATTACGGACTTGCAAAGATCGCTGCGGCATCAAATAAATCAGAAGAATCGCTGCGGCTGTTAGCTGAAGCGTTAAAACTAAATCCCGACAAAGAAAAGGATTTCCGTGAGGATTTCCCTGATATCATTAAAGACAATAATTTCGGTTTGTATTACACAGAATTGAAAAAGTATTTATAGACTTACCGGGATGTGAGTATTCTTCTAATGAATTTCCGTGTTTAAAGTTTCCACACATGCCGGGAATTTGGGGAATATGGGTAGTCCTGTGCCAATGCGGATTATTATTTCAGATGTTGTTACAACCGCCGGAACTGTGATACAACACCCTGTATCCCCCTTTTCTAAGTGGGAATATGATAATCACTAACTACAGCGAGAAGTCCGGTTCCTCTGCCGGGAAGCTGTCTTTATTTACAACTATTTTATTCTTTTTCAGAGTTAAATTGCCTTTTGCTTCTAAGTCTTTGACGGTGCGGATGACAGTTTCTACTCGTAAGCCGGTCATCTTGGCGAGATCGGCTCGCGTGAATGGGAATACGTATTCGCCTTCTCCGTCGCTCTGATTTTCAAAATAAAATTTTATTATCTGCATTATCCTGTGTTCGGCGTCGTGGCAGGACAGCTCGTTGATAAGCTCTGTCTTGTAGAACAGACGCTGCGAGAGAAGTTTAGTGAGATTGAAATGTGCGTCAAAATTGCTTCTTAGCAAGCTCAGGAACGATACGTAATCCATGCGCCACAGAGTGACGTCGGTGTCGGCAATGGCGTCGGTGGGATAAGGCATATCGCAGATGAGAGCAGGTTCGCCGAAGCTCTCGCCGCCGGAAAAGACCTTGATGATGCATTCGCGCAGGTCTTCATTTGTTATCTGCATCGCTACCCGACCCTTATCTATCTGGTAATAAAACAGAGGACGTGATCCTTTTTCGTATATCATCTCGGATTTCTTAAAAAATATCTTCGATGCGCCGAAATCTGCCATTTTTTTTTCTTTTGTAAACATTACGTAATCGCCTGTTATTCAAGATATTAATCGGATTTGCCAAAAATTATTTAAAAAAAATCAACGTTTTATGATCTATGTCATAAAATTTTCGGAAAAATTTTCGTTGTTTTAATCAGAGTAAAAAATCTGATTTTAAATTTTTATTTCATAAAGGAGTTTCATAATGTTTAATTACAAAATTATACTCACAATGATTGTCGCTCTAAGCATGATTTTATTTTCCTGCGGCGGCGGCGATAGTGGTGATGCCAAGAAAAAATCCGGCTCATCGGATAAGACATCAATGAGCAAAACTTCTACGAAGAAAATGGATCCAATGAATAATAAAGGTATTGGACCGGTGGATAACGTAACCCTCGGTTCAAAAATAGATTACGAGATGGCTAAAAAAGGCAAGGAAATTTACGAAGCGAAATGCGCTTCCTGCCATAAGCCGCATAAGAAATACATCGGTCCGCCCCAGGCAGGCGTTTTGAACAGGAGAACACCGGAGTGGATCATGAACATGATCCTGAATCCGGAGGAGATGGTTCAGAAGGATCCTATAGCGAAAGACCTGATGCGCGAATACAGCGCGCCGATGGCAAACCAGAATATTACGAGAGAACAAGCTCGTCAGATTTTAGAATATTTCAGAACACTTGAGGAGAAATAATTATGATTAAACAATCTATTTTTGCATTACTGTTTTTGGCGCTTTTGTGGGGATGCGGACAGAATGGTTCCGACAAAAACGGAAATGGTACCGGAGGCGCTATAAGCGCTGCGGATGCAGCAAAGCAGACTTACGTAAAACCCGGCGATCATGACGATTACTACGCTTTTATGTCCGGCGGATTCAGCGGGCAGGTAAGCGTTTACGGGCTGCCTTCAGGGCGTTTGCTGAAGATCATCCCGGTTTTCAGCGTCGACGGAGAGAAAGGTTACGGCTTCAATGAAGAAACCAAGCCGATGCTTGAGACTACTTTCGGATTTGTTCCGTGGGATGATGCTCACCACCCGGAACTGTCGCAGACGGACGGTGTTCCCGATGGCAGGTGGCTTTTCATCAACGGGAATAATACGCCGAGGATAGCGCGTATCGATCTTTCGGTATTTGAAACCGTTGAGATTATTGAAATTCCTAACAGCGGCGGCAACCACAGTTCGCCGTTCACGACTGAAAATACGGAATATGTAGTTGCCGGCACAAGATTCAGCGTACCCTACCCGCAGGAAGATGTTCCCCTGAAAGAATATCAGCAGAAGTTTGACGGGATGTTGTCATTCATCAAAGTCGATAAGGAAAGCGGCGAGATGAATGTGGCATTTCAGATACTGGTGCCGGGATTCGACTATGATCTGGCGCATTCCGGTAAGGGACCATCGCATGGCTGGACTTTCTTCACGTGTTATAATTCCGAGCAGAGCAGTACATTGAAAGAAGTTACCGCTTCCCAGTATGATAAGGACTTCATTGCGGCTGTCAACTGGAAAAAAGCGGAAGAATATATCAAAGAAGGCAATTTCAAAGAAATAAATACAGAGTATTTGCATAACAAATATAATGAGAAGACTCATATCGCCGAGTCCGAAAAGAAGAACAAGGTCAAGGTTCTCGTCCCGCAGGACAGCCCCGGCTTGATATATTACCTGCCGACGCCGAAATCGCCGCACGGCGTGGATGTTGATCCGTCCGGCGAATATATTGTCGGAAATGGTAAGCTATCGGCGGATATGGCTGTGCATTCATTTTCAAAAATGAAGATAGCTATTGAAAATGAAGAATTTGAGAAGAAAATTGACGGAATTCCCGTGCTGAAGTATGATAAAGTGCTCGCAGGCATCGTAAAAGAAGGCGGACTGGGTCCTCTGCATACGGAATTTGACGGCAACGGCTATGCATATACTTCATTCTTCATTTCATCCGAGGTCGTTAAATGGAAGCTGGGAACCTGGGAAGTCGTTGACAGAGTGCCTGCTTATTATTCTATCGGACACCTGATGATCCCCGGCGGAGACAGTAAAAAGCCATGGGGTAAGTATTGCGTGGCTCTAAACAAAATGACCAAGGACAGATACCTGCCGACAGGACCGGAATTAAATCACTCGGCACAGCTTTACGATATTTCGGGTGAGAAGATGAAGCTAATCCTCGATTTCCCGACGGTTGGCGAGCCTCACTATGCTCAGGCGCTGCCCGCTGAGCTTGTGAAACCGAATTCGAAGAAGATATATGATCTGGATAAAGAAAATCATCATCCGCATAAGACCCTTAAAGAAGAGAATACAAGGGTTGAAAGGAATGGTAACGAGGTTCATGTCTATATGACGACGATCCGCAGCCACTTCTCGCCGGATAATATTGAAGGTATAAAAGTCGGTGATGAGGTCTATTTCCACGTTACCAATCTGGAGCAGGACTTCGATGTGCCTCATGGTTTCGCCGTTATGGGCGCCAGAAATGCGGAACTGCTCATAATGCCCGGACAAACCGAGACATTCAAATGGAAACCGAAGAAGGTGGGAGTATATCCGTTCTACTGCACTGACTTTTGCTCTGCTCTTCACCAGGAAATGCAGGGATATGTCAGAGTTTCGCCGAGTGGATCCGGCGTTCCACTGAAATGGTGGAAAGGCGAAGACGAAATGGAAGAGAAAACTTCATAGATTAATTTCGGGGAGGGGAACTTCCCTTCCCCGAATAATTTTGATTATTAAGGTGATACTATGAGTAAGAAGAAATTATCGACGATATTGTTTGCAGCGGCTTCGGTCGTATTGGTCGTAGTTCTGTTTTTCCCAATCTGGAGAATTACGCTTACTGCGCCGCAATATCCCGAAGGCGTAACAATGTACATCTGGGTAAACGGCATAACGGGTGCGACTAAATCGACCCTTCAAAATGTGAATATCCTGAATCACTATGTCGGAATGAAAGAAATAAAACCTGGTTCCATCCCTGAATTCAGGTATTTCCCGTACATTCTCGGCGCTATGGCGCTGCTGGGACTGGTAGCGGCATTCCTTAAGAAGGGGTGGCTGAAATTGTCATGGGTTATAGTTCTGGCGGCGTTGGGAATTCTCGGCATATATGATTTTTACATGTGGGAATATGATTACGGGCATAATCTCTCGCCCGACGCCCCGATAAAGATCCCCGGACAGTCCTATCAGCCGCCGCTATTCGGCGAGAAGAAGATCCTGAATTTCAATGCGGAGTCCTATCCGCATACCGGTTCGCTTTTTCTGGGATTGTCTATGACGCTGGCTGCAATTTCCTTTATTATTCAACAAAAGAGCAGGAAAAATGATGAAGCTAAAAATTATGACCAAAGCAACGGCAGCAATGGCAGTGATAATTATGGCAATGACCGCCATGTCGTGCTCAGTGAAGAAAGAACCCATTGAGTACGGCAAAGAAGACTGCTATGCATGCAAAATGACTATCGTTGACAAAAAATTCGGCGCTGAACTGGTGACCGATAAAGGGAAAATCTATAAATTCGACGCTGCCGAATGCATGATAAAATTTTTGAATAAGGGAGTGGTAGATCATAGCGATGTGGAAATGGTTCTTGTTACGGATTATTCGAATCCGGGTACTCTGATCAATGCCAAAGACAGCTATTTTCTTATAAGTGAGAACCTGCCGAGCCCGATGGGCGCATTTCTCAGCTCGTTTTCCGATAAACAATCGGCGGAAAAAATGAAAAATAAAAAAGGCGGTAAAATTTATAAGTGGAAAGAAATCCGTAATCATATAATCAAGAAGGTCTCTCACAAACATGAACATTAAATTTATTAACATAGTGTTTATTTTCACTCTGCTCATGCTTCCCGTACGGATGCCCGCAGATACGTTGTATGTGGATAAGAGCGGACCTGTGCGGAGCATTTCCGGCGCTCTGGACGCTGCCAAGGATAATGATGTTATTATTGTCAAAGCGGGGCATTATAAAGAGAATCAAATCACCGTGGATAAGCCCGTTAAAATTGTTGGGAGGAATTATCCGGTCATTGACGCTGAGATGAAGCAGACTGCTTTTCTTATAGATTCGGATTCGGTGACAATATCCGGTCTGACCGTAAAAGATGTACCTACGAGCTATATCGAGGACTGGGCAGCCATTCGCATAAATGCAAAAGATTTCTGCATTATCGAAAATAATAAGCTCTATAATAATTTTTTCGGGATATATCTTAAGAAGGCGGATAATTGTATTGTCAGGAACAATACAATTATCGGCGAGGCGAAGGATGAAATGTCCTCGGGCAATGCCATCCACCTGTGGTACAGCGATAAAAATATTATTATTGATAATACTGTCAAGAATCACCGCGACGGGATATATCTTGAATTTGTGAGCAACAGCAGGATTTCGGAGAATCTTAGCGAAGATAATATCAGGTATGGCTTGCATTATATGTTTTCAGATAATAATGTGTATAAAAATAATACTTTTCGCAGGAATGGCGCGGGTGTTGCCGTCATGTTCTCAGAGAATGTGGAAATGACGGGCAATACTTTCGAGAACAATCTCGGCGCCTCGAGTTACGGGCTGCTGCTGAAAGAGATATTTGACAGTAAAATTCACAATAATATATTTATTAATAACACTACAGGTATCTATGCAGAGACAGCCACAAGGGTAGTGATTAAGAATAATGATTTTAAAAATAACGGCTGGGCGCTGAAGATGCTCGGCTCTTGCAGAAACAGCAAAGTATTAGAAAACAATTTCATTGCGAATACCTTCGATTTGATGACAAATACTCAGAAAAATTACAATACTTACAAGAATAACTACTGGAGTAAGTACACCGGCTACGATCTGGATGAGGACGGCTACGGCGACGTCCCATACCGCCCGGTGAAGCTTTTCTCGTATGTTTCTTCGAAGTCAAAGGAATCGCTTGTGTTGCTGCGGAGTTTATTCGTGAAGATCATTAACTTCGCGGAGAAAGTTACCCCCGTGTTTACCCCAACAACACTTAAAGATGAACAACCATTAATGGAACCGGTAAAATGGTAGAAATATATAATCTTTCGAAAAAATACGGTAAAAATCAGGTGCTGGACAATATCCGGCTGACGGTAGATGAGCCGGGGATCTATGCTATTCTCGGTCCGAACGGTTCGGGTAAAACGACTCTCATCAAGAGTATCCTCGGGATGGTTCTGCCCGATGACGGTGAAATCCGCTTCAAAAATAAAAGCATAAAAAAGCAGTGGGATTACCGCAGGGAGATATCATATCTGCCGCAAATAGCGCGTTTCCCGGATAATTTGACGTCGCGAGAATTGATAAACATGATAAAGGATGTGCGCGGCGAAAAAGCAAATGAGGATCACCTGATCAAGATGTTCGAACTTGGGAACTATCTTGATCAGAATTTTCGGAATCTTTCCGGCGGCACCCGGCAAAAGATAAACCTTGTGCTGGCGCTGATGTTCGATTCGTCGGTGATAATTCTTGATGAGCCGACGGTGGGGCTCGATCCGGTGGCGCTGCTTCGCTTCAAGGAATTGCTCAACGATTTAAAGGAGCAAGGGAAAACGATAATTCTCACGACCCATATTATGAGTATCGTAGAGCAGCTTTCCGATTATATCGTATTCCTGCTGGAAGGGAAGGTCTATTTCACTGGAGCCATTCCTGAATTGCTTATGAGCCAGGATCAGACTACCCTCGAAAAAGCTATTGCAAATATTCCGGAGATGAGAAGCCATGCTGAAAATATTCAAGTATAGTTTTTACGATCTGTCGCGAAGCAAGTGGATATATCTCTACCTTGCGTTTTACCTGATCTCTGCGTTCGCCCTTCTGTACCTGAACAATGACCTGCACGCGGGAATAACGAACCTGATGAATATCGTGCTTATCCTATGCCCGCTTATCAGCATTATTTTCGGTACGATGTACAGCTATAACTCGCGGGATTTCACTGAACTGCTTGTGTCGCAGCCGATACGCAGGCACTCGATTTTTCTCGGGCAGTACCTCGGGCTGGGAATGACGCTGGCAGTGAGCTTTGCGCTGGGAATCGGCATTCCGTTCATCGCATACGGAATTCTCGTCTCGGCTCAGATTTTTAATTTTGCCGTGCTGTTGATGTCCGGCGTCGCTCTGACATTTATATTCACCGGAATTGCCTTTTGGGTGTCGATCTCGTCGGAGAATAAGATCAAGGGCTTCAGCATATCGATTTTTATCTGGCTGTTCATGGCTGTCATCTACGACGGGCTGTTCATGCTTTCGCTGTTCGTTTTCAATGATTACCCGCTGGAAACGCTGTCGATATCCGCCTCTATCTTCAATCCAATAGACTTATCCCGCATCCTCGTGCTTCTGAAGCTGGACGCTGCCGCCCTGCTCGGCTATACTGGCGCCGTCTTCAATAAGTTTTTCGGCGCGGCGCATGGTATAGCAATTACGGCGGTGAGTTTGGTACTCTGGATATTCATACCCGTCTATTTTTACATGAGAACGGGGGAAAAGAAGGATTTTTGATTTTAGAGTTTTAAGAGTTAAACCCAAATTCACAATACAAAAATTACATTTGTGGCAAAAAACAGCTGACTTGCTTAGAAAACTCTTTAGGCTGTCTCATAAGCGGCGAAACCTTTGGAACGTCATTATGAGCGCAGCGAAGTTGAGCATGCGAAATCCCGCTTTAGCGGGGAATCCAATATTCATCAGATTCCTGCCCTGCTAAAGCAGGATCTAAAGACATTCGCAGGAATAACATTCTCTGACTTTTGAATCAGCCCCAAAAGAAGGGGTGGTTAAGTTCTTAGCATTAAGCTATTTATTCAAATGCAAAACGTGTTTTAAAATAATTCTCTGTCCTGAATACTTTCAATTTTGTCTACACATGGTTTGAAAAAATCGTAATCTAACTTGAATCGTCTTTTTTTTAGCCGGAATGAAAATCAATCAAAAAATAAATGAATGAAAGCAAAGAGGAAACATAAAATTTTCATTTATTTCCGATGTTTGATTTTAAGAGAGGATTTCTTCAATTTAGCGGGAGTTTTATTGTGAAAGTTGTACCCTGATTTCGAGTGCTTTTAACATCAATTTTACCATTATGTGCATTGATAATCCATTTGACGATAGATAGTCCCAATCCGGTTCCATGTATCTCATCAGAACGTTTTTTCTTAACCCTGTAAAATCTGTCAAAAATATGGGGTAACTCACTTTCGGTGATGCCTTCACCAGTATCCGTTACCTCAATAACAGCGTAGTTGTCATTCTTTTTCAAATTTATAAATATCTTACCGCCACTGGGAGTGTATTTGACAGCATTGTCTATGATATTCAGGAAAGCCTGATGAATTCTTCCTGAATCATATTCAAGTTCAACGCCGGGTTCAATGTTGTATTCTACCTGTACATTTTTACTTTCCGATAGGATCACTACATCATCGCACACATCCATGATATGCCGGGAGAGATCACTTTTGCTCTTCTTCATCTTCACCTGCCCCATGTCTGCACGGGATAATTCGAGAAGTGTTTCAACCACATTTGAAAGGCGGGTGATTTCTTCAAGGGCACTGGTTATAATTGCTTCGTATTCTTCAGTCGAGCGTTCTTCATGAAGTGCTATTTCCAGTTCCCCTCGTATGATGGTTAATGGTGTCTTCAGTTCATGTGCGGCATCGGCAGAGAATTGTTTCAACTGGTTAAAGGATAATTGTAATCTATCGAGCATTTCATTAAAAGTGGTTGTAAGTTCTTTGACCTCTTTGTTCGCTTTATTTGGTTCCTCAAGTCTTTGATCGAGTTTGGAAGAATTAAAATTATTAAAAAATTGAGTTATTTTGTTAATAGGCTTAATAGATCTTCTTGCAATTAAGTAACCGCCACCGATTGAAATAAGAATGATAACAACAACGCCGGATATCAAGAAAAATTGGATCCTGTCAAGTTTAGAGGTAATTGCCTCCGAATTATAGACAATATTAATAATAAATGCATCAGATTTCTTTGCAAGGACCTGATATTGCTTATCATTAATAACAATACTTCGAAAGAAATAAATACCCTCTTTAGAAAAATCAAAAACATGTTTCGATTTGGTATTTCCTCGATCCTGCTTAATATCATACGGAATCATCATAGGAAGCGGCGTTTGCTTTTTTTCTCGAATTCTGGCAATAACATTTTTATCACTGTCAGCAATGATAATCTGAGAATAATTCCTGTCAATTGAAATTATGTCGTAAAGCTCTTTCCGGAATGAATCAGCATCATGAGGAGTGAGCTTATTACTATAATTCTTTTTAAGCATGAACTCGGTTGTAATAGCAGCTTCCTTAAGAGAATGAGCAAGATCTGTATATAATACTTTCTCCGTAGAGCGATAAATAACTATAC
The DNA here is from genome assembly GCA_964645005.1 of uncultured Hyphomicrobiales bacterium. Classification (GTDB taxonomy): domain Bacteria; phylum Bacteroidota; class Ignavibacteria; order Kapaibacteriales; family UBA2268; genus CAZXYS01. The sequence goes on along the minus strand of CAZXYS010000021.1, from coordinate 21,488 downwards.
CAGAAAATATTAATATAAATAATATCAATACTGCAAACCAGATAAGTAGTTTTATTCTTGTAGGAAAAATCATCTAAATTTTTCTTCAATTAATTTTTTTTAACCAAAAAGTGATAAAATATTTCTTCAAAATTAAAAAATTATGAATTTAATACAAATAAACTCATAAAATTAATTATCATAGATTTACAAATTTTTTCATAATTTCGGTTTTAGACAATAAGTCAATTAACCTTTTGTAAACAAAATATTAGAAATAATCGTACCATATATTAACAAATAAGAAAATTAATTTTTCATAATTTAAATAAATGACAAAAGAACAGGAAAATACCAAAGGAACCGCTAAAAATAAGAAAAACTTCCGGCAAAACAGCGGTAAATATATATCTAGATTTTTCATCGGATTGCTGATATTATTTTTTCTTTCCTTTATCAGTATTATAGTTATTACACAAACTTCCGGCTTGAGAAAATGGAGTGGTGACAAACTGTTAACACAGATAAACAAAGGTCTTAAAGGAAGAATAGAGTTTTCCGACTATAAATATAAATTTTTCGGTGGTCTCGAAATTTATGATGTAAGAGTTCTGTCAGCAGGAGACACTCTTGCTTATGTTAAAAAAGCTCTTGTTGATTTTGAATATAAGCCATTATTTAATAAAAAAGCTAAAATTCAGCGGGTTATATTTGATTCCCCGCAGATAAAATTGCTCCGCAGCCATGACAGCACATGGAATTTCGATCAGATAGCCGAACCGAAGGAAGATACTACTGTCTCGGAACCATCGGATTGGGTGATCAATTTAAAGAAAATCAGGCTTAAAAAAGGCGAATTAACAGTCTACGACTCTACGATACAAAATATTGACCACAGCAAACTAAATTTTAACAGATTAAGACTGCAAGATATAGATCTTCATCTTTCCGCAAGATTTAAACCGGCAGTTAATGACTTCCGAACAAGGCTAAAAAAACTCAGTTTTAGGGATATTAACTCGGGATTCCAGCTTAAAGACTTCATAGTAAATACCTCAGTAAATGAGTCCGGTATCAAGGTCAATGACTTTAAATTTGAAACGGAACATAGCGATGTAAATCTATCAGCCCAAATGACAAAGCTGAACATTTTTGACACCACCGAAGTTAAAAAGTCCGGCAAAGCTGAAATATCGGCAAATATTGAAATTAACAAATTGTCTCCAAAAGATGTAAATCTACTACCCGACTTACCTTTCACACTGGGCAGAGAGATAAATCTATCATCTTCGATATCGGGCAGGATCGATTCTATCTCAGTTGAAAAGTTTGACTTTGCTTCTGGGAAAACTTCCATATCGCTTAATGGTAAAATCGAGGATATGCAGGACACGAGTTATATGTCCTACTATGTGAATTTTACCTCAACGCAAATACATTATTCAGAATTGGGCGATATATTACCGAGCCAGGATTTCTCTCAAGTGCCGGATTTTATTCTCGCAAATTTAGCCGGTACAAAAATAGAAGGGTATAAGGATTCCATATCAGCGTATCTTTCTTTAACCAGTGGAATCGGAAGGATAAAAGGTACTGCCGGAATCAGTACAGGTCAAGTTCCGTCGTATAAAGCCGATGTGCATATTGCTGGTTTAGATCCTGCACCTATAACAAAATCCGATCAACTAAGCGGGTCTGTAAATGCTGATATTGCCGCGGAAGGATATGGCACCCACCTTAATAATATGAAACTGAATATGAATTTTAATTCCCAAAACTCACATATCAACGGGATTAAATATTACAGAGCCAACATAAACGCTGCAATTGATCGCGGAGGAATTATCACTTTGGATACAATTGATTTGGTGCTAAACTTTGAAGAAAGTAACAGACCTGACTATTTGGCTAATGAAGAATCATATTTAAGAGCATCCGGTTTTTTAAATATGCAGAAACAGCAAATGCCGGATTATGAAATTGATATGGCATTTAATGGGTTGGATCTGGCTTATGTTCTGGAAGATCCCTCTGCACCACAGTATTTTAGCGGGAATATAAGGTTTGATGCTAAGGGATTCGAACTAGACAGTCTTGAAGGTAGTTTCTACAGTGAAATAACTGAGGCTTTATTCGGTGACAGGGCTTTGTTTCCGTTTAATTTTGATGTCCATTTTATCCGACCTTCACAGAGTGAAAAATCAATATCAATTGATTCGGATTTCCTGACCGTTGATCTGAAGGGAGATTTTGATTATGATAAGTTGATACCAACTATCACCAATCAAATGAAATATCTGGGCAATTACATCCGGCAGAAGAGTGCAGCTATTTCGGAACAAATACGCCGGGATTCCGTTCAATTTGAGAAGATCACAGTAGCCTCATTCCCGGATATAAACTTTGATCTGGAAGCTAATATCAAGGATATTTCTTCTTTCTCAATATTCGTGGAGGACTTCGATCTAAACTTCAACGCATTTGTAAAAGCAAGAATGATCGCAAAAAACGATATTAGCAGCCTTGTAATTGACTCTATTGATCTGTCGACCTTTGACCTGGAAACACCCGATATGAATCTGACGACGAACCCGGTAAATCTGACCGGCGCTTATATTATGAATCTGGTTGACTCAGTTCCCACGCTGGAAAAACTGGATATGGAGATAAGAGGTAAATCAGATATTCATGCTAATGATGTGGTAGTTTCACAACCTTATGCATTTTTGAGATTTAATGAGGACAATTCTATCTTCGAGTTTTCATCGACTATAAACAATCAATTTTTACTCGCATCCAAAGGTTCGGTATCCTTTAAGCCAGGTATTTTCGATGTTCAATTGGACAGTCTGTATTTTAAATATAACGACGATTTTTCATGGCAAAACACTGTTCCAATTCTTGCTGATTATAGTATTGATGGTCTGGATATAAGAAGATTCATACTTTCCCGTGAAAATGCCGAAAAAATTTATCTTAGTGGAAGTATGATCCAGGATGGTCTGGCAGGCACGAAGCTTGCTGTAAGGAATTTCCCAATTAGAGATTTATTAAAATTGATGCCTCAGAAAAATGAAATTATTGATACACTCAGTGGAAACGTAGATTCTCTTGTCATAAACATTGATGGTAAATTTGCTTCGCCCAGAATAAATATGTCGATAACAAGCACCAGCGTAAGTTTAAATAAAATGCAAGTTGGAAATATTGCGGCTGATTTTAGTCACGAGGATGCCATTGTCAGTGGAAACGCAGAAATATCAAATATAAACGGCGGGCATGACTCGCTAAAAACTATTATAAATATTGGGAGCCTGCCAATTGACCTGTCCTTAAGCGATGTTAAAGAAAGATTTCATGATGAAGGCTCTATTCAAGCTGATATCAGCGCTAAGAGTTTCCCGCTTGTAATATTATCACCTTTTATTCAGGGGATAAGTGATTTTCGTGGTTCTGCTGACGTCAATCTCAGTATTGGCGGATACTATCCCGATAGACTAACTTACAACGGAAATATAAACATTCCCAGATCATCCCTCGTTATTGAAGGGAATAATATGCACTATTTCACTTCGGCGGAAATTAATATCGAAACAGATAAAATCAATCTTAAGAACATTACTCTGAAAAACACCAATGAAGATTTACCCGGCGGCAAAGCAAAAGTATACGGAACAATAGAATTGAAGGACTTCCAGCCTGAATACATTGATATTAAAGTCAAGACAAAGAGATTCAAATTGTTGACCGAGTCATCACGGAAAGCGCTGCCTACATTGTATGGAGATTTCGTCATAGCCACAGGCAAAGAACCGATTAATTTCAGTGGTACTATGGAGAAACCAAGCTTAACGGGGGATGTAAATATTCTCAGAGCAGATCTTACTCTACCTGAAATTGAAACTGATAATGCGGTCAAATCCAATATGAAGTATATCTTCAAACAAAAAGGACTTACTCATGAGGACACGGTCAAAACTGTGATGGACAGCATACAATCAAGAATTGCCTCCGCTAATAATGCCCAGGCAGCCGACGCCGAAGTTAAGAAAGAAGAAGAAAATTTTGGCGATCTTATAAATTATGATCTGGATATTAAAATCCTTGGAAGATTCTTTGTGAGGATTGATCTTTTTGCATTGTCACAGTTGACCGCTGAGATTGGAATGAGTGATCCCTCTGTTCCGATACGCTACGTAAAGGAAAGAAGCAGTCAGGAAGCGCAATTATACGGAAGTGATCTGCTGATTGAAGAAGGTTCGAAGATGACTATAATCAAAACTTTCAATGCAAATGGAAAAATATCTTTCCCAACAGCTTCCCTTGATAATCCGGGATTCAATATTGAAGCGGTTTATGAAGGTACTCGTTATATGGGCAATGAAACACAAGAATACAAAATAAAAGCTATACTAAAAGGAACAAAAAACAACCCGAATATCAATTTTACTTATAGTATCGAGGGGGACGAAGTAAGAGGTGATTCCTCCGAGATAGCAACCAATGCCCTTATGCTGTTGATGTTCGGGAAAACAAAGAATGAGAGCACCTCCGGGGAAGGGTCGTTAATAAGCAGTTTGGCTTCTGACGCCAGAACATCAGGAATTGAACTGGGTACATCTTATCTACTGACACAGGTTCTCGGTGAGTTGGGCTCGGAACAATTCCAAATCAAAAGCGCTGACATAGATTTGGGTGCTGAAGGTGATATTGGAGATGCCAGATTGAAAATAACAGGTACACTTTTTGGAGCGAGGGTAACTCTTGGCGGGACTGTGCAGGATCTGGCTACGAACAATGAAATTACTATTGAAGTACCACTCGGAACCGTACTTAAAGTGGCTAACGCTAATCTGTCATTTTCATCTTCACATAATGTTTCGACAAGTCAAACTCTTGATCAGAAAATATGGGAAGCAAAATTTAAGCTCGGAGGAAGCTGGTAACTGCTTCCTCATTGGAATATTTTTTAAAACAATATTCTTATTTATTAATAAAATTTTATATTTATGAAATACAGCAAGACAAAGATAATATGTACGATCGGACCTTCTTCATCTAATCCGGACAGGCTGGTGGAAATTATTAACGCAGGAATGGATTGTGCACGGCTAAATTTTTCTCATGGAACCCACGAGTCCCATAAAGAAAATATAAAAAATATCAGAAAAGCCTCTGAAATAACCGGTGAGCCTGTTGCTATAATGCAGGATTTGCAAGGACCAAAAATAAGAACAGGAAAAGTAGAAGATGGAAGTGTAGATTTGATTGACGGCGATGAACTAACTATTACATGTAAAGAAGAAGTAGTTGGAAATTCGAAGAGAATTAATGCCACGTATAAATATCTTTACAAAGACGTTAAACCCGGGAATGAACTACTGCTTGATGATGGCTACATCGAGCTTTATATAAAAAAGATCGAAGGATATGATATTATTACGGAGGTGGTGAAGGGAGGTATTCTAAAAGATAACAAGGGAATAATTGCTCCCGGAGTGCCTATAACTGCACCCTCGCTTAGTGAGAAAGATATCGCCGATCTCGAATTTGGATTAAATGAAGGAGTGGACTTTGTTGCTATGTCTTTTGTGAGGTCAGAGTATGACGTAAAGGATCTAAGGGAAAAGATGAATTCTTTCGGCAGGCAGGTGCCTATAATTTCAAAGATCGAGAGAGTTGAAGGATTGGAAGATCTGAATGATATTGTCATGGAGTCTGATGGGATTATGATAGCCCGCGGTGATCTGGGGCTGGAACTCCCTACGGAAAAGGTACCCGGACTGCAAAAAGAAATAATCAGAAAATGTAATTATCATGGGAAGTTTGTTGTTACTGCTACACAGATGCTTGAATCAATGATAACTAATCTTCGCCCTACCCGTGCTGAGGCGAGTGATGTTGCGAACGCCGTGATCGATGGCACCGACTGCGTAATGTTAAGCGGTGAAACAAGCACAGGAAAATATCCCGTAGAAACAGTAAAATGGATGGATAAAATCGTTAACGAAGCTGAAAGGGAATGTAAGAGAAAGGATATAGCCCGAGAAGTTCCCGATGACAGGCGGTTGAATATTGACGATGCTTTAAGTAAAGCGTCCTCAATACTTGCTGAACAGATCAATGCGGCAGCTATCATTACAATAACTCATTCAGGATACACTGCCAAATACGTATCAAAATACCGCCCGCAGGTACCTATAATTGCCTTTACTGATGATGAAGTTACCCAGCGGCAGTTGAATCTGTCCCGGGGAGTAATTCCGTTTCTTTTACCTGAGGATATGACGGGTGAAAATGCATACGATAACCTCAGTAAGACGGCAATCAATAAAAAGATCATTAAAAAGGGAGATTTTGTTATTTTCTTAGCTGGACTATCTTCAGGGATAATAATGCCGCAGAACACTTTGAATGTTTTTGAAGTTTAATTCATTTTTTTTGAAACTTTTAGCCATCTGAAGTGTTAGTTTTTATAAATACTTTGCATTTCTTTGTAAATAATATTTATATTTGATATAAATTTTTATCAAAATCAGGAGAAAACCCATGAAAACCCGTATAATAAGCTTATCGATGCTGATATTCTTAGCGCTCTACCTGTTTGGCTGCTGCACACAACGCACTGTTCGTCAGACTTATACGATATATGAACCGATCTATAAAAGTGCGGAAGAAGTACGCTCTGACGTTGAGAACACCTCGCCACAGGAATTGGAAAATCCCGGAAAGATCTATGTTTACGGGAATTATCTTTTCATTGGCGAGAGCGGAAAAGGCGTTCATATAGTAGACAATTCTAATCCTTCATCGCCGCAGTTCGTTTCGTTTGTCAAAATCCCCGGCAACGGTGATATAGCTGTTCGAAATAATATTATGTACTGCGACAGCTATATTGATCTTGTGGCAATAGATATATCCAATCCGCTGGATATAAAAGTAGTAAAAAGACTGGAAGAAATTTTCCCAAATCCTCTCGATCAGAATGGCAGATTCACAAATACGGATAAGGGAATAATCGTAGGTTATAAAGAAAGGGATACAGTGATAACCTATACCTACTCCGATTGTAACGATGCAAATCCTGTTAGCGGAGGTATACGAGAGCTTGACGGTGGTTACGCTGCACCAGCCGGAGAAGGGGGTGGCGGAAAAAGTAATTCTTACCCCAATGGTCAAACAGGCATTGGCGGTTCGATGGCTCGATTCACGATATACAGCACTTATCTTTATGTAATCGACCGTCAGACTATGCACACTTTTGACATTAAAACACCGCCTGATCCCAAGCCATGGAATAAAATCGACATAGGCTGGGACATTGAAACAATCTTCCCTTACAAGGATAAGCTATTCATAGGTTCGACAACCGGAATGTATATCTATGATAATTCTCAGCCATGGAATCCGGTGCAGCTTTCTCGCTTTGCTCATGTCCGCGGCTGCGATCCGGTTGTCGCCAATGATAAATATGCCTATGTGACACTCCGCAGCGGAACGCGATGCAGAAATGACCGGAATCAGCTTGATATTCTGGATATAACCGATCTCGAGAATCCACGGCTCATAAAATCATATCCTATGCATGGACCTGCAGGAACTGGAGTGGACGGTACAACATTGATTCTCTGCGACGGCAAAGCAGGATTAAAAGTATTTGACGTTAAAGAACCGGAGAATATTCAACTTCTTGATTGGAAATCGGATCTGCATACTTACGATGTAATTCCTCTGGGTAAGATTGCAATCGTTGTTGGCGATGATGGCTTATACCAGTATGATTATTCCGATCCGAATAATCTGAAAAAGCTAAGTGTGCTGAGGGTGAAGAAGTAAATTCATTTTTAGTTAAAAAATTGAAATAGTTTTCTCATTAATTCAAAATCATGTGGAGCGTCATATAAGTATATAAGTTTTTCTATTAAAACAATCTTGCTCAAAAGCATCTATCTCGATTTGATCACTTTCTTCAAGACTGAGGCATCTCTTCCTATTACTTTCACAAAATACACTCCTATAGCTTTATCTGACAGGTCTATCTGTACTTCTTTTTGATCCAGGACATTTATACTTGTCTGCCAGACTATCCTTCCTGCCAAATTACTGACTTTAATATCATAAACACCAAATTCAATATCTCTAAAATAAAGGGAAAACCCACGATCAAAAGGATTGGCTCCTATCCTGATATTTGATTTATTAATTGTTTCGGTAGTCCAATTTTCAGCTTCCTGTACAGCATTAAAAGCATTCAGCTTTCCCCAGCCCCAGTCATTGCTTCCTTCCTCAGTTATATTACCTGTAAATTCATCTCTTGCAGCGGTTTTTTGTAATATCTCTCTCACATCGTAAGGATCGAGTTTCGGATTTGCATCAAGCATCAATGCAACCGCCCCGGCTGTTGCCGGCGAGGAAAAGGAAGTCCCTTGAACTCCTCCGTGACAGTACGTCCTTCCGGATACCGAATAACAATCGGTAGTATAAGAATCAGTATAATTCGCATTACTATATGAATTCAGGGCTGCCAGAATCATACTGCCGGGCGCTGATATATCCGGTTTGGTCCTATTATCTGCGGCAGGACCTCTGCTGGAAAAATTGGCGAGTCCGCCTTCATTATTGTGAAAAGGATCTGAGATAATTCCCCCTTGATTCGAAATATATCTTTCTCTTGTTGAATAAGCCCCGGCAGCTATAACCAGCGAACTATTCGCACCGGCACCCGAGATTGTGCTTTTATTATCTCCGCCGATACAGTTCTCCACGGTAAAATCGGAGTTGAAGTCTCCCGCCGTAGAACCGCCGGTACCGCAATTCCAGAGATCTAAAGTGCCATTGCTTCCTTTAATACTTAAATAAGAGCCAATTGAATAGGGTCTGTGCTTAATATGTAAAAGAGCACGTGGCTTTTTATTATATTCAAATGAACTGAAATAAATTTCAACTATGGATTGTTGCTGAGAAATCGGGGATAAAACATAGTCGAAAATATCCTTATCCATTGAGGTGGAATAGTATTCCGTACAATGTAATGAGCCATCGTATTTCAAACAGTAAGAAATACTGAACTCCTGTCCCTGTTCCCCCCAGATGTCAATATATGCATTCGCATCTGAGTTGTTTTCCAGATATTCAATATTGGTCCGGAAAACTTCATCTTCCGAATTAAATTCATATCTGATATGGGCGTCCGAAACACCTGAATTACCTGCAGAAGCAACTATGATCCTGCCTTGACCTGCCAAATTTTTAATTGCTAATTCAAACAGAGAAGTTCCGTCGTGCGGACCGAAATGATTACCTAAACTCATGTTGACAACTGCGGGTTTATTTTTTTTATCAGCGTAATCGAATACATATTTGATGGCATCCACGAGATGGCTCATACCTGTTGATTCCGACTCTTCCGAATTCAAATATATTGAGACCATTAAAATCTCAGCACCCGGAGCCATTCCTTTGTATTTGCCATTGGAATAGTCACCGTTCCCGGCAGCTATCTGCGTAACGTTGGTACCATGAGAAACACTTTGGTAATCAGTGTTTACACTTTCGCCGGAAAGTTTCTTTCCATCAATTTCATATCCATATTTGAATTTATCGGGCGGTCTTTGCCGCTCAAAACTTTGCAGCCAGATTTTACCTATCCTGTTTGTAAATGCGGGATGTTTAAAATCGAATCCGTTGTCAATTACCCCGACAATAACTCCGCTGCCGTCATACGGACTTTTAACATTCCTGCCAGAGTGAACCGAGTCCACCATCGATTCCTCTCTGATCCTGTTTGTCATCATTTCTACGGGGATATCCACCTGAATATACTCTATGCCCGGCACATTCAATACTTTCTCAAAAGTATTGACAGGAATCTGGACAGATTGTATTATTCCCGCTCTGGCACCGATTAGCACACCAATTTTGATCAAGTGCGATGCGGAAAAATCATCCCCAACCATCAATAAGGCGCCGCAACAGATTTCGCCGTTAATTTTTTTTAGGACAAAATCTTCTGCCATTTCCGTTTTAAAAAGACTCGTTTTATCAGTAATACTTTCGTAGTCGTGAAGAAATTTTCTCGTAAAAGGTGAAAGCCGGACATCAGATTTTGGATATGAAGCAATATCATGCTGAGCATTTGCAAAAGAAAATGAAATTAAGAGGAGAACAATAATAATTATATTTTTCTTCATAATAGCATTCCGTCATTAATAGTATGTATTGAATCCATATCTAAAACTTTTAATAAATTACATATTAACTAATTATACCTAAATTTCTAAAGTAACAAAATTAAAGAAAAAAAATCAGTTTTAATTTCTTTAAAAAGTAAATTATATAACATTTATGTTCATTAATTGATAAAATCACCTACTTTATGTTAAAATATAAGCTCCGACGTAAAGTTTATCATAGAGATCTGTTCGGATTGCGCGAAGATAAATATAATTGGCTTAAAAGGGAATTTTCCCAAAAGATGAATTATAAGAAAATTAAACCGGAAAGTCCTTATTATTTCTTTATAAGTAGAAAAATTTCCAACATAAAACATTATAACAAATGGATTTCTATTAAAGATATATTTCCTCTTCACGGAGTTGGAATGACCACAGCCCGTGACAAATTCGTCATAGTTTCCGACGGAAATCGATTATTTAACAGAATTCGCAATTTTAAAAATTCTAAGATGGAAGATGAAGGATTACACAAATTCTTCGACATCAACAAGAAAAAAGGATGGGGTATTCGAAAAGCCTGGGAATTACTACAGGAAATATTTGATGCCGATTTGAAAGATTATATTGTTGATGTTTCTTACCGACCATTTGATGATAGAAAGATATTTTATCATGATGCTGTGGTTTGGAGAACAGCAAAGAAGATTATGAAACACATGCTAAAGAATAATATAGGATTCGTCACAAGACGTCAGCAGCTAAGCGGTATGGAGTGCAATTATTTCTTCATATCAAAGAATATAATATCGGATGGATTAATCAGATCGGATAATAAAGGCGGTGAATCACTATTCCCATTATATATTTACAATACAGACGATAACAAGTCTTCCGGCGACGGCAAAAACATAATGATGGTCTTCGAACCGCAGGAGAAATATATAAACCGCACCCCGAACATTAATAACAGCTTAATCAAGTCTCTAAACAAAACATATAAAAAGAAAATTTCGCCGGAAGCTGTTTTGTATTACATATACGGCATTTTTTACAGCAACATTTACAGGCAAAAATATGCCGAATTTCTTAAGATTGATTTCCCCAGAATACCATTCACTTCCAATTATAAGCTATTTAAGGAAATTTCAACTCTTGGCGAAAGGTTAGCCAAACTGCACCTGATGGACAGCAAAGAGCTCGATCCGCCGGTTGCACGCTATCAGGGCGAAGGCGGCGATCGCATCGAAAAAATTAAATATGATGAGAGATCTGGGCGAATCCATATTAACAAAGATAAATATTTCGAGGGTGTCAAACCGGAACTCTGGGAATATTATATCGGCGGCTATCGGGTATTGAACAAATATCTTAAAGACCGGAAAGGACAAAAGCTGGACGATCCCCCCGCCACTATTGCCGGATTGTAACGGCTATTGCCAAAACGATCGAAATGCAATCGGAGATAGATAAGATTTATGATAAAGTTGAAGAAAATTTAGTGGATTTGTGAGTTATGAATATAGCTTCTCTCCACCAAAAACATAAAAAAATCGGTAAGAATTTATGAGCACGTCGGTTCGTGGATGAATGGGCTGAAAGAATAAGTTGAAATTAAATTTTCATTTTTTCGAAATAGGTTCTATCTTTGTTAAATATATTTTAGTGTTATAATTATATCTTGACTCGGGAAACATTAATAAAAGGGAAATAGTATGAGCGCTTATGTATATTTATCAGTGATAATCTTTTATTTGGCTGCACTGACAGTCTACAATTTTATTAAGTCGAAACAGGTCAAAGATCAGGAAGACATGATGGTTGCCGGACGCAGCCTTGGTGTAACAAAAATGGTGTTTACACTCGTTTGCACCTGGATTGGCTCGGGTACGTTCATAGCCGGAGCGGAATACGCTGCAAAAGCAGGCTGGAGTTCTCTCTGGATGCCTGCCGGAGCCTGGATAGGTATTGCTATAATTTACTTTTTGGCTGGAAAAATCAGGACTTTCGGGCAATATACAATCGGCGATATCCTCGAAGTACGCTATGGTAAGTTTGCCAGGCTTTTCGGGGCTTTTGCGCTGATAATAAGCTTCCTGGCGATTGTGTCTTACCAGTTTCGTGCCGGAGGTTATGTGCTGAATATAATAAGTGATGGTACTATTTCCGTTGAATTGGGTCAAACCTTGACAGCAATCTTCGTTATATTCTTTACAACTTTGGGTGGTATGATTGCCGTGGCTCATACTGATCTTCCCAATGGAATTATTATCCTGGTGGCGTGTGTCGTCGCAGTGCCAATGGTGATAGCAATAGCCGGCGGATTTGAGGGTGCTGCGCAATCATTGCCATCACAACATTATCAACTTTTCAACGAGGATTTCGGTCAATATCCGCTTCTTAAAGCCGGAGGCTATTTCCTTGCGACGATGTTTCTGCTTATGGGCGTGCAATCCATGTATCAAAAGTTTTATTCGGCGAAAACACCGGCACAAGCGAAAAAGGCTGTGTCACTATGGATAGTGGGAACCATCGTTGTGGAAACAGTAGTTGTGGCTATTGCAGTTTTTTATGCGTCAGTAGTATGGTCGCCGCTGCAGGCTTTTGAGATTAACCAGAAAGCCAAGGATGCCGTCACTGAAGACAGAATTCCTCTGTCTCAGTACTCATCATTTGTTCAGGAACGCATCCATGAACATCAGCAGAAAGGCTTCCTGAAAGATGATCAGGCAAAAGAGGTCTCTGATATACTGCTGACAGATGTTCCACAAACGAAAGAACAGATAGAAGAATCAAGAAAGGGAATAGATCCAGCCTCTATCGTGCTTGTTGCTGCAAAACACATTACGGAAATAGGTGATTGGCGTGTACCTTTCGGATTCTTGTTGCTGGCAGCGGCTGTAGCTGTTGTAATTTCAACAGGGATGAATTATCTGCTTTCACCTACCACTAATGTCATGCGCGATATTTACCAGCGCTTTATTAATCCCGATGCCCAGCAAAAGAGAATGGTCCTGTTTCAGAAAGTACTAATAATAATTTTTGGTGTGATAGCATTTTTCTTTGCAACAAGGTTGAAATCTGTATTGGAAATGAGCTATTTCGCCTATACGATTTACGGTGTTTCCATTACTCCGGCACTGTTCGGGGCTTTAGCCTCCAAACGAGTGACTAAAGCAGGCGGTTTGACCTCAATTATTCTTGGTGCATTAACTACGCTATTTCTTAAAGTCAGCGGTTATATATGGCCATCGATAATGATACCAGTGAACGATCCCAATGGTGATCCATTCGGAATACCGCTGATATATCCATCTTTGCTGGTGTCAATATTGAGTTTGATAATAGTGTCAGCTTTGACTAAACGACCGGATAGGGAAACGCTTGCTAAGATATTTCCGGAAATGAGATAGAAAGGGAAATTCTGAGTTGAAGAATCGTTTTTGTACGTCAATTAACGGGCAATAACTGATAATAGTTAGTATACAGCTTTCCTAAAGAATTTCCTCGCTAGTACGTTTTATGAATTAAAAAATTCGTAAATCAGGGGTATTAAGTATGGAAAATTCATTACTTGCTATTGAATCAAAACTTAAGCACCTGCTGGAAACGCAGGAATATGACGATAATTATAATATACCATCGCTGTGGCTGGTTCCCTATGAAAATACGGGGATTATCAAAGTCGATCCGGTTAATTTCTTTCTTAACAGGATCGACCTGATAAGAGAGATCAGCGGCGGAAAGAATAATACACTAAAAAAGAGGAAATGGTCAGGCGAGGCTGTTGTTTATAATATGTTCGTGCGCCATGCATGCGCTTTTGACCACGATCTCGACGGAACACTAAGCTATGGAAACACTTTAAAATTCAATGAAACCGGCACCCTTCTAAAAGCAATTGCCATGCTGCCTTATATTAAGTCTCTGGGGGCGAATACGATCTACCTGCTGCCGATTACTTCCATTGGGATTGACGGCAGGAAAGGTACCCTGGGCTCACCCTATGCTATTAAACATCATTATGAACTGGATAATAATATCTCCGAACCGCTGCTGGGTTCAGATCCCGATATGGAGTTTACAGCGTTTGTCGAGGCGGCTCATTTACTGGGGATACGTGTTGTAACTGAATTCGTTTTCCGTACAGCAAGCATCGACAGCGATCTGGCTAAAGATCATCCCGATTGGTTCTATTGGATCAAAGATGAAATTTTTGACAGACCCCACGATTCTGAAAATGAGAGAATGTACGGTCCGCCCATTTTCACTAAAGATGAATTGGTTCAGATAAAAGAAAAAGTAGGCAAAGATGATTTTGATGAATTGATACCGCCGCATGATGTTTTCCGGAAAATGTTTACTGAACCGCCGGGAAAAGTCTTCAAAGAAGGGAATAAATTGAAGGGAATGGTTAATGGACAAAAGGTAAGGATTCCCTGTGCTTTTTCCGATTGGACCCCTGATGACAGGCAGCCGCCATGGAGCGATGTAACCTACCTCAAGCTATACGATCATCCTGATTTTAACTATATAGCCTATAATACCGTGCGAATGTATGATAACGAGCTTGCCAAGCCGGAAAATCGCCAGCCGGAGTTGTGGGAAACTATAAGCAATGTCGTGCCTTTTTTTCAGGGCAAATACGGCATTGACGGGGTGATGATCGATATGGGGCATGCGCTGCCGCCGGAACTGCAATCAGAGATAATTGGCAGAGCTAAACGTCGAAAAAAGAATTTCACCTTTTGGGAGGAGAATTTTGTGCTTTCGGAAAATTCTCTTCGAGAAGGTTATAATGCGGTGGTCGGCTATATGATGTTCGATCAGCATGATCCAAAGAAAATCAATGAACTGCTAAAAAGTTTAGATCAGGAAGGAACACCGGTACCCTTCTTCCTAACACCCGAAACTCATAACACACCTCGCGCTGCTACAAAACCGGGCGGTATTCAATATTCCAAACTCTCATGGGCAATGAACTGCTTGTTGCCCGGATTATTGTTTATTCATGCTGGTTTTGACCTAGGGGAGAAATTTCCTGTAAACACAGGATTGCATTTTACCGAAGAGGAACTGAAGCGCTATCCGCAGGATAAGCTGCCTCTGTTTTCGGAAGCTGCTCTTCAGTGGGATAGCGAGAATGATATTACTGAATTCATGCGGCAAATAATGGATATCAGAAAAAAATATTATCCAAAGATTATGAATTACAGCCCGGTGGGGCTTACACATCCGGAATGCTCAAATCCGAATATTGTCAGTTTCATACGCAGGCAATGGAAGTTTATCAGCGGATTGGTTTTCATCGGGAATTGGCACCCCGAGCAGGAGATATATTTCGAAGTTAAAATTCCTAAAGCGAAGACACTGACGGATGTATTCACCGGTGCCGAATATAAAGTTATTAACGGCGGATTCCTCTGGCATTTGAAACCTTTCGAGTTTTTTATTGGAGAAGTGAAGTAAATAATAGAAATAATGAAAATTATTTAAGCCAGATTTTTCATTAAATATGTACATTTATTTGTAATCACTTGCAACAGCAAGCTTTAGCTTGCTGTTGATTCGAAGTTTTTCAGATCCTTTGCAAAGTGCTAAAGCACTTTGTTGAAAAGGATTACAACAAATTCGAGTTTTCTAATGAAGTATTCAGGTTTAAGCCTTGTTCTTGCCTTATATCTTGTAAAAATAATATAGAATCCCTTCTCCGGTGATGCGAAGAAGGGATTTGTCATTTACCATCAACTTTATTTTGGTGAGAATTACTCTACAAACTGTTCCGCGTAATATTTAGGATTCAGCTTTTCGCCGGTTGCTTTTTCTATCATATTGTCCCAGTAATATTTTCTTCCCGGGTTAAATACATTTTCAATGAGGAATTGGCCGGCTTTCTTCGAACCGGAAAGACTGCTCATCTTCTCGGGATCGCTAAGCATTTCAGCCGCCGCCAAATTCTCAGTGCCGCCGGGCATTCCGCCGCCTATCTGGGCTTTCTGCACTTTCATTACATCTGACTGTATTTTATAGTAAAGCTGTGAGGCTAATAATTCGCCAAGCAGATAGTTATGATAATAACACGGTGCAGTGGCGATGTGTACTTTGGCTGCCCAGTCCGGCATGTCGCGCCCTTCGGGCTTGTCCATCATCTGGTATTTTTCTACGAGGTCCCACCAGAGTTTATTCAAGTCCTGATCAGGGTTTTCGTACATGCTTTTTTCGAAGCGGTACATCACTTGTGACCAGCGGCTGAAAACAAGCTGCTCCAGCTTCAGCATTTTATATGCTGTTTCGGTGATCTCTTTTTTCTCTTCTTTGTCAATTCCGATCATGTCATGCATCCAATTGGCATTTGAGGCGAATCTGCCGAACAACATGGCTATAGCTTCAGTAGTAAAGATATGTGCAGGCTGCTTTAGAATATAGGGCAGGTCCTGATCGAGATATTTCTCGTAAACCGCATGACCATACTCGTGAAGTACAGTGTTCATCCAGTTATAGTTCTTTTGGATGTTGCACAGTACTCGGATATCTTTTGCATCGCGATTGATGTTGAAACAGAATGCATGCTGGCTTTTATTATCTCTTTCGTAAAGGTCGCTGCGTTCGACAATGTCTTTAATGTCCATGCCGATGCTGCTATAATAATCTATTGCAGTCTGTACTATATCCACATCTTCGTAGTATTTGTCCAGATCGACATCATAGATTTCCGGAGCTTCCTGGAAGTAGCGGTTCTGATAGTGCCAGGGCATTAATTCGCCAGGTTTAACGCCATATCTTTTTGCCAGCTTATTGTCAATTTGCTTTTTTAAATCGGTATACTCATCTTTGGTTAGTTTGTCAATCTTATCAAAGATTTGTTCTATGTATTCCGGATCCTGCTCACTTAGCTCAAGGCTCATGGAGTGGTAATTGTCAAAACCTAATTTATTTGCCGCTTTATTTCTAAGTTTCACTAGTTGTTTAATATCTTCTTCAACTACCGGACCAATATCTTTATGAGACTTCCAGACCTTTTCAAGAAGTTCGTTATCGGTAGAGGTTTTAAGTGTTTCTTCAACTTCGTTATCCGTATATTCTTTGCCGTCAACTTTCGCGCGGTATTTGTTATATTTACCTTCTATTTCCAATCCGAGTTGAGTCATTTGATTCAGAAGAGCCGAATCGAGTTGTTTTTCGAGGTATTCGTTATAAATTAATTTTAACCCGCGCTGAAGAATATGATCTTTTATCAATCCGGACTCTTTGAATTCTTTTAATTTTTTGAAATCTTCTGTGTTTGAAAGCACTTGATTATAAGCCTGTTCGGCTTTTTCGGCTTTTTTCATATTTTCTTCGGTACTGTTATTATAATAATTCCAGTATGCCAGATTAAGGGTAGTATCGACATTCCTTATTTTTGAATTCAAGTATTCAGCATACTTTTTGAATTCGTTCTCTTTTTGCATTATTTCCTCCTGAGTGGGTCCTTCTGTTTTAGATTCTTCCTTTTTTTGGGTGCAACTGCTAATTATTATAGCCATTAAAGCAATACCCAAATATTTGAATACTGAAGCATTAATTTTTATCATTACATAGACTCCTTAAAATTGAACATTTATATTGTACCAAATAAAAAAATTTCCACGACTTTTAAAAAAGTTTTAGCAGTTTATTAGAAGTGCCGCACTTTTGAAGTGCGACACTTCTATGAATATTACTTATACTCATGAATATAATCCAGCCTGTCCTGCAGTTCTTCTTTCGGCTTCATTAGTTTGTCTTTACCCAGGATTGCTTCTTTCTGGCTTGTGAAAACCATGTGGTAGTCCTTGCTCATCACGATGGCTTCTTCGGGGCAAACTTCCTCGCAGAAACCGCAGAAGATGCAGCGCAGCATGTTTATCTCGAATTTCTCAGGATAGCGTTCTTTATCTTTTTCTGTTTCCGCTGCTTGAACTTCTATTGCAAGGGCAGGGCATACGCGCGAGCAAAGTCCGCATGCTACGCAGCGTTCGCCGTCTTCTTCCTGAACAAGAACCGGACGCCCGCGGTATGAACCTTCGGGATACCACTGCTCTTCGGGATATTGCCGGGTGAACTTCGGCTTGAACATTTGTTTTAAGGAAATGCCCAATCCTTTGGCTATTTCGGGTATGTATAATTTCTCCCAAAAATTTAGTCGTTCTGCTTCTGAGTTTTTTGTATCATTCATATCTATCTTTTAATTTTTTTGTACTTACTTTTATCAATACTTAAAAACGAGAAAAATACGATTTATTTTCTCTTATTTAAAGATCAGTACTCCAATACCCGTTAAGACAACATTTACTATAGCCAGGGGTAATAACACCCGCCATCCTAAATTCATTAATTGATCGTATCTGAATCTTGGTAGTGACCATCTTACCCAGATGAAAAATAATATCAGAACTATGATCTTGAACATTATTACAGCAAATTGCAGCAGCCCAAGCAAAATCGAGCCTTCTTCAAGACCAAGGACATGCGGCGGCACGGGAATGTTCCATCCGCCAAGATATAGCAGCGAGATTATTGCTGATGCTGTTGCCATATTTGCATATTCACCAAGGAAAAACATGCCGAATTTCATGCCTGTGTATTCAGTGTTATAACCGCCGACAAGTTCCGGTTCCGCTTCAGGCAGATCGAATGGAGCACGGTTGGTTTCCGCAAAAGCGGAAACAAGGAAAATAATAAAACCAAGAGGCTGAATAAATATATTCAATCGCCAGTGCCCCCATGCCTGCTGCCCGATCACAATATCATTCAACGAAAGCGAGCCGGTGACGAGTATAATACCTACTACTGCCAGTCCCATTGATAATTCGTAAGAGATCATCTGTGCTGCAGATCTCAAACCTCCAAGCAGTGAATACTTGTTATTTGATGACCAACCGGCAAATGTAATTCCGTAAACGCCTACGGATGTCATAGCCAGAATATATAATATTCCGATGTTCACGTCAGGAGCAATACCCAAGGTAATAACTCTGTCTCCGATTGTAATGTAGTGTCCCAGAGGGATAACTGCATATACTGCAACAGCAACCATAAGTGTTATTACGGGGGCTATTCGGTGGAGAGTCCTGTCCGCTGCTGCGGGAACAAGATCTTCTTTCATAAATAGTTTGAATACATCAGCAAAAGGTTGCAGCAATCCAAATGGACCTACTCTGTTTGGTCCTAACCTGTTTTGAATTACCGCAGACACTCTTCGTTCAGCATAAACTGATGCCGCTGCCCCCAGTAATATTAAATTAATGATTACCAATCCTTTGATCAGAGCTTCAAGAGCTATTATTCCAACTGTTTCCAACATTTCGTTTTTAGTTATTTGTTTATATTTTTATTTTATTACCTTAATTTGAAATTATATTAAGATTTCTCCGGAGTTCTGGTTTTCAAAGGTTTATTTGCAAGTTCCGGAGTATAATAATGTGATTCGTAATTTATTAATTTCGGATCAGGTTGATCACCTTTACCAAGAACAAGTCCCTGGTATTCCTCCAGCTTATCATAATCCATGTGCTTGAAGGATTCTACATTCTTTTCGATATCTTCAAATACTTGAGCTGATCTGCCATAGTCCCACTCAGCCCCCATATTTTTGGCTATGCCTTGGATACTGCGCCAGCTCTGGCGGCAATTGCGCATCTCCTGGTGTGTCCATCGGTCATTAGGCGCACCGAATCTATCCAGCCTGCTAAGCTTCATGCCCATTCTGCGGACATTTTCTCTTGTGACAAGCGCAGGCTCGAAATGCTGCACCCGATTATGTATATTCGTATAAGTACCTTCTATCTCAGCATAAGTCGAAGCGGCTGCGATTACATCTGCTTTTTCCGTCAATTCCGAATGATTATAAGCATGAACCGCCAGAAATTCAGCTTTATCGAGTTGCTCAATAATATTTTTATGATATTTAAAGTCTTCTTCCAGTATATAAACGGCTTTGAATTCTCCATTGCTGAGTTTTCCTATGAGATTTTCAGGAGACTCCGGTTTAATACCCATTTCAATAACGCCATTTGAGTTAGGAGTCCGGTATTTTGTACCGAGGAAATCATCTTCGTAGGATTCATCAATTTGTTCCAAATAACCAATATTGTCAGTTTTCAGAACTTCGTCAGCAAATCTACGAAGCACATAATTATCTTCGTTTGTTGCCTTTCCTGAGCCAAGTACGAGTATTTCTTCGGGTTTGAATTTCTTCAATTCTTCTGCTGTATAAGAATATAATTCACCCCAATTGACTTTTTCGTGCTTCCCGTCTCTTTTGATCATCGGCTCTGTGACGCGGTTTTCATTTACCCATTTGTAATTATCGAGGCGAACCTCATCCCGGCACCAGTACTTATTTACATACATATTTGTCCGCGGCTCGATCCGGAGAATCTGATTATTCCGTACGCCTATTTTGATATTCGTGCCGCTGCCGTCACCAGGGCATATTGAATCGTTAAAGGTCATCTCCCATACTCTTGCTTTGAAGCGGAAGTCCGTACTGGTCAAAGCGCCGACCGGACAAATATCTATGACATTCATTGAATAAGGATTATCAAATTGAGTGTCTTCGAAAAGTTCTATGGTTACATGATCGCCGCGCTGAACAAAGGTAAGCACATCCTGATTTGCAATTTCCTTTGCGAATCGTATACAGCGTGAACATTGAATACATCTTTCACCGTCGAACATAACATTCGGTCCCCATTGGACACGTTTTTGAGCGCGCTGTTTAGCTTCCTCGAAGCGGCTTTCTGCGCGGGAATGTTTGAAGGCATATTCCTGCAGCTTGCACTGTCCTGCTTCGTCGCAAATCGGGCAATCCAGAGGGTGATTAATAAGCAGGAATTCCATAACGGCTTCCTGTGCCTGTGTTGCTTTGCCGCTGTTTGTAAGAACATTCATTCCGTCGGTGATTTTTGTTGCGCAGGCAATTTGTAATTTTGGAATGTAGTTAATAATCGTATTACCTCCGTCGTCTTTTTCAAAAGACCCATCCGGTAGTTTTTTGGGCATACCTACTTCCACGAGGCACATGCGGCAGTTGCCTGCCACCGACAGTTCGGGGTGCCAGCAAAAATGCGTGATCGGTATGCCGTTCTCGTAGGCTGCTTCTATGACCGTTTTTCCTTGCTCTGCTTCTATGTGCACGCCATCTATATAGATATGCGCCATTATTTACCTCTCGTATATTTTTTCAAAGATATTCAGCAATTTACAAATTTTTTTATGACTTTTAAAGTCAAATTTGAAAAATGTAACATAGTTTTTGCATCACATCTGTCCTAAATAATAAAAAAATCATAGCCAATTAGGATTCCAAGTTAA
>CAZXYS010000020.1:59070-73561 GCA_964645005.1 uncultured Hyphomicrobiales bacterium | reverse complement strand
ATAATTCTTCCGGAAATTTACAAATTTGTCAATTTTATTAATAGTTATATCCGAATCTTATTTGTATTTATGGAAACAACATTAGTCTTATTACCCATCTCAGTCATTTGTTACAATTTATTTGACCGGGCAGTTAATGACACTGGAGTGTATTATATTGGAGGATTCACTTAAGAAAGAAAAATAGTCTCACTTAGACTTCACTGACCAAGATATTCCATAAACTATCATTTTTTTAAGATGAGGATGGGCAAAGCATAGCAAAAATGACTTATTAGACTGCACGTTAACAATCAATAATTCCTTAAAAACTTTAACCATTAGCCTTTAAACTCTCTCCAAAAAACTTTCATTAGATAATTGAATTAGTTCTCTTAATGCAATCATACCTGTTCACGCCACATCAAAATAATTCTTCTCGCCGCCAAATCTCCGCATATATTCTTTGCGAAACTCCTCAAATCCCTTCGCCTGCAGCTTCGCATCCTTCTCAATTATCGAAAACGCCTCCTTTCGCGCCGCCTCGATAATCTCCGTATCCGCCGCCAGATCAACGAACTTGAACTCCGGCAGCCCCGACTGCCGTTTCCCCAGCATATCGCCCGGTCCGCGCAGCCGCATGTCCACCTCTGAAATCTCGAACCCATCCGTAGTTTTCTCCATCGTTTTCAGGCGGATCACTGCTGCCTTCCTTTCCTTTTCAATATCAAGATTCTTCTTCATCTGATACTGAAAATTATCCTTAGTCACGAGAATGCAGTACGACTGCTCCGCCCCGCGCCCTACACGTCCCCGAAGCTGGTGCAGCTGCGACAGACCAAATCGTTCAGCATTCTCTATAAGCATTATCGCCGCGTTAGGAATATCTATCCCCACCTCGATAACCGTCGTAGCTACAAGAATTTGGAATTTCTTCGCCAAAAAGTCACGCATCGAATCGTCCTTCTCGTACCAGAACATCTGCCCGTGCAGCAGCCCGCAGCTAAACTCGGGGAAAATTTTCTCCTTAAGATATTCATAGTGATCCGTCGCCGCCTTAAGCTCCAGCTTTTCGGACTTCTCCACCAGCGGATAGACAATGTATGCCTGCCTGCCCTTCTTCACCTCATCGCGGATAAAATCATGTATCTGCGGCAGCTTGCTCTCGAACGACACCCGCGTTTTCACAGGCTTCCGGTTCTTCGGCATCTCGCGTATCACTGACACATCCAGATCGCCGTACAGCGTCATCGACAGCGTCCGCGGGATAGGCGTCGCCGACATAACCAGTATATGCGGCACGGCGTCATCCTCTTCCAGCGAGGCTTTCCCCAGCCGCTTCAGCTCCGAGCGCTGCCCGACCCCGAACCGGTGCTGCTCGTCAATCACTATCATCCCCAGATTCCGGTACGGCACATCGCTCTTGAACATCGCATGCGTCCCGACGATCACATTCGCCCTGCCTGTCTCTATCTCTTCGATTACCTCCCGGCGTGCCCTCGCTTTTTGACCGCCCAGAAGCTGTGCCACCTGTACATCCATATCCTTCAGAAAATTATTCAGCGTGTTGAAATGCTGCTCGGCGAGAATTTCCGTCGGCGCCATGAACGCAACCTGGTAGCCGTCATCAATCGCCATCAGCATCGCCAGCACCGCCACTATCGTCTTACCCGAACCAACGTCTCCCTGCAGCAACCTGTTCATCGGGCTGCCGCTCTCAAAATCTGCAGCAATCTCGCGAATAACTTTCTTCTGGTCACTCGTCAACTCGAACGGCAGCGAGTCGAACAACTTCCGTGCAGTCTGGCTCTTGGGATCGACCTTCAGCCCTTTTTCGATTATTTTTATGCCGCGCTGACGCAGAGCTAAAAATATCTCGAAAAACAGGATCTCTTCAAACTTCACACGCTTTTTCGCCCTGTCCAACAATTGCGGCGACTCGGGGAAATGAATATTCCTGACCGTATCCCTTATCTCCGGCAGCTTATATTTTTTAAGCAGGAAATCGGGGAAAACTTCTTCCAGATTATTGATCTCGTGGTCGAGTATAGCAGCCATGATCTGCCGCATCCGCCGCATATTCAGACCGACCTTTTTCATAGCCTCGGTAGTGCGGTATTTGGGCAGGATAACGCCTTCGCGGTACAGCTTCTCATCTTCCGGGTCAATGATCTCAATTTCCGGGTGCGTAAAATTAATAAAACCGTACTTGTCCTGTTCCGGCTTCCCGCTGACCACGAGCGTCTGCCCTTCACGATACATCCTTTTAAAAAATTCTATTGCATTCCAAAAATTCAAATTCGCGAAACCGCCGCTGCCGTCGCGCAGTTCAACTTTAAACAGCTTTCGTCTTCTGCCGATCTGTTTTTCTGCGGCAGCGCTGACCGTCCCGATTACCGTCACCTCATTCCTTAGCGTAATATCGGAAATCCGCGATTTTTCTGTAAACATTTCCTGGTTCCTGATCTTCACCGGCAGCGTTTTCAATGAGGACACCGTATTCCTGTCGATATACGAAAACGGAAAGTAGAACAGAAGATCCCGCGGCGTGGTAAGCCCTTCTTTAGCGAAGGCTTTAGCGCGGTTAGGACCTACACCTTTAATAAACTGCAGTTCCGATATTTCCTGAGTATCTTTTTCTGGCATTTGAATTAAGAGTTCAAAAAGTTTTAAAAATTACAGAATTACTAATCTTATAATTTAACAAATGAAAAGCAACAAAACCAATAGTAAGGTAAAAAAGGGGGAAACATTCGATTACTCCCTTTTAAAAAAGTGGGATTCAGCGGGTTGTATTAATCCTGTCATTCATGCGAATGTCTTTAGATCCTGCTTCAGCAGGGCAGGAATCTAATTCCCCCTTAAAAAAGTGGGATTCAGCGGGTTGTATTAATTCGTAATTGAATAAGCTCCTGATTCCCAAATTCCGATTTGGGAATCTATATTTCACAATAGTTGTACTTTGACTGTACTACCGGACATGAATCAAAGTAAAACTTTTTAAAAAAGAAACGTTACTAAATCGGAATTTAGTAACGAGGGGTAAAATCAGTGTGATCTTTTACTTAATTTTTACTTATCAGTTAATTCCTTCATACTTTTTTTCCACTTAATTTATTTACAATTACTAATATAAACTTATTTTTGAAAAAAGCAAGTTTTTTTTCAAAAAAATAAGTTCAATAATATCAATAATTTACACAGCAAAAAAATCATCTTGATTACAAATCAAAGTCCGGTCAATCGAACCAATCACTGCAATAACCGCACCAGACCATCTGAGGCTGACTCATAAGTCGTGTTTGTCTATCCTTCGACTTCACCCCGCTAAAGCGGGATTTCGCAAGTTCAGCTCAGGATGACAAAAACAAGTGTTTATAGGAGTGTCATAGCGAGCGGAGTCGAACTATGACCACAGTTCCTTACTTTTGGGGCAGCCTCAGTAAGAATTTCTTATTACACTGAAAGTCCCTTCTTCCATTGGGAGAAGGGACTTAGGAATGAGAGAATTTTTCTAATGTATTTTCAGGGATTAATGAACATAAATGTTATATAATTTACTTTTTAAAGAAATTAAAACTGATTTTTTTTCTTTAATTTTTTACTTTAGAAATTTAGGTACTAATTAAAAATCTGTAACTATATTTTTGATTTGAGCTGTTATTCATTTATATTAGTAAAAATTGATAAGAATTTTTAAGGAATAGCAATGAAAACTAAATCCATCATATTTATAGCAGCACTAACATTATTCGCAATATCCACAATGACATTGATACTGGTTAATAAACCTGAGAAAAAACATGACTTCAATATCCCCGAACTTTCAAAAAAGCTTTCCCCCGCTCAAATGAGCCTTATGCGTGCTGAGTATGAATTCGAAAGAACAAGAGATCCTGGAACAAATCAATTGCCGCCCAATATCAAAGCCAGAGAAATGCTCTATGTGGCAGCTATGCCTGATATAAGGTCATTAAAGAATAAGAGAACTGAGTTGTTATCCGTGGAGTGGGTAAACCGCGGTCCAGCCAATATAGGAGGCAGAATGAAGTGCATAGCCTTCGACATCAGGAACGAAGATATCCTGCTTGCCGGCAGTGCTTCGGGCGGGCTTTGGCGGTCAATGGATGCCGGGCAGTCATGGACGAAGACTACAGCTCCTAATGTAGTTCAAAGTGCAACTTGCATAGAACAGGATAGCCGCGAAGGCAAAAACGACATCTGGTATTATGGCACCGGCGAATTGCTAAGTACGACCGACCGCAAAATATCCACAGTTATGCGAACTATCGGCTGCGGCAATGGTATATTTAAATCAATTGATAATGGCGCCACATGGGAACAGCTTGAATCCACGACAGGAGGTCACGAAGGTCAATTATCCGAAGTATTTCAGGGAGTATGGGATATTGCAATCGACCACACTGTTGATAATAAAGATATTGTCTATGCCGCGTGTTACGGAGCTATAATGCGCTCGACCGACGGCGGTGCAAGCTGGGAGAAAGTTCTTGGCGATCTTGAAAATAAAGCTTTTTGTACGGATATTGAAATTTCATCAGACGGAACAAAATTTGCTGCCATTTCGAATTTTACCATGAGTGGAATAGAACCGTCTATTCATGGCATTTTCCGCTCAAATGACGGCGAAAATTGGGTTGATATAACTCATCCGGATTTCCACGAATACTACCGTACAGTAAAGCTGGAGATTGCACCCTCAAACGAAAATATTATCTATGCCTTCACTGAACAGCCCGTCTATGATGACAATCCATGGTATTATTTTACTCAATCTATCCATAATATATGGAAACTGACTTATGATTCTGAAAAAGATAAATATAATTACATAAATCTGTCTGATAATCTTCCATACCAGGATTTTAATCACAGAACCGACTCACTTTATAATTCTCTTGGCGGTTATGCCTTCTTCGTCGAGGCACATCCGGAAGAAGAAAATATGGTTTTTCTCGGCGGCATAAACCTAATAAGATCATTCGAGGCTTTTAGCAGCCCATTTAAATGGAAAAATATAGCTGGATATGGACAAGATCAATGGTTTGCCCATCCTGATATGCATGATATGGTTTTTCTAAACTCGGATCCAAATGCTGCCTACCTTGCTAATGACGGAGGCATCCACAAAACCAATAATATCAGCGCTGATTCAGTGATATGGAGGAACATGGATAACGCCCTGCTGACCAGTCAATTTTATGCTGTGGCGATAGATGAATCCGGAGAGAAAAAAGACTGGCTGGTCGGAGGATTACAGGACAATAACAGTTATATGACTATTACTGATGATCCCGCAGAGTCATGGTTTAATGTAGGCAGTGGTGATGGAATGGATTGTGCGATCGCTTCGAAAAAAGATTTCATTCTTACCTCTGCACAAAATGGATATATAATAGGTCTAAAATATACAGGAGGAATGGATTCGGTAAGTGGTGCTTACCTGGTTGATGAAAACCGCCAGGGTGATTATAGATTTTATACAAATTTTGAATTGGATCCTGTAACTAACGATATACTTTATGTTTGCAAGAGCAATAATATTATCAGGAAGAAAGATGTTTTCAATTCCCTTGATAATTGGAGAGAAGCAAGAAAAAACTGGGAAGACATCCTCCAAAATCCCCTCGAAAACGAACAGATCACCGCGATCGAAATGTCTGAAAAACATCAGAACATTATCTTTTTCGGCACCAACAAAGGAAATCTATACGGAGCTGCGGGTGTTGACAATGGAACAGTAACTCACGAAGATCTCACAGGCTCCGAATTCCCAAAGAATGGCTTTATATCCTGCATCCATGTTGACGACCATGAAAATTCGGAAGATATTTATGTTGTTTTCTCAAATTATAATGTCAATAGTATTTACCGCAGCACAGATTTCGGCAGCACCTGGCATTCAATAAGCGGCAATCTGGAAGAGAATCCCGACGGCACCGGTGCCGGTCCATCAGTGCGCTGGTTCGACCTCCTTTACACAGAATACGGAGACACTGTATATTTCGCCGCTACAAGCAGCGGACTATTTGCAACAACCCACCTCAACGGCGACAAAACATCATGGACATTGCAATCACCAGATCAAATGGGCAATATCATAACCGATATGGTAGTCACCCGCGAAAGCGACGGTTTGGTTGCGGTTGCCACGCAGGGTTATGGCATCTGGACTTCAAACATAGACAAAGACCACGTTTCAGTAAACTCTTCCTATCAAAAATCCGTTTCACTATATCAGAACTACCCAAACCCCGCTCTTAACTCTACTACTATAGAATTTCACCTCCCACAATCCTCTTACGTAGAAATGAAACTCTATGATATATCCGGAAATTCCATAAAGACCCTCACCCAATCATATTTTAAACAGGGCAGACATAAAATTAATCTGAGTACCGCAAAACTCTCTCCGGGGGCATATTTTTACAGACTCAGCGCCTCAGGCGAAATAATTACAAAGAAAATGATAGTAGGGAAGAGGTAATGTTAAAATTGGCAAATGTTTATTTCTATTATTTTTAATTTGAATCAATGATTAAAAATAATATTCTTTAAAATACCAGAAATGCACAACTAATTTATACTTCATGAAGCTAATATCTCTGTAAAACTATTTATTAAGTTCAAAATAATTTGTAATAATATTTATATAAATTTATGCTATGGAATCTTATCTGGATTTTTAATTTCCTAACCGCATAATCAATATGATTTTGATAAATAATTATAATTTACTTATTTTTATTTTCGCTTAAATTTCAACCGGTTTTTCTTTCTATCTGAAATATACACTCATATTAGAGAATATAAGAAATATTAAACGTAAAACGCTAAGGATGTTAAAATTTAATATAAATAATTCAAAAAATTAAGGGGGTATATATGAAAAAACTCGATTTACGCAGTATAATAATCGGGATGCTTGCGTCGGCGCTGATATTTGTAACGCTGGGCGCAACCAATATCCAAACCATTTATGAGAATCTTGTCGTCAAGCAATTGACTATCGTTGATAAGAATGACAATGTAGTAGCAGTTCTGTCCGACGGATATCTTAGGACATTCAATTCCCAGGGAAATGAAACTGGCTACTTCGGTACTGATAAAAATGATCGGGGAACCGCCATGCTTTACAATAAGGATGGTAAAATGACGGCTTTCGCGGGGACAGGAACAGCAGGCAACGGTATGTTTGCTGCCTATAATTCAACCGGAGCACAAACCGGGTACTTCGGCTCCGATAATGACGGTATTGGTTTACTGAGGGTTAAGGATGCCGGAGGAAACATCACTACCGAGATAAGTAATAACAAAGGGAATGCCAACGGCTATGTGAATGTATTTTATTCCGGCTCAGGGAAAATGTCCGGGCAGATACATGGAGGAAAAGCAACACTTTACAACCAAAATGGTGATGCCATAGGAGTTTTCGGCGCTGATGAAAATAGTAATGGAGTTCTCAAGACTTTTAACTATGCCGGTAAAAGGACACTGCTCGCCGGTTCTATTGCAGACAGCGCCGGGCAGCTAAGGACTTTTAATAATAGCGAAACCGAAACTGCGAGGATAGGCACCAATCAATTCGGCACGGGTTATGTTCAGACCTTCAATACCCCCGGAAATGTTAGTGTCAGACTCGGAAGCGAAGAAGACGGACACGGCTTGCTTCAAACATATAACAAAAATCGAACGGAGATTGCAAATTTAGGAGCTAACCCCGACGGCGGCGGTTTAGTTCAGACTTATAACAAAACAGGCGGCGAAACTGGCAATTTTGGTACAAATGCCTCCGGTAGCGGAGTAGTGCAGACCTTCAACAAAGACCGCCAGATGAGCACTTTTTTGGGGACAAGCTCTGTTGGGAATGGTCAGCTAAGAACCTGGAATACCCGAGAGCAGATGACCACTTATGTAGGAACAGCATCCGATGGCAACGGTCAACTTAGAACCTGGAATGTGCAGGGCAGACTCAGCGTGTTCTGCGGCACTTCCGAACATAACAACGGTCAGTTGCAGGTATACAGCGCTGAAGGCTACGAACGAGGCTACATGGGGCTGGACTCAATAAAAAGGCATGGCTTGATAAGGCTGCACGATAACGAAGGTGATGTAATTTTTGTTGAACCGTAATCTTGGGGAGTTGACATGAGAAAATCAAATAAAATATCAATATTTATAATAATGTTGATAGGTATCATTTTACTAATGCCGGAAAATACGTTCTGCCAGCAGGACAGAGAGCAAAAGATCGGCGATCCTAAAAAGCGCAAGGAATTCTCTTTCCAGTTAAAAGGTGATGTTCGTACTGCAAAAGATGATAAACCTGTACCAAATGCGGATATCACCGTTACGGAGATGACCAGGAACAAAATAATTTCTCAAACTAAGGCAAATGCTTCCGGCGCTTATGAAGTCGATGTCCCCAAGGGGATGGACGTCGAAGTAAAAGCGCAGGCACCAGAATTTTTCTACGACGCATTTAAAGTGCGCGTCTCGACGGAAGATACAACACAAACTGTTGAGCACGACTTCAAACTATCTTCCGAACTCAGTCTGCGTTTGAATTTCCCAACGAACAAATATGAAGATCCCTATCCATTTATACTCGATGAAGATGGCAATGAAACGAATATTCGCTGGCAGCAGGCTATCGAAAATGTTGCCCGCGACCTTATTAAATACCAGGATTATCTGGAGAAGATAATTATCACCGGTCATACAGACAGCGACGGCGCCGAATCTTTTAATCGAAAATTAGGTGAGAACCGCGCTCAATTTCTTATGGACGAACTGCAAAAGGAAGGCGTCCCAGAAAAATTCATGGAAGTCCGCTCGGCGGGCGAATCGGAACTACTCGAGAAACGCCCCGATGAATCCACAGATGATTGGAAGAAGCGCTGCAGAAGAGTGGTAATGTCAAAGGAGATGAAGTAGGGACTTTATCATCGACGGGAACTTTCCCAAAACAAAATACATTGGAATGTCATTCCTGCGTATGCAGGAATCTTAAGAAGACTATATTCTTTATGGCGTTCAGAATAGTATTTCATGAATATATCCAATTATGGGACAACCTCAATCTATAGACAAAAAATCAAAATTTATTTCATTAAAAAAAATTTTGCATTTTACAAAAACTTTATTATATTAGTAACATACAAATTACAATTTTTCCTCGGAGGCGCTGATAAAGATTTCCTTTATGCCGTCGACCTTCGTCCGGACTTTCATTTTTAACATAAAAACAAATTGAAATTGATAATTTTATACGATTTTTCTTAAAAAATTCGCTTTAATACCTTTTAATTTATTATTTAAGTCTTAAAACATGTTTTTTCAACATATAGGTTCATTATTATGAAGATCGGAGCAAATTTAATAAAGGGAAATAAATGTGAATTCACTGTCTGGGCACCATATTCAGAGAATGTAGAATTGGAGATTGTATCGCCGGATAAAAAAACAATTCCTATGGAAAGGATGAATAATGGATACTGGAATGTGAGCATTGACGATATTCACCCGAAAACAAAATACTTTTACAAACTTGGCGAAGATATACTCCGCCCTGATCCCGCTTCATCGTATCAGCCGGATACCGTTCACCAGGCTTCGCAGGTAATAGACCACAGCAAATATAATTGGACTGATGATGACTGGCAAGGCATTGATCTTAGTGAGATGATAATTTATGAAATACATACCGGAACATTTACCCCGGAAGGAACTTTTGAAGCTATAATACATCGATTGCCAGAACTTGCTGACACAGGCATCAATGCAATTGAACTTATGCCTGTGGCACAGTTTCCCGGAAGCAGAAACTGGGGTTATGACGGGGTTTATCCTTTTGCTGTACAGAACAGCTACGGCGGACCGGCGGGGCTGAAAAATCTGGTAAATGCCTGTCATAATGCCGGAATTGTTGTCATCCTCGATGTTGTCTGCAATCACATAGGACCGGAAGGCAGCTATCCGGAAGATTTTGCGCCCTATTTCACGGATAAATACGGCACTCCGTGGGGAAAAGCAATGAACTTCGATGATAAATACAACGAAGGTGTAAGAAATTTCTTCATCGAAAATGCACTTCACTGGTTTGAAAATTACCATATTGACGCTCTGAGGCTTGATGCGCTTCATGCAATCTACGACGCCAGCGCCAAACCATTCATTCAAGAACTTGCTGAAACTGTCGAAAGTTATTCTGAACATAAAAAAAGAAAATATTTCCTGATCGGTGAAACCAACCGGAATGACCGAAAGCTTATTCTTGAAAGAAACAAAGGGGGCTATGGTCTTGATGCGCAATGGTGCGACGATTTCCACCATTCACTGCACGCTTTGCTGACCGGCGAAAAAGAAGGATACTACATCGATTTTGGCAAAGTCAGCCATCTGGCAAAAGCCTGTGATGAAGGCTTTGTTCTGGATTGGAAATACTCCGAATACAGAAAAAAGCGCCACGGAAGCTCCTCAATAGGTATCCCTTCGGAGAGGTTTATAATTTCCAGCCAGACCCATGATCAGACGGGTAATCGTCTGTTCGGGGATAGATTGCCGGCACTTGTCTCTTTCGAAGCATTGAAGCTTGCCGCCGGAGCAGTTCTACTCTCTCCCTATGTTCCAATGTTATTCATGGGTGAAGAATACGGAGAAACTAATCCCTTCCAATATTTCATAAGTCACACCGAAGAAGAATTGATCAATGCTGTCCGTGAAGGTAGAAAAAGAGATTTCAAAGCCTTCGACTGGGACGAAGAACCACCCGACCCGCAGGATCATGATACATTTTTCAGATCGAAAATTGACTGGCAAAAGAGAAGTCTATCCAATGGTAAGATACTGCTTCAGTTCTATAAAAAATTAATTAGCTTAAGAAAAGAACTGTTTGGTTCTGCAAAAAGAGGGCGAATGAAATCCATCGCCGGCGATGAGAAAAGAATTTTAACAGTTTATAGAAATACCAACAATATTGAAATTTTCTTTGCGATGAACTTCAATGATAGAAATATTCATTACGCTCCGAATTTATTATCAAAAAAATGGGAAAAGATTCTGGATTCAGCTTCCGAGGAATGGAACGGTCCCGGAGAATCAGCGCCGATTAATCTTGAAGATGAAGAAAAAATACTTATAAGATCCTGGAATTTTGTGCTTTACAAAGCAAATTCAGCTTAATCAGCATTAGATTATAGAGTTTTTATTATGTTTTTAATTCCATGAAAAATTTTGTATAATCATTTATTTTCTTCTTATACATATTTTTTATTTCATGTTAATTTTATTAACTATTTTATTAAATAATTAATTGACTAATATTAGATGAAACAAAAAATCCAAGAAAACGAAAGGAAATTATCAATATTTAATAAGATGCTTTCCGTTATGACATAAAGATATCTAAACTATGAATCCCGGACTATAAAAATTGTCAGTAAAAGATGTAGAAAAGATATTTATAAGGGAGTCACCATGCAAAGAAGATAATTCATTCATCATTTGTTTGGGGCAGCATTTTAACATTATCTCCCTTATTGACATCCTGTTCAAGTGTCTGCCGTAGATCATTTAATAATTTTATACACGGAGAAGTTTAAATGAATAATTTAAAAGAAGAAATAATACAAATCTTAGCCTATACAGCTTTATCACCGAGTGGTCACAATACTCAACCATGGAAGGTTGAAGTCAACACCAATTCCGAAATAATAATCCAATCTGACAGCAGTAGATGGCTCCCTCAAGTTGATCCATCAAACAAGGAGACTTTTCTGTCTCTTGCTGCTTTCGCAGAAACTATGAAACTGGCATCGCTTGAAATGGGGTATGATTCTGAAATAAATATTGTTGCCAATGATCTGAAAGACAAAGACATATTTAAAGTAAAATTTAAGGAAATATCACCGATAAAAAATAATAATCTTAATTTGATAAAAAAAAGAGTAACTACCAGAACTAATTATGATACAAAAGTAATAAGACCTGACCAGATAAATGAAATAACAAATATAGCACCTGAGCTTATCAAATATTATCCTTTAGATAGTAATGAGGGAAAATGGATTGCTGATAATCTCCCTCAAGCTATTGAAGAGCAATCATTTAATGATCAAAAACAGAAGGAATTGTCCAATTGGCTGCGTTTTACAAAAGAAGAAGCGAAAGATAATCAGGATGGGCTTACTGCTGAAGCACTCGGCATGAACTGGATAGCAAGATTCCTCTGGTATAGCTTTTTCAATGAAAAAACCGCCATGGGCAATTCATTTAGAAAAAAAGCCGTTGACACGGCAAAAGAACAGGTCAAAAATTGCTCCGGATTCCTGGTGATAACAAGTAAAGATAATTCCATAGATTCATTGTTCGAAACCGGTAAGATCTATCAAAAAGCAAGCTTAAAATTGACGGAATTGGGAATACTTCATCACACCATGTCCCAATTATTGGAAGAAGAACCTTGGGCAAATGAAATAAAATCCTCCCTGAAACTAAAAAGTCCTGTACAATTCGTCATGAGAATAGGTTACGGAGAACCTGCAGCACCCAGCATCCGCAGACCTGTCGATAGTTTTCTCGTATCATGACAAAATCGACGGAGCCCCGGCAGCTAGATTCATCCGGCAATTGAAAAAAAGCATTGAGAGTGGCGAAGTGTAATGATTTTTTATTGCTCATTGAACCCGGATTTTTCATTAAATATGTACATCTATTTGTAATCATTTGCAACAGCATGCTTTAGCTTGCTGGTGATTCGAAGTTTATTAGATCCTTTGCAAAGTGCTAAAGCACTTTGTTGCAAATACTTAAGAGCAAAACAAGCTTTTCTGATACAATATTTAGGTTGAAAAAAAAGCCCGCCTGAAATATTCCTGCGGGCTTTCGATCAATTCTATTTTTATATCAATATCTGTAAGTTAACTGCAAGCCAATGTCCAGTGGGGATTTATCTACAATATAACGTGTTTTGTTTTCATTACCGTAGATAGTCCTAAGCTGTGAATAATCCGTATATCTGAATATACCGTCGAGTCTTATATTTGGCGCCAGATAGATACCTCCGCCAATAGAGAAATTGTTTATCGCAGCGCCTGGTATATCTTCCGAATAGGGTGAAGTCCTTGAGGCAAAACTGGCTCTTGCAACTATTGGAGTTAGAGGAATTTCATATTCCAAACCAAAACCCCATTCGACCTGTCCTACAAGTTCTTCAACTATCTGGGCATTCAGATTTGATAGATGGCTGTTAAGTGCATCATTTTCAGCATCATCAGAGGCATCGCTGAAATTTAGCTGTGTAACATCGGAATACTCCACACCTGCAGCAAATGTTAATCCCAGCGCATGAACTGAAAAGCCTGCTGAATACAACCAGGGAGTGGTTAGATTATAGGCTGTTTGTCCGGTTTCCTCAAACTCCGGAGTAACTTCTCCGTTATCGAAATAGGCAACTGCTGTGCGAGACCAGTCTTCTTCAATCGAGTAAAATGTAGGAAACTGTATGGTTACTCCAAATTTCAGGTATTTTTCAAGTCTTGTTTGAATTCCAATTGAACCGGTGATACCGCTTATGGATTGTTGCAAAACATCGTCAACTTCGAGTCTGTTAAAATCTATATCATCGTAAGCGCCAGTTGAAGTTGTATCAAAGCTGCTGTACAAATTTTTTGAATCTGCTTCAACAAAGTTTCGGGTAAAATCGTATCCGCCCCATTTTCCGGTTATCGAAAAACCAAGTGATACATATTTTGAAAGATCAAAGCCTGCACCGCCAGTTATAGCATGGATACCGCCGGCTTCATTTATTGAGGCAGCTTGGTTAAGACTGTCTTCAAGAGGGGTATTGAAATCATAATCTGCCAGATATAATTGATAGGCAAGATTATCATCGTAGTTACCTCTCCTGAGATTCGCCTGATAATTTGTATAAGATGAAAAAGGATTAAACGCAGAATACTTCGAATGATTGTCAAAATTATCCTCCATCACATACCCAATTGCGATTGCAGCATTGCCTTTCTCCGTCTCGAAAGGTGCTACAATGCCTGCATGTGATACATAAGCATCATTCGAATTGAATTCCTTGACATTCTTGAAGAATTCAGTCGAAGTATTGTTTCTCTTGAACCCAAAGCCGAAGTTTATCTCGCTTTTGGGTATTGAAGATAATCCCGCAGGATTGAAGTACAGCGTTGAGAAATCATCCGCCATACCGTGATAGGCTACATTCAACCCGCCGGCTCTGGGGCTAATCATTGCATTTGATTGAGTGTATCTGAGAGCGTCTTCGATGAATTGGGCTTGCGCCGAAGTTGCTGCAATCAGAAACGCTGCAATGAATACGATTGAAGTTTTTATCTTTTTCATAGTTTACCTCGAACGTGATCTTGATTTTGATTTTGAACTTGAACTTCCGCTGGAGCGGCTTGAACTCCTGCCGCTGCTGCCGGAACTTCCTGAACTGCTGCTGCCGGACCTGTAACTCGAT